>NZ_JBIVXA010000002.1:0-744980 GCF_044768965.1 Streptomyces sp. NPDC090798
CCGTTCAGGGCCAGGACATAGGACAGCCCTCGCTCCTCGAGACCGAGCCGGAACGGGGTGCTGACGCCGTAGCCGGCATCAGCGACCACGACTGGCGCCTTCAACTGCCAGTCGGCGAGTGTGTCCAGGAGGCCGAGCGCGAGACGCCACTTCTCCCGGTGCACCACGTCGTCGGGGACTCCCGCCCTGCGGCATCGGTCGGGCTCGTCCGTCCACTCACGCGGCAGGTACAACTGCCACTCCAACGGGCACGAGGCGGTGTCGGTGGCGGCATGGACACTGACCGCGACCTGGCAGTTCGCCCGTTTGCCGACCGCTCCGCAGTACTGGCGGGCCACCCCGGCCGACGCCTTGCCGCACTTGGGGAACGACACGTCGTCGATCACCCACACCTCGGGCCTGACAACTCCGGACAGCCGCTCGGCGATCCGCTGTCTGACCGGCAGCGGATCCCACGGCGACTGGTTCACGAACTGCTGCAGGGCCTGCATGTTCCCGTCCGGCAGACGCTCGGCCATCGGCTGGATCGACTTGCGCCGGCCGTCGAGCATCAGGCCCCGCAGATAGCACTCGCCCCACCGCTGCTGATCCCGCCGCGGAAACGACCCGAACACATCGGCAACGAACTCCGCCAACTCGCCCCGGAGCCGGTCCACTTCCCCCAACCTCACTCCGGGAAGCTGCCCACGATCAGCCGAGATCACTCAACGTAACGAAGCACTACTAGGCCCTGTCCGGCGGATCATGCCGCAGACGGGGCTTGGCGCGCTCGCTACAGCCCCAACCCCGCCACCAGGGAGGCGAGTTGCGTGGTCAGCGGCTGCGCCGGCTGGGGGCTCGTGCGGTCGCCGACGGTCACGGAACGGGGCTCGGCGGAGGACTCCGAGGGGGTCGTCGACGGGTCGGCCTGGCCCTCCGTCGGCGGCTCGCTGGGCGACGCGCTCGGCTCGTCGGCCGTGTCCCGCGGGGACGGCTGCTTGCTGACCGGCCGGGTCGAGGCGCTCGCCGTCCCCGCGATCGACAGCGACCCGGGGTCGGCCGAGGCGGAGTCGGTCCGCCACCGCTGCGCGTCGGAGCCGTCCCGGTCCTTGACCACGATGTCGGCGTTCGGATCGGTGGAACCGGGCGTGACCGCGAGTCCCTCGCGCGAGCGGGACAGCAACTCGCCCCGCACCGTGAGGTCGTAGCGCACGTCGCCGCCCCGCGCGGCGCTCTTCGGGACGCAGCGGTCCAGGGCGACGACACCGTCGTCGGCGTGCGAGTCGAGGCACAGCGCGGGGTCGGCGACGCTGCGCAGCAGGCCGTCGTTCTCGTACGACCACTGCTGGGTCCAGGCGGACGAGCAGACGGCCAGCTCGGCCTCGGCACCGACCTCGGCCTTGCCGCCCCGGATGTCGAGGCAGAGGTCGGCGGCGAGGTTGCGCAGCCGGGTCTGCTCGGTGCTGGTGGGCAGTCCGGCCGAGGTCGGGGGCGAGGAGCCGGCGGAGGGGCCCGGGGCGACCGGGCTGGGCGAGACGGTGTGGCTGCTGCCGACCCCGGTGGAGGCGGCAGGATCGGCGCCACCGTCGCCGTGGGACCACAGGCTGATGGTCAGCACGGTCACGAGCAGCACCGCCGAGGCCGTGCCCGCCCCCGTGAGCAGGACCTTCGAGTGCTTCTGCGCGATCTGGGCCAGCCGCCCGGGGGCGGGAATCTGCGCCAGCAGCCGATGCCGGCCGGTACTCCCAGGACGCTCACCGGTCCCGGGACGCCCACCGGAGCCGGGACGCTCACCGGCCCCGCGACGCCCGCCGCTACCCGCGCGTCCGCCGGCCCCCGCCCGTCCGCCACCGAACGCGGACTCCTCCTCGGGGCGCATCGCTTGCCGTACGCGCCCCGGGCGTGCGTCGAGGTAGCGTCGCGCGCCCCAACCGAGCACCGCTTCGGCGAGCAGAATCCCCAAGCCGCCCTCGAAATAGCCGAGTTGCTCGGCCGCGTGCCGGCAGTGGCGGCACTCCCCCAGATGCTGT
Organism: Streptomyces sp. NPDC090798; assembly: GCF_044768965.1. Taxonomy (NCBI): domain Bacteria; kingdom Bacillati; phylum Actinomycetota; class Actinomycetes; order Kitasatosporales; family Streptomycetaceae; genus Streptomyces; species Streptomyces sp. NPDC090798. The sequence continues at coordinate 2,010 of NZ_JBIVXA010000002.1, forward strand.
CGGACATCCGGCAGCAAGGCGCCGCCACGACGAATCGGGACGTCCAGCAGCCGGTTGTAGAAGCCGCATTCCTTGCTCGGCGCGAGTTCCCGGTGGGCGCGCACACATCCGTGGCGGAATTGCTCACGGGCCTGCTCCAGAGCGGCCGACGCGGTGGCGAGGTCCAGGCCCGACAGACCGGCCGGTACGGAAATGTCCTCGGCCTCGACCTCGGTGTGCCACAGCAGGCACTGGGCGAGGGGCGGCAAAGCATGGAAAGAGCGCTCGGCGAGCTGCCGATTTTCGGCGGTCATGGACTGCGCCGCCCGCATACCCCGCCCCCCGGCGGGTTTCCTCAAATCCGGCAGAACACCGGATATCCGGCCCTCACCGGCCCACTCGTTGACGGTGTCCCGCACGGTCACGAGGAGTCGGGGGCGCAGGGCCGCTCCGGACTCGCCGCGTATCAGGCAGTCGAGCGCGTAGTGGAAGGAGGTCGCGGCGACCATCGACGCGACATTCGAGGAAGAGGCGAGGCAGATGGCCGCATAGTCGTAGGTCGGCTGCCAGTGCCGCGCCATCAGCAGGGCGACGGACTGCGTGGCCTCGCCCTCCGTCCGGCCTCTCAGCCGCGCGGCGAGGCTTTCGTCGGATTCCCCGGAAGCACCGCCGGGAGGATAGGACGGGCGAGGGGGGTGGGGGGTGGGCACAGAGCGGGTTCCTTCCACGGTGCAAGGTGGTGCACAGAATTTCCTTGGTCGCCGAAAAGGGAGCCCCTGCCTGGTGCACACCTTTTTGACGGAGCGCCGGGAAAATGGCCGCCGGCCCGGAATAATGAACACCGATTTCATACCCGGCCATTGACCCGCGCGGTAAGTTCACCCTCGCACAACACGCTCATGACCAACAAGGCACTTGAGCAACATCCGCATATTGAAAGATAGTCAGTAACTGCGCCAACTCACGTCACTCGCACCGGCTTTCGAAATTACCCGCACCACGTTCACGCGCCTCGCCAGGCACCACGTTCATACGCCATGTGCGCTCACACGCCCCGTGTGAACCGCGCGCTCGCTCCGGAGCCCGTCGCACGCTCCCGGCGCACGGAGCTCCGTAGTCCACTGGAACCCGGCCCTTCTCGGAGGCCCCGCGCAGGACGGCGGCTCTCCCGCGCGAAACCGGCCGCCGGCCCCGATCCTCCCGCCCTCGGCCGGCGGCCTCGGGGAGCGACAAGAGGCCACGCGGCCGGTCTCAGATCTGCCAGGAGCGCAGCCGGTCGGCCGCGCCGTAGACGTCGGCCTTGCCGGAGATCAGGTCACGGGCGAGATCGACGAGCGCCCCGTAGGGCGGGTCGATCCCCACACCGCTGACGAACATGTACGCCACCGCCGCCGAACAGGCGAAACGGGCGTTGGCGGCCGGTAGCGGCTTCAGCAGGGCCAGGGTGTGCAGGAGAGCGGCGGCGCGCCAGGCCGGGTCGGAGTCGACCCCGAGGCGGGGCGGGTCGACGCGGTGCCGGGCCACGGCGGCGACCAGGGCCGAGAAGTCGTTGACCGTGGGCTGGTCGGGCAGCACCTCTTCGTGGCGCTGCAACAGCCACGGCACGTCGATATGGATGACGGGAGCCATCGCTCAGGCGGCCCGTCCCTCGCCCCTCCTGGGAGGTTCGTCCTCGGGGAAGGCGGCCGCGAACTCGTCGGCGTGCGCCGTGAAGAAGCGGCGGAACACCTCCGCGCCCTCCTTCAGTGCCCGGTGCCGCACGATGTCGGCCGCGGCGGCCTCGCGCACCAGGGCCTTCATCGACGTACCGCGCTCTTTGGCGATCTGCCGGAGGTCCTCGAGTTCGCGGTCACTGAACTCCACATTCAAGGCTGGCATGCCGCCACGGTACCGCGAGGGTACTTACTCGTAAATATCACCTGCTCAAGAGGTATGCGCAGCGGTACCGCGAGCCGGTTCGGCGAGGCTGCTCGCGGGCTGGCTCCGCAGGCTGCCCGAGCCGGCCCGCGGGCCGCACCGTGAGGGCTCGCGCGCACCGTGAGGGCTCGCGCTTCCGGGCTCTCAGGCCCCCCACAGCCCGCGCCTGCGGTAACCCGCCTCCCAGAACAGCTTGTTGAGGACCCGTACGGGCGGGGGCAGCGCGCCGAGGAACCGGGCGCGATCGGCGGGCGGCGCTCCGTCGACGATCCACGGCACGAAGAGCGCGGCCCCCCGAACGCCCTGCGTCTTTCGGATGCGACCGGTGAACGCGCCCCAGTCCGCGGGCGTCAGCACCTCCCGGATGAGTGGCAGGGCGCTCTCCTCCTCATGGGCGAGGTGCTCGACGAGGTCTGACGCCAACGAGCGGACCAGCAGGGGGAGTTCGGCCGACCGGTCCTTCAGGGCCGCGTCGACGGCGGTGAGCTGGGGGTCGAGGAGGGCGTGCTCCGCCTCCATCTCGGCGAGGAGGGCGACGTCCCGGGGCCGGCCCGCGACCTTGCGCTCCACGCGCGGCCACAGATCGCTGTCCTCGGCGGTGTGGTGGATGTGCAGCTGATGCCTGAAGTTGTCCCAGCCCGCGCGGACCTGGGGGGTGAAGGCGGTGCCGTCTGCCGCCGCGTCGCCGAGGCGTTCCAGGTCGCGGCGGAAGGCGTCGTGGGCTGCGTACATGATGGTGAGGTCGACGGTGCCGGCCGCGGCTTCGGTGGTCATGAGGTCGCTTCCTCCAGTTCGGGTTCGTAGACGGGCAGGGCGTGCGGGTTGGCCGACGGGCCGCGGTGACGGCGTACGGCGAGACAGGCGAGCGCGCCGGTCAGCAGGACGGCGGCCGGGACCAGGACGGCGGGACCCATGGCGTGCACGAAGCCGTGGCCGAAGACCTGGGCGCCCAGCGCGCGCATGCGGTCGGCGATGTCGTGCGGTACGCCCTCCGGCAGCCGCGCCGCCTGCCGCGCGTTCACATCGGTCCCCGCCTGGGAGAAGCCACCGACGAAGCCGTCGCGGTACGCGGCGGGCAACTGTCCGGCGCGCTGTCGGGCCTGGTCGGTGAGCGAGGAGGCGAGCTGGGCCTGGAGCACGGCGCCGACGACGGCGCCCGCGAGCACCGAACCGACCTGCCGCAGCGCGTTGTTGACGCCGGACGCCGCTCCGGAAAGCTTCGCCGGTACGTTGCGCATGACCTCCGTGGCCATCGGTGCGAAGGTGCAGCCCGCACCCAGACCCGCGAGGAAGAGCGGGAAGGCGACCGCCGTCCAGCTCGACCCGACGTCGGCCGCGGCCACGATCCACACCAGGGCCGCCGTCCAGGCGAGCAGCCCGGTCATCAGGAGAAACTTGCCGCCGATCTTGTCCGCGAGGACTCCGGCGGGGCCGGCCGTCACGAACGAGCCGAGCGCGAGGGGCAGCAGCACGAGCCCGGACTTGAGCGCGCTGTAGCCGAGTACGGACTGCAGGTAGATCGTCAGCGGCAGGACCATCCCGACCACGCCGAAGGACACGGTGACGCCCACGAAGTTGATGAGGGTGAAGTTGTGGTCCTTGAAGAGTGAGAAGGGGACGAGTGGCTCGTCGCCCTGCTGGCCGCGCTCATGACCGAGGAAGGCGGCGAAGAGGAGTGCCGCGGCGCCGAACAGCGACCAGATCCAGGCGTTCCAGTCGTAGCGCTGCCCCTCCGTCAGACCGAAGGCCAGGCAGAACAGGGCTCCTGAGGCGAGCAGCACGCCCAGCGTGTCGAAGCGGTGGCGTACGGTGCGCCGTGAACCGGGGATGATCGCCGCGGCGAGGCCCAGCACCACGACCCCGAGCGGCAGGTTCACGAAGAAGATCCACCGCCAGTCGAGGTGGGTGATCAGCGCGCCGCCGATGATCGGGCCGAGGGCGCCGGAGACGCCCGCTACCACGCCCCAGACGCCCATCGCGGCGCCCCGCCGGTCGGCCGGGAACACCTCCGCGATGATCGACAGGGTCTGCGGCATGAGCAGCGCCGCCCCCAGGCCCTGGACCGCGCGGAACGCGATCAGCTGCGCCGGGTTCTGAGCGAGGCCGCAGGCGAGGCTCGCGAGGGTGAAGAGGGCGACGCCCGCGAGGAACAGGTTGCGTTTGCCGCGCAGGTCGCCGAGGCGGCCCGCGGTGATCATCAGGACGGCCAGAGCGAGGGTGTAGGCGTTGACGACCCACAGGATCTCGTCGAGGGAGGCGTCGAGGTCCCGGCCCATGTCGGGGATCGCGATGTTCACGATCGTGAGGTCGAGCAGGGTCATGAAGAAGCCCAGGGAGAGCGTGATGAGGATCGCCCATGGGTTGCCGTGCCACTTGTCGTGCCACTTCTTGAACACGGTGTCTGTCTCCTTGTGTCGAGGCATCGGACTCGCGTTCAAGAGGGCGTGGGCCTCGACCGGTGTGACGCCCGGCAGGCCCCGTGAGACGTACGTCACTTTTCACCCTCGGGACGTCACATTCGGGCCCGCTTCTCCCCTCGCAGTAGTGAGCGCACCAAGGGAGGCAAGTCATGTCCGAAAGCCCCGCGCCCGGGACGGACGACGGCGCGACGCAGGTGTTCGTCGACCACCGCGAGCTGCTCTTCGCGATCGTCTACAACATCCTGGGCAGCGTCGCCGACACCGACGACGTGCTCCAGGAGACCTGGCTGTCCTGGACGGGCCGCGCGCACCGCAGCCCGCTGGAGGGCATCACCAACCCGCGCGCCTATCTCGTACGCATCGCCGTGAACCACGCGCTCGCGCGGCGCGCCGCGATCACCCGCCGTCGCGAGACGTATGTGGGCCCCTGGCTGCCGGAACCGCTGCTCGACGAGCCCGCCCCCGAGGACTCGGCCGACGACCGGGCCCTGCGCTCGGAGTCGGTGTCGCTGGCGATGCTCGTGGTCCTCGAGTCCCTCACCCCACTGGAGCGCGCGGTCTTCGTCCTCAACGAGGTGTTCGGCTACGCGCACACCGAGATCGCGGAGGTCATCGACCGCAGCCCCGCGGCGGTACGCCAGCTCGCCCACCGCGCGCGGGAGCACGTGCACGCCCGTCGGCCGCGCTACCAGGCCCATCCGCGGGTCCGCCGGCAGGCGACCGAGCGCTTCGTCGAGGCCGCGCTCGGCGGGGACATCGCGGCGCTGATGGAGATCCTGGCACCGGACGTCACGGTGTGGACCGACGGCGGCGGGAAGGCCGCGGGCGGGCTGCGTCCGGTGCACGGCCGGGACAAGGCGGCGCGGCTGTTCGCCGGTTACGCCACCCGGCGCGGTATCGGCTTCGACCTCCGCTACCAGCGCGTCAACGGCGACGACTCCGCCGTGCTCTTCGCGGGCGAGTCGCCGTACGCGGTCATGGTCATGGACCTCACCGCGGACGGCGAGCGGGTGTCAGGCGTCTACATCGTCACCAATCCCGAGAAGCTCGCGCATGTGCGGCGCGACGAGGAGGACCAGGAGACCGGGGCCGACAAGGCCGGGGGCGAGGAGATCGGGGTCGAGGAGATCGGGGCAGGGGTCGCGGAGGGGGAGCGCGCATGACCGACACGGCCCACCGGCCCGCGAGCGCGTCCTCCGGCGAACGTGTCGCCGACTGGTTCGACGGCCGGCTCGGTGTGTACGCCCTCGGCAGGCGCTATCTGCGCAAGGTCTTCCCGGACCACTGGTCCTTCCTCCTCGGCGAGATCTGCCTCTACAGCTTCGTCGTGCTGATCCTCACCGGGGTGTACCTGACCCTGTTCTTCCACCCCTCCATGAACGAGGTGACATACCACGGCGGTTACGTCCCCCTGAACGGCATCCGGATGTCGGAGGCGTACGCCTCGACGCTGCACATCAGCTTCGACGTGCGCGGCGGACTGCTGGTCCGCCAGCTGCACCACTGGGCCGCGCTGGTCTTTCTCGCCGCGATGCTGACACACATGATGCGGCACTTCTTCACGGGCTCGTTCCGCAGGCCCCGCGAGGTGAACTGGGTGTTCGGCTGGACGCTGCTGCTCCTCGGTCTCTTCGAGGGCCTCTTCGGCTACTCGCTGCCGGACGACCTGCTGTCCGGGACGGGGCTCAGGTTCGTGGACGGGGCGGTCCTGTCGGTGCCGGTGGCCGGCACGTATCTGTCGTTCTTCCTGTTCGGCGGGGAGTTTCCCGGCCACGACATCGTGGCCCGCTTCTACTCGCTGCACGTCCTGCTGATTCCGGGGATCATGGCGGCGCTCGTCGTCGTGCATCTGATCCTCGTCGTGTACCACAAGCACACCCAGTTCGCGGGCCCGGGGAAGAGCGAACGCAACGTCGTGGGCACTCCGTTCCTGCCGGTCTACCTGGCGAAGGTGGGCGGCTTCTTCTTCCTGGTGTTCGGTGTCCTCGCGCTGATCTCGGCGGTCGCGACCATCAACCCGGTCTGGTCGTACGGCCCTTACCGCGCCGACCAGGTGTCGACGGGCGCCCAGCCGGACTGGTACCTGGGCTTCGCCGAGGGCCTGGTGCGCGTCATGCCGGGCTGGGAGATCAGCGTGGCCGGGCACACCCTCGTACTCGGTGTGCTGATCCCGATCGTCGTCTTCCCGCTGCTGCTGGTCGCCATCGGCGTGTACCCGTTCATCGAGTCGTGGGTCACGGGAGACCGGCGTGAGCACCATCTCCTCGACCGCCCGCGCAACCGGCCGATCCGTACGTCGATCGGAGCGGCGTGGATCAGCCTTTATCTGATCCTGCTCGCGGGCGGCGGCAACGACATCGTGGCGACGCGCTTCCATCTGTCGATCAACACCGTCACCTGGGCGGTGCGGATCTCCCTGTTCGTGGTCCCGGCCGTCGTCTTCGTGGCCACCCGCCGTATCTGCCTGGGGCTGCAGCAACGGGACCGGGAACTGGTGGCGCACGGCCGTGCGACCGGCGTCGTCAAACGCCTGCCGCACGGCGAGTACGTCGAGGTGCACCGCCCGCTCGGCCCGGCCGAACTCCACACGCTGACCGAGCACGAACACCGGGACCCGTCAGACCACCGGGACCTCCAGACGGCTGATCCGCAGCCCGCCCTCGGCGGCGCCCGGGTGTCCGCTCGCCATGAGGAGCCGCAGCCGTGAGCCGCGTACCCCGTCGAAGGTGATCACGGTCGGCGCGTCGGACGCGGTGGCCCAGTCGACGGCCGTTCCCCTCACCGGCACGTACCGCTTGCCGTCCCACAGCGCGACCTCGACCGAAGCGGGCAGTGTGTGCGTCGCGTCGACGGTGAAGGAAACCTCGACGCGGTCGACCGCGCGGGGACGGGCCCAGGCGACGGAGACCCAGTCCTCGGGGCGGGCCCCGCTGAAGGCGGGCAGCAGGGCCGTCGCCGACTTGTAGAAGGCGTTGGACCACCCCGTCGCCGCGTCGCCGTCGAGCATGGCGGCGGGCAGGGTGTCCGGGCGGCCGGAGTAACTGGCGTCCGCGAGCGGGTCGTTCGGGGCGCCGGGACCCGGGTCCGGCCGGAAGTCGGCGGGCGGGGTGGCCGCCTTCGAGCGTGCCGAGGTGGTGCGGACGGTGAGGGCGGCACCCCGCAGTCCCTCGCAGCGGGCCGTCACCTTCAGCGAGCCCGGCCGCGTGCCGGATCGTACGATCGCGAGTGCCTTGCCGTGGAAGGCCGTCCGGGTACTCGCCTGATAGCGCTCGGCGCTCTCCTCCCGGCCGTTGTCGAGCCCGGCGAGCGAGCCGCCGGCGACGTCGAAGGCGATCAGGTGTTCCGCGTCGGGCACGACCACACCACGGGCGTCGACGACCTCGGCCGTCACGAAGACCAGGGAACGGCCGTCGGCCGCGAGCGACTTGCGGTCGGGCGCGAGCCGTATCGCGTGCGGCGCCCCGGCGGTGCGCAGGACGTCCGTGGCGACCGTACGGCCGGCACGGCGCGCCACCGCCTTCAACTCACCCGGCTCGTAGGGCACTTCCCAGGTGAGGTGGAGCTTGCCCGCGCTGCCGTTCGGGCTCGTGTAGCTGCCCGGGTAGGGGCCCGAGGTGAAGGTCTTGTCGTCGCCGGTCGCCTCGGTGGTCTCCAGGTAGGTACGGCCGTCGGTGGTCGTCTTGGTGTCGAACTTCCTTGTGCCGAGGGACTTCCCGTTGAGGAGGAGCTCCACGGTGTCGACGTTCGCGTACGCCCAGACCTCGACCGTGTCGCCGGCCTCGTGGTTCCAGGTCATGGGTACCAGATGGACCATGGGCTCGCTCACCCACTGGCTCCTGAACAGGTGGTACATGTCCTTGGGGAAGCCCGCGGTGTCGACCGCGCCGAAGAAGGACGCCTTCACCGGGAACACGTCGTACGGCGTGGGCTCCCCGATGTAGTCGATGCCCGACCACAGGAACTCCCCCGCGAACCACTTGCGGTCCCGGTCCTTCTTGTGCCCGTACTCGCCGCTCATCGTCCAGGACGCCAGGTTGTTGTCGTACGAGGAGACCGCGCGCCGGCCCGGGGTGTGGTTCTCGCCGGTGTTGAGGTGCTCCGGCTCCTGATAGGTGGAGCGGGTCGAGGTCTCGGACGACGACTCCGACTCGAAGAGGAAGAGGTGCGGATAGGCGGCATGCAGGGCGTCCACCGACGTGGCGGTGTTGTAGTTGAGGCCGAGCCCGTCCAGCTTGGCGAGCATGAGGTCGGCCGCGGAGCCCTTCGTGGGCACGCGGCGGTATTTGTCCGACCCGATGACCAGCGGCCTGGTGTCGTCCGCCGCCTTGATCGCGGCGATGATCCGGTCCGCCATCGCGAGGCCCGGGGTGGAGGTGGAGTCGGGGATCTCGTTGCCGATGGACCACAGGACCACGGCGGGCGAGTTGCGGGCCGCGAGAACCATCTCGGTGGCGTCCTTCTCGCACCACTCGTCGAAGAACCGGCCGTAGTCGTACCTCGTCTTGCCGGTCCGCCAGCAGTCGAACGCCTCCACCATCATCACGATGCCCAGTTCCTCGCAGACCTGGATCATCTGCGGGGAGGGCGGGTTGTGCGAGGTGCGGAAGGCGTTGACGCCCATCGACTTCATGATGGTCATCTGCCGGCGCACGGCGTCGACGCTGATCGCGGCACCCAGCGCGCCCTGGTCGTGGTGCAGGTCGACGCCCTTGATCTTGGCGTGGACGCCGTTGAGGTGGAAGCCCTCGTCGGGGTCGAAGCGGAACGTGCGGATACCGAAGGGAGTGCGGCAGGTGTCGACCCTCGCGCCGCCGACCCGCAGTTCGGTCTCCAGTGTGTAGCGGTGGTCCGGAGTCGCGAAGTCCCACAACCGGGGCTCGACGACGGTGAGTTCATGGGTCTCGTCCGCGCGGTCGGCAACCGGGACCGTGGTGGACGTACGGGCCGCCGTACGGCCGTCGGGGTCGACGATCCGCGAGATCACCTGGACCTCGGCGGCGGCACCGGACTCGTTGACGACGGTCGTCCGCACCCGTACGACCGCCCGCTCCGCCGTGATGTCCGGCGTGGTGACATACGTGCCCCAGCGCTGGACGTGCACCGGTTCGGTGACCACGAGCCGGGCCTCGCGGTAGATGCCACTGCCCGAGTACCACCGGCTGCTGGGCAGTTGGTTTCGCACCTGCACCGCGATGACGTTCTCGGTGGTGCCGTCCGTGTGCAGCAGATCGGTGAGGTCGAAGGCGAACCCCGTGTAGCCGTAGGGGTGGCGGCCGGCCTCCTCACCGTTGCAGTAGACGTGCGAGTCCATGTAGACGCCGTCGAACTCCACGGAGATCCGCCGGCCGGCGAGGGCGGCCGGCAGCGTGAAGGTGGTGCGGTACCAGCCGAGGCCGCCCGGGAAGAAGCCGGTGCCACTGGTGGTGCCGTGCTCTGTTGTGGGGGTCTGTTCGATGCTCCAGTCGTGCGGAACGGAGACTTCCCGCCACGCCGAGTCGTCGTAGCCGGGCTGCGCTGCGCCCTCGTACGCGCCGGTGGGGTCGGTGATCCCACCCGGGTTGACCAGCGCGAAGCGCCAGCCGTCGCGCAGCTCGACCAAGCGGCGGCCCGCGGCGCGCTCCGGCGAGTCCGCCCAGGCGTCGGCAGCGCCCAGGAGCGATCCGGCCGAGGGTACGGCGGTTCCTGCGATCAATACCGATCTTCGAGTGACCGTCATGGCGGCTCTCCCTCATCAAGGGCCCACAAGTCATCACAACTGATCGTGAACAAACAGATTCTGACGGGGTGACACACAGCCCCGTCAAGGGTGCGGCACCCACTTCCGCCCCGCGCATCACATCGGCCGGAATCCGTCGCACCGATGTACCCCTGGGGCCGCCCGTGTGCCGAGTGCGGAACGCGCGTACGCACTAGGCTGGAACCCGAGTGACGCGCCTGTTCACTGTGAGTGTCCGCAATGGAGTGGCGACGATGAGCCCGGTCCACCCGCTCGACGAGGCTGCCACAGCACGGGCGGTCATCGACGGGAACGGCACCCTGCTCCGATGGAGCGAAGGGGCCCGCCGTCTACTGGGTCATGCCCCGGAGGAGGTCGAGGGCCGGCCGGCCGCCGATCTGCTGGCCGCGGACACGCCCCTACCTGCCGAACCGACCGGTAGCCGCTGGAACGGCAACCTCGACCTGCGCCACCGTGACGGACACACCGTCTCCGTGTGGCTCCTCGCCCACCGCAGGACTCCGCGGGACGGCGGCCCGGCCACCTGGCTGGTGGTCACCCCGCTGGAGGCCCGTGGCCCGCGCGCGCCGGACGACCCGCTGACGACGGCGGTACTGGCGCAGTCCCCGTGCCCGATGGCGGTCTACGACGACCGACTGCGCCTCTTCGGGGTGAACGACGCGATGGCCGACGTGATCGGCCTCCCCGAGTCCCGCATCCAGGGCCTGAGGTTCTCCGAGATCGGCGGCAAGGAGGAGAGCGAAGCCCTCGAATCACAGCTGCACGAGGTCCTCGTCACCGGAACCGGTCGTGACGTGGAGACTTTCATGCAGACCGGCGGCGAGTACCACGCGCACGCCTGGCTCGCCCGGATGGCCCCGCTCACCGACGCCGAAGGCCAGGTACGGGGAGTGTGCCTGGCCGCGCACGACTTCACCGAGCAGTACAACGCCCGGGAGCGGCTGCAGCTCGTCAACGAGGCCAGCGTGCGCATCGGCACCACCCTCGACGTCACCCGCACGGCCCAGGAGCTGGCCGACGTCTGCGTACCCGCCCTGGGCGACTTCGTCAGCGTCGACCTGCTGGACCCGCCGGAGCACGGCGGCGAACCCCACCCGGAGCCGCCGACCTTGCCGATCAGGCTGCGCCGCGCCGCCCACCAGTCGGTGAACCAGGGCTGCCCGGAGGCGGTCGTCAAACCCGGCCAGGTCGATGTCTACCCCGCCCGCTCATCGCAGGCGGCCTCCCTCACGACCTCCCGGACCATCGTCGCCCCCGACGACCACGCCACGCTGGCCGAGTGGCTCTCCTGGGACGAGGTACGCGGCGCCCGCATCGCCGAGTACGGCCTGCACACCAGCATGTCGGTGCCGATCAAGGCGCGGGGCCAGACCCTCGGGGTGGCCGTCCTCACCCGGTTCCGGCGCCCCGATCCGTTCACCCCCGACGACATTCTGCTGGCCGAGGAGGTGACGGCCAGGGCCGGCGTCTGCATCGACAACGCCCAGCGCTTCTCGCGCGAGCGCGAGACCGCCCTCGCCCTCCAGCGCAGTCTGCTCCCCCAGTCACTGCCCCGGACGGCCGCCGTGGAGGCGGCCTCCCGCTATCTGCCCGCCGCACGGGCCGGCGTGGGCGGCGACTGGTTCGACGTGATCCCGCTGTCCGGGATGCGGGTCGCCATGGTCGTCGGAGACGTCGTCGGCCACGGCATCCAGGCCTCCGCCACCATGGGACGGCTGCGCACCGCCGTCCGTACGCTCGCCGACATCGACCTCGCCCCCGACGAGCTCCTCACCCACCTCGACGACCTCGTCGTACGGCTCTCCGAGGAGGCCGGCGCCGAGGGCACCACCGGCGAGGTCGGCGCGACCTGCCTGTACGCGGTGTACGACCCGGTCTCGCGGCGCTGCGTCCTCGCCCGGGCCGGCCATCCCCCGCCCGTCATGCTCCCACCCGGCGGCGCGCCCCGGCAGATCGACCTGCCGGCCGGTCCGCCGCTGGGCCTGGGCGGACTGCCCTTCGAGTCCGTGGATCTCGCCCTGCCCGAGGGCACGGTGCTCGCGCTGTTCACCGACGGCCTGATCGAGAACCGCGAGCGGGACGTCGAGGCCAACCACGAGCTGCTGTGCCACGCCCTGGCAAAGTCCGCGGACTCCCTGGAAGGTGCCTGCCACGCCATTCTGCGGACCCTGCTTCCGGTGGGCGGGGCCCAGGACGACGTGGCGCTGCTGCTCGCCCGGACCCACGGGCTCGCGCCCTCCCAGGTGGCGACCTGGGACATTCCCGCCGACCCCGCCCTGGTCGCGCCGATCCGCAAGCAGGTCGTCGACCAGCTCGACGCCTGGGGGCTGAGCGCCGCGACGTTCACGGCCGAGCTCGTGGTGAGCGAGCTGGTCACCAACGCGATCCGGTACGGCGAGCCGCCCATCCGGCTGCGGCTCATCCACGACGCCGAGACCCTGATCTGCGAGGTCTCCGACAGCAGCCACACCGCGCCGCATCTGCGCCGGGCCAAGACCTACGACGAGGGCGGGCGCGGGCTGCTGCTGGTCGCCCAGCTCACCCAGCGCTGGGGCAGCCGTCACACGGCCGACGGCAAGACGATCTGGGCGGAGCTGACGCTCCTCGGGGAGTTCTGACGACGTCGGCGCAGGTCCGAAGGGGCGGTGAGCGGGACGGGGCGCGGCGTCTGATGTGATGGTCGGGCACCACGACTTGTGTCCCGGAGGACCGAACCCTGAACACCGCGCTCGCCGAATCCCTGTCCGTCGTCCTGCTCGTCGCCGTCCTCGTCTGCGCGGTGGTCCGCCCGTTCGGCTGGCCCGAGGCGGTCGTCGCGGCCCCGGCCGCCCTGCTGGTGATCGCCACCGGCGCGATCTCCTGGGACCACGCGAGCGCGGAGGCGGGTCACCTCGGGCCGGTGATCGGCTTCCTGGCGGCGGTGCTGGTACTGGCCAAGTTCTGCGACGACGAGGGGCTTTTCCACGCCTGCGGCGCGTGGATGGCCCGCTGGGCTGCGGGGCGGCCGGGGCGCCTGCTGACCGCGGTCTTCGCGCTCGCCTCGGCGATCACCGCGGTGCTCAGCCTGGACGCCACCATCGTGCTGCTCACCCCGGTCGTGTTCGCCACCGCCGCCCGGATGGGCGCCCGCCCGAAGCCACACGTGTACGCCTGCACCCATCTGTCGAACACGGCCTCGCTGCTGCTTCCGGTCTCCAACCTCACCAATCTGCTCGCCTTCACCGCGAGCGGTCTCAGCTTCACCCGGTTCGCCGCGCTGATGGTGCTGCCGTGGCTGGTCGCCATCGGGGCCGAGTACGTGGTCTTCCGGCGCTTCTTCGCCGGCGACCTGACCGCGGCCGTGCCCGAGCCGACGACCGGGGAGCCGCCGGAGCTGCCCCTGTTCGCGCTGGTCACCGTGGGCTGCACACTGGCGGGGTTCGTCGTCGCCTCCGCGCTGGGCGTGGACCCCGCCTGGTCCGCCGCGGCGGGGGCGCTGGTGCTCGCCGCCCGGGCCCTGCTGCGCGGGCGCGCCACTCCGCTCACCGTGGTGAGGGCCGCCGCTCCGGCCTTCCTCGTGTTCGTGCTCGCGCTGGGCATCGTCGTCCGGGCGGTGGTCGACAACGGACTCTCCGACGCCCTCGGGCATCTCCTCCCGGACGGCAGCGGACTGCCCGCGCTGCTCGGGATCGCGGCGCTCGCCGCCGTACTCGCCAATCTCATCAACAACCTGCCCGCGGTCCTGGTGCTGTTGCCGCTGGCCGCCACGTCCGGCGCCGGCGCGGTGCTCGCCGTCCTGCTGGGGGTCAACATCGGCCCCAACCTCACCTACGCCGGATCCCTGGCGACCCTGTTGTGGCGGCGTATCGTGCAGGAGCACGACCACGGCGTCGATCTGCGGGAGTTCACCCGGCTGGGTCTGATCGCCGTGCCTGCGGCGCTGGTTCCCGCCGTACTGGCACTGTGGTTCTCGCTCCACGTCATCGGGGGCTGAGCCGTCGCACACATGAGGGCCGGAGGCTGATGCTCATGCGGGTCGTCGTCTGGCTCGTCGAGGGGACCTGGCCGGCCTGCGTGGACGCCGTGCGCACGCACGCGCCGCGGGCGACCGAGGTCGTGCTGCTGCACGTCAGTGAACCCGGGGTGCCCGGACTGGCGCACGGCGCCTTCGCCGGGCTCCTCGGCCGGGGGCACGCCGAGCGCGATCCCGGGAACCGGCTGGAGGACCTCGGCGCCCGGTCGGCGGCGCGGCTGCTCGACGCGGCGGCCGAGCGCCTCGGCCGCGCCTGCACCCGTCAGGAACGCACCGGGCGCACGGAGCGTGAGGTGGTCGCCGCCGCCGAGGGCGCCGATCTGCTCGTGGTGGCCCGGGACGGCGACCGGGCCCGGCTCGGACCGCACAGCCTGGGCCGGGCCGGGCGGTTCGTCGTCGACCACGCGCCGTGCCCGGTGCTGCTGATCTGGCCCGAGGCCACGCCGGCCGTCACGACGATCCCGCCGCCTCCCCCGCATCCTCCGGATCCCCCACATCACCCACATCACCCACATCACCCGCACTCCTAGCAGTGCCCTTCCGGTAGGCGCCCGGTGGAGTCCCGTACCGCTGGCGGAAGACCCGGCTGAAGTGGAACGCGCTGGTGAATCCGGAGGCCACGGCCACCCGTTCCACCGGGAGCTCGGTGGCTTCCAGCAGCCGGGCCGCGTGCAGCAGCCGGGCCTCGCGCAGCACCCGCATCGGGGAACGGCCGAGCTGCTCGGTGAAGAGGTGGGCGAACCGCGACGGTGAGAGGGCGACCGCCCCGGCCAGCGAGCGGACGGTGTGGGGCGCGCCCGGGTCCGCGGCGATCACCGCCTCCGCGTGGCGGACGCGGGCGTCGAGATCGGGGCGGCGCCGCTCCGCCCGGGCGGCGGCGAGCAGCACGATCTCCTCCAGGGAGCACAGGGCCAGTTCCCGGGCGGCGGTGCCGTGCGCCACCGCGACCTCGCCCGGGGCGGGCTGCGCGCCCTCGGGCGGCGGCCCGTCCCCCGTCCAGCGGGCGTCGGCGAGCATCCGGCGGAACGCCGCTTCGATACGTTCCCGGGCGGCCGTGGGTCCGACGGCGTACAGGCCGTCGTCGAGGGCGTAGGGCCGCAGCCACCCGGTCCAGGACGGGCGGGCCTGGCAGTGCGCCCACCAGAACGCCCAGTGTCCGGCGCCGGGTTCGACGGCGTAGCGCTGCGGCACGCCGGGCCCCAGGACCACCAGGTCTCCGGCGTCGGCCGCCGTCCTGGCCGCTCCCTGCCGGAGCCGTCCCCGTCCGCCCGTCGTCCAGGTGAACAGCCAGCTGTCGCTGCCCCGAGGCCGGTTGACGCGGTAGCCCGGTCCCTGGTCGAAGCGCCCGACGGTCACCAGGCCCGGCGGCGGGGACGGGGCAGCAGGCTCGGGCAACTCCTCAGCACGCACGGGCATCCTCCCGGAAGGCTCGTCGACCTAGCGTGGAGCACCTGGGGCTCCGGTGAGAAGGGACGGTCGGATGACAGTCACGGAGATGAGCGGGCCACGGTGGCCGGACTTCGAGGAGAACGGGTTCGTGGTGGCGCGCGGCCTGTTCACCGGCGCCGAGATCGACGAGTTGTGTGCGGAGTTCGCGGCCCTGCATGCCGCCGGGCCGGTCCCGGGGCACTTCGAACCCCGGGCCACCGGGGCCGCAGGGCCGCCGGATCCGCTGGCCGCCCATCCACGGGTCATGCATCCGCACCGCATCAACGAGCTGTCCCTGCGTCGCCTCCTCGATCCCCGGTTGCGGCAGATCCTGGAGACCCTGCTCGGCGAGGAGGTCCTGGCGGCGCAGAGCATGTTCTATTTCAAGCCGCCCGGGGCACGAGGGCAGGCGCTGCACCAGGACAACTTCTATCTACGGGTCGAGCCGGGCACGTGCGTGGCCGCCTGGATCGCCTGCGACGCGATCGACCGGGAGAACGGCGGCCTGGAAGTGGTGCCGGGCACGCACCGCATGGACCTGTTCTGCCCTCAGGAGGCGGACGCGGAGCTGTCGTTCGTACGGGAGTACGTCCCGCCGCCGCCCGGTCTGGCGGTCGTGCCCGTCGACATGGCACCGGGCGACGTGCTGTTCTTCAACGGCAGTCTGGTGCACGGCTCCGGGCCCAACCGCAGCGCCGACCGCTTCCGCCGCTCCTTCATCGGCCATTACGTCGGCCGCTCCACTCATCGCATCGGCCGCCATTACCCCACGCTGACGATGGGCGGCGAGCCCGTCGCCCTGGCCGAGAGCGAGGGTGCGGGCCCGTGCGGCACGGAGTTCACCCCGGCGGCGCCGCACTGATGTCATTCCCCCGGCTCGGGCAGCGCGTCGCGGAGTTGGGCGCGGGAGGTGATGCCGAGCTTGGGGAAGATCCGGTAGAGGTGGAAGCCGGCCGACGATCCACTCGTCGCCCGGCGGGTCATGAGCGGGCCCCGGGGAGCGCGTCGGAGGTGAAGGCGAGAAGGGCATGGGCGACCGCTCCGGGGCTCTCCAGGAGCATCTCGTGCGTACCGTCGATCCCGACGACCCGCACGGTGGGCCGGCGCGCGGCAAGTTGGGCGAGATCCCGGGCGAGCCCCTTCCCGTACGCCGTCATCAGTTCGTCGAACCAGGGCAGGCCGGGGGCGGGCGGTGCGGGTCGCGCGGCCCGGCCGAGCAGCAGTGGCCGCCGCGTCCTCGCGAAGGCGTCGAAGAGGTCGAAGAGGTCGAGTGCGTCGACGGCGGCCAGCATCTCCAGCACGTGCGCGCGTTCGGGGCGCACCTCCAGCCGTCCGTCGGGTGCGGGCCGCACGGTGCGCAGCAGACCGGCCTCCAACAGCTCGTAGGGGATGCCCAGTTGGTCGGAGAGAGCGCGCTGCTCGGCGAGCAGGTCCTTGAGGCCGTCCGCCGGAAGCGGTCCGCCGGACACCGTCGCGGCCGCCGACTCCCGCACCTGGGTGAGGCGCTCCCCGACGTACGCCGGGTCGAGGCCCACGTACTGGTCGGGGCGGCCCCAGCCGTATCCGTCCAGGTTCACCGCGCCGGGTGTGACGCCCGGATGCTCCAGCGCGTACAGTACGGCGATCATCCCGCCGACCGAGTGCCCGACGGGCAGCGCGCCGGGCAGGTCGTACCGCTCGAGCACCCCCTCGATGTCGTCCAGTACCCGGGGCAGACTCCAGGTCCCCGACGGTGAGAGACCGTGTCCGCGCAGGTCCACGGCGAGCACCCGGTGCCGGGGGACGAGGAGGGGAGCCACGGCGGCCCAGTCGGCGAGCGTGCGCCTGGCTCCGTGCAGCAGAAGCAGGGGTGGGCCGTCACCACCGTGGTCGTGTACGGCCAGTTCGATGCGGTCTCCGGTCATGTCCAGACAATACGGCGTGGGTCAGGGCTCCAGGAGCAGATTGAGCGTCGGCAGAGGGCCTCCCGGGAACTGTTGCAGCCGTCCGCCGGACGCCAGCGGGCCCAGGTTGATGACCGCCCAGCCCACCCGCTTCGCCAGCCGCGTGACGCGCTCGTTGGCCCCGGGGTGGTTTCCCGAGAGGAAGATCACCCGCCGTCCGACGAAGGTGCGCGGATCGGAGCCGAGCACCGCCGGTGTCAGTGTGTTGAACGCCTTCACCAGGCGCGCTCCGGGTACGAGTTCGGCGACGGCCTCGCTGGAGGTGCGGCCGTGGAGGTCGGCGACCTTGAAGTCGGGCGGTCCGAGCGGGTTGGTGGTGTCGACGACGATCCGCTCCTGCCAGTCGAGGACGTCCGCGGCGGCCACCGCCTCGCTCAGCCGTCGCCACGGCACGGCGAGGACGACGATCTCCTCTCTGGCCGACTCCGCGACGGTGGCGGGCATCAGGGCCGGGCCGATCGAGGCGGCGAGGTCCCGCAGCGACTGCGGGCCCCGGCTGTTGCTGATGACGACCTGCTCGCCCGCCGCCACGAACCGATAGGCGAGGGCCTGTCCGATGGCTCCGGCACCGATGATTCCGATGGGCATGAGGTGTCCCCTTCCTCGAGTTCCGCGGCTGCGACGAGAGAGCGACCGCCAGCATCACGCCGCAGGTCACAGCGGCGCTTCTGTCATGTGACCGGGCCGGGTCCGTGACCCGCGCGGGTGCCGCGGGGCCGGCCTTGACGCGGGTGTCGTCCAGGCGATTTGATCCTGAGGTGCCCAGGCGCCGTGCCGGGCACGCAGAGGTGCGCCCAGCCGGTAGCGGACACCGTTCGAGTCCGGCCAGAGTCGCCAGGACCGCGGGAGCGTCCGAGGCGGGGTCGTACCCGCGATCGATGGAGCCGACATTCCCGCCCAACGTGTTTCCCGCGTCACCGGCCTCGGGGCAGCCGCCGCCCTGGTGGCGCTCGCGACGCTGGTGAGCTGTACGACCGGGTCGGACGGGGGGACGCCACCCCAGCAGGGTACGGCCTCCCCGCGGAGCCCGGAGGCCGTACAACTCCCCCCGCGCCACGCGGGCTTCGACTACCAGATCGGCGGCGCCTATCCGCCACCGTCCGGCGTCCGCATCGTCAGCCGCGACCGCTCGGACTCGCCCGCGCCCGGCCTGTACAACATCTGTTACGTCAACGCCTTCCAGGCCCAGCCGGAGGAGTCGAAGGCGTGGCCGGCCGATCTGCTGCTGCGGAACGCGCACGGCAAGGTCGTCATGGACCGCGACTGGAACGAGGCGCTCCTCGACCTCCGCACGCCGGCCAAGCGCAAGCGGGTGGCCGCGCGGGTCAACCGGTGGATCGACGAATGCGCCGACAACGGATTCGACGCCGTCGAGCCGGACAACTACGACAGCTACACCCGCTCCGGCCGCCTGCTGACGGCGAACGACGCCACCGCGTTCATCACCCTCCTCTCGGCCCACGCACACGCCCGGGGGCTGGCCATCGGACAGAAGAACACCGCGGAACTGGCCGAGCTCAGGTCGCGGACCAAGCTCGACTTCGCGGTGGCCGAGGAGTGCGGCCAGTACGACGAGTGCGGCACGTACGCAAAGGCGTTCGACGACCGGGTGGTGGACATCGAGTACACCGACAGCGGTCTGCGCAAGGCCCTCGCGAGCTACGGGAACCGGCTGAGCATCGTGCGCCGCGATGTGCAGGTGTCGACGCCGGGCAGTGCGGAGTACGTCCGCCGGACGCGCTGACGGACGCTGTCCCGGCCCGGGAGCGGTCACCGTGCATACTCGCACCGAAGCCGGGTGGATTCCGGATGAGCGGGTACGCACGGAGCGGACGTATCAAAGGGCATGTCGACATCCATGGCCAGCAGGCAGGGCGACCGCCTGCCCACGAGCACCGCCAGACCGCCGGGCCGGTTCGATCGGCTCCGGCGGCACCGGCGGTGGCTGCTCGCGCTGGCGGTGGTCGCCCTGCTGGCCCAGATGGCGGTCGCGATGGTCACGGCGGCCGCACGGCAGACACCGACGATCGACGAGCCGGTGTACGTGGGCACGGCGGAGACCTATGTGCGGGAACACAGCCTGCGCTTCAACCCCGAGCATCCGCCGCTGGGCAAGCTCATCATCGCGACCGGACTGCTGTTCGCCCATCCGCACCTGGACGCCCACTTCGCCGGCGATCAGACGGCGCTCGGACGGCGGTTGTTGTACGAGTCGGGCAACGATCCCTGGCGGGTGATGCTGTGGGCGCGGCTGCCGGTGATCGTGCTGACGCTGCTGTACGGTCTGGTCGTCCTCGCGTTCGCCCGTGAACTGGTCGGCGCCGTTGGCGGGTTGGTGGCGCTCGCGCTGTACGCGTTCTCGCCCGACGTCATCACCAACGGCTCGCTCGCCACGCTCGACGTACCGGCGGCCGGATTCCTGCTGACGTCGGTGTGGCTGACGTGGCGGGCCCGGCGCCGGCGGCCCCTGCTGCACCTCGCCCTCGCGGGGGCGGCGCTCGGCGCGGCGCTCGCCACCAAGATGAGCACGCTGCCGGCGGTGCCGGTGCTGCTGCTCCTGGTGTTCTTCTCCTACTGGCAGGCACGCCGCACGCCCGGCCTGGGCCTGCGCGCGCAACCACGGCTCGTCGGCCTGGGGGTGGCGGTGGCGGCCGGTACGGCGCTGGTGGCGCTCGCCGTCGTGTGGGTGACCTACCTGGTCGTCGACCCGCAGCTGCGGTGGACGGCTCCCGCGAACCTCCCGGCCGTGCACGGTCTGCGCGGGCTCGTCATCGACTGGCTGCCGGTGCCTCGGCCGTACCGCGACGGGATGCGGATCCAGTTCGGCTTCGAGAACGACGTGTGGACCGGCTTCCTGTTCGGACGGCTCTACCACGGCTCGCTCTGGTACTACCTGCCGGCCGCGCTGCTGGTGAAGACACCACTCGGCATGATCGCGCTCTGGCTCGTGGGCCTCGCGGTGATGGCCGCCGTGCCCCGGCTGCGGCCCGCCGCCCCGTACGTCCTGCTCCCCCCGGCCGTCCTGCTGGCCGTGGCCATGACCGGATCCCGGGACCTCGGCGTCAGATACGCCCTCTTCGTCCCGGTGTTCCTGGCGGTGGCGGCGGCCGGGGTCGTCGCCCTGCGCCGGCGCTGGGCCCACCTCGTCACGGCGGCGCTGGTCGGCTTCGTCGCGATCAGTTCGCTGCGCGCGTTCCCGTACTACCTGCCGTACTCCAACGAGGCGTTCGGCGGACCCTCCCAAACCCATCTGCGGCTGCACGACTCGAACGTCGACTGGGGGCAGGACCTGGGCCGCCTGGCCGACCGTCTGTCCGAGCGGTATCCGGACGAGCGGGTCTGGCTGGTCTACAAGGGCAGTGGTGTGCCCTCGTACTACGGGATCGAGGCGGCCGATCCGCGCAAAGTGCCGCCGAGTGAGGTGCACGGACTGCTCGCCCTGTCGGACACCGCCGTCGCGAAGGCCGACGACCGTCTGGCGGCGCTGCTCGACGGCGCCACGCCCATCGACGACGTCGGCCACTCGATCACGATCTACCGTCGCCCGTGACCTCCAGACGTCACGCGCGAGAAGTGAGCAGGTCCAGGGCCCGTCCCCAGGGGAACTCGGCGCGCAGGCCGTCCTCCCCCGGCTCCCCGGAGTAGCGGTCGCCGAACCGGACACCCATCCCGCCCAGCCGCTCGACGCTCCCCCGGTAGGCGGGGTGTGCCGCCAGCGCGTCGCTCACACAGGGCAGTACGGCGATCGGGACGCCGAGGCCGTACGCCTCGTTCAGCGTGCCGAGCGCGAGGGTGTCGGATATGCCGGCCGCCCACTTGTTGACGGTGTTGAAGGTGGCCGGGGCGACGGCCACCGCGTCGGGGGCCGGGAAGGGGCGCGGGTCGCCCGGGGCTCGCCAGGCGGACCTGATCGGGCGACCGGTCTGCGCCTCGACCGCCGGCGCGTCGAAGAAGCCGAGCCCCTGCGGGGTGGCGATGACGCCGACCTCCCAACTCCGTTCCTGTGCCGTGGTGATCAGTTTGCTGACGTCCTGCGCGATACCGGCCGCGCACACGACGACGTAGAGGAAGGGCTTTTCGGCGTGTTCGGTCACGTGGGAACCCTAAGGGTTGCCCTGCCTTCAAGGCCCTGACGGCCAGGTGGAACCCCTAGCGAACCGGGAAGGAGTCCCCGCGTTCGGCTTCCGGCCGTGGGCCGAAGATCCGGCGCTCGTGTTCCTCGATCCGTACGTCGTTGATGCTGGCCTCGCGCCGGTTCATCAGCCCGTGCTCGTCGAACTCCCACAGCTCGTTGCCGTACGACCGCCACCACTGTCCGTCGGCGTCGCGCGACTCGTACTGGAAGCGGACGGCGATGCGGTCGCCGTCGAAGGCCCACAGGTCCTTGCGCAGGGCGTACTCCCGTTCGCGCGCCCACTTGGCGGTGAGGAGTTCGACGATCTCGGCGCGGCCGGTGACGAAGGTGTCGCGGTTGCGCCAGACCGAGTCCTCGGAGTAGGCGAGGGCGACCTTGTGGGGATCACGGGTGTTCCAGGCGTCCTCGGCGGCCTGGACCTTCTGTGCCGCGGTCTCACGGGTGAAGGGCGGCAGGGGCGGGCGGTCGTTCATGACGGGGTGTCCTTCCAGGTTCACGCGCGTCCGGTCGACGCAAGCGGAGAACGCACGTTCTCCCTCTCGGCTGCTAACGTAGAGAACGTTGGTTCTCTCGTCAAGGAGCAGCCCCGTATGGACAGCACGGCCGCCCGCGAACAGGCCCTCGCCGCCGCCCGGGAACAGGCGTTGGACGCCGCGGAGGAGCTCTTCTACGCCCGTGGCATCCAGACCGTCGGCATGGACGACATCCGCGGCGCATCGGGGGTCTCCCTCAAGCGGCTCTACCAGCTGTTCCCGGCGAAGGAGCTCCTGGTCGAGGCGTACCTCGAGCGGCGCGACGTGCGCTGGCGGCAGCGGCTGGCCGAGCACGTCGACGGGCACGGGGAGCCCGGGCGGCGGATCCTGGCGGTGTTCGAATGGCTGGGGCGATGGTTCGCCGAGCCCGACTTCCGCGGGTGCGCCTGGATCAACTCCTACGGCGAACTCGGCGCGACCTCGCCACGCGTGGTCGCCCAGGTCCGCGCCCACAAGGGAGCGTTCAAGGACTACCTGGGCGGCCTCGTGACCGCCGCGGGGCTTCCCTGCGCCCTAACCGACCAGCTGTTCCTGCTGGCCGAGGGCGCCATGGTCACCGCGGGCATCACACGGACCACGGAACCTGCCGAGCAGGCGAGCGGGGCGGCACGGGTGCTCATCGAGGCCCAGCAGCGTTAGGTCCGGTCCGGCGGGGACGGCCGATGTGAGCCGGCCGTCCCCGTCGAGTGGTCCTCAGCTCTCGGAGACGGTGATGGCGCCCACCGGGCAGGCCCGCGCGGCCTCCCGGACCAGCGGGTCGCCGCCGCCGTCCGCACGGCCGGGCAACAACGCGCTGAAGCCGTCGTCGTCCTGGGTGAAGACGTTCGGTGCGGTCAGCGCGCACTGTCCCGCGCCGATGCAGACGTCCTTGTCGATGGCGATCTCGATACTCATGGCCGCCAGCCTCTTACCAGGTCACGGGGAGTTCCAGCATCCCCTGGATCGTGTCTCCCGATTTGAAGGGGATTTCGTCCGCCGGCACGGCCAGACGCAGTCCGGGCAACCGGGCGAAGAGTGAGAGCAGGGCGATCTCCATCTCGGCGCGGGCGAGGTTCTGGCCGAGGCACTGGTGGATGCCGAAGCCGAACGCGACGTGGTGACGGGCCGAACGGTGCCAGTCCAGGGCGTCCGGCTCGGGGAAGGTGCCCGCGTCACGGTTGATGACGGAGGTCGAGAAGACCACGCCCTCGTCGGCGCGGATCGTCGCCCCGGCCACCTCGATGTCCTCGGTGGCCACCCGCAGCAGCCCGTCGGCGATGGACAGGAAGCGCAGCAGTTCCTCCACGGCGGCGGGCATGAGTGTCGGCTCGGCGCGCAGTTCCGCCAGCTGCTCGGGGTGGTGCAGCAGGGTGAACGTACCGAGCGAGATCATGTTCGCGGTCGTCTCGTGCCCGGCGACCAGCAGGATCGTCGCCAGGCTGATCAGCTCCTCGCGGTCCACCGTCCCCTCGCGCAGCTGTTCGTGGATGAGCTCGTCGAGGAGCCCGTCCCCCGGGTCCTTCCACTTGCGGTCGATCAGCGCCCCGAAGTAGGCCTCCAGTTGGTCGCGCGCGTCCTGGGTGTCCGCGGCGGCCGGGCCACGCAGCAGCCTGCGGGACTGCTCCTCGAAGAAGTCGTGGTCGGCGTACGGAACGCCGAGCAGCGCGCAGATCACCATCGAGGGCACCGGCAGCGCGAAGGCGCTGACCAGTTCGGTGGGCGGGCCCTGCCGCTCCATGGCGTCGAGCAGCCGGTCGACGGTCTCCTGGATGCGCGGGCGCAGGGCCGCGGTCCGTTTCAGGGTGAAGCTCGGAACGAGCATGCGGCGCTGGGTGTGGTGGGCGGGGTCGTCGAGCCCGAGCAGCGCGACCCGCCGGTTGCGGGACTGGGCGAACCGCTCCGTGGGCATCGGGAACGCCGGGCGGGTGCGGTCGGAGGAGAGGCGGGGATCGGTGAGCAGTTCACGGGCGGTGCCGTGCTCGGTGACGACCCACACGTTGCGCCCGTCGAACAGGGAGACGCGCGACAGGGGGCGCGCCTCGCGCAGGGCGTCGTAGGCGGTGGGCGGGTGGTAGGGACACGTACGGTCCTGGGGGAAGGCAACGGGTTCTGTCATGAGTGACCTCGCAAGCGATGGTTCCCTCTTGCCGATCTTCATTAGATGCCCCAGGCACCTATAGGAGCCACGCGAAGTTCGGCCAGATGCCCCGGACGGACCATCTGGCCGAACGCCGTCGCCGGTCGGGACGGCCGCCGGGCTCCCACGGGCCTCGGTCGCCGCCCGGGTGCCGTACGTACGGCGCGTATGTGGCTCGATCCAACCGCTACCCCCACGGTACACACCCGCCTTTGGTGGCTCGGTGACGTCCTCGCGTAATTCGCTTGCACGGGCGACCCGACGGCCCCAGGATCTGCCCATGCCCACGATCGAAGCCCTCCTGCCGCCGACCTCCGCCGCCGCTCGTCCGGTGCGGGTCCAGCAGCAGCCCGGCCGTCCGCGGAGGCCCTCGCTTCCCCGGTCGTGACCGCCGCGCTCGTCGCGGGGCTTCTCGCGGGCTATGGCATCGCCATGCCCGTCGGAGCGGTCGCGACCTATCTCGTCTCCCTCACCGCGCGTACCTCCCTGAGAACCGGCGGGAGCGCCGCGCTGGGCGTCGCGACCGCCGACGGGCTGTACGCCCTGATCGCCGCCCTCGGGGGCGCCGCGCTCGCCGCCGCGCTGCGACCGGTGCTCGTGCCCTTGCGCTGGGCCTCCGGTCTGGTGCTGTTCGCCCTGGCCGTACGCGGCGCGGTCGTCGCGCTGCGCCAGTACCGCGAACAGCGACTCGCGGCCCGGTCCGTACGGGACCCCGTGCGCCCTGCGCGCGCGTACCTGACCCTGCTCGGGATCACCCTCCTCAACCCCACCACCGTGATCTACTTCGCCGCCCTGGTCCTCGGCAGCCGGACGGCCGAGGCGGTGCGCCCCCTGGAGCAGGGGGTGTTCGTGCTCGCCGCGTTCGTCGCGTCCGCGAGCTGGCAACTCCTGCTCGCCGGCGGCGGCGCACTGCTCGGCCGGGCGCTGACGGGACGCCGGGGACGGCTGGTCACGGCGCTCGTGTCGAGTGCCGTGATCATGGTCCTCGCGGTAGGGATGCTCGTCGCCTCATGATGAGTGCGCGACCCGTGCCGACGCCGCCGTCACCCGCGGGTCGAGGTGCGGATGATTCGCGTCCGCCCTGGTGTTGAATCATGCCGAGACAGGATCAGCACGAGCGACGATGGGACTGAAGTCATGCCTCTTGAGGGTGAGTACGAACCCAGCCCGACGCAGTGGGTGCGCGACCAGGTGGAGCTGTACGAGGGCTCCGGCGGCAGCAAGGGGGCCACGCTGATGGACACGGGACTGCCGGTCATCATTCTCACGACCCTGGGTGCCAAGAGCGGCAAGATCCGCAAGACCCCGCTGATGCGGGTCGAGCACGACGGACGTTACGCGGTGGTCGCCTCGCAGGGCGGCGCCCCCAAGCACCCGGTCTGGTACTTCAACGTGCAGTCCGAACCGCACGTGGAGCTCCAGGACGGCCCCGAGCGCCAGGACATGACGGCGCGTGAGGTCACGGGTGAGGAGAAGGCCCAGTGGTGGGAGCGCGCGGTCGCCGCGTACCCCCCGTACGCCGACTACCAGAAGAAGACGGACCGCGAGATCCCCGTCTTCGTGCTGGAGCCGACGGACTGACCGACCCGGACAGAAGATCCGTCCGACCGACCCGGACAGAGTCTCGTCCGAGCCCGGAGAGAGTCTCGTCCGAGCCCCGGGCTGACATTCCGGCCGGCCGGCTCGGGCTGAGACTCCTTGGAAAAAACGGCGCGCATGATCCGTCGCGCGCCGGGCACCCGTGCCTCAGGCCCCGCCGCGCTCCCCCGTCGCGGCGGGGCTTTCCGCTGCCCTGTTCCCGCGCGCCGCGGCCTGTGCCGCGGCCGCGTCGGTGACGTCCAGGAAGATCTGGTCGGCCTCCGGGACGGTGTCGGCGACGGAGCGTTTGATGCGGACGGCGACCTCCTCGACCTCCTCGCTGTCCAGGCCCGGCACGAGGTCGATCCGGGCAGCGACCAGGGTCGAGTCGAGGCCGAGCTCCATGGTGAGCAGCGCCTCCACGCTGTCGATCTCGGGCTGCGCCTCCAGCAGGGCCCGGATCCGACGGCTCGCCTCCTCGTCGGCGGCCCGCCCGATGAGCTGTTCGCGCGCGTCCCGGCCGAGCCAGTAGGCGACGCACACGAGGAGCGCCCCGATGGCGAGGGAGGCGCAGGCCTCCCACACGACCTGGCCGGTGACCATGTGCAGCACCATGCCGGTGATCGCGAACGTGACACCGAGCACGGCGGTGCCGTCCTCGGCGACCACCGTACGCAGTGCCGGGTCACGCATCCCGTCCGCGCCGCCGCCCTGCCGCCGCACCTGGTGCAGCGCCCGGAGCAGGGAAGCTCCCTCGGCGAGCAGGGCGACTCCCAGTACCGCCAGTCCGGCCACATAGCCGTGGAAGGACTCCTCGGCGCCGTTCCTCAGCGCTTCGACGCCCTGGAAGAAGGAGAAGCAGCCGCCCATCACGAAGATGCCGACGGCCGCGAGCAGCGACCAGAAGAACCGTTCCTTGCCGTAGCCGAAGGGGTGCCGGCGGTCGGCGGGACGGCGGCTGCGGCGCAGCGCGGCGAGGAGGAACACCTCGTTCATGCTGTCGGCGACGGAGTGTGCCGCCTCGGAGAGGAGCGCGGGTGAGCCCGCGAGGAGGCCGCCCACCGCCTTGGCCACGGCGATCAGCAGGTTGGCGCCCAGGGCGACCAGCACGGTGACGCGGGTCCTGCGGTCCGACTTGTTCGGTTTCCGATTCACCTCCGCCGGTTTCCCCGGCGTGCCTGCCTCACACTTCGGCGTACGCCCACGCCCTCTATCCGGCGTCCGGATTCGGTGACACCGTCGGCCTCGACCAAGAAGGAGGACCAGGTGTCCAAGAAGGTGTCCAAGAAGTCGAGGAAACTCAAACTCCCCCTCGCCTACAAGCCCTTCGGCTTCGCGCTGGGCTGGGCGAGCGGCGCCCTGGCCGGGGTCGCCTTCCGGGCGACGTGGAAGGCGATCCGTCACGAGGAGGACGCGCCCGACGCCCTGGACAAGGACCGCGGCTGGGGCGAGGTGCTGCTCGCCGCGGCCCTTCAGGGCGCTCTGTTCGCGGTGGCGCGCAGCGCCGCGGACCGTACGGGCGCGAAGGCCGTCGAACGTTCGACGGGGGTCTGGCCGTCCTCGGACAAGGGCGGGCGGCACTGAGGACGGCGGGCGGGGCTGAGGACCGCGGCCGGGACTGAGGACCGGCGACCCGCGCGAGACCGGCCTGGCGCGGGTCGGGCGGTCAGCCCTGTTTGGGTGTGGTCGACGGCAGGAGGCGCAGAGTGAAGGAGTGTCCGGACGGGTCGGCGTAGCCGCGTTCCTCGAACGGGCTCGACGGGTCGTTGGTCTCGATCGGGCGCCCGCCTAGGCCGACGATCCGGCGTTCCGCCTCGTCCAGGTCCGCCACCTGGAAGTCCAGGTGCACCTGGAGGGAGTTCTCGGGACGCGGCCAGCTGGGCGGCGTGGCCATCACATCGCGGCGGAACGCCATCCGGATGCCGTCGACGCCCCTGATCTCCACGCGGTTCGCGGTCGCGTCCGTCTCCTCGGCCTCGATCAGCTCCCTGTAGAAGGCGGCGAGCTTCTCGGGCTCGGCGCAGTCCAGCACCACGACGCCTGCGGTGACCAGTGCCATGTGTCCTCCGTACGGGTTCCGGGCGCGGGCGACGGCCGGCCGCCCGCTGTGTTCCCGGTTACCCCGTAGGGCGGATTCAGTCCGCCACGAGCCACTCCCCGTCGCGCATGAGCTCGCGCCCGGTGAGTTCGTCGGCCTCGCGCCAGGCCTGCACGCGCCACGGGGTGATACGGAAGTAGAGGTACGCCGTGGTGAGTCCGCGCGGGTCGAAGCCGGTCTTCTCGGCGAAGGCGTCGCCGGCTCCGTCCGGCAGCGCGGCGGGCTCCCACGCCTCGGCCGTTCCCTCGACGAGCACCACGTCGCGGGTCGGGCCGATACCCAGGCGCACCTTGCCGGTCGCGCGCAGGTTGCGGCCGGTCGCACTGGCGGCCGGGGTGGCGAGCAGCAGGGTCGTGCCGTCCCAGAGGAAGGACAGCGGGATCAGGTACGGCGTCTCCCCGGCGCCGTCGGCCGTGGACACCCAGCAGTCGACGTCGTTCTCCAGCCGGTGGAGGGTGTCGTGCTTGCGTTGCTTCGGGGAGCGGGCGGGCGGGTTCATGGGCGGGCAGTCTCCTGATCTTCTACTCGGGCGGGGGAAAGATCGGCGTGACCGGCATGATCGGCGACCTCTTCGAGGCAGGCCGCCGCCGCGGTCAGCAGCATGTCCAGCGCCGTCGGATAGGCGCTGCGGCGCATGTCCAGCAGCAGATGGCGGGCGGTCGCCGCGATGTGCGGGTGTGTGTCGGCGGGCAGCCGGGCGTACGTCGCGCGCCACACGTCCGCCTCCGCGTCGCGCGCGGCGCGCGGAAGCGCCAGGCTCGCCGCGTCGAGGGCGGCGAAGGCCAGGGACTGGTCGACGAAGGCATGGTAGATCCGCACCGCGTCCGGGTCCGGAAAACCGGCTCCGCGTAGCACGCCGAGGATGGTTTCGACGGCCTCGATCTCGTGGACCCGGCCGGTGACGCGGTAGGAGCTGAGCACCGCGGCCTGTGGATGCGACAGCGCCCCGGCGTGGATGCGCAGGCCGAGGTCCCGCAGGTCGGCGCGCCAGTCCCCGGCGGGGCGCCAGGTGCGCAGGGTGCGGCCGATGAGTTCGTCGGCGATGGCCAGGAGCAGGTCGTCGGTGTCGCGGAAGTACCGGTACAGGGCGGTCGGGTCGGCGCCTAGGGCGAGGCCGAGGCGGCGGACGGTGAGGGCGTCGGCGCCGTGCTCCTTGAGCAGCCGCAGCGCGGTCTCGACGATCAACTGCTCGGAGAGCACGACTCCGGTCTTGGTGGGGCGCCTGCGCCGCCGGGCGGCGGGCGGGACGACGCGGTCGTTCATGGACGTCATGGACTCTCCCTCCGGTGCGGGCACCTTATGTCAACGGCGTTGACCTGTTAAGGCCCGGGCAGTTTCATTTCCGGTCATCGGGCCGGAATCAGGCCCCCTGGGTGCGATCGGAGCAGGCCATGACGCAGCAGCCCTACGGTGCGGACCCCCCGTCCCTGCGCAAGTCGCTCGGCGTCGTGGACAGCGTCGCCATCGCCGCCTCCAGTACGGCGGCGACCACCAGCATCGGCATCGGGCTGGGTGTGACGGCCGGCGTGGTCGGGCTGCGTCTGCCCGCCATCATGCTGCTGGCCTTCCTGCCGATCCTCGGGATCGCGGGCGCCTACAGCCGGCTGAACCGGGTCGAGCCGAACGCGGGCAACGGCTATGTGTGGGTGGGCCGTTCGCTCACCCCCTGGCTCGGCTTCCTCGTCGGCTGGGTGAACATCGTGGCCACGGTGGCCTTCCTCGCGTACACCACGGCCGTGACCGGCTCGGCGATGCTCCAACTGGCGGGTGAGGCCGGGCTGCACAGGGTGGCGGGGCTGGTGCTGGACCCGGGTTCCACCGCGCAGACGACCGCGGTGGGCATCGTGGTCCTCGTCGCCGTCACCCTCACCGCGGTCACCGGGGTCAGGACCGCGGCCCGGCTGCAGAGCGGGCTGCTCGTCTTCGAGTACGTCGTGCTGCTGGGCTTCTGCGGCTACGGCATCGTCACCGGTCCGCACCCGTTCCGGCTGAGCTGGTTCGACCCGTTCGCGATTCCCTCGGCGTCGGCGCTGGCGCAGGGGCTGCTGCTGTCGGTGTTCTGCTACTGGGGCTTCGAGGCGGCGTTCACCGTGAACGAGGAGGTGCGCGACCCGCGCGACGCCTCACGGGCCGGGCTCATCACGCTGGTCACCATGCTGGGGCTGTTCCTCCTCGGCTCGGTCGCCTTCCAACGCGTGCTGTCCGAAAAGGAGTTGGCCGGGCACGGCGCGCAGGGGCTGGCGTTCTTCGGCGACCGGCTCGCCTCGCAGCCGCTGGCCGCGTTGCCGCTGGTGGCCCTGATGTTCTCGGCCGTCGCCTCGCTGCAGGCCGGGGTGATCCCGACGGCTCGCGGGATGTTCGCGATGAGCCGGGACCGTACGCTCGGACCGGTGTGGTCCAAGGTCAACGCGCGGTACGGGACTCCGGCGACCGGCACGCTGCTGATCGGCGCGCTGGCGACGGTGGTCGCCGCCCTCGCCCTGGTGATTCCCCGTCTCGCCGACATGATCATGGCGACGGTGAACGCGGTCGGGATCGTCGTCGCGCTGTCCTACGCGCTCACCGCCCTCGCGGCCGCCGCCCGCTTCCGGGGCCTGCTGCGGGAGGACTGGCGGCAGGGGGTACGGGCCGTGGTCCTGCCCTCCTTGAGCGCGGCGGCCCTGCTCACGCTCGGCGGCTATCTCGCCTGGTCCTTCTACACCTCCACCGACCACTTCGAAGTCAGCGCGGACAACGGCTGGTTCCTTCTGCTCACCCCCGCCCTGATGATCGCCTCCGGTTTCCTGGCCGCCGCGTGGGCGAAGTGGGTCCGCAAGTCCCCCTACTTCCGTACAGGACACGGCACCGACGCCGACGCGCCCCAACTGCTGGCCACATCCAACTAAGGAAAGAAGCACATGCACGCCGATCTCCTCTTCACCGGCGGCCCGGTTCTCACCCCCGAGAGCCGCGAGGGTCCCAAGGGTCCCGAAGGCCGTGGCGCGACAGCCGTCGCCGTCACCGGCGACCGGATCACCGCCGTCGGAAACTCCGAGGTCCACGACCTGATCGGCCCGAGGACGGAGGTGGTCGACCTGGCGGGTCGGCTGCTCCTGCCGGGCTTCCAGGACGCCCACGTCCACCCGGTCCCGGCGGGGCTGGAGCTCAGCCGGTGCGATCTCACGGGGGCGAAGACCGCCGAGGAGACCCTCGCCGCCGTACGGGCCTACGCCGACGCGCACCCGGAACAGGAGTGGATCACGGGCGGCGGCTGGTCCATGGAGGCCTTCGCGGGCGGTACGCCGACCAAGGAACTGCTGGACGCGGTCGTGCCGGACCGGCCGGTGTACCTGCCGAACCGGGATCACCACGGCGCCTGGGTCAACAGCCGCGCCCTGGAGCTCGCGGGTGTCACCCGGGACACGCCCGACCCGGCCGACGGGCGGTTCGAGCGGGACGCCTCGGGCGAGCCGAACGGGATGCTCCAGGAAGGGGCCATGCAGTACGTCGGGCGGCACACTCCCCGGGCCACCGCCGCGGACCGGCTCGCCGCGCTGCTGCACGCCCAGCGGGAGCTGCACGCGCTCGGCATCACCGCCTGGCAGGACGCGCTGGTCGGCGCGTTCGTGGGGATGGACGACCCGTCGGACGCCTATCTGACGGCGTCCCGCGACGGTTCGCTGACCGCACGCGTCGTCGGCGCGCTGTGGTGGGACCGGGAGCGCGGGGCCGAGCAGATACCCGAACTAGCCGAACGGCGGGCCGCGTTGAGCCACGGCCGGTTCCGCACCAGCAGTGTCAAGCTGATGCTCGACGGCGTCGCCGAGAACGGTACGGCCGCGCTGCTCGACCCCTATCTGGACCGGTGCGGCTGCGCCACCGCCAATCGGGGGAAGAGCTTCATCGATCCGGCTCAACTGCCCTCCTACGTGACCGAGTTGGACGCACTCGGTTTCCAGTGCCACTTCCACGCGCTGGGCGACCGGGCCGTACGCGACGCCCTGGACGCCGTGGAGGCGGCGCGGAGGGCCAACGGGCCGAGCGACACACGTCCGCACCTCGCCCATCTCCAGGTGGTGCACCCCGACGACGTACCCCGCTTCGCGCGTCTCGGTGCCACGGCCAACATCCAGCCCCTGTGGGCGGCGCACGAACCGCAGATGGACGAGCTGACCCTGCCCTTCCTCGGGCCCGAACGGGCCTCCTGGCAGTACCCGTTCGGGGCGCTGCTACGGTCCGGGGCGAGGCTCGCCGCGGGCAGCGACTGGCCGGTCAGCAGCGCCGACCCGCTCCAGGGCATCCATGTCGCGGTGAACCGGGTGGCCCCGGACGGGACCGGGCCGGTGTTCCTGCCCGCCGAGCGCATCGACCTGACGGCCGCCCTCATGGCGTACACGGCCGGATCGGCGTACGCCAACCATCTCGACGACACCGGGAGCATACGGACCGGGGCGCTGGCCGATCTCGTGGTGCTGGACCGCGACCCCTACGCCGGTCCGCCGGAGGAGATCGCGTCCACGAGGGTCGCCCTGACCTACGTGGGGGGTGAGCGCGTCCACACGGCGTCGGGGGCCTGACTCCTCCTGCGGCAGTACGAGTGCCGTCCGGCCTCCGGGCGGTACGCCGTACGCGTGGGGCTCACCGGGGATCGAACCCGCCGTCGAGGAAGCGGGCCCGGCAGGCCGCGCGGGCCACCTTGCCGCTGCTGGTGCGGGGCACGGAGCCGGGCGGGACGAGCAGCAGCGCGGCGAGCCGCAGTCCGTGGCGGGCGAAGACCGCGGCGCGTACGTCGCGTTCCCGCGCGCGGATCTCTTCCTCGGCGGGGTCGGTCTCGTGGCGGTGCTCGGCGACCACGACGAGTTCCTCACCCGTGTCGTCGGCGCGGGTCACGCCGAAGGCGGCCAGCCGGTCCCGGCGGACGAGGTCCACGGCGCTCTGGACCGTCTCCTCGATGTCCTGGGGGTAGTGGTTGCGTCCGTCCACGATGATCACGTCCTTGAGGCGGCCGGTGACCAGCAGCCGTCCCTCGTGCAGGGCGCCGTAGTCGCCCGTGCGCAGCCAGCCCTCGGGGTCGCGCAGGGTCCGGTCGGCGCGCTTCCAGTAGCCGCGCCCGATGTTGGGCCCGCGCAGCTCGATCTCGCCGACCCGCCCCTCGGGCAGCGCGGCGCCCTCGGCGTCGACGACGCGCACCTCCTGGCCGACGGGCGCGCCGCAGGACACGAGCACGGCCGCCGTGTCCGCCGGGGCCTGTGCGCTCTCGATCCGCCCCTCGGCGAGCGCGCCCGCGTCGCACGCCACCGTGGTGGGCTGCGCCGTGGGCGCGTCCGCCGTCACGAACACGGTGGCCTCGGCGAGTCCGTACGCGGGGCAGTGCGCCGCCGGGTCGAGGCCCGCGGGTGCGAAGGCGGCGCGGAAGCGGTCGATGGTGCCCGGCCGCACCGGCTCGCCGCCGTTGATCAGGGCGCGTACGCGGTCGAGGCGCAGCTCGTCGGCCACGGCGGGGTCGGTGCGGGCCACGCAGTAGTCGTACGCGAAGTTGGGGGCGGCGCTGATCGTGCCGTCGTACGCGCCCAGCAGGCGCAGCCAGCGCACGGGGTTCTCCAGGAAGGCCACCGGGTCCATCAGGACGGAGGGGAAGCCGCCGACGACGGGCGCGGCCACGCTGAGGACCAGGCCCATGTCGTGGAAGAGGGGCAGCCAGCCGACGGCCGTGGTGGCGCCGGGGGCGTCGAGGTGGTCGACGAAGGCGTCGATGGCCTGGCGGGCGTTGGCGACGACGTTGGCGTGGCTGATCATCACACCGGCGGGGTCCCGGGTGGAGCCCGAGGAGTACTGGAGATAGGCGATGTCCTCGGGGACCGGCGCGGACTCGACCTCGTCGAAGGCGAAGCGCTGGAGAGGGAGCCGGTCGACGGGGACGACCGGTACGGCGGGCAGCGCGTGGTCCAGGGCGAAGGCGTCGACCGCGGTGACGGTGGCCGAGTCGGTGAGCAGACAGCCGGGTTCGCAGTCGGCGAGGACGGCCGCCAGTCCGCCCGCGTGACCGGGGAGCCGGGGGCTGAAGAGCGGTACGGCGATCACGCGTGCGTAGAGGCAGCCGAGGAAGGCCGCCACGTAGTCGAGTCCTTGGGGCAAGACCAGGGCGGCCCGGTCGCCGGGCGCGGCGAGTGTCACCAGCCGGTCGGCGACGGCGCGGGCGCGGGCGTCCATGGCCCGCCAGCCGAGGGTGCGGTGCTGTCCCGGGGACGCGGTGTCGGGGAAGTCGACGTGGCTGAAGGCGCGTTGTTGCGGGCGGTGGCGGGCCCAGTGCCGCAGGTGGTCCGTCAGTGGGGCGTCGGCGGGCGGCCGGGCGGGGGTCATGAGGCGGCTCCAACTCGTGTGGGTGGTGCGGCAGTTGTCGGGTGGGGCGGTCGAACGACGGGGACGGGCCCAGCGTCCGCCGAGGGGTGCCGGCCGGGTTAGACGACGTGCTGACAGTTCGTCACCCGGCTTCTGTCAGTCGGCTGACAAAGACCGGGCCTCGATGCGGCGCCCGGAGCGAAGCCACGGGGGCTCCGGGCCGTCGACCGTCCGTGCCACCGAGTCCCTGCTGTCCCCAAGTGACAATCCACACACCCGCGTCTGTCCGCCGTTGATGGGGCGCGGCTCCTTACTTGCCGGTATCGTCTCCGAGCCCCCGACCGCCGCCCGCACAAGGGAGCCGCAGCGATGACCGGATTCCGCGCCTTGGAGGGCGAGGACGCGGGCCGCAGAGCGGTCGAGGCGACGGACGCCGTGGCGGACGCGGTGGCCGCGGTGGCCGCGGTGGCCGCCCAGGAGACGCGCGACGAGCCCAACAGCCCCTTCAAGGCGATCCCTTCGGGCCTGCACCACCATCTCCGGCCGTTCTTCACCGACATCAGGGAAGAGGTCGTACGGGCGATCAAGACCGAGATCCCGGAGTACGCACGCCCGGCGGACGACACGTACATGCAGGTCGTGCAGCGGGGTGTCGAGCACGCCCTGCAGGGGTTCCTGGAGCGGATGGCGCAGCCGGACACCGACTGGGAGCCGGTGAAGGAGACCTACCGGCGCATCGGGCGGGGCGAGGCGGACGAGGGGCGCAGTCTCGACTCGTTCCAGTCCGCGCTGCGGCTCGGCGCGCGGGTGACGTGGCGTCGGATCAACGCGCTGGTCGACGCCGAACTGCTGCCGCGCAATGTGCTGGCCGCGTTCGGCGAGGCGCTGTTCCTGCACCTGGACGAGATGGCGGCCGCGACGACCGCGGGCTACACGGAGGCCCGGCTGCACCGGGCGGGCGAGTTACAGCAGCGGCGGGCCCGGCTCCTCGACCTGCTCACCGCCGATCCGCCAGCGTCGGCCGAGGCGATCAGCGAGCTCGCGCACACCGCGGGATGGCCGGTGCCGAGGGCGCTGGCGGTGGTCGCGATCGACCGCGGGCCGCGGCCCGCGGCGGCGGCCCGGCCCATCGTGCCGCCGGAGTTCCTCACCAGGTTCGACGTCCAGCCGGCTGTCCTCGTCGTGCCGGATCCGGAGGGGCCGGGGCGGGCGCGGGCGGTCTCCGGGGCACTGCACGGGTTACGTACGGCGATGGGGCCGACCGTGGCGCTGCACGAGGGAGCCCGGTCGCTGCGCTGGGCGGCCGAGGCACTGGAGCTGGTGCGGCGGGGCATCCTGCCCGACACGGAGATGGTGCGCTGCCAGGAGCACCTGGCCACGCTCCTCCTCTTCCGGGACGAGGCGTTGGTGGACGCGATGGCCGAACGCCGGCTGAGCCCGCTGGACCGGATCCGCTCGCCCCAGCGGGAGCGGCTCGCCGAGACGCTGCTGACCTGGCTGCAGAGCGGCCACAACGCGAGTGAGGTCGCGGCGCGGCTCGCCGTGCACCCACAGACGGTGCGCTACCGGATGCGGCAGCTGGACGAGTTGTTCGGCGAGCGGCTCCACGATCCGACGGCCCAGTTCGAGATGCAGCTCGCGCTGCGGGCGCTGACGCTGCGGCGGGCCGCCGGGGCCCGGTGACGGTCATGCCCTGCGGAGTGTGCGGTTGGCGCCCGCGGCGGCGGTCGTCGCGAGCAGCCAGCCGAGGCAGACCAGGACCGCGGCCGCCCACTGGAGTCCGCCGCGCGGGCTGAACGCCTCTTCCTGTCCGAAGTCGACGAGCGGCAGCACCAGGTCGAAGGTGTAGATGGCGGCCTGGAAGCGGGGTGGCTTGCCCGGGTCGACGGGCTGCGGGGGCCAGCGGGTGAAGAGCAGGATCCCGCTGAGCACGATCGCGCACAGCCACCACACGGCGCGCATCGGCAGATAGCCGTAGCCGACGGTGATGTCCTGGAGGCCGCTCCACACCCGCCCCGGCCACGGCAGGGTGGTGCGCAGCCGCCGCTGTTTGGCGAGCAGAACCGTACGGGCGTCGCCGTCGTGCCCGTGCTGGCGGTAGGCGGCAGCCAGTTGCTCGTAGGGCTGCGGGGTGAAACCCTCTGGGTCGCGGGCGAGCAGTGGAAGCCGTTGCGCGGCGGGGAGTTGGGGCAGCAGGCTGTCGTAGACCACGCCCTCCATGCGCAGCGCCGTGGGCCAGCTGTCCGGGGTGCCGCTCAGGACGGTGACGCGGGTGTGGCTGAGGTCGACGGTGCCGCGTACGGGTGCGCGGAAGCGCATGTCGAGTTCGGAGGCGGTGGAGCGGCGGCTGAGGAGGGCGGGCTGTCCGGCGGGGGCGTCGATGAGCCCGTCCTTGAAGCAGAACCGGCTGCGTACGGTGATGCTGCTCATGGAGAGCCGACCGCGTGCGGTGAAACCGTCGCAGAGGTTGAACTCGGCGCCGACGTCTATGCCGTGGGCGCGCAGCGCGGGCCCGTGCTCCGCGGTCATCGAGGCGTTCTCGAAGAGCGCGCCGCCGCCCACCCGGGCGTCGCACAGATCGACCGTACCCTCGGCGACGAGGCCGCCGCGGCAGTTGAGGTCGCCCCCTATGTGCAGCCGGTTGGCCTTCAGCGCCATCCCGGACGGGTTGCGCAGTTCGGCGCGCTTGAGCACCACGCTGCCGCGTACGGAGGTGTCCCGCAGATCGGTGCAGCCGTCGACGCGCAGGCCCGAACCGGCCTGGATGTCCCCTCCGACGGTGGCGCACAGCAGTTGCAGCGCGCCTTCGCCGCGGCGTTCGCCGTGCCCGGTGAGCCGGCTGTCCTCCAGGTGCAGGGTGCCGCCGATCGAGGCGCCGTAGAGATCGATGGGTCCTTCCACCCGGCACCGGGTGAGCTCGCACTGCCGGCCGATCGTGACGCCGACCGCGGAGAGGCCGGGCAGTACGCAGTCGCGTAGTTCCAGCGCCCCCAGGGAGGCGCCGTCGAGGCAGGGGACCTGCTCGAAACGGCAGGAGCGCAGCCGTAGAGTCCCCGCGACGACCGCCTCGGCCAGGTCGAGACGACCGGTGATCCGTACGTCCCTGAGCCTGAGCCTCGGCAGGTGGCCCGGTTCGGCGGGCGGCGGCGCGAGCAGCAGCCGGCGTACCACCGACGCCCGGACCTCGCCCCCGTCCGCGTACCACTCCCCCCTGCGGAACGCGGCCCACATGCCCCGCTCACTCCCGCTCCAACCACCCGGCGCGAGGCTGCCCGACACGTCAACTCCCCCTCCGGCAACGGAAAACGCAGCATCGCTACCCCGGGGGGCGCGCGGGGCAACCTGAGGCGCCCCGTGACTTGCTGGACAGTTGTCCAGCTATAGTGGACAC
Source organism: Streptomyces sp. NPDC090798 (assembly GCF_044768965.1). Taxonomy (NCBI): domain Bacteria; kingdom Bacillati; phylum Actinomycetota; class Actinomycetes; order Kitasatosporales; family Streptomycetaceae; genus Streptomyces; species Streptomyces sp. NPDC090798. The sequence continues at coordinate 39,615 of NZ_JBIVXA010000002.1, forward strand.
CTGTCCAGGAGACGTCTGTCCAGGGACACCGTGGACAACCGGGTACGAGGGAGCTTGCTGACGATGGAGACGGTCGCGAACGTGCTGGTGGGCCTGGTGGCCGCGCTGCACGCGTACATACTCGTGATGGAGATGTTCCTGTGGGAGAAGAAGCCGGGGCGCGGCCTGCACGGCTTCGACCCGGAGATGGCCCGGGCGACCGCGCCGATGGCCGCCAACCAGGGGCTCTACAACGGGTTTCTCGCGGCGGGCCTGGTGTGGGGTCTGATCGCCGCCGATCCGACCGGGTTCCGCGTCCAGGTCTTCTTCCTGGTGTGCGTCGTGGTCGCCGGGGTGTACGGAGCGCTCACCGCCAACCGCCGCATCCTCTTCGCGCAGGCCCTGCCCGGCGCGCTCGCCCTGGCCGCCGTCCTGCTCGCGCGGTGACGCCCGAGGACCCGCGGGCCGCCCGCACCCGCGAGAAGCTGCGCCGGGCGCTCCTCGCGGAGTGCGCCGAGCACCCGCTGGAGGAGGTCGGTGTCGCCGCGCTGGTGCGGCGGGCCGGCGTCGGCCGGGCCACCTTCTACGTGCACTACGCCGACCTGGAGGCGCTGGCCGTCGACGCCTGCGCCGATGTCGTACGGGAGGCCGTGGAAGCGCTGCACGCGTGGCGCGGGCGGCCCGACCCGGTGTCCGCGCCGCCCGCGCTGCTCGCGTTCTTCGCCGACCTCGCCCCGCACGCCGGCCTCTACCGCGCGCTGCTCAGCCCAGGCGGGGGCGGCCCGCTCGGGCACGTCCTCCATCGCGACCTGCGCGCCCGCAGCCTGGCCGAGCGCACCTTCGCGGGCGCCGCGGACGCCCCGCTGGTGGCCTCCGCGGTCGCCGCCACGTTCGCGGGGGTCCTCGCCGACTGGCTGCACGGACTGCTGGAGGGAACCCCGGAGGAAGTCGCGGACCAGGTCTGGCAGTTGCTGGTCGCCCTGCACATGAGCCGCTGACGCCGCAGGTACGGTTCACTTCACTTGCAGCCCACCGTTTCCCTCGTCGCGGGCCATGCCTCCACCCCGTCGGGCGTGCGGACGTAGGCCGTCATCCTGTCGGGCGTCAGCCAGAGTTCCCAGTCGCCGTGGCGGTATCCGGTGTCGTGCGCACCGGCGGGCATGCGGACGTCCCCGTCGTACGCGGCGGTGAGCAGCCCGTTCCCCAGCACACCGCGCGGATCGCGTGCGTACATCCTGCCGTCCTTGCCGTCGCCCGTCGACAGGAAGTGCGCGCTCTGCCAGCCGCAGTGCTCGGCACCCTTCGAGCTGCTCAGCACGGTGGTGGGCACCCGGTGACCGGTGCGATCGGTCCAGATCTCGAACTCCATCGAGTCGGTGAAACTCGCCGGGAGTTCGGCCGGATCGCAGGAGGCACTGGTCTCCGGGCCCCAACCGGGGCGCTGCGGCTGGTCCTTGGCGACCACCACGGCGACCTTGGTCCTGCCGTCGACGTCGTACGAGAAGAGGACGCGGTCGCCTTCCCTGCGCTCGATCCGGTAGCCGTGGTCGGGGACTTGGGGCTGTTCCATGTCGAAATACGCGCTCAGCCCCTCCTCGGGTGTCGTGCCGCCGTCACCCTTGCTCCACGCCCCGCCTCCGCTCCCTTCGAAGATCTCGCCGTCGCACTCCAGCGCCCGGCCCGCCGCGCCCGAAGCCGCCTCGGCCTCGTGCGCACTACCGTCGACGCTCTCCCTGAACGGCACGTCCAGCCGCCCGGCGTACGGCGTTGCCGGGGGCGTACCGGTGACGACCAGGTCCTCGCGCACCCCGTCGTCGTCACACCCCACCGCCATCAGTCCCACCAGCGTCACCGCCGCCGCGATCCCTCTGCGCATCCCCGCCCCCTGTTCGACGAACGCCCACTGTCCGTCCTCCGACGCACGAAGGACGGTGATCGTTCGTCGCTCAGCGAGCCGCTTGGAACGTGCGCCGATAGGCCCCCGGCGAGACGCCGATCGCCGCGTTCAGGTGCTGGCGGAGCGAGGTGCCCGTCGCGAAGCCGACCTCGCCGGCGATCTGGTCCACCGAGAGGTCGCTGGACTCCAGCAGATGGCGGGCCCGGACGACGCGCTGCTGGATGAGCCAGCGGCCGGGGCTCATGCCCACCTCGTCGTTGAAGCGGCGGGCGAAGGTACGCAGGCTCATGCGGGCGTGGCCGGCGAGATCGGCCAGGGTCAGCGGGTCACCCAGTCGGGCGAGGGCCCACCCACGGGTCGCCGCCGTGCTGGTCGCCGCCGTGTCCGGCACGGGCTGCTCGATGTACTGGGCCTGACCGCCGTCGCGCCAGGGCGGCACCACACAGCGCCGGGCCACCTTGTTGGCCAGCTCGCTGCCGTGGTCGCCCCGCAGGATGTGCAGGCAGACGTCGACGCCGGAGGCGGCACCGGCGGAGGTGAGGATCGTGCCGTCGTCCACGAAGAGCACGTCCGCGTCCAGGGACACCCGCGGGAACAGGCGCCGGAAATCGTCGGCCAACTGCCAGTGCGTGGTCGCCCGCCGCCCGTCCAGGAGACCGGCCGCCGCCAGCACGAACGCGCCCGTGCAGATGGAGACGATGCGGGTGCCCGGGCGGATGAGGGCGAGCGCGGCGGTGACCTCGGCGGGGAGCTCCGCGGTCACGGCGGCCGGGTCCATGGCGGGGATCACCACGGTGTCCGCCGTGCCCAGCACCTCGGGACCGTGCTCGACGGTGACCGAGAAGTCCGCGTTGCAGCGCACCGGACGACCGTCGACGGTGCAGGTCAGCACCTCGTACCGGCCGTCCGCGGCGCCGAAGATCCGGCTGGGGATGCCCAGCTCGAAGGGGTAGACACCGTCCAGTGCCAGGACGACCACGCGCTCCACACGCTTCACTCGGCTCATGGCACGATCTTATCGAAGGTTGGCAATCTTGCCATTTCGCGGAGCGCGCCGGCCCGGCACGCTGTCTTCATGAGCACTGCGAACACGATGCGCGCGATCAGTCAGGACGTCCTCGGCGGGCCCGAGGTCCTCAAGGAAGTGGAGACGCAGCGGCCGACACCCGGGCCGAGCGAGGTACTGGTGCGGGTGCGGGCGGCCGGGGTCAACCCCACCGACTGGAAGCACCGGGCGACGGGCGGGTTCCTGGGGCAGCCGCCCTTCGTCCTGGGCTGGGACGTCTCCGGAGTGGTGGAGGCCGTCGGGGTCGGCGTCACCCTGTACGAGCCCGGCGACGAGGTCTTCGGCATGCTGCCCTACCCGTTCGGGCACGGCTCGCACGCCGAGTACGTGACCGCGCCGACCCGCGCCTTCGCGCCCAAGCCGGCCGGGATCGACCACACGGAGGCGGGCGCCCTGCCGCTGGTCTCCCTGACCGCCTGGCAGGCGCTGGTCGACACGGCAGATCTGCAGCCGGGGCAGCGGGTGCTGATCCACGCCGCGGCAGGCGGTGTCGGGCATGTGGCCGTACAGATCGCCAAGGCGCGCGGCGCGTATGTGATCGGCACGGCGAGCGCGGGCAAGCACGAGTTCCTGCGCGGCCTCGGCGCCGACGAGCTGATCGACTACCGGGAGACCGACTTCACCGAGGCGGTCCGGGACGTCGACGTCGTCCTGGACACGATCGGTGGCGAGAACACCTTCCGTTCGCTGCGCGTGCTGCGCGAGGGCGGGATCGTGGTGTCGATCCTGCCGATGGGGCCGGAGGAGCTCTACAAGGAAGCCGCGGCGCTCGGTGTGCGGGCGGCGCGGATGCTGGTGGAGGCCGACCAGGCGGGCATGCGGGCGGTCGCGGACCTCGTCGACGCGGGCAAGCTGCGCGCGACGATCGCCGGGACGTTCCCGCTGGCCGACGCCGCCGAGGCACACACGCTCGGCGACACCGGCCGGACCACGGGGAAGCTGGTGCTCACGGTCGACTAGAAGGCAAGCACGGGTTGTCGGCCAGAAGGCCGGTGCGGACCAGAAGGCCGGTGCGGACTAGAAGGTCAGTACGGGCTTGATCGTCTTGCCCGCCTTCATGTCCCGCACCGCCTGCTCGATGTCCGCGAACGGATAGTGGCTGATCAGGCGGTGCAGCGGGAGCCGCCCCTCCTTCACGAGCCGGACCAGCGCGGGGATGAAGGTCTGGGTCTCGCTGTCGCCCAGGGTGAGGCCGACGATCCGCTTCCCGGGGATCAACCCGTTGACGTCCAAGGCGACTTCGGTACCGAAGGGCGGGGCGCCGACCACGACCAGGGTGCCGCGCGCGGCGAGCGCGTCGGCGCCCTGGCGCAGTGCGGCGACGCTGCCGGTGGTCTCGACGACACCGTCGGCGCCATGACCGTCCGTCAGCACCGCGACAGCCTCGCCGAGATCGGCCTCGCCCGCGTTGATGGTGTGGGTGGCGCCCAACTCCGCGGCCAGGGTGAGGCGTTCGGCGACCCGGTCGACGGCGATGATCCTCGTGGCGGGGGTCAGGGCGGCGGCCATCACCGCGGACAGGCCGACCGCTCCGGCGCCGAGCACGACGAGGGTGTCGCCGAGCCTGGGCTTCAGCACGTTGCAGACCGCCCCGACCCCGGTCTGCACCCCGCAGCTCAGGGGGCCGACGGACTCCAGCGGCACATCGGGGTCGACCTTCACCAGGACGCGCTCGGCGACGAGCGCCCGCTCGGCGAAGGAGGACTGCCCGAAGAAGTGCCCGCCGAGCGGGACCCCGGCACGGCTGATCGTGCTGGTGCCGTCGGGACGCCGGCCGCCGATGAGGTTCAGCGGCAGCCAGGTGGCGCAGTAGGCGGGGTGCCCGTCACGGCAGTTGTGGCAGCCGCCGCAGGAGGTGAAGGACAGGACGGCAGGTCGCCGGGGGCGACACCGGTGACGTCCGGTCCGACGGCCTCGACGACACCCGCTCCCTCGTGGCCGAGGACGCCGGGCAGGGGGAAGGGCAGACCACCGCTCGCCACACCGAGGTCGTTGTGGCACAGGCCGGTCGCCACCATACGGACGAGGACTTCGCCGGAGCCGGGCTCGTCGAGTTCGACGTCGGCGAGCGTGAACGGCGCGCCGCCGGACTCGACCACGGCCGCGCGGGTGGTGGTGGACATCGTACGAACTCCTTCTCCTTCACGGTGCGCGGCTCAGCCGAGCGAGACGACGACGGACTTGACCTTGGAGTAGGCGGCGAGCGCCTACTCCCGGCCGAAGCCGGAGTCCTTGACCCCGCCGAAGGGGATCGCGGGGTCGAGCATCGCCCCGGGCGCGAACTGCTGATCCTGCTCACCGACGAGGGGCGCGAGCTGCTCGCTCGGTTCGCCGACGCGGTGCGTGAGCTGGAGGAACGCATGGTGCGCGATCTCAGTGCGCACCAGACGGATCAGTTCCGCCAGGCACTGTCCAAGGCGTGGCACGCACTGTCGTGATCCGCGTGGCCGATCCGGGGGACGACTCCCCATGCAAATCGCAGACATATGTCAATCGAACATGCTGAAATTCACTCCAACGAGGGTAACTTGCAGAGCAGGGAACGGTTTTGCGGGCCCTGCCGCCAGGAGTGGGTCAGCAGCCGGTTGGAGGCGATGTCGCCGTGACGCACGACCCCGCACCGCCCACCCGACATCTGCGCGTCCGCCTGGACCGGGGTCACACGGTGCTGGAGTTCCACGGGGAGATCGACATCCTCGCGGCGCTGGAGATCACGCCGTACCTGGACACCGTGACGGGGCACCCGGAGCCGCGGATCGTGATCGACCTGCGGCCGGTGGACTTCTTCGACTGCTCCGGGCTGCGCCTGCTGTACCGCGCCAGGAGCCGCGTTCTCGACCGTGGCGGCCGGCTGCACCTTGTCTGCACCCGGCCGCTGACGCTGCGCGTCCTCAAGGTGACCGGCCTGGCCCAGCTCCTGCCGCCCTCGGCGTCGCTGGACGCGGCGCTGGGGCAGCCGGAGGCCACGTCGGGCACGTTATGACCGCTGCCGACCGCACGGTGCGACCTCGGCCGGCTCCCCCTCGCTCACTTCAGGATCCTGGTGACCTGCCCCGCCCCGACCGTCCTGCCGCCCTCCCGGATGGCGAACTTCAGGCCTTCCTCCATGGCGATGGGCTGGATGAGCTGCACGTTCATGGTGGTGTTGTCACCCGGCATGACCATCTCCGTGCCCCGGGGAAGGGTCACGACACCCGTCACGTCCGTCGTCCGGAAGTAGAACTGCGGCCGGTAGTTGTCGAAGAAGGGCGTGTGCCGTCCGCCCTCGTCCTTCGACAGGATGTAGGCCCGCGCCTCGAACTGCGTGTGCGGGGTGACCGAACCCGGCCTGATCACGACCTGCCCCCGCTCCACGTCGTCGCGCCTGACCCCGCGCAGCAGCAGTCCCACGTTCTCCCCCGCCCGGCCCTCGTCGAGGAGTTTGCGGAACATCTCGATGCCCGTGACGGTGGTCTTCGTCTTCTGCTCGTGGATGCCGATGATCTCGACCTCGTTGTTGACCTTCAACACCCCGCGCTCGATCCGGCCGGTGACGACCGTGCCGCGACCCGTGATGGTGAAGACGTCCTCGATCGGCATCAGGAAGGGCCGGTCGACGTCCCGGACCGGTTCGGGCACGAACTCGTCGACGGCCGCGAGCAGTTCGAGAACGGAGGCACTCCACTTCGGGTCGCCCTCCAGCGCCCTGAGCGCGGAGACCTGGACGACCGGGACGTCGTCACCGGGGAACTCGTACTCGGTGAGCAGCTCACGCACCTCGAGCTCGACGAGTTCCAGGATCTCCTCGTCGTCGACCATGTCCGTCTTGTTGAGCGCGACGACGATGTACGGGACGCCGACCTGCCGGGCGAGCAGCACATGCTCCTTGGTCTGGGGCATCGGCCCGTCCGTCGCCGCGACCACCAGGATCGCGCCGTCCATCTGCGCGGCCCCGGTGATCATGTTCTTGATGTAGTCGGCGTGCCCCGGGCAGTCGACGTGCGCGTAGTGCCGGGCTTCCGTCTGGTACTCGACATGGGCGATCGAGATGGTGATGCCGCGCTGGCGTTCCTCGGGGGCCTTGTCGATCTGGTCGAACGGCGTGAAGGGGTTCAGGTCGGGAAACCGGTCGTGCAGAACCTTCGTCACGGCCGCCGTGAGCGTTGTCTTCCCGTGGTCGATGTGCCCGATGGTGCCGATGTTGACATGCGGCTTGGTCCGCTCGAACTTCGCCTTCGCCACTGCGAGCCCTCCTGATCACCTGGGTGACGCCGAGCGTTGCTGCGCCGCTTCCTGGCTGGGGGCCGAGCGATGTGCGGAGCGGTGAACGATGTCAGGAAGTGTCGCTCTTCCTGTTTATTCGTTCTGGGGCGCGTCGAACAGGGCGCTGACGGACTCACCGTTGTGAATGCGGCGCACCGCCTCGGCGAGCGCGGGGGCGATGGACAGGACGCGCAGCTTCTCGGTGTGCTCCTCGTCCGGCACCGGCACGGTGTTGGTGCACACGATCTCCAGGACGTCCTCCTGCTCGCTCAGCCGCTTGAGCGCGCCCGCCGCGAACAGCCCGTGGGTGCAGGCGACTCGAATGGATCTCGGCCCCAACTCCCGCAGTCGCTCCAGGAGTTCGAGGACCGTACTGCCCTTGGCGATCTCGTCGTCAAGCACGATGACATCGCGCCCGGTGATCTCGCCGATGACGGAACTGATGCTCACCCGGTCGTCGGCGAACCGCTGCTTGGCGCCGGCGGCCACCTGGGCGCCGATCAGCCGTGCGAAGGCCGCCGCCTCCTTGGCGTTGCCCAGGTCCGGCGACACGACCGTCGTACGCGACAGATCGTGACCGCGGAAGTGCGCGGCGAGCTCCCGCAGGGCGTGCAGATGGTCGACCGGCACCGAGAAGAACCCGTGGACCTGCGGGGAGTGCAGCGTCATCGCGAGGACGCGGCTGGCCCCGGCCGCCACCAACAGGTCGGCGACCAGCCGCCCGCCCATGGAGATCCGCGGCATGTCCTTCTTGTCCGAACGTGCGTACGAGTAGTGCGGCATGACCACCGTGATGCGCCCGGCGGAGGCACCACGTGCCGCGTCGCACATCATCAGCAGTTCGACGAGGTGCTCCTGCACGGGGGTGACCAGCGGTTGCACGAGGAACACATCACGCTCACGACAGTTGGCCTGGAGCTGGACCTCCAGGCAGTCGTTGGCGAACCGGCTGACCCGGGTCGGGCTGAGGGGCACGCCGAGATGGGCGCAGACCTCTGCCGCCAGCTCGGGATGGGCACTACCGCTGAACACGGCGATGTCACGCACGACCGCTCCTCGCAAGATCGATCCGGGTGCGCCGCCGGTCGGCATGATCGACCCGGGATGCGTGCCTCATGCTACTGGGCCCGGCCGGGTACTCCCACCGGGGGAAATTCGGTTGCGGACGGTCACGGGGCATGCGCCAGGATGGTCCCGCCAGCGCCCCCTCACCCACGGGAGAACGACATGCGCCGATTCCTCGGAACTTCTCAGCGCCCCCACCGGACGACTGTTCCCGAGGACTCGACCACGCATGGACACTCTGAACATCGGCATTCTGGCCCACGTCGACGCGGGTAAGACCAGCCTCACCGAGCGGCTGCTCTTCGACGCCGGCGCCATCGACCGGCTCGGCAGCGTCGACGCCGGTGACACCCGCACGGACGACGGGGAGATCGAGCGCCGACGCGGGATCACCATCCGCTCGGCCGTCGCCGCCTTCACCGTCGGCGACGTGCAGATCAACCTCATCGACACCCCCGGGCACGCCGACTTCATCGCCGAGGTCGAACGCGCCCTGGAGGTCCTGGACGGCGCCGTGCTGCTCCTGTCCGCCGTGGAGGGCGTGCAGGCACAGACGCGCGTCCTGATGAAGACCCTGCGACGGCTCGGGCTGCCCACCCTGATCTTCGTCAACAAGATCGACCGGGCGGGTGCGCAGGAGGCGGGGCTCCTCGACGACATCCGGCGCCGCCTCACGCCGTACGTCGTCCCGCTCGCCGGTGTGCGCGGCCTCGGCACCGCGCGTGCCAGAGCCGTCCCGCGCCCGCTGGACGAGACGGCGGCCGGCACGCTCGCGGAGGTGGACACGGACATCCTCGCCGCGGTCGTGGACGGCCCTCCGCCTACCCCGGACGACCTGGAGGCCGCGCTCGCAGCGCGCACCGCCGACGGCTCCCTGCACCCGGTCTTCTTCGGGTCCGCCCTGGGCGGGCAGGGGGTGGCCGAGCTGGCCGAGGCGCTGAGCCGGCTGATCCCACGCCCGACGGCCCCCGCGTGCGCAGAGCCACAGGGCACGGTCTTCGCCGTGCGCCCCGGGCCCGGCGGCGAGCGTACGGCGTATCTGCGGCTGTACGGCGGCGAAGTGACGCTCCGTCAGCGGCTCGTGTTCACCCGGCGCGAGGCCGACGGGCGCACCACACAGGTCCCCGGCAGGGCCCGGGAACTGGAGGTCGTGGGACGGCCGGAGGCGGCCACCTTGACCGCGGGCAACATCGCCACGCTCCGGGGCGTCCGCGGCATCCGCGTGGGCGACCGGCTCGGTGAGGCCACCGACCGTGCGCCCCAGTTCGCGGCGCCGACCCTGGAGACCCTCGTCCGGGCCCGGCACCCCGACCGTGCGGCCCCGCTGCGCTCGGCCCTCCTCGCGCTGGCCGACCAGGACCCGCTGATGCACGCCCGGCCCGCCGCGTCCGGCAGCACCGCGCTGCTCCTCTACGGCGAGGTGCAGAAGGAGGTGCTGGCGGCCACGCTCGCCCAGGACTTCGGCATCGAGGCGGACTTCGAGCCGAGCCGGGTGCGGTTCCTGGAACGGCCGGACGGTACCGGCGAGGCCTGCGAGGAGATCCAGCGGCACGGGCACGTCGGGTTCTGGGCCACGGTCGGGCTGCGGATCGAGCCCGGACCCCACGGCTCCGGCGTCGTCTTCACCTACGAGACCGAGCTCGGCGCCCTGCCCCGCGCCTTCCACCAGGCGATCGAGGACACGGTCCACGCGACCCTGCTCTCCGGCCGGCACGGACTACCGGTCACGGACTACCGGGTCACGCTCGTCCGTTCCGGATTCGCCGCGCCGCTCAGCACGGCCGCCGACTTCCGTGGTCTCACCCCGGTCGTGCTGCGGCGCGCGCTGGAGTGGGCGGGGACGCGGGTGTACGAGCCGTACCACGCCTTCGAGGTGGAGCTCCCGCTCGACGCGCTGGCGCCGGTCACGGCTCGGCTCGCCGCGCACGGCGCACGGTTCGGGGAGACGACCGGCGGCCGGACCTCCTGGCTCGTCACCGGCGAGCTGCCGGCCCGGCATGTGCGGGAGGTCGAGCTGCGGCTGCCGGGGCTCACCCACGGGGAAGGGGTCTGGTGGTCCCGCCCGTCGGGGGACTGCCGCGTGTAGTGCGGCAGAAGCGGTACGGCGGGCGGACGCGGCGCTCCTTCGGCGTACGGCGAAGTGCGCAGGCCGCTGTCGCCGGAGCGGACACGCTCCGGCCCGCGCTCCCTGTCAGCGACGTCAATCCGCCAACAGGGCGGCCTAGTAAATGATTCGGGGGGCATTCGGTGAGCAGGAAGGAGGACCGTCGAATGACGACGTCCATCAAGCGCCTGCCCAAGCGCATGCCCGCGTGGGCCAAGGTGATCACTGCCGTCGTGCTGGTGCTCGTGGTGCTGTTCGCCGGGCTGCGACTGGCCGTTCTGCCGGGGCTGCGCGACCTGTTCGGCACCCAGACGCACGACCGCTCCGGACCAGCCCTCCTCAAGTCGATCCAGGACATGAGCCGTTACGACGCCGCCTCGGGCAACTTCCAGGTGGTGGTGGACCTGGAGAAGGACGCCAAGTACCTGCCCGACGCGATCCGCGGCACCCGCACGCTGTACGTGGGGGCCGGCACGGTCGAGGCGTACGTCGACCTCGGTTCGCTCGCCAAGAAGGACGTGACGGTCGACTCCGACCGCACCACGGCCACCCTGCGGCTGCCGCACGCGTTCCTCGGCAAGCCCGCACTCGACACCGACCGTTCGTACGCCGTCTCCAAACAGCGTGGGCTGCTGGACCGGCTCGGCGACTTCTTCTCCGACAACCCGGACAGCGAACAGGCCGTGCAGAAGCTCGCGGTCAAGCACATCGGCGAGGCGGCGAAGGACAGCGAGCTCACCAAGCGTGCCGAGGAGAACACCACCGGCATGCTCGACGGCCTGCTGCGCTCCCTCGGCTTCAAGGAGGTGAGCGTGAGCTACGGCGCCTGAGCCGGGCTCCGGCGGTCAGCCGCTCAGGATCCCCGGCGACGCCAGGGCCCCCAGGAGCGTCGCACCCGCCAGCAGCCAGGCCACGTAGTCCCCGATGTGCCCGGACTGCAGGCGCCGCAGCGGCCGGACCCAGGGCTGCTCGCCGAGAGCCGTCGGGCGCAGGACGGCGAGCGCGGCGACACCCACGGCGAGCCCGGCCGAGGTCAGATCGAGAAGCACGCCGACGAGGGTCCAGTGGGGCGAGACCATCGCCCCACCGGGCCCCGCCTCGCGCACGGCGTGCCCCACCGCTTCGGCGAGGCCGGGCGCGACACCGACGGCGAGGGACCCGGCGATCAGCAGCGCCGGGACCACGGTCATCGTGTCCGGCACCCGGCCGAGCCGGTGACGGGTCTCGGGTTCCTCGCCGGTGCCGGTGGTCTCGTACGAGGAGTTCCCCTTCGCGGACTGGTCGTCGGAAGACGGCTTCGGCCCGAGTCCGAAGAACACCCGCGCGGCGACCCGCAGCGCCGCGCCCGCGGTGACCGCCGACACGGCGACGAAGAGAACGGTGAACCCGCCGCCGACCGCCTCCTCGGTGACCGCCTTGCCCAGTCCGGTACCGAAGGGCGGCAGCCCGGCGAGACCCAGTGCTCCCAGCACGAACAGGACGCCGACCCCGCGCAGTTGCCGGGCGCGACCGTGCAGCGCGAGTTCGTCGACGGATCCGTAGCGGTCGAGCAGGATGCCCGTGCAGGCGAACAGGGCGGCCTTCACCCCCGCGTGCCCCAGGACGTACAGCGCGACCCCGGCGTCCGCCTCGGGCGTGAGAGAGCCGATGCCGATGAGGAAGAGCCCCATGTGGGCGACGGTCGAGTACGCCAGCAGCCGCTTCACATGCCGCTGGTACCAGCACATCACCGCGCCGACCACGCCGGTCAGCGCACCGAGCACCAGCAGGGCGCGCTCCAGGTCGGGCGCCGGGATCCCGCCGGGCCCGGAGAAGACCGTTCCGTACACCCGCCACACACCGTACGCGCCGAGTTCGACCATCACCCCCGACAACAGCATGCACACGGGTGTCGGGGCGACGGCGTGCGCGTCGGGCAGCCAGAAGTGGAAGGGCACGGCAGCGGCCTTGACCAGCAGCCCGGTCAGGACCAGCACGAACGCGGCGAGGGTCAGGGCGTCCGGGCCGCCGTGCGCGTCCAGCCCCCGGCCGATCTTCGCCATGGCGAGCTCACCGGTGCGCGCGTACAGCAGCGCGATGCCGAGCAGCATCGCGTAGGCGCCGAGGGAGTTGACGATCCCGAAGGTCAGCGCCCCCTGCACGGCTTTCGCCTCCTCGACGCGATGGCCGGTCAGCGCGTACGCCACCACACCCATCAGCTCGAAGAACACGAACGCGTCGAACAGGTCGCCCGCGATCACGAAGCCGCACATGCCGCCCTGGAAGAGCAGCAGCAGCGCGGGGAACGAGCCCGCGTGACGGCGCGGCGGTTCCTCGAAGTAGCGCCAGGAGTACGCCAGTGCCGCCACGGTGAGCAGCGAGGCGAGCGTGGCCATGCCGAGCCCGGCGCCGTCCCCGACGAGGACGATCCCGACACTCTCGCCCGCCTTGGGCACCCATCCGCCCACCCATGTGACCAGGGGTGGCGAGGAGTGCAGGAGCAGCACGATCGCGAGCGCGGCGGTGCCCGCCGAGACGGCGCAGGCCACCGTCTCGGCGGCGGCGCGCGGGAGCCTGCGGCCCCCCGCGACCAGCAGTGCGGCCCCGAGCACGGGGACGGCGACGAGCAGCGGCAGCAACTGGTTCATCAGCCGCGCAGCTCGGAGAGTTCGTCGGGGTCGACCGTGCCGTGGCGTTTGGAGATCTGCAGGACGAGGGCGAGCAGGACGGCGGTGACGGTGGCTCCGACGACCACGTCGGTGAGGGCGAGGGCCTGCACGACCGGGTCCACCAGGGGCCGCGACCCGGGCTTCAGGTCGGAGAAGACGGGCGCGGTGCCGCCGTCGCGGTAGCCGACGGCCAGCAGCAGGACGTAGGTGGCGGACTGGCAGACCGCGAGGCAGCCGACGGCGTGGATGAGGTTCCGGCTGGTGGCGATGCCGTAGCAGCCGACCAACAGGATCCACACGGCGACGAGATAGGGCAGTACGGACATCAGGATCGGCTCACCTCCCACTCGCTTCTCTGTTGGCTTCTCCGCTCACTTGCCGTTCTCCTCCTCGATCTCGACGGCCTGGTCCAGGAAGCGGGCGAGCAGGACGACCACCGCGCAGGCGACCTCCATACCGATGGCCGCGTTCAGCAGGGGGACGGTTCCGCCGGAGGACAGCGTGTTGAACGTGCCGTACGGGAGCAGGGTGTTGGCGAGGAACGCCGTACCGCCCAGCAGTCCCGCGAGGCCCGTGACGACGTAGGCGCAGGCGGCGAGCGCGTCACCGGCCTCGTACAGGCCGACCGGCCGGACACGCTCGAGGGCGTGGTAGTCGGCGCCGAGGTAGAGCAGGTGGAGGGCGGTCGCGGCGACCACCCCGCCCTGGAAGCCGCCGCCGGGACTGAGCTGTCCGTGCCCGATGACGTACAGGCCGGTGAGAAGGGCGACGGGCAGCACGATCAGCGCGTAGCGGCGTACGGGGAGTGCCACCTGTGCGGGTCGCGGACGGGCACGCCGCTCGTCGCGGGTCTGGCGCAGCAGCACGACCGTACCGAGCACGGCGGCGAAGAGGATGCTCATCTCGCCGAGGGTGTCGAAGGCGCGCTGGTCGAAGTTGACGGAGGCGATGGTGTTGGCGGTGCGGCGGGCCAGCGAGGCGCGGACCACCCGTTCCCCGTACGGATGACGGGTGCCGCCGAAGCCGGGCAGTCGCAGGCAGGCGGCGACCAGGAGCGCCGCGAGGCCCGCGCCGCCCACGGCCAGGATCCACAGCCGCGCCCGCCGGGTCACCGGCGCTCCTCCTTCCGACCTCGGCGCCGGACCTTGCGCACCGAGAGCAGGATCAGCAGGGGAGTGAGGGCGGAGCCCACCGCCAGCTGCGAAAGACCCACGTCGGGGGCCTGGAGCACGGTGAACAGGACGGCGAGGGCGACCCCCATGACGGCCAGCACGAGTGCCTGGCGCACGGGGTCGCGATTCACGACCGCGGCGGTCGCGGACGCGGCGACCAGCAGCAGGGCGATGACGATCAGCGGGTCATCCACGGCCGCTCCCCGCGAAACCGCCGGACAGCGCCCGCGACGCCACCAGGTTTCCGCCGATCAGCAGGGCACCGATCACCAGGAGTTTCAGCATGGCCCGGCTCGGGCCCGTCACCACGCACAGCGCGACGACCACCGCGGCGCCGAACCCCGCGACCGCGTAGGTCGGCCCCCAGGCCTGAGGCGGATCCTTCTCCAGATCCTCGACGAGAAGGCGGGCGAAGACGAGGGTGCCGACGGGGCCCAGGAGAGCGAGGACCAGCGCCAGATCGATGTACGACGGGCGACCGTAGCCCTGGGCGAGAAGCAGCAGGACGGGGCAGGCCAGCGAGGTGGCGAGGTTCTGCGCGACGACCCGGCGGCGCAGCGGTCCGGTGGCGACACCCCACACCGTGGCCCCCACTCCCCCGGCGAGTGCGGCGGTCGCCGCGACGGTCCAGCCGTTCACCATGCGCCCACCGCCCGCCGGGCACCCCGGGCCGCCAGTGCGCCGACGGCCGCCGCGGACGCGCCCACGATCCGTTCGAGTGTGTCCACCGCGCCGATGAGGACGAGCCACAGCAGCGCGAGGGCGAGCCACCACGCGAGGATCTCGAGCAGGTCCCGAAGCAGCGAACGCCGGTTCATGCGCGGACCTCCCGGGACTTCGGATCGACATTTCCGGATATTCCTCCGTTACGTCATCCAAGCACCGTCGCTCTCGCGCACGGCGCACGGCACGCGACGGCCCGGCCTCCGAGTGCCCGCGGAACGCTCCTTCATGACCACTTTCTTCAGTCGCGCGGGGCTCGGCATCGAAGGACGCTTTGCGGGTAACCGCCCTTACCTGGAGAGCCGTTGAAACCGGGAGAATCGAATGGTCCGTACGGCGTCAATCTTGAGCACCCTGCGCACCACCGGCACAGCGAAATCCGGTCGACGGCCATCGGTACCCACGCAGGAGCGCAAGGCGCTCCCGCTGCCCGTGCGGCTGCTCGTGATGCTGCTGGCCTTCGTGGCCATGGTGGCGTTCGCGGTCGCGCTGGCCCGGCTGACCCTGGAGCCGTCACCGGCGTCGAAGGCGCTGATCCACACCAATCTGCACCCCGGCAGTTCTCTGCGGGCGTATCTCGACCAGCCGGCGCTGCGCGACGCCGTGAAGCAGATCGGCGGAAACGTCCTGCTCGGTGTGCCGTTCGGCGTGCTGGTGCCGGTGCTGATTCCGAAGGCCCGGGGAATCCTGCGCGTTCTGCTGCTCACCGCGGTGGTGATGCTGCTGGTCGAGTTGGTTCAGGGCACGCTGATCACCGGGCGCGCCTTCGACATCGACGACGTCATCCTGAACACGTCCGGAGCGCTGGTGGGTTATGTGCTGCTGGGACGGCGGATCGGCCGCGCGGTGCATCCCAAGCGCCGTCGGCGGTTCCGGCGCAACCGGCGGGAGGCCCCGAAGGCGTGAGGGGTCGCACGGCCTGCCCGTCCGCCCGCGGCCCCCACCGCGGGCGGACGGCGTCGACCGGCCGGGGTTGACCGGCTGAGGTTTGCCTCTCAGCAGCCCATGGACCAGGTGTGCGAGTCACCACGGTCGTTCGCCACGGCGTTGTAGCCGACCTCCTCCCCCGGTCCGAGACAGATCGTCATGGCGCCGCCCTGCCAGGCGTTCTCGTAGACCTTCACGTGGTCCTTGACGCCGGGTCCCGAGATGCCGTGGTTGGCCCAGGAGGAGTCGGTGTCGGCGATCCAGCTCTCCCACCACCCGTCGTCCCCCGACCAGTTGGCGCGCTGACCGTCGAAGTTGGCGTTCTCCCAGACGCAGAAGTTGCCGCTGGGGCAGTCGGCCGCGCCGGAGGGGGTGGCCAGGGCGAGACCGCCGGTGAGGGCGAGCAGGGCCGCGGCGGCGGAGAGGGCGAGGCGCTGGGTGATCACGAAGGGTCACTGCCTTTCTTCAGGGTTACCTGGACGGTCCGCTCGGCGTACAGATCCGCCGCGCGGCGCAGTGCGCGGGTGCGCAGCTGCCGGTAGGTGGTCAGTTGTCCGTGCCGCTCGGCGCGGACCCGGGCCAGCAGAGCCGGTTCCAGCCGTGCCCGCACCCGGGTGAGGCCGCTCTCGCGTGCGCAGCGCGTGGAGACTGCGGGGTCGGGGCGGCCGGGGCGGGCCCCGTGCGCCGGGTTGACGCAGCGGGTCCAGCGGGCGGTCGCGGCGCGGTAGTCGGGGTCACGCTTCATGCGCTGCTGGGCCTCGGCCCGCAGGTTGTTCACCACGACCCGGGTACGGAACCAGAGCCGCTGGTCGCCGTAGAGATCGCGCTCGGCGGCGGCGACGCAGCCGTCCGTGTGGGCGGTGACGGTGTAGCCGGTGGCAAGGGTGACGGAGAGCTCCGGGCGGCCGCGGCCGAACAGGGCGCCCTGCAGCCGGCGGTCCCGTGGGTCCGCGGCGCCGCGGTCTCGTGAGGCCGAGGCGCTGCGGTCCCGCGGGGCCGAGGCGTTCTGGAGGGTCAGTCCCTGCCGGGCCAGACAGCGGTCGACGAGTACCTGCTGGGCGGCGTCGATGAGGTCGTCGCGGTCGCGCTCGGTCCTGGGCAGCGGGGGCACGGTCCGCTGCGCCGTCGCCGTGGAGCACCCCGTCAACGCCAGGACCGCGAGCGCGGCGGCGGCGAGCGCGCGAAGGAGTCGCACGGGTCAGCCGACCTCGCAGCCCATCATGGTGTCGGCGACTCCGTCGAGCCGGGCGCCCCAGGGCCAGTTGTCGGCCAGGTCGTGCGCCCGGATCAGCCGGGCGTAGCAGGTGCCGCGGCCCCAGTCGATGGCGTACACGGCGGTATCGGCGTTGGACCTGAAGGAGGCGGCCTTGTCGTGCAGGAACTCCGGGACGTCCGTATAGCCCGGTGGGGTGTAGCACCACGAGGAGCCGTGCTGTCCGGCGGCGGTCCAGAAGCACACGTCTGCGGCCCGCTGCGCGCCGTGCGGCGCCGCGCTCGCCGGTACGGCGGCGAGGAGGGCGGTCGAGGCCAGCAGACCGGTCGAGGCGAGGAGGGCGGCGGCGGGCACGGCGAAGCCACGAGGCATGACGACTCCCGGAGGGAAGAGGGGGCGCCGGGGCGGTCGCGATCACCCGGCAAGATCAACCGTGCCCTCGCGGGAATCGGCCCATGCCGGGTTCCCGCCCTTCGGTGATCTTTCCTGGGGTGCGGGATCACTCCTCCCGCGACAGCTCACACCGGCGCGAACCCCGAGCTCCGCACGCTCCCCGCCCTCGATCTCGCCGTCCGGGGCGCTAGCGCGGTGCCCAGGTGAACTTGTCGCCGCCCACCCAGCGCACCACCTCCGGGTCGTCGAGATCGTGGATGTGGATCCCGTGGGAGCCGGCGATCGTCAGGACATCGGTGATCGACTTCGCCGCGCCGACCATTTCCCCGTCGATCTCCATGATGCGAAACGGCGGGTCGCACGGCTGCACCCCGAGCACCATGACCCGCGGGTAGGAGATGTGGGGGCTCGAGATTTCGGTCATGCCTAGAGCGTAGATCGATTCCCACGAGCGGGCCGAGGTGAGTGCGCTCCGCCGTGCGGGCCGACGGCGGCTGGGCAAGGCTTGAAGGGATGGAAGGGCTTGAAGGGCTGGAAAGGGGTGGGGAGCGCACGGGAGGTGGTGCCGATGGATCCCGTCGAGGCCCTGGACCGGATCGCGTTCCTGCTGGAGCGCACCCAGGCGCCCACCTATCGCGTACGGGCCTTCCGTACCGCGGAGGCCGTGCTGGCCGCGCTGCCCGCCGGGGAGATCGACAGGCACGTCGCCGCCGGAACCCTGGAGTCGCTGAAGGGCATCGGGCCGAAGACGGCGCAGGTCGTGCGCGAGGCGGCGGCCGGTCGGCTGCCCGCCTATCTCGAGACGCTGGAACAGGAGGCCGCGGGCCCCCTCGCCGAGGGCGGCGAACGGCTGCGGGCGCTGTTGCGCGGCGACTGCCATCTGCACTCCGACTGGTCGGACGGCGGCAGCCCGATCGAGAAGATGGGCCGGACCGCCGCGCGCCTCGGGCACGAGTGGGCGGTGCTCACGGACCACTCGCCACGGCTGACCGTGGCGCGGGGCCTGTCCCCCGAGCGGCTGCGCGAGCAGTTGGCGGTGGTGGCGGAGCTCAACCGCCGGTGGGCCCCCTTCCGGCTGCTCACCGGCATCGAGTGCGACATCCTCGACGACGGATCGCTCGACCAGGAGCCGGAGTTGCTGGAGCTGCTGGACGTCGTGGTGGTGTCGGTGCACTCCAAGCTGCGCATGGATGCCGGGCCGATGACCCGCCGTATGGTCACCGCCGTACGCAACCCGCTCGCGGACGTGCTCGGGCACTGCACGGGCCGGCTGCTCACCGAGCGCCGGCGGCCCGAGTCGGAGTTCGACGCGGACGCGGTCTTCGCCGCCTGCGCGGAGTCCGGTACCGCCGTGGAGATCAACTGCCGCCCGGAACGGCTCGACCCACCGCGCCGACTGCTGCGCCGGGCGCTCGACGCGGGCGTGCTCTTCTCGATCGACACCGACGCGCACGCCCCCGGCCAGCTCGAATGGCAGATCCACGGCTGCGCACGGGCCGAGGAGTGCGGGGTGCCCGCCGAGCGCGTGATCACCACCTGGAGCGAGGACGAGCTGCTGGCCTGGACGCGGTCGCGGACGGCGCCGACCCGTGTGACCAGCACCTGACGGGCGTACTCTTGACCGTGAGACCAAAACCGCGTCCGGGCCCCCGGACACGTGAAGCCGAACGGCGAACCGGGACGTGAGTCGTACGGCGACCCGAGAACCGTCCGCCCCTCTTGCCCCCTCCGGGTGACATAGATCACCACACCTGCCCTGGTCACGCGGGAACACCCCTGGATAGTTCCCCGTTAAACCAACCGTGGGTACGGATGGGACAGTGTCCCCGGGCCTCACCTTTTGCCCACAGGGACGATCGTCCGGCTGAAGCCCTGTGGAGCCTCTCGCCGAGAGGTGACCGCCCTCCGTCCCCACCAAAGACGGCCCCGACCGAGATTCCCCCGTCCGGTCGGGGCCTTTCCATGCCTGGCGTCGCGCCCGGCCCCGCCGTGGGCGATGGCGTCCGCTTGACTTCGAGTGCTCTCTAATCCGTAGCGTCGAAACATGACCACTGCACAGCACAAGATCGGCTCGGGGTTCGGCGCCCACAGCACCGCCGACGACGTCCTCCAGGGCATCGACCTGACCGGGAAGCTCGCGCTCGTCACCGGCGGGTACTCGGGGCTCGGCCTGGAGACCACCCGCGCGCTCACCAAGGCGGGCGCCCGCGTCGTCGTTCCGGCGCGCCGCCCGGACGTGGCCCGGGAGGCGGTCGAGGGCATCGACGGGGTCGAGGTGGACGAGCTCGACCTCGGTGACCTCGACAGCGTCCGCGCGTTCGCCGAACGCTTCCTCGCCTCCGGCCGCACCATCGACATCGTCATCGACAACGCCGGGATCATGGCCTGCCCGGAGACCCGCGTCGGTCCCGGCTGGGAGGCCCAGTTCGCTACCAACCACCTCGGCCACTTCGCGCTCGTGAACCGTCTGTGGCCCGCGATCGAGCCGGGCGGCGCGCGGGTCGTCTCCGTCTCCTCGGGCGGTCACCACCTCTCGGGGATCCGCTGGGACGACGTGCACTGGCGCACCGGCTACGACAAGTGGGAGGCGTACGGGCAGGCGAAGACCGCGAACATCCTGTTCGCCGTCCACCTCGACCGGCTCGGCCGGGAGTCCGGCGTACGGGCCTTCGCCCTCCACCCCGGCGGCATCCTCACCCCGCTGCAGCGCCACCTCGCCAAGGAGGAGATGGTGGAGCGCGGCTGGATCGACGAGGACGGCAACCCGCTGAACCCGTCCGGTTTCAAGTCGCCCCAGGAGGGTGCGGCGACCCAGGTGTGGGCCGCGACCTCCCCCCAGCTGGCCGGCCTGGGCGGGGTGTACTGCGAGGACTGCGACATCGCCGAGGTCGCTCCGGCGGACGGCGAGCGGACCGGCGTACGCGACTACGCGATCGACCCCGGGCAGGCCGCGCGGCTGTGGACGCTGTCGGCGGAGCTGACCGGGGTGAACGCGTTCGCGTGACGCGCCCTGGGCGTCAGTCGCGGGCCATGAACTCCCGCAGATCCGCGAGGAGCCGTTCGGCGTGCGTGGCGAAGAGGCCGTGGCCCCCGTTCTCGTAGACCTTGAGCGTGCCGTTGGGGAGCAGTTCGGCCGCCCGGCGGCCGGTCAGGTCCAGCGGCGCCGACGTGTCGTGGGTGCCGTGGACGACCAGCGCGGGCAGGTCGAGCTTGGCCAGCTCGGGGGCGACGTTCAGGCCGGCCGCGAGGTCTCCCAACGCCGCCCCGCCGCGCGCGGTGGCGCCGTGGCAGCGGTTGATCATGGACTGCACATAGGCCGGGGAGAGATCGTTGCCGGGGAGGTCGAGGGCGAAGAACGCGCGGGCCCCGTCGACGAAGAAGGCGGCCCGGTCGCGGCGGAAGACCTCGTTGCCGGCCTCGACGACGCCTGGGTCGATGCCCTCCGGATGGTCCGCGGACCGGACGGCCCCGGGCGCCATGCCCGCGACTAGTGCCACCCTCGCCACCCGCTCGACGCCGTGCCGGGTCAGACAACGTACGACTTCCGCGGTCCCGATGGAGTGCCCGACGAGTGTCACCCCGGACAGGTCGAGGTGGCGCAGCAGCCCGTCGACGTCGTCGGCCAGGCTGTCGAGGTCGAACCCGCCCCACACGTCGTCGGACCGGCCGTGGCCGCGCCGGTCGAAGCCGACGCACCGGTAGCCCTCCGCGGCGAGCGGCAGCATCTGGTACTCCCACATCTCCGTGCCGAAGTAGGCGCTGTTGACGAACACGATCACCTGCCCGGTGGCGGGTCCGTAGTCGACGAAGTGCAGTCGGGTGCCATCGACGGGGCTCTCGAAGTACGGCATGGGAAACCTCCCGGAATCCGGTGGCGGGACGAGTGGGTACGTCCTTCATGGTTCCGGAGGGCCGGGGCGGGGTCGATTACCTCCGAGGTCATGCCAGGCCGCGCTCATCGCAGTCCCCCGACCTCGTGGTCAGCTCGGCCGGTCAACCGCCCGCAACGGGCACCCCGTGTCGACGCGCGTGGCGAGTTCGGCCCGCAGGACGGCGAGTTCGGCCATGCGGGCGTCAATGACCTGGATCTTCTGCTCGAACAGCACGGACAGCGCCTCCGCGGAGTCCGGCGCCTCCCGCAGCTCCTCCCCGTGCCGCGCGATCTCCGCCAGCGAGAATCCGAGCGTCTGCGCCGTGCGGACGTAGTGCAGCCAGGGCACCGCCTCGGGCGGGAAGTCGCGGTAACCGTTGGCCAGCCGCCGGCCCGTGACGAGGCCGACCTTCTCGTAGAACCGAATGGTGTCTCTGCTCATGCCCGCCTGCGCGGCCAGCTCTCCGATACGCATGTCCCTCCATCGGACGGTGTGGGCTTGACCTTGGACCGTACTCCACTGTTTACCGTGAGGCGTCGCTGACCCAAGGCCAGTTGGAGCCTCATTGTGATCCGGACCCTCGCCCCCGAACACCCCGCCTATCTTCGCGCCGTACGCGCGAGCGCCTGGTACGACCTCGTCGTCACCTCGGGCTTCGCGACACCGTGGACGTACGTCCTGGTGCACGATGCGCTGTCGTCGTCGGGCAGCGCGCTCGGGCTGGGCGCCCTGCCTCAACTCGACCCGGTGCAGGTCCTGTACGCGAATCTGATGGGCTCGGTCGTGGTGGTCTGGGCCGTCCTGCGTCTCGTCCGGCCGCTGCCGGTGCACGGACTGCTCGACGGCATCGCGCGCACCCTGTTCGCGGCGTGGCAGGCGTACGCGCTGGCTCACGGTGCCACCCGGCTGCTGTGGTTGTTCTTCGGCGTCGAGGTGACGTTCGGTCTCGTCCAGCTCGTTCCGTGGTGGCGTCACCGGAACACGAACCTGTTGAACGCCGAAGCCGGCCCGGCCGTCGGGCGTCCACTGAACACAGAGGGCGCCTGACGGGCCGTCGAACGCCCCGAGCGCGCGCCGGCGTGCCCGCTCGCGTGCCAAACACCCACGGCGGCGTCTACAAGCCCGCCAAGTGATGCGGTAAGGATCGACGGCAGGGGGCCGGACGATCTCAGGAGCCCCTGCCCCGCTGCTCAACGACCCACCGGTTGCGGGAACGGACGTCGTGAACCCCGGCTGTGGGTCAGTGCGGGGCGCGCTCCTCCAGAGCGGTGCGCCAGGCCGGGGAGGGGCCCTCGCTCACCGGCTCGGCCCGTCGGCCGCCCCGCGCGAAGAAGTCGGCGAGCGGCAGGATCGCGGCGCCGACCGTGACGGCGTCCGGACCGAGCCGGCCGAGGTCGATGGAGACGCGCTCGGCCGGGTAACGCAGGGCGTACGAGGCCGCGTACCGGCGGACGGCGGGCAGAAAGCGGGTGCCGAGCTGGAGGCCCGCCCAGCCGCCGATCAGGATCCGCTCGGGCTGGAAGAGGTTGATCAGGTCGGACAGGCCCGCACCCAGGTACTCGGCTGTCTCCTCCAGGACGGCGAGCGCCACGGGGTTGGGCTCGACGCCCTCCTCGGTCGGGTAGGCCGCGGTGAGCATCGCGGTGAGCGCGGTCTCCTCGTCGGTGCCCTCCGGCGGGCGTCCGCCCTCCTCGCGCCAGCGGTCGAGGAGCGCCTCCGCGCCCGCGTACGCCTCCAGGCAGCCCAGGGCTCCGCACCGGCAGCGGCGCCCCCTGACCCGTACCGTCAGGTGGCCCCACTCCACCGAGCGGCCGTGCTCCACGTCCTCGGTGACCAGACAGGCGCCGACGCCCGAGCCGAAGAGGACGACGACCGCGTTGCGCGCGCCGCGTCCGGCGCCGAACCACATCTCGGCCTGGCCCAGGGTCCGGGCGCCGTTGTCCGCGAAGTACGGGACCACGTCGGGGAGTTGGCAGGCCGAGCGGAGCAGGGACTCCAGCGGGACGGCGTCCCAGCCGATCGTCTGACCGTGCACCACCGCACCCGACTCGGGCGTGCGGGCGACGATTCCCGGGACGCCGATACCAACGCCGAGCAGCCGCTCGGGGGCGATGCCCGCCTCGTCCAGGACCTCGGCGATGCCGTCCCGGATGTGCCCGACGATGACATCGACGTCGTATTCCCGACGCTTCGACGACGGTCCGCCGCCCCCCAGAGACGGCCCTTCCCCCTGGGCCGCCTCGTCGCCCTCCGACGCCCAGTCACCCCCGTACCCCTGCCGCTCCAGCGGCCTCTCCGTGCGGGCGAGTTCGGTGAGGGTCAGGTCGAAGAGTTCGACGCGGACGCGGGTTTCGCCGACATCGACGCCGATCATGTGGCCGCTGCCGGGTACGACCCGCAGCAACGTACGCGGGCGGCCGCCGTCGGAGTCGACGCTTCCGGCCTCCTCGACCAGACCGTCCGCGACGAGCTCCGCGACCACGTTGCTGACGGAACCGGAACTCAGGCCGGTGGCCGGCCCCAGCTCGAAGCGGCTCAAGGGGCCATCGAAATACAACCGTTGCAGCACGGCGGTGCGATTGCCGCGTCGCAGGTCACGCACTGTCCGCCCGTTCCGAACCGCCATGTGAATCCCTTCCGGCCCGCCCGACCTGCAAGATACCCCTGCGCGATCCCTTGACGCGACTTTCTTCCGGGTCTTAACTCACGTCCTAAATTAAGCCATGAGGGTCGTTCGAGAAGTGAACGCGGGCGCTCCTCCTGGCTCGCCCTCCGGGAAAGGGACATACGCAGCCATGCGCAGAATCCGAGCCGCGGCCGCCGGTGCGGTCACCGTCTCCCTGCTGACCGCCGTGACCGCCTGTGGTGGCGGCTCGTCGACGGGCGGCGGGTCCAACGACTCGCCGAAGACGCTCACCTATTGGGCCTCCAACCAGGGCGCCAGCATCGAGGTCGACAAGAAGGTCCTCCAGCCCGAACTCGACAAGTTCGAGAAGCAGTCCGGGATCAAGGTGAAGGTGGAGGTCGTCCCCTGGTCGGACCTGCTGAACCGGATTCTCACCGCGACCACGTCGGGTCAGGGCCCCGACGTCCTGAACATCGGCAACACCTGGAGTGCCTCGTTGCAGGCCACCGGCGCGCTGCTGCCGTGGGACGCGAGCAACTTCGCCAAGATCGGCGGCAAGGACCGCTTCGTCGAATCGGCGCTCGGCTCGACGGGCGCGCAGGGCAAGGACCCGGCCGCGGTCCCGCTGTACTCGATGGCGTACGCGCTCTACTACAACAAGAAGATGTTCGCCGACGCGGGGCTTACGAAGCCGCCGGCCACCTGGGACGAGCTGATCGCCGACGGCAAGAAGCTGTCCAAGGGCGGCAAGTGGGGCCTGGGGGCGGAGGGTTCGAACCCCTCGGAGAACATCCACCACACCTTCGTCTTCGCCAAGCAGCACGGGGCCGACTTCTTCACGGCCGACGGCAAGCCGGACTTCACCTCGGACGGCACGGTCGCGGCGGTCAAGCAGTACGTCGACCTGATGGCCAAGGACAAGATCATCGCGCCCGGCAACGCCGAGTACGCCCAGAACCAGTCCGTGAGCGACTTCGCCAAGGGCAAGAACGCGATGCTGCTGTGGCAGTCGGCGTCGGCCAACCTCAAGTCGCAGGGCATGAGTGACGACGCGTACGGCATCGCCCCGGTCCCCGTGCAGTCCGGTACCCCGGGAACCGGCACCAACGTCAACTCGATGGTGGCGGGCATCAACCTGGCCGTCTTCAAGAACAGCCACAACCTCGACGGCGCCACGAAGTTCGTGAAGTTCATGACCAGCGACGCCGAGCAGAAGATCCTCAACACGGCGTACAGCTCGATCCCGCCGGTGAAGACGGCCCAGACGGACGCCACCTTCAACACCCCGGCGAACGCGGTCCTCAAGGACACCCTGGCCAAGAGCGCCGCCGCCCTTCCGCAGGTCGCCGACGAGTCCCAGTTCGAGACGACGGTCGGTACGGCCGTCAAGACTCTGTTCGCGGCCGCGGCCGCCGGACGCGCGGTGACCACGGAGTCGGTGAAGGCTGAGCTCGAGAAGGCCCAGCAGCAGATGCCTGCGAAGTGAGCGCGGACTCCCTCATGACCACCACGACCGCCGCCTCCGCCGATTCCGGCGAACGGGCGGTGCCCAAGGACTCCCCCGGGGCGGCGCGCGGACCGCGCCGCCCCGGGCGGATCCGGCGCATCGCACTGCCCTATCTGCTGCTCCTGCCCGCCCTGATCCTCGAACTCCTGGTCCACCTGGTGCCGATGGTGATCGGCATCTTCATGAGCTTCAAGGAGCTCACCCAGTTCTACATCCGCGACTGGGGCACCGCACCCTGGTCCGGATTCGACAACTACAAGGTGTCGGTGGACTTCAGCGCGCCCGTCGGCAAGGCGCTGCTGCACTCGTTCCTCGTCACCGTCGGATTCACCCTGCTGTCGGTGGGCCTGTGCTGGCTGATCGGCACGGCGGCCGCGATCTACATGCAGGACACCTTCCGCGGCCGCGGTCTGCTGCGGGCGCTCTTCCTCATCCCGTACGCGCTGCCCGTGTACGCGGCGGTCATCACCTGGGTGTTCATGTTCCAGCACGACAACGGCCTGGTGAACCACGTCCTGCACGACCAGCTGCACCTCACCGACAAGCCGTCCTTCTGGCTCATCGGCGACAACAGCTTCTACGCCCTGCTCACCGTGTCGGTGTGGAAGGGCTGGCCGTTCGCGTTCCTCATCGTCATGGCCGGCCTCCAGAACATCCCCGGGGAGCTGTACGAGGCCGCCGCCCTCGACGGAGCCGGTCTGTGGCAGCAGCTGCGCCGGATCACCCTGCCGTCGCTGCGCCCGGTCAACCAGGTGCTGGTGCTGGTCCTGTTCCTGTGGACGTTCAACGACTTCAACACGCCGTTCGTCCTGTTCGGCAGGACCGCTCCGGAGGCCGCTGACCTCATCTCGGTGCACATCTATCAGGCGTCGTTCGTCACCTGGAACTTCGGCACCGGATCCGCGATGTCGGTCCTGCTGCTGCTCTTCCTGCTCGTCGTGACGGGCGTCTACCTGCTGCTGACCTCCCGGGGAAGGAAGACGGCCGATGTCTAGCACCGCGCAGACGGCGCCCCGCGCCTCGAAGGCGCCCCGCTCGCCGATGGCTCCCCCGCGGTCCTTCCTCTGGTCCCGCAGGATCTTTCTCACCCTGCTCACCGGCTTCGTCCTGGTACCGGTCTACGTCATGGTCTCCAGCTCGCTGAAGCCGCTCGCGGACGTCTCGGGGAAGTTCCGCTGGCTCCCGAGCGGGCTGACGATTCGTCCGTACATCGACATCTGGTCGACGGTCCCGCTGGCGAGGTACTTCGTGAACTCGCTGATCGTGGCGGGCGCGGCGACGGTCTGTTCGGTGGTGATCGCGGTCTTCGCGGCGTACGCGGTGAGCCGCTACAGCTTCCGCGGCAAGCGCGTCTTCACGGTGACCGTGCTCTCGACGCAGATGTTCCCCGGCATCCTCTTCCTCCTCCCGCTCTTCCTTCTCTACGTCAACATCGGCAACGCCACGGGCATCGCGCTGTTCGGCTCGCGCGGCGGCCTGATCCTCACGTATCTCACCTTCTCCCTGCCGTTCTCGATCTGGATGCTGATCGGGTACTTCGACTCGGTGCCGCGCGATCTGGACGAGGCGGCGCTGGTGGACGGCTGCGGGCCGCTCGGCGCGCTGCTGCGGGTGGTCGTGCCCGCCGCGATCCCCGGCATCGTCGCCGTCGCCGTCTACGCCTTCATGACCGCCTGGGGCGAGGTGCTGTTCGCGTCGGTGATGACCAACGACACCACGCGCACGCTCGCCGTCGGGCTCCAGGGCTACTCCACGCTCAACAACGTGTACTGGAACCAGATCATGGCCGCCTCGCTCGTGGTGAGCGTCCCGGTGGTCGCCGGGTTCCTGCTGCTCCAGCGCTACCTCGTCGCCGGCCTGACGGCCGGAGCCGTCAAGTGACCGACTCCTCATCCCCTGAAGGGACTTCCGTGACCATCGACTTTGCCGCACTCCCCGAGGACTTCCTGTGGGGCACGGCCACGTCGGCCTACCAGATCGAGGGAGCCGTCGCCGAGGACGGCCGCTCGCCGTCCATCTGGGACACGTTCTCGCACACCCCGGGCAAGATCGACAACGGCGACCACGGTGACATCGCCTGCGACCACTACCACCGCTGGCGCGAGGACATCGCGCTCATGCGCCAACTGGGCACCAATGCCTACCGGTTGTCCATCGCCTGGCCCCGGGTGGTGCCGGGCGGCGACGGCCCGGTGAACGCGAAGGGGCTCGACTTCTACGACCAGTTGATCGACGCCCTGCTGGAGGCGGGCATCACCCCCTCCGTCACCCTCTACCACTGGGACCTGCCGCAGGTGCTCCAGGACCGCGGCGGGTGGCCGGCACGCGACACGGCATACCACTTCGCCTCGTACGCGTCGGTGGTCGCGGAACGCCTGGGCGACCGCGTCCAGCACTGGACGACGCTGAACGAGCCGCTGTGCTCGGCCTGGATCGGCCACCTGGAGGGCCGGATGGCTCCCGGCCTCGCGGATCTGGCGGTCGCGGTCCCCGCCTCGTACCACCTGCTCCTGGGCCATGGCCTGGCCGTGCAGGCCATCCGGGCGGCGGCGCCGGACGCCCAGGTGGGCATCGTCAACAACCTCTCCAGCGTCGAGGCCGCCACCGACCGCCCCGAGGACGTCGCGGCGGCCCGTCGACTGGACGGACACACCAACCGCTGGTGGCTCGACCCGGTACACGGCCGCGGGTTCCCTGCGGACATGCGTGAGGTCTACGGGGTCGAACTCCCGGAGCTGCCGGGTGACTTGGAGACCATGGCGCAGCCCCTGGACTGGCTGGGCCTCAACTACTACTTCCCGTCCACCGTCGCCGACGACCCCTCAGGACCCGCGCCTCGGGTGCGCACGGTGCGCCGCCTGGGCGCTCCGCGCACCGGCATGGACTGGGAGGTCGACGCCTCCGGCATCGAGCGCCTGCTGCTGCGCCTCACCGACGACTACGGCGCCCGCAAGCTGTACGTCACCGAGAACGGCTCCGCCTATCCCGACGTCGTCCGCCCCGACGGCACCGTCGACGACCCCGAGCGCACGCGGTATCTGGAGCAGCACCTCGCCGCCTGTGCCGCGGCGGCCGGCAAGGGCGTCCCCCTCGCCGGATACTTCGCCTGGTCGCTGCTCGACAACTTCGAGTGGGCCTACGGCTACGACAAGCGCTTCGGCCTCGTGCACGTCGACTACGAGACCCAGCGGCGCACGGTGAAGGGGAGCGGGCACCGGTACGCGGACATCATCCGGGCCCACGGGGAGCGCAGGCGCAGCGCGGCCTGACGTACGTCCTGGCCTTCGCGCTGGACGCGCGTGTTCCTCGACCGGAGCTCGCGTCCAGCCGAAGGCGAGGGCCGAGCTGGACGGCGGCTTCCCTCGGCACGAACGGCGACTGCGCAGCCGTGCCTCAGTGCGCCGGCACCCGCTTGCCTGCTCCCTGCCGGCCGATGTCGTCCAGGGCCGCCACGAGCTGCGGAGCCACCGCCTCGCGGGTCCAGGCTGCCTGGTCGTCGCCCACGGCGCGGGGAACGGTCTCGATGAGCATGATCAGGTAGAGGTAGCCCCGGTAGAGGGCGAGGCGTCGGCGGGCGCCGGTGCCGAAGTCCGCGTGGCCACCCGCGTTCCGATAGCCGGTCAGGAAGGCGGAGTCCTGCTCGATGTCGCCGAGGAGGGCGAGGGAGACGAAGTCCGCCAGGGGGTCGCCCCAGAACATGCGCTCGCCGTCGATGAGGCCACCGATCCGGGGTGTGCCGTGCGTGCGGTCCACGAGGATGTTGCCCCGCCACAGGTCGAAGTGGACCAGGCGGGGGTCGGTGACCTCGTCCAGGACGTCGTACGCCGCCTTCGCCGTGCGGGCCACCTCGTCCACGGGCCGGGGCAGCCAGGCCCGGTAACGGCGGGCGTCGTCCAGGACGGCGTCGAACATGGTGGTGAAGGCGGTGCGCCAGTCGGGGGCGAGCGGGCCGAGGGCCCCGGAGGGGTACCCGAAGCCGGGCCCGGTGACCTGGTGGAGCCGGGCCACCAGGCCGCCCAACTCCGCGCGCAGGTCGGCCTGTTCGCTGCCGGTGAGCGTGCCGTCCCATACCTGGCCCGGGCAGGCCGTCATGAGGAGGTGACGGCCCCCGGTGGCCACCACGCGCGGCGCCGGTACGTCGACGGTGGCCGCCGAACGGTAGAACTCCGCCTCGGAGAGCAGGAGTTCGCGCTCGTGGCGCAGACCTGGAGCGGTCTGCGGGGGCGGAACCTTCAGCACATGGCGGGTGCCGTCGGTGAACAGGAGTTCCTCGACGGTGTTGTACGTGCCACCGTCGAGCGGGCGGCAGCGGGCGAGGCGGTCCGGCGGCAGTCCGGCGGCCGCGAGGATCCGTCGCGCCCGCTCCCAGGAGTCCTCCGTCATGCGCCCCACCCGCTCCTTCGGTCACCCGGCCGCGTACACGTCCTCCACGTAACGCCCGTTCGCGATCAGCTCGTCCAGCCACCTCTCGGCGGTCGCCCCGTCCGCGTCCGGTGTACGGTCCCGGTACAGCGTACGGAAGGCCTCGCGGACTCCGGGCGCCATGCGCGAGCCGTCGCCGCACACGTACACCCGGGCCCCGGCCCCCAGCAGCTCCCAGACCTCGTCCGCCTCGGCGGCGATCCGGTGCTGCACGAAGGTCACACCCTCGACGGGCGCCGCGCTGAAGGCCGGGCGCAGGGAGACCGCCCCGGCGGCCTCGGCGGCGTGGAGTTCCTCCGCGTGGAGGTAGTCCGCGTCCGGCGCGTCGCAGCCGAAGTAGCAGACGGCGGGCAGTAGTTCGGCTCCCGAAGTCAGCCGGGCGCGGCGGTCGGCGATGGCGCCGCGGAACGGGGCGAGTCCGGTGCCCGCCGCGACCATCACGACCGGCGCGCAGGCGTCGATCCGGAAGGCCTCCCGACAGGGCTGGACGCGGGCGAGGACGGTGTCGCCGGGCTTGACCGTGTGCAGATGGCCGGAGCCGACTCCGGTGTACGTGCCCCGGCCGGAGCGGGCCGGGGCCTCCAGCAGGGAGACCATCAGGTCGGCGTGGCCGGGGTCGGTCGCGGGTGAGGACGACACCGAGTAGTGGCGGGGCCGCAGCGGGGTGAGGAGGTCGAGCAGGGCCGGCCAGTCCAGCGCGCCGCGCAGGGCGGGGTGGGCCTCGAACACCTCGACCAGGGTGCGCGGGTCGCCCGCGAGCGCCGCGAGGGCCGTTCGTTCCGGCGGGCACGGGTTGGCCGCCGCGAGGGCGGTGAGCTGGCTGGGGGTCGGGCGTTCCTGCAACTCGACGTGGTGTGCGAGGAGTTGGCGTACCGTCAGAGGCCGGTCGACCGCGATGCCGTCGCGGCGCGGGCGGGTGGCCCGGATGTCCAGGACCGTGTCCAGGTAGAGGCCGAGCGCGGTGGCGGTCCGCTCGACGAGGGCCGGGTCGTTGACGGGGAGCACCGTGAGGTGGTCACCGGTGCGGTAGGTCGTGCCGGCGGGCAGGGCCAGCCGGACGAAACGCTTCGTGCGCGGGTGCGTCGGCGCGGTGAGGTCGTACGCCTCGGTGACGGTCATGGGGAGCAGCCCGTGCCGCTCGGCGAGGGCGTCCAGGGGGCCGCCGGTCAGCGCCCGGACCTCGTACGCCGCCGTGGGCTCCTCGGTGGCGGTGGCGTCCGGGTCGCCGTAACGCTCCAGCAGAGCGGTGCGCAGCCGGGCCGTGAAGGTGCGGACGGTGCCGGCGAGGTCGCCCGAGGCGTCGGCCGCGGCGCGCTCCAGGATCCGGGTGCCGCCCCCTTCCGCGAGGCGCTCGTCGATGCGGGCCGGAACGTGCTGGTAGGTGGCGGCCCAGTTGCGGTCGCCGACGCCCAGGACGCCGTAGGTCACGCCGGTGGCCTCCGGGGCGGTGTCGAGCCAGGCCGCGAAGGCGGTGGCGTCGTCGGTGGGCTGCCCGTTGTAGGAGGCGGCGGCGATGACGACGGGGCGGTCGGTGGGCAGCCCGTCGGTGTACGCGTCCAGCGGCGCCACCTCCGTGTCGCAGCCGATTCCGGCGGCCTCGTCGGCGAGCGAGGCGGCGAACTCACGGCAGGTGCCGTAGTTGCTGCCGTGCAGGAAGAGGGCGCGGGTGCCGCTACGCACCCGGGTGGGCAGGGTGGCCGCGCCGGCCGAAGTCTGCGCCGGGTTCTGGGCGGCGGCGCCGGGCAGGGGCGCCTGGACGCGGTCGGCGGCCGTGCGCGGGGTGAGCGTGAGGGTGAACCCGTCGGGCTTGAGGGTGAGCGTCTCCTTGACCGTCAGCGCGTAGTCGGCATGGTCGTGCAGCCGGTAGCGGTGGACGAGCATGGCGAGCAGCATGGTGGCCTCGTGCAGGGCGAACTGCCGCCCGATGCAGGCGCGTTCACCGGTGCCGAAGGGCTTGAACGCGTGTGGGGAGCGCGCGGCCTCCGCCTCCGCCGTGAAGCGCGAGGGGTCGAACAGCTCGGGGTTGTCGCCCCACACCGGCTGCCGGTGCAGTATCGGGGCGAGCACGGTGACCGCCTGTCCGGCGCGCACCGGGATCCGGCCGCCGAGCAGGGTGTCCTCGCGGGCGTGCCGGCTGAACGCGGCGGCGGTCGGCCACAGCCGCAGCGCCTCGTTGAGCACCTGCCGGGTGTAGGTGAGCCGCCCGATCTCGTCGAACGTCGGCTCGGGGTCCGCGGCGCTGCCCCACAGCGCGTCGGCCTCGCGTTGCACGAGCTGGAGTACGGCGGGGTGCTTGGCCAGGTAGTAGAGCGCGAACGACATCGCGCCGGAGGTGGTCTCGTGGCCAGCGATCAGGAAGGTGATCACCTGGTTGCGGATGTTGGCGGTGTCGAGCGTGGTGCCGTCGGCGGGGTGCTCGGCGGTGAGCATCAGTCCGAGGAGGTCCCCGGCGTCGGCGGCGTTCGGTCCGGCGTCCACGCGGGCGGCGATCACCTCGTCCACGACCTGCGCGAGGTTGTCGGCGTCGGCGCGGAAGGCCGCGTCCGCCGCCGAGTGGTCGCTGCCCGGCGTGCGGCTGAGCCGGGTCATGCTCCACTCCAGGCAGCGGACCATGGACTCGACGAAGGGGTGGGGTTCCTCGCGCTCGAAGGAGCCGAAGTCGTAACCGAACCCGGCGAGCCCGATGGTGTCGAGCGTCATGCGGGTCATGTCGTCGGGGACGTTCACGGGCTGTCCGGCGCGGGCGCCGCGGTCCCAGGAATCGATCAGCCGGCGTGCGACACGCAGCATCACGGGGTGGTAGGCGCGCATGGAGCCCAGCGCGAAGGCGGGCATGAGGATGTCGTGCGCCTTGGCCCAGTTCGGCTCGTCGTTGTAGGCGGTGAACAGTCCGTCGGCGGCGAACGCGCGGACGTTCTCCAGGGCGGGTCCGACGGCCTTGGCGAACCGGGTCTCGTCGGCCAGGTCGGTGACCAGGTCGAGATCGCCGACGAAGAGGGTGTCCCGGCCGTGCAGCCGTCGTACGAGCACGGGGCCGTGCGCGCGCGTCAGCTCCATCACCTGCTGGAGAGGGGTGCGGCCGGGTCCGGTGTCGGATATGTCGACGACCGGTATGTCGTGGAGGGAGTGTGCGGGTTGCGGGTGCGGCGCGGTGGGGGACATGGCGCGACAACTGCCTTTCACGGTACGGAAGTCCTGCCCTCCCAGCCTGATCGTCGGACCCGGCGTGCCCGCGCCACCTCACTACATGATTCTGTAGTCACCGGGGCCGGTACGCCCTTGTCACGGCCGCGGCGGGATGGCAGGAGGTCCGGAGGTGGCGATGGACACGGTGGACGCGGTGGTGTGGCGCAACCGGGCCATGACCTTGTTCGACCGCATCCCCATGCCGGTCGCGGTCTGTGATGTGTACGGGGCGATCATCCTGGCCAATCCGGCCATGGCGGCGGAGTGGGGCGCCACGTCGAGCGGCCTGCGGGGGCGCAAGGTCCTGGACCTGTTCCGGCCGCAGGAGCCCTGGCAGATCGAGCGGATCGCACAGGCGCTGCGGCTGCGCCGTCGCTCGCGCTATCCGGTCTCGGTGCGCTGGGACGCGGCCGACGGGGTGCGGCGCGAGGGCGAGTTGACCGCGGACCCGGTCAGTGACTCCGTCGAGGCGAGCACCGCACTGCTGGTCATGGTCCGCGTGCTCGGCGAGTGCCCGGTCGTGGAGCGGTCGCCCGAGCCGGCGGCCGGCACGGCCGAGATCCGCATTCTGGCGCTGCTCGCCGGGGGCGCGACCACCGCGCGGGCCGCCCGGGAGACGGGCCTGACCGTGGACGGCGTCAACTACCACCTGCGGCGCCTGTCCGAGCGCTGGGGCGCGGCCAACCGTACGGAACTGGTCGCGCGCGCCTACGCGCTGGGCGTACTGACTCCGGGAGTGTGGCCGCCCACGGCCGTGCCCGCCCCCTGAGGGGCGCCGAAGCGCGCGAGGCAGTGCCACACCATCTTCAGGTCCTGGAGTTCGTGGCGGCCGGTGCGGGCGGCGTCCCCGATGATCCGGGGGTCGAGCCGGCCGTCCTCGGCGATCCGGGCGCCGAGCGCGACGAACTCCGGGCCGCGGAAGTCCGGGTGGCGTCGCAGCTCATCGACCGGGAGCCGGTAGCCAAGGTGCCATTCCACGGGGCACGGGAGCCGCCGGGCCGCCTCCTCGACGGCCGTGCCGCGGTAGCTCGCGTCCAGGACCAGGGCCTCCACGTCCCTCGCCAGGTCGACGGGGCCGTGCACCTGCGCCTCGATGTAGTCGTTGAGCGCGTCCTGCTCGTCCGCCTCGGCCAGCTCGATCAGGGACATCCCGGCGGCGACCCCGAACGCGGAGGGCTCGGCCGCGCTGTCGGGATAGCAGAAGGTGGCCCGCCGCAGGGCCGCAGCGGTCAGCCGGAAGTGCGAGGAGCCGAAGCGGGGCGCCGCGCCGACAACCTGGCGCCGGAAGTTCAGGCCGCCGTACACGGGCCGCTCGTGCGCGGGTTCGACGTCGTACGCCGCGCCGAAGATCCGGCTCTCCCAGCGCCAGCGGTCGCCGCCGGGGTGTGCGGTGAGCCCGCCGTTGCTCGTGCCCGTGACGAACTGTGAGACGTACGCGCCGTCCCGGGCCAGCACCTCCAGGATCGGGAGTCGGCCCGCCAGCCGGTCGGGGTGGAAGTTCAGGGTGATGCGCAGCGCCGGGTCCACCGCCGGGCCGCGGGAGAGGGCCGCGACATGGCGCAGCGCCCGCTCCTGGGGTGTGCGGCCGTCCCCGAAGTCCACTGGCCCCTCCCCGCCCTGTTTTCCTACGACTTCTTCGCCCCACCCCGGGACTCTTGGAGATCACCCGTCGGGCCGGACATCCGCAACTCATTTACGGCCAGTACGATCTTGCCCCGGTTGTCGCGCCGTTCCAGGCGTTCGTGGGCCGCGCGCGCCTGGTCCAGCGGGACCACCGTCTCGACCGGCACGTGGTACGTGCCCGCCGCGACCCGCCGGGCCAGCTCGCGCAGGTCCTCGCGGGGGTCGTAGCCGTGGATCTGCAGATTGGTGAGCTGGAAGCCGAGGACGGCGGCGTTCTTCGGATAGAAGTCGCGGGTGTCGATCGTGCTCGGCTCCAGGGCGACGTTGGCGAGGGCGACCACCCGCCCGCCGTGCCCGACCTCGCGCAGACTCCGTCCGAAGGCGGGGCCGCCGACGGTGTCGAGGACGACGTCCGCGCCCCGTCCGCCGGTCAGCCGCAGCACCTCCTCGACCTCCGCGTCGCCCGGGTGCGCGGAGGTGTCGAGGGTGTCGTGGGCGCCGAATCCGGCGGCCCAGGCGGTCTTGTCGGGTGAACCCGCGAGCGCGACGACACGGGCGCCGAGTTCGGCGGCGATCTGGACGGCCGCGCTGCCCACCCCGCTCGCGGCGGCCTTCACCACCACGGTGTCGTCCTTGGTCACCTTCGCCAGATGGCGCAGGCAGTACCAGGCGGAGAGCCAGGCGACGGGCAGGGCGGCGGCCTCCGTCAGCTCCAGGCCGTCCGGCAGGACGGTGACCTGTCGGGCGGGCACGACGGCCAACTCGGCGTAGAAACCAGGTGCGTTCACCCCGTCCAGGGCCATGACGCGCTGTCCGACCTCGATGCCGGTCACCCCCTCCCCCACCGCGGCGACGACGCCGGCCGCCTCCACGCCCGGGATCAGCGGCGGCCGTCCGGCCCGGTGGTACAGCCCGGCACGGATCAGCGCGTCCGCCCGGTTCACCCCCGCCGCCACGACCCGCAGCAGCACCTGGCCAGGGCCCGCGACGGGGTCGGGGACCTCCACCGGCACCAGCACCTCGGGCCCGCCGAACTCGTCGATCCGCACCGCGCGCATCCCGCACCTGCTTCCTGGTGGACGCACCGGAGCACCGCGGAATCGGAGCAGATTCACGAGAGCGGTGACACCGGTTGAAGTGGTGTCACCATGCGACACCACTTCAACCGGTGTCAAGGCGCTACACTCGAAACATGCCCTCCGCTCCCGCCGCCGTCCCCGAGCCCGCCTCGCCGTTCCCCTTCATCGGCGGACGCCCCTGCCTGAACTTCGTGGCCACGCTCGGCAAGCGGCACGCCACCCCCCTGGAGCGGCTCCCGGACCCCGACGCCCTCGCCCGCTGGATCACCGACGCGGGCCTGAGCGCCGGGGCCGACGACATCCCGGTGCGCGTCACCGAGGGCGATCTCGCCCACGCCCGCACCCTGCGCGAGGCCCTCTACCGGCTCGTACGCGCCGCGATGGCCGGGGAGGCACCCGACCCGGCCGATGTCACGCGGGCCAACGAGGCGGCGGCCCGGCCCGACCTCGCCCCCCAGCTCGCCGAGCCGCGGGACGACGGCGCGGGCCCCCGGCAGCCGCTGCGCTGGACGGCCGAGCGTCCCGGACCCGCGGCCCTCGCGACCGTGGCCCGGGACGCCGTCCTGCTGGTCGGCGGCCCGCTTCTCGCCAGGGTCAAGGAGTGCGAGAACCCCGCGTGCTCACTGCTCTTCCTGGACGACTCCCAGGCACGTCGGCGCCGCTGGTGCTCCATGGACCGCTGCGGCAACCTCGCGAAGGTGGCCGGCTACCGGTCCCGCAGCCGCGCCGACTCCAGCCGGTGACGGTGGGGCGCGTCGTCCGCGCCCGTGGCGTCGGCCGGTCGACGGCGCCGTGGTGTCCCCCGCCTCTCGGTCCGCAGGTCAGGACACGGCGGGCGTCCAGTGCGGGTCCCGGCCGAGGAAGGCGAGCAGCGCCTGCGCCCGGCCGGCGGTCGCCGGCACCTCGCGGGCGGCGGCGAACACCCCGTACGAGTCGCGCAGATGATCGGCGAGCCGATCCGCCGCGAACCTGATCCCCGCCGCCAGCTCCTCCTCCAGCGGCGCGTCCTGGCCGGTGGCGACGGCGATGTCCCAGGCGTGCACGGCGGCGTCCATGGCGGCAGCGGCGGCGGCGAGCCGGAAGGGCAGCGGTCCGAGCGGGGTCGCGACCTCCGGGGAGTCGGCCGGCAGCTGTGCGTAGGCGTCCGCCACGCCCCGCAGCACCTTCTCCAGCGCCGTCCGCGCGTCGGCGTCCAGCGCGTCGGCGGGCCGGAAGGGGTCGGAGTCGGGCCGGTCGACGCCGGTGATCGCGGCGCCGTACGCCTGCTGATCCAGTCGCGCGTGGTTGAGGACCTGGCGCACCGTCCACTCGCCGCACGGCGTCGGCGCGCCCCACGCCCGCTCCGGTACGGCGCCGGCCACCTCACTCAGGTAGGTGTGTGCCCTGGTCAGCAGTTCGAAGCCCGCGAGATCGCTCATCCTGGTCCCCTCCTGGGTGCCTTCCGGCCGATGAGAACAAACTAGGCTCCCTTGCGGACAGTTACGGTCCTCAATCAGCACGTTCGGTACGCCTGCGAAAAGGGAAAAGGCCAAGGATGCGAGACGTACGTGGTGCGTGGGCCGTGGCAGGCGCACAGTTCCGGAAGTGGCACCAGGAACCCGTGGTCGTCCAGTCGGTGCGGTCGGCGGGGGCCGCGACCGTCGCGTACGTGATCGCGCTGCGGCTCAGTCCGGAGCCAGCGCCGCTCACCGCCCCGCTCACCGCGCTCCTGGTCGTGCAGGTCACTCTCTACGCCACCCTCACCACCGGCATCCGCCGGGTGAACTCCGTGGTGGCGGGTGTCGTCGTCGCCATCGCCTTCAGCGTTCTCGTGGGTCTGACGTGGTGGAGTCTGGCGCTGCTCATCCTCGCCTCGCTGGCCGTCGGCCATCTCGTCCGGGTCAGCGAGTTCGTGCCCGAGGTGGCGATCAGCGCCATGCTCGTGCTCGGCGTGACCCGGGTCGGGGACACGGCCTGGGCCAGGGTGCTGGAGACCCTGATCGGCGCGGTGGTCGGACTCGGCTGCAATCTGCTCTTCGCTCCCCCGGTGTGGGTGGGTGCGGCCGGCGAGTCCATCGAGGATCTGGCGCGGCGGGTACGCCAGTTGATGCTGCGCATGGGCGAGGAGGCGGCCGGCCGCACCCCCGTCGAGCACGCCACCGCCCGGCTGCACGAGGCGCGCCGCCTGGACCACGACATCGTCCAGGTGGACGCGGCGCTCCGGCAGGCCGAGGACAGCCTCAAACTCAATCCGCGCGTACGGGAGGGCCTGCTGCACCGGATCGTGCTGCGCACCGGCCTCGACACGCTGGAGATCTGCACGGTGGTGCTGCGGGTCCTCGCCCGCACCCTCGCCGACCTCGCCAAGGAGCGCGATCCCGAGCCGCTGTTCGAGCCGCAGGTGGGGGCGGCGCTGGAGCAGCTGCTGTCCGAAGTGGGCGACGCCGTGGTGAGTTTCGCGGTGCTGGTGACCACGGACATCAGTCAGAACGCCGAGTCGGCCGAGGCCCGGCTCGCCGCGGAGCTGTCCACCGCCACGGCGACCCGCGACAAGCTGGCCCAGCTGCTGCTCGACGAGGTGCAGCGGGACGCCCGGCAGTGGCAGCTGCACGGCGCCGTCCTGACCGAGGTCAACCGCATCCTGGACGAGCTGGACACGGAGCACCGCTCACGGCGGCTCATGGAGGAACTCGACCGCGGCACCCGCGAAGAGCGCGAGCGCCGTCACCACCTCGTCCGACTGCGGCAGCGTCTTCGGATGGCCCGCGGGCCGCGACGGCCGCGCTCGGATCGGAACCGTCCCCCCGTCTCCGGTCGTTCTCTCTGAGGACAGCCGTTCCGTGTCGGGGACGGGGCGACGACGTGGGGAGCGGACGGATGGCCGACGACGCTGTGCGGATCGACGGGAACACACTGCACCTGCCGGGCCGGGTGCGGGTCCGGTTCATGCGGACGCTGCGGCTGCCCGAGACGGGCACGCACGAACTGCCACCGGGTCTCGGCGAGTTCCCCGTGCGCCGCGTCGAGGACCACGCGGACACCGTGCCCGCCGAGTGGCGGGCGCGCGGCGGTGTGATGCTGCCGGTGTATCTGCGCGAGGCCATGTGGCTGAGCTTCGCGGGCTCGACGGAGCCGGCCGCGCTCCAGGTCGGCGTGGGCAAGGTGTGCGCCGTCTCGGGCAGGCCGTGGAGCTCCCTGCTCACCCAGAACCCGCAGAACTACCTCGCGCTCCCCCGCCAGCCCTGGCTCGACGGCATCAACTCCGGGAAGAGCACGGTCCGCCAGTTCGTGGCCGTGCCGCTGGGGCTCGGCGCCACGGTCGAAGGCCAGGTCACCGGCGAGGAGGTGTGGGGCGGCCTCCAGCTGCGGTCCTTCCGGCTCAATGACGCGGAGCTCGCGAAGTGGCGTGAGGGGGAGCGCCGCCGGTCCGTGAGCACGAGGTCGGCGAAGAGCGTGTCCGCCTACGGCGCCGCCCCGCCGGCTCCCGGCGCCGCCATGGCCGCCGCGCCGGCCTCGGCGGCCCGCGCGAGGAGCGCCCCGGCCATGGGACTCGGCGTGGGAGGCTCGATGCGCCAGGAGGTCTACGCGGACGAGCGCTCGCCCGGCGCCTGGGCCAGGGAGCCGGTCGGCCGGGTGTTCGTGCATCTCGTGACACCTCCCGAGTGGCGCCGCATCACCGGCGAGGCACCCCCGCCGTCCCCCGTCGACCGCGCGGCGTACACCAAGGCGGGGCTGCCCTGGTTCGAGTACTACGACGACGCGGCCCAGGACGTCGCTCCCACCGACACACTGAGCTCGGTGCGGCCGGTCGGCGAGTGGCTCGGCGACGACCACGAGCCCTGGCAGGAGCCCTCGCCCCACCAGGTGAAGCAGCTGGGCGACGCGCCGGGCAAGCCGGTCGAGGACGGCGACTGGTAGGCAGCTCCGCCCGGTCGTCGGGCAACCCCGCCTATCGTTGCGCAGGGTGCAACAAGTGTTGCCGTTCTTGCACTTCTCGGGTGTCGCACGCCAAGGTGGCTGTGACGACCGAGGCAACCGACACCCGAGGTGCAGGTATGAACAGTGGCGCGGATGCGGCGCGGGACGCGGGCGGCGGCTGGGGCAGGCGCCGGTTCGTCGGGGTGCTGGCGGGGATCACCGCGGTGACGACGGTTCCGGCACCGGCCGCGCCGCGCACCCGCCCCGCGGCCACCACGACCCCACCCGCCGAGGGCTCCCCCGCCACTTCGGCCCCCGGGCCCACCTCGTCCTCCCCCAGCGTCCGCCGGCTGTTCCTCGGCACGTACACCTCGGTCGAGGGCGGCGGAAAGGGGATCGGCCTGGCCACGTACGACCCGGCGACGGGCGCCGTCACGACCACCGGCACGCTCACCGGCATCGGCGACCCGTCGTACCTCGCCGCGCATCCGAAGGGCCACACGCTGTACGCCGTCGACGAGCGGCCGGAGGGCGCCGTGACGGCCGTACGGCTCGCCGACAACAAAGTGCTGGGCACCCGGAGCACCGGCGGCGCGGGCCCCTGCCACCTCTCCGTGCATCCGAGCGGACGGTGGCTGCTGAGCGCCAACTACACCTCGGGCAGCGTGGCCGTGCACCCCGTCGACGCCTCGGGCGCACTCGGCGAGCGCACCGACCTGGTCACACACTCCAGTCCGGCACCGGGCCCCGGCCAGGACGGCCCGCACGCGCACCAGTTCGTGACCAGCCCGGACGGCGGGCACGTCCTCGCCGTCGACCTGGGCACCGACACGGTCTACACCTACCGCCTGGACCAGTCGAAGGGAACGCTCACCGAGGTCTCCCAGGCGCACACCCGGCCGGGCGCGGGGCCACGCCATCTCACCTTCCACCCCGACGGCCGTTTCGCCTATCTCGCCAACGAGGTCGACAACACGGTCGTGGTCTGCGCGTACGACCCGGCGAGCGGACGGCTCACCCCGGGCGAGCCGCAGTCCGCCGGCACGGGCACGGGCACGAACTACCCGGCGCAGATCCTGGTGACGTCGAACGGGTCGTACGCGTACCTCGCCAACCGCGGCCACAACAACCTGACGCGGTACGGGATCGAGGCGGCCGGTGCCCGGTTGAGGCTCCTGGACACCGTGCCGGTCGGCGGCGACTTCCCGCGCCAGCTCGCCTTCTCACCGGACGAACGGCTGCTGTTCACGGCGAACCAGCGTTCGAGCACGGTCAGCGTCTTCCACGTCGACGGCGCCAGCGGTGAACTACGTCTCGCGGGCGAGCCTTTCGCCTCACCCGTCGCCGTCTGTGCGCTGCCGCTGTAGCGCGCGGGGGCAGGCTGCGGAGCTCGCCTGCGTGAGCAGCACATGCATCCGCTCGGTGAGCTGCGAGACGTCGTCGGCGGGCGAGTGGAAGGACAGGCGTACGTCACCGTCGCCGCGCGCCCGTTCGATCCGCAGCGTCAGTCCGTGCCGGTCGACGGCGAGCGGCTGGACGCGGACCGCGCCGTGCAGGCCCTCGGGCTCGACGAGGCGGGTCAGCCGCTCGACGGCGTCCGGGTGCGCGTCGGCCAGGTGGGTGAGCAGGCTCGCCTCGGCCGTCGCGAGCGGGTCGGGGACGGCGTCCGCGAACTCGTCGAGGTCCACCACGCGCGCGCCGGACGCCTCGCGCAGCACCACGCGCGAGGGCTGGAACTCGAGATGCCCGTCCGCCAGGACGAACCGGCCGCCCATCCAGAGCCGGGCGCGGATCCGGTTGCGCACCGGCACGGGCGCGACGTCCGCGAACTCCAGGACGGCGGAGGGCTCTGCGCGCGGCGCACAGACCGCCGCGGCCGTCAGCGTGCTGTCGTCCGGCACGTGCAGGAGAACACGGCCGTCCGCGGCGACGGTGTGCGCGCCGACCAGTTCCTCCCCGCCACCCTCCGCGGTCACCGCGCAGGACCATGCCGCGGCGAGCACCGAGCGGGCGCGCTCGGCCGTGGCGGGCGCGGCCGTCCAGGTATGACGGTCACCCATGCGGTCACCCATCCCAACCTCCCTTAGGTAAGCCTTGCCTAACCTATCGGAGATCTGGGTGTACGCCAACCACGCCGCACCTTCATCCCTCGCACGAGTTACAGCGCGATGGCACCCAGAAGCGCCCGTGCGCACAGATCCCGCAGCTGCTCCCGGGTCAGCTCCGCCCCCCTGAGCCACTCCAGACACACGGCCGTGGTGAAGGCGAGCCAGCCCCGGACGGCGATCCGCAGCTCGGGCTGGTCCTCGATCCCCCCGGGGACGTCGGGGTCCGCGTCGAGCGCCGCCAGGATCTGCTGCTCCTGCGCGGCCAGCGCCCGCTGATAGACCCTGCGCACGGCCTGGTCACCGGCCGCGTCGGCGCGGTGGAAGGCGCGGAAGCCGTGCGCGTGGGCCTCGACGTACGCCAGGAACGTGTCGAGTCCGGCGCTCAGCTGCTCGCGGACGGGAATGCCAGGCACCGCGGCCGTCAGCCGCAGCATCCGCTCGCTCTCGCGCTCCACGACAGCCGCGAAGAAGTCCCTTTTGGTGGGGAAGTAGTGGTAAAGGAGCCCGCGCGAGACCCCGGCGATCTCGGCGACCTGCTCGATCCACACCTCGTCGTACGGGCTCTCCGAGAACAGCCGCGCCCCGACGGACAGCAGTTGCTCCCTGCGCTCCCCGGTACTGAGCCGACGGCGCGTCCGTTCGCCTCGCTCCCCCTGTTCGCCCATCATGGCCGCACCTTACTTGACGTCGGTTCAACAACGGGATCACACTGAAAACCGCTATTGAACCCGCGTACAACATGGTCAGGGCAGCAGCGTCGACGTGCCGCAGGCACTAGGGAGATCGCGTCATGGCGGAGACGACAGGGGCCGTGCTGCCCAAGGGGTTCCGGAGCGCGGAGCTGGGCTGGCCCGAGCTGCACCGCATCCCCCGGCCGCCCTACCGGCTCCCCCTCGTCGGGGATGTGATCGGCGCGAACGTCCGCTCTCCGCTGCAGGACTCGATGCGATTCGGGCGCAGGCTCGGGCCGATCTTCCGGCGCAAGGGCTTCGGCAAGGAGATCGTCTTCGTGTGGGGCGCCGAGCTCGCGGCCGAGCTGGCGGACGAGACACGGTTCGCCAAGCACGTCGGCCTCGGGGTCGCCAACCTCCGGCCGGTCGCCGGGGACGGTCTGTTCACGGCGTACAAC
The DNA here is from genome assembly GCF_044768965.1 of Streptomyces sp. NPDC090798. Classification (NCBI taxonomy): domain Bacteria; kingdom Bacillati; phylum Actinomycetota; class Actinomycetes; order Kitasatosporales; family Streptomycetaceae; genus Streptomyces; species Streptomyces sp. NPDC090798. Next base: position 82,493 of record NZ_JBIVXA010000002.1, read on the forward strand.
CACGAACCGAACTGGCAGCTGGCCCACGACGTCCTCGCCCCGGGCTTCAGCCGTGAGGCGATGGAGGGCTACCACCCGATGATGCTCGCCGTGACCGAGCGGCTGATGGACCGCTGGGACGGGGAACGCGCGGCGGGCCGGGCGGTGGACGTACCCGGCGACATGACGAAACTGACGCTGGAGACGATCGCCCGCACCGGCTTCGGCCACGACTTCGGCTCCTTCGAGCGCTCCAGGCCGCACCCCTTCGTCACCGCGATGGTCGGCACCCTGACCTACGCGCAGCGCCTCAACACGCTCCCCGCGCCGCTGGCCCCGGTCCTGCTGCGCGGGGCCACCCGCCGCAACGAGGCGCACATGGCGTACCTCAACCGGACCGTCGACGCCGTCGTGGCCGCCCGTCAGCACTCCTCCGGCGAGGGGGACCTGCTCGACCGGATGCTGGAGACCGCCCACCCGGACACGGGGGAACGGCTGACGCCCGAGAACATCCGCCGCCAGGTGATCACCTTCCTGATCGCCGGCCACGAGACGACCTCGGGCGCGCTCTCCTTCGCCCTGCACTACCTCGCCCAGCACCCGGACGTCGCCGCCCGCGCCCGGGCCGAGGTGGACCGGGTCTGGGGCGACACTCCCCTGCCCGCCTACGACCAGGTCGCCAAGTTGCGGTACGTCCGCCGGGTCCTCGACGAGTCGCTACGACTGTGGCCGACGGCGCCCGCCTTCGCGCGCGAGGCCCGCGAGGACACCGTGCTGGGCGGGGTCCACCCGATGCGGACGGGTGCCTGGACCCTGGTCCTGACGGCACTGCTGCACCGCAACCCGGAGGTGTGGGGCGCGGACGCCGAGGAATTCGACCCGGATCGCTTCGACCCAGGGGCCGTACGGTCCCGAGCCGCCCACACCTTCAAGCCGTTCGGCACCGGGGCGCGGGCCTGCATCGGCCGGCAGTTCGCGCTGCACGAGGCGACGCTCGTCCTGGGGCTGCTGCTGCGCCGCTATGAGCTGCGGCCCGAACCGGACTACCGGCTGCGGGTCGCCGAGCGGCTGACGCTGATGCCGGAGGGGCTGCGGCTGCGCCTCGGTGACCGGACACCCGTGCCGGCCCCGGTGTCACCGCGTCCAGTGGCCCGGGCGGGTGACTGACCGCGGCAGCCTCGTCCCGGCACTGCCCCTGGCCGCGTTCAGCTGGGGCTGGGTCAGGAAGAACGCGTCGGTCAGATCCGCGTCCGTGAGATCGGTGTCGCGGAAGTCGGCGCCGATCAGGTCCGCGCCGCGCAGATCGGCGCCGGTGAGGTCGGCGGCGATGAGGTAGGCGCCGCGCAGGTTGGCACCCCGCAGGTCGGCGCCCTTGAGGCGGGCGCCCATGAGGTCGGCGCCGCGCCGCTCCTTCTTCTTGCCGCGGCCGACTCCCGCGCGCACGAGTTCGCTGGTCCGCAGCAGGAGGGTGTTGACCTGCTGCCGGTGCGCGTTCACGTCCAACGCCCCGAGTTCCTCCGGGGATTGGTTCGTCAGTCGCTCCGTCTCCGCGAGGGCTCGGCGGAGGTGGGCGTGGATCGGGCGGGCCGGCGGGAGGGTCAGGGCCTCGTTCAGGTACCAGAGCAGTTCGTGGAGCTGGCGGACGACCGGGAACACGTCGAACATCTGGCGGGCTCGTTCCCGCGGGCCTGTGCGCCAGTCCTGGCCGGCGAAGGTGACCTGGGAGACGTGCTGGCCGGCGCCGAAACAGTCGTACACCGTGCACCCGTTGAACCCCTTCTCCCTCAGCTGCGTGTGGATTCCGCACCGGGAGTCCGTCCGCAGGTTCTGGCAGGGCTTTCCGGCGTCCTTGTCGATCGCGAAGTCCGCCGAGCGGGTGAAGGGCAGGGCGACACAGCACAACCCGAAACACCGACCGCAGTCGGCCCGCAACTCAAGGAGCCGGTCATCGACTGCCGTCACGCTGTCTTCTCGCATGTCACCAGCGTACTGAGGCGGCAGGCGCCCTCGGTGAGGGGTTCCCTCGCCCCCGGGGGGTCTTGGGCTGCGGGCTTCCCCGCGCCCCTTGAGAGCGCTGGCGCGCCTCTTTTCAGCCCGTCCGGCGTTTGAGGACGAGGCCGTTCAGGCCGATCGGGGGTTTGGGGGCGGAGCCACCACGTGGGGATGGGACGGGTAGGGGCGGCGGGGGCGAGGAAACCGGGGTCAGCCCGCCAGGCCGGGGAGGGCCAGGTAGGACAGGCGGGCGGGGTCGGCGAGGATGTACATCTCGACGATGCGGCCGTCGGTGATGGTGACGCCCAGGACGGACAGGGGACGGCCTTCGGGGGCCGTGACGACGCCGATCGTCCCGTTGACCAGCGCGAGCCGGGAGAACTCGGCGAACTGGCGGAAGACGAGCGCCTGTTGGGCGACGCCGGTCGCGCCGTGGACCACCTTGGACGCAGCCGCCCCGCCGACGAGCACACCGGCGTCGACGCGGAGCACGACATCGGGATGGAGGACGGACACCAGCGCCTCGAAGTCCCCGGCGCGCGAGGCCGCGAGGAAGGCGTCGAGGACCAGTTTCTGCCGGGCGGGATCGAGCTCGGGCTCCGGCGCGGCAGCGCCCCGTACCCGCCGCCGCGCCCGACTCGCCAGCTGCCGCGTCGCGGCCGACGAGCGGCCCACGACGGTCGCGATGTCGTCGAAGGGCACCGCGAACATGTCGTGCAGGACGAACGCGAGGCGCTCGGCGGGTTCCAGTGTCTCCAGGACCACCAGCAGGGCCAGTCCCACCGAGTCGGCGAGCAGCACCTGCTGCTCGGGGTCGATCCGCTCCAGGGGGCTGACCAGCGGGTCGGGGACATAGGTGTCCAGCGGCTCCTCGCGGCGCGCGGCACGCGAACGCAGCATGTCCAGACAGACCCGGCCGACCACCGTGGTCAGCCAGCCCGCGAGATTCCTGATCTCGCCGACGTCCGTGCGGCCGAGCTTCAGCCACACCTCCTGGACCGCGTCGTCCGCCTCACTCAGCGAGCCGAGCATCCGGTAGGCCACCGCCCGCAGACGACCGCGGTGCTCCTGGAACCGGTCCGCCAGGTGTTCGAGGAGTTCGTCGTCGTCGTCCATCGCGTTGCCCTCTCCCCCGAACGGCGCCCGCTCAGACCTCGTCGCGCGTCAGCGCCAGCAACCGGTCCAGGACGCGCGAGCCCCCGGCCCGTACACCGTCGTGCTCGAACTCGTCGGTCACCCAGGTCCGCAGACCACCGATGGCACGGGCCGTGCGCAGGGAGTGCTCCGGGTCGACGTACATGTCGTCGTGGTAGACCGCCGCGGCCACCGGCACCTCGTTGGCGGCGAGGCGGGCGGGGTCGTACAGCGGCCGCCAGTCGGTGCGCGCGGCGAGTTCCTCGGCGGTCTCGCGCAGGGGACGCAGCGCCGGGTCGCTGTCGAACACCCAGGGGTGCACGGACTCACCGGTGAACAGCAGCGGTCCGTCGTCCGCGAGGGCCTTCGCCGCGTCGAACTGCGGGAACTCGGCGCGCACCCGCTCGGCGGACCAGGCGGTCGGCCGGTCGTCCTGGGCGTAGCAGGCCTCGTGGACGAGCGCGTACAGGGGGTGGCCGGCGTACGAGAGGAGGCCCTGTACCTCCTCCTGGAAGGCGTCGGAGAGGGCCGGGCCCTGCGGGGTGCGGACGAAGGCCTCCTCCAGGAGGTAGTGCAGACGGTGGCTGCCCTCGCCACCGCCGAGGAGGATGCCGAGGGACTGGAAGGCCTCGACGGTCAGGCGGTAGCCGTTGCTCAGGACGATCTCGTGGCGGAGGAGGTGTTCGGCGATCTGCCGGGCCCGCTGGATGTCCTGGGGGTATCGCGCGTAGTGTGCCGCGACCTTGCGTTCGATACGGGGGTACGCGGCCCGGTAGACGTCGTCCGCGTGCGCGTCGAGGGAGGGCAGGCCGCCGGTGATGAGGGCCGCCCGCAGCCCTTCGGGGGCGGTCGAGAGGTAGTGCACGATGCAGAAGCCGCCGAAGCTCTGGCCGAGTACGGTCCAGGGGTCGCCGCCGGTGAGCCCGGGGCGGATGGCCTCGCAGTCGCGGACGATGGAGTCGGCGCGGAAGTGCGCGAGGTAGTCGGCCTGCGCGGCGGGGCCGCCGCGCAGCGGCAGCGTCTGGCGATTGGCGGGCGTGGAGTGGCCGGTGCCGCGCTGGTCGAGCAGCAGCACCCGGAACTCCTTCAGCGCGCGGCCGAGCCAGGCCTGCTTGCCGACGAAGCGGTTGGCGCCGAAACCGGGGCCGCCTTGGAGGTAGACCATCCAGGGGAGGTCCTGATGCGCCTTGTCGCTCGCGACGACCTCGCGGGCGAACAGTTCGATGCTCTCCCCCGCCGGGTCGTCGTGGTCGAGGGGCACGGTGAGACGGTGGTCGGTGAGGACGACACCGGGCTGGCGGTAGCTGACGGTCAACAGGGCTCCCGAGACGTACGGATCCAGGCTGCGTCCCAGTTGAGCACATGATCCCCGACCGGCCGAGACCGGGGATCAAGAAAGTCGTACTGAATGGTCGCTCAGCAGGCCAGGCGCGCGGACCGTGCCGCGGGTCAGCGCGCCGACAGGCTGGAGCGGCGCACGACCAGCTCCGGCTGGAGCACCACGCGCCGGTGCTCGTGCGGTGTGGGTGCCGTCTCGGCCTCCGTCTCCTCCAGCAGCAGTTCGGCGGCGAGGGCACCCATGGTCATGGCGGGCTGCCGTACGGAGGTGAGCGGGACGGCCGCGGCGGCGGCGAACTCGATGTCGTCATAGCCGACGATCGCGAGGTCGTCGGGGACGCCGACGCCCGCCGCGTACATGGCCTGCAGGACGCCGAGCGCGAGCAGGTCGTTGGCGCAGAAGACGGCGGTCGGGCGGTCGGCGAGGCCCAGCAGCCGGGCGCCCGCGTCGCGGCCCGCGGCCACGTCGAGGCGCTGGGTGGGCAGCTCCCGCATCGCGGTGGCCGGGAGGCCGGCCTCGGCCAGCGCGTTCAGGGCGCCCACGCGGCGGTCCCTGACCTGGTTGAGGCCGGGCGGGCCACTGACGTACGCGATCGATCGATGGCCCGCGTCGACGAGATGCCGTACGGCCAGCGCGCCGCCCGCCACGTCGTCGACCGAGACAGAACACTCGGTGGTGCCCTCGGCGACCCGGTCGACCAGCACGAAGGGGATGCCGTTGCGGCGGAACGTCGCGATGTTGCGCCCGGTCGCGTCGGCGGGCGTCAGCAGCACGCCGCGTACCCGCTGCTCGGCGAAGAGCGACAGATAGTCGGCCTCCTCGCTGGCGCTCTGCGCGCTGTTGCAGACCATCACGCCGAGCCCGGCGTCCCGCGCGGCGCGCTCGGCGCCGCGGGCCACGTCCACGAAGAAGGGGTTGCCCATGTCGAGGACGAGCAGGCCCATGATCCGGCTGCGTCCGGCCCGCAGCTGGCGCGCGGACTCGCTGCGGACGTAGCCGAGCCGGTCTATCGCCGACTGGACACGGGCCCGGGTCTCGGAGGCGACGCTGTCCGGGCGGTTGATGACGTTCGAGACCGTGCCCACGGAGACTCCGGCGGCGCGGGCGACGTCCTTGATACCCACCGACTGTGCCATCAGGCAGGAACCTCCAGGGGGACGAGAAGCGGCGGGCGGGCCTTCACATTACCCGCGAGTCCGCCGACTTCGCTGGTCATGCGGGCAGCCGGAAGTCGACGACATGGAGCGCCGAGGGCGTGGTCCCGCTGGACTTCTCCTGGTACATGACCGACAGCGTCCCGTCCTGTGAGACGCGGGTCTCGTCGACCACCACCTCACCGAAGGCGTTGAGGCCGCTGCCGTCGTACAGGAGCTTCCAGTCCGTGTACCCGGAGGACTTCGAGGCGCCCGCGATCCGGCCGAAGGGCATGATCGCGTAGGCGTTGTCGTACTTGTCCAGGATCAGCTTCGTGCGCTGGCTCGAGCCGAGGGCGATCGGGATCTCGGTCTTGGTCCAGCTGCCCGAGGCGTTCTTGCGGAGGTGGAACGCGCGGCCGTTGTTCGTCCGGTCGGTGACGTAGTTGGTGGTGCACTGGCCGAAGCGCCCGGGCACATAGCTGATGATCGCGTGCGGCAGGCCGGTGGAGTCGGTGGCCTGGCTCTCCTGGTTCATCAGGGAGTGATCGGGGTTGAGCGCGTCGACGACGAGTCCGGCGTCGGTGACGGCCACCGTGTCGGAACCGCCCGTGGTGGCGACGACGGTGCCCGCGTCGTTGCGCCAGGTGCGGCCGCCGTCGGTCGAGTGGACGTAGCCGGTGTCGTGGTTGGTGATGCCGCCGCTGTTGCACATCACGGCGGCGTTCTGCTCGCGCCAGGTGAAGAAGGAGTGCAGGCGTCCGTTGACGTCGTAGTCGATGCCATGCAGATACATGTTGCGGGCGGTGCTGGAGCCGTGCTCGCTGGTGTACGTGCCGGTCGAGGCGGACCACTCCCCGAGAGCGGTCCAGGACGAGCCGTCGTACTCCGCGAGGGCGTTGCGCCCGTTTCCGGAGATGCCCACGCGGTAACTCAGCTGGAGCTTGCCGTCGGGCGTGGAGATGAACTGGGGGTAGGTGAACTGCGTGGTGAGCGCGAGGCCGTCCAGCGAGGTCTGTACGGCTCCGAAGACCGCGGAGGTCCAGCCGGTGGCGGCGGGGTTGTCGAGCAGCCCGGCCGCCGACTTCACGTAGAAGAAGCCGTCGCTGTGGGAGTCCATGTTGAGGTGCAGCCGGCCGTCGGTCCTCGACACGCCCATGGAGATCACGTTGTGCGAGTCGGAGCTCTTGAGCCGATGGGCGAGGGTCAGTGTCGACCAGCTGGACGCGCCGAGCGCCCGGCGGGCGACGACCGCGCTGCGGTCGGTGGTGTACCAGACGGCGTACTGGTACCCCTTGTAGGTCAACAGACCGTTCTTCTGGAACGAGTTGTTGTTGACCAGGCCGTCGTAGGACACGAAGTACAGCGCCTGGGAGTCCAGTTGGGTGCTGCCGGTGAGGGTGACCGAGGGGCCGGAGTCCGCCGCGCGTGCCGTACCGGCGCCGATTCCGGGGCCTGCCACACCGGTCACCAGGGCGGTGGCCAGCAGGGTGCGTCTCTTCATGTCCGGACTCCTGGGTAGGGCTTCGCGCGGGTGTCAGCGGGTGTCAGCGGGTGTCAGAGGGTCTCAGCGGGTGTCAGGCGAGGTGGAAGACCTCGGTGAGGGGCTTCATGGCCTCGTCGGGTCTGGCGCCGTCCAGCGATTCGAAGAACGGCGCCATCTCCGCCTGCCAACGGGCATTGATGTCGGTGGCTTCCATGCCGGCCTGCGCGGCCGCGAAGTCCTCGGTCTCCAGGTAGCCGACCAGCAGGCCGTCCTCGCGCAGGAAGAGCGAGTAGTTGTGCCAGCCGGTGGCCGAGAGCGCGTCGAGCATCTCGGGCCACACGGCGGCGTGCCGCTCGCGGTACTCGTCGAGGCGGTCCGCACGGACCTTCAGCAGAAAGCACACACGCCGCATCAAGCGACCCCCGGATCCTAGAAGTTGAACTGGTCGATGTTCTTGGCGTTGAAGACGGTCGGCTTGCCCAGGTTGATCACGCCGTCCTTGCCGATGGTGAACGAGCCCATGTCACCGGCCTTGAAGGTCTCACCCTCGGCGCCGGTGATCTGCCCCGAGGCGAGCGCCACGGCCGTACGCGCGGCGAGCTCGCCGAGCTTCGCCGGGTCCCACAGCTCGAAGGCGTCGACGGTGCCGTTCTTGACGTACTTGCGCATGTCGTTGGGGGTGCCGAGGCCGGTCAGCTTGACCTTGCCCTTGTACTTGGAGCCGGACAGGTACTGGGCCGCGGCCTTGATGCCGACCGTGGTCGGGGAGATGATCCCCTTGAGGTTCGGGTGCTCCTGGAGGAGACCCTGGGTCTGCTGGAAGGACTGCTGGGCGTCGTCGTTGCCGTAGGCGACCTTGACCAGCTTGATGTCCTTGTACTTCGGGTCCTTCAGCTCCTCCTTCATGAACTGGATCCAGGCGTTCTGGTTGGTCGCGGTCTGCGCGGCGGACAGGATCGCTATCTCACCCTTGTAGCCGATCTGCTCGGCGAGCAGCTGGACCTCGGTGCGGCCCAGGTCCTCGCCACTGGCCTGCGAGACGAAGGCGTTGCGGCACTCGGGGTTGGTGTCGGAGTCGTAGGTGACGACCTTGATCTTGTTGCTCATGGCCTGCTTGAGCGCCGTGCACAGGGCGCCCGGGTCCTGTGCGGACACGGCCATCGCGTTGACCTGCTGCTGGGTGAGCGTGTTGACGTAGCTCACCTGGCCGGAGGTGTCGGTGGCGCTGCTGGGGCCGACCTCCTTGTACTTGGAGCCCAGCTCCGTCAGCGCCTTCTCGCCGCCCTTGTCCGCCGAGGTGAAGTACGGGTTGTTGACCGCCTTGGGCAGGAAGCCGACCGTGAGGCCCTTCTTGATGGCCGCGTTCGGGTCGGCCTTGCCGGTCGCGGCGGCCGAACCGCCCCCGCTCTTCACGTCGTTCTTGGTGGTGCCGCCGCAGGCGGTCGCGGCGAGGGTGAGAGACGTGACGGCGGCGAGGGCCGCGCAGGCACGACGGAGGGATGACTTGCGCATGGCATGGGGTCCTTTGATACGAGGGTGAGCGAGAGCGCCCCTTCAGGGGCGGGGGGGAACTGCGCGACCAGCCACATCGGGTCCCGCAGACGCAAAACGACCTATCCAGTGGAGCGAGCCGCGGCCCTTGCGACAGCGACTTGCTGAGCAACCCGAGGGCCAAGCACAGAGACAACGAGCAGAACGCCGGTGACGACGATCTGCGACTGTGCGGAAACATTCAGCAGACTCATCACGTTCTGCAGCGCCCCGAGCAGGAAGACACCCGCGATCGCACCCCCCAACGTGCCCTTGCCACCGTCGAAGTCGATGCCGCCGAGCAGGACGGCGGCGACGACGGAGAGTTCGAGGCCGTTGGCGTTGTCGTAACGGGCGCTGGCGTAGTGCAGGGCCCAGAAGATGCCGGTGAGCGAGGCCATGAAGCCGGTGGCGACGAAGAGGATCAGCTTCTGCCGCTTGACGCGGATGCCGGCGAACCGGGCGGCCTCCTCGTTGGCGCCGACCGCGAAGGCCGAGCGCCCGAACGGGGTGGCGTGCAGTACCACCACGGCGATCGCGAGGAGGACGAGGAAGGGCAGGAGGGCCTGCGGGATGAAGGTGTTCCCGATGCGCCCGGCCGCGAAGTCCTGGTACTGGGTGGGGAAGTCGGTCACCGCGTCCGAGCCGAGCACGATCTGCGCGATGCCCCGGTAGGCGGCGAGCGTGCCGATGGTGACGGCGAGGGAGGGCAGTCCGAGCCGGGTCACCAGCAGGCCGTTGACCAGTCCGCACACCACTCCGAGGAGCAGGCACAGCGGGATGATCGTCTCGATCGTCATGCCCTGGTTCCACAGGGCGCCCATCACGGAGCCGGACAGTCCGGCCGTGGAGGCGACGGAGAGGTCGATCTCCCCGGCCACCACGAGCAGGGTCATCGGCAGCGCGATCAGCGCGATGGGCAGCGTGTTGCCGATCAGGAACGACAGGTTGAGCGAGTTGCCGAACCCGTCGACGAAGCCGAAGGAGAACAGCAGCAGGACGATGAGGAGGGCGCCGACGACCGTGTCCCAGCGGACGGCGCGCGCGAGGGACGAGTCAGCCATGGCGGGCGTTCCTCTTCTTCAGTGCGGAGGCCACGCGCAGCGCGACGATCCGGTCGACCGCGATGGCGAGGATGAGCAGGATGCCGTTGATGGCGAGCACCCAGACGGAGCTGACGCCGAGGGCGGGCAGCACACTGTTGATGGAGGTCAGCAGCAGCGCGCCGAGCGCGGCGCCGTAGACGCTGCCGGAGCCGCCGGTGAAGACGACACCGCCGACCACGACCGCGCTGACGACGGTGAGTTCGTAGCCGGTGCCGGTGCCGGAGTCGACGTTGCCGAACCGGGCGAGGTACAGGGCGCCCGCGAGTCCGGCGAGGCCGCCGCACACGACGTACGCGGTGAGGATCCGCTTGCGGACGGGGATGCCGGCGAGCCTGGCGGCCTCCGGGTTGGAGCCCAGCGCGTACAGCTCGCGGCCGCTGCCGAAGTGCTTGAGGTAGTACGCGGTGACCAGCAGGACCGCCAGCGCGATCAGGGCGAGGTACGGGACCGCGGAGATGCCGCCGGAGCCGAAGTCGACGAAGCCGCCGGGGAGGTCGGCCGCGGTGATCTGGCGGGAGCCGACCCAGATGGAGTCGACACCGCGGATGATGTAGAGCGTGCCGAGGGTGACGACCAGCGCGGGCACCTGGCCGAGGCTGACCAGCAGCCCGTTGACCAGTCCGCAGCCGATGCCGAGCAGGACGGCCAGCAGGACCGCGACGACGGGGTTTCCGCCGCCGTGCAGATAGGTGCCGGCGGCGAAGGCACTGATGCCGAGGGTGGAGCCGACCGACAGGTCGACGTTACGGGTGATCACGACCAGCGACTGACCGGTGGCGACCAGCACCAGGATCGTCGCGTTCAACAGCAGGTCCTTGATGCCCTGTTCGGACAGGAACTCGCTGTTGCCCATCTGGGTGATGGCGATCATCACCAGGAAGACGACCAGGATGGCGAGTTCACGCATCTTGAAGACACGGTCCACCAGCCGGGTGCCACTCGACTTGGGCACCTCGGCGGCGGGCGCGGGATTGGGTGCGGTCACCGTCATGCCGTCCTCCTTTCGTTCGCTTCTCCGCCCGCGCGGCGCAGAGGTGCGGGCATGGTGTTCGTCTGCAGCCCGGCGGCCGCGCGCGCGTCGCTCACGCGGCCGCCCACCCCGGTCGCCGCCGGTGCCGCCGGTGCCGCCGGTGCCGCCGGTGCCGCCGGTGCCGCCGGTGCCGCGCCGAGGGTGGCGCGCCTGGTGGCTGTCACGCGGCAACCCTCCCCGTGGCGGCTGCCATCACGGTCTCCTCGGTGGCTTCGGAGCGGGGTATCTCGGCGGTGAGCCGGCCCTCGTGCATCACCAGCACGCGGTCGGCCATGCCGAGGATCTCGGGCAGGTCGGAGGAGATCATCAGGACGGCCACCCCGTCGGCCGCCAACTCGGAGAGCAGCCGGTGCACTTCGGCCTTCGTGCCCACGTCGATGCCCCGGGTGGGCTCGTCGACGATCAGTACCTTGGGGCCGGTGGCGAGCCACTTGGCGAGGACGACCTTCTGCTGGTTGCCGCCCGAGAGCGTGTTGACCGTGTCGGCGATCCGGGCGTACTTCACCTGGAGCTTGACCGCCCAGTCGAGGGAGCGGCTGCGCTCGGCGCCGCGGTCCACCAGCCCCGCCTTCACGGTCGTACGCAGCCCGGTGAGCCCGATGTTGCGCTCGATGGACATGTCCATCACCAGGCCCTGGGCGCGCCGGTCCTCGGGGACGAGGGCGAGCCCCGCGGCCATGGCCGTGGAGGGCGCCCCGTTCGTCAGTGACTTCCCGTCGACCTCGACCTCTCCGGCGTCCCAGCGGTCGACGCCGAAGACGGCCCTGGCGACCTCCGTACGCCCGGCGCCGACGAGTCCGGCGAGACCGACGATCTCGCCGCGCCGCACGTCGAAGGAGACGTCGGTGAAGACGCCCTCGCGGGTCAGCCGGCGCACGCTCAGGGCGACTTCGCCCGCCTCGACGTCCTGCTTGGGATAGAGCTCGTCGAGGTCGCGGCCGACCATCCGGCGTACGAGGTCGTCCTCGGTCATGCCCTCGATCGGCTCGCTGGCGATCCAGGCGCCGTCGCGCAGGGTCGTGACCCGCCGGCAGATCTGGAAGATCTCCTCCAGGCGGTGCGAGATGAACAGCACCGCCGCGCCCTGCTCGCGCAGGGTGCGCACGACGCCGAAGAGGCGGCCCACCTCGCTGCCGGTGAGGGCGGCGGTCGGCTCGTCCATGATCAGGACGCGGGCGTCGAAGGAGAGCGCCTTGGCGATCTCGACGATCTGCTGGTCGGCGATGGACAGGCCGCGCGCCGGGCGGTCGGGGTCGAGTTCGACACCGAGTCGCTTCATCAGGGCGGCGGTCGCCTCGTGGGTGGCCTTGTGGTCGATACGGCCGAGGGCGCGCCGGGGCTGGCGGCCCATGAAGATGTTCTCCGCGATCGACAGGTCGGGGAAGAGGGTGGGCTCCTGATAGATCACCGCGATGCCCGCGTCGCGGGCGTCGGCGGGACCGTGGAAGACGGTGGGCTCGCCGTCCAGCAGCACCCGGCCGGCGTCCGGTCGGTGCACGCCGGCGAGCGTCTTGATGAGGGTCGACTTGCCCGCGCCGTTCTCACCGGCGAGAGCGTGCACCTCGCCGGGAAACAGTTCCAGGGACACGTCCCGCAGGGCGCGTACCGCGCCGAAGGACTTGGAAATGTCCTCCAGCGCCAGTACGGGGGCCGGACCCGCGTCGGACCGGTGGGTCATGTGAGCTCCTCAACGACGCGGGCGGAGAGGCCTCACGACGCCGTGAAAGGTTTCAACTAGGTTGCCGGGACGTTAGGCAGGTAGCCCAGGTCACGTCAATGGGTTCGGGTCGAAATTTTCGATAGCCGAAGGTCACAACCGAGTCACGGACGGCGGACTTCGCCCAGGGGGTTGACACGCCCTCGGAGGGCTCATAGCTTCGGCGTTCTGAATCGTTTCAGATCGTTTCAGGCGGAAGAGCTGTTCCGATCAGGCAGAAGTGCAGTTCGGACCCGGCTCCACAAGTCGTTCGAAACCGAAGCCACACCCGAAGTCACAGGAGCGCCGAAGTGACCGAGCTTGCCGCGGTGAAGACCGCCCTCAAGACCCAGGCAGTAGAGACGCCCTCGTGGGCGTACGGGAACTCGGGAACCCGCTTCAAGGTGTTCGCACAGCCTGGAGTCCCGCGCAATCCGCGCGAGAAACTGGACGACGCCGCCCAGGTGCACGCCTTCACGGGGACCGCGCCGACCGTCGCGCTGCACATCCCCTGGGACAAGGTCGACGACTATGGGGCGCTGGCGAAGTACGCGCAGGAGCGCGGCCTGAAGCTGGGCGCGATCAACTCCAACACCTTCCAGGACGACGACTACAGGCTCGGCTCCATCTGCCACCCGGACGCCGCCGTCCGCCGGAAGGCCCTCGATCACCTCCTCGAGTGCGTCGACATCATGGACGCGACGGGCTCGAAGGACCTGAAGCTCTGGTTCGCCGACGGTACGAACTATCCCGGTCAGGACGACATCCGTGAGCGCCAGGACCGGCTGGCCGAGGGCCTGGCCGAGGTCTACGAGCGGCTCGGGGACGACCAGCGGATGCTGCTGGAGTACAAGTTCTTCGAGCCCGCCTTCTATATGACGGACGTCCCGGACTGGGGCACGGCGTACGCGCACTGCCTCAAGCTCGGCCCCAAGGCGCAGGTCGTCGTCGACACCGGGCACCACGCGCCCGGCACCAACATCGAGTTCATCGTCGCGACGCTGTTGCGCGAGGGGAAGCTCGGCGCGTTCGACTTCAACTCGCGGTTCTACGCCGACGACGACCTGATGGTGGGTGCGGCCGATCCCTTCCAGCTGTTCCGGATCATGTACGAGGTGATCCGGGGCGGTGGCTTCACTCCGGACGTCGCCTTCATGCTCGACCAGTGCCACAACATCGAGGCGAAGATCCCGGCGATCATTCGTTCCGTGATGAACGTGCAGGAGGCGACGGCGAAGGCGCTGCTCGTGGACGGTGCGGCGCTGGCCGACGCGCAGCGTACCGGGGATGTGCTCGGGGCCAACGCGGTGATCATGGACGCGTACAACACCGATGTGCGGCCGTTGCTGGGTGAGGTGCGTGAGGAGCTGGGGCTGGACGCGGATCCCGTCTCGGCGTATCGCCGATCCGGGTGGGGGGAGAAGATCGCGGCGGAGCGGGTGGGTGGGCAGCAGGCGGGGTGGGGGGCGTGAGCGGCTGAGTCGCGTCTGCCTTGTACGGACCGTTGCAGGCTGCGGGCCGTGTGGGGCTGGTCGCGCAGTTCCCCGCGCCCCTTTGGGGCGCTTCACCGCAGGTGCTTCACATCTCACCCTTCTTTCTTTTCTTTAAGGACTAGGAACATGGCATCCCATCCCGAAGCTGCCGCTCTGTTGGCTCGGTCGCACCGGCTCGGTGCTGATCCTCGTAATACCAACTACGCGGGCGGCAATGCCTCCGCGAAGGGCACCGACACCGACCCTGTGACCGGCGGTGATGTCGAGCTGATGTGGGTGAAGGGGTCGGGTGGGGATCTGGGCACCCTGACCGAGTCGGGGCTCGCCGTGCTGCGCCTTGACCGGCTGCGGGCGATGACGGAGGTCTACCCGGGGGTGGAGCGCGAGGACGAGATGGTCGCCGCGTTCGACTACTGCCTGCACGGCAAGGGCGGCGCGGCCCCGTCCATCGACACGGCGATGCACGGGCTGGTGGACGCGGCCCACGTCGACCATCTGCACCCCGACTCCGGGATCGCGCTGGCCTGCGCGGCGGACGGCGAGAAGCTGACCGCCGAGTGTTTCGGCGACAGTGTGGTGTGGGTGCCATGGCGCCGGCCGGGCTTCCAGCTGGGTCTGGACATCGCGGCGGTCAAGGAGGCCAACCCGCGGGCGATCGGCTGCGTCCTGGGCGGGCACGGCATCACGGCATGGGGCGAGACGGCTCAGGAGTGCGAGCGGAACTCGCTGCACATCATCCGCACCGCCGAGGCGTTCCTCGTCGAGCGTGGCAAGGCGGAGCCCTTCGGGCCCGTCGTCGAGGGGTACGCGGCCCTGGATGCCTCCCTGCGCCGGGAGCGGGCCGCGGCGCTGGCGCCGTACGTCCGGGCCCTCGCCTCGCAGGACAAGCCGCAGGTGGGCCACTTCACCGACTCCGACGTCGTCCTCGACTTCCTCGCGAGCGCCGAGCACCCGCGCCTCGCCGCGCTCGGCACCTCCTGCCCCGACCACTTCCTGCGGACCAAGGTCCGGCCGCTCGTCCTCGATCTGCCGCCGACCGTGGAACTGGACGCGGCGATCGCGCGGCTGAAGGAGCTGCACGGCGAGTACCGCGAGGAGTACGCGGCCTACTACCAGCGGCACGCCGACGCCGACTCTCCCGCGATGCGCGGCGCGGACCCGGCGATCGTGCTGATCCCCGGTGTCGGCATGTTCTCCTTCGGCAAGGACAAGCAGACCGCACGCGTGGCCGGCGAGTTCTACGTCAACGCGATCAACGTGATGCGGGGCGCCGAGGCGGTCTCGGCGTACGCGCCGATCGAGGAGTCGGAGAAGTTCCGCATCGAGTACTGGGCACTGGAGGAGGCCAAGCTCCGGCGGATGCCGAAGCCGAAGCCGCTCGCCACCCGGGTGGCGCTGGTGACGGGGGCGGGCAGCGGGATCGGCAGGGCGATCGCCGAGCGGCTCGTCGCGGAGGGCGCGTGCGTGGTGATCGCCGATCTCAACGCGGAGAACGCCGCCGAGGTCGCCTCCTCGCTGGGCGGGCCCGACAAGGCCGTCGCCGTCACTGTCGACGTGACCTCCGAGGAGCAGATCGCGGAGGCCTTCAAGGCGGCGGTGCTCGCCTTCGGCGGCGTCGACCTGGTGGTGAACAACGCCGGTATCTCCATCTCCAAGCCGCTGCTCGAGACCACCGCGAAGGACTGGGACCTCCAGCACGACATCATGGCCCGTGGCTCCTTCCTCGTGTCGAGGGAGGCCGCGCGGGTGATGATCACGCAAGGGCTGGGCGGTGACGTCGTCTACATCGCGTCCAAGAACTCGGTCTTCGCCGGTCCCAACAACATCGCGTACTCCGCGACCAAGGCCGACCAGGCGCATCAAGTCCGGCTCCTTGCCGCCGAGTTGGGTGAGCACGGCATCCGGGTGAACGGCGTCAACCCCGACGGGGTCGTGCGCGGCTCAGGCATCTTCGCGGGCGGCTGGGGCGCGCAGCGCGCGGCGACGTACGGCATCGAGGAGGAGAAGCTCGGCGAGTTCTACGCCCAGCGGACCATCCTCAAGCGCGAGGTGCTGCCCGAGCACGTGGCGAACGCCGTGTTCGCCCTGACGGGCGGGGACCTGACCCACACCACCGGTCTGCACGTCCCGGTCGACGCGGGTGTCGCGGCGGCATTCCTGCGATGAGCGAGGACGTGAAGAGCTTCGCCGCGGTCGACCTCGGCGCGTCCAGCGGGCGCGTCATGGTCGGCCGCGTCGGTCCCGAGAGGCTGGAGCTGACGGAGGCGCACCGCTTCCCGAACCGGCCGGTGCGGGTTCCCGAGGGGCTGCGCTGGGACATTCTCTCGCTGTACGCGGGGGTGCTCGACGGGCTGCGCGCGGCCGGGCAGGTCGACTCCGTCGGCATCGACAGCTGGGCCGTGGACTACGGGCTGCTGGACGCCGACGGCGCGCTGCTCGGCAACCCGGTGCACTACCGCGACGCCCGCACCGAGGGTGTCGCGGAGAAGGTGTGGGCCACCGTGCCCGCCGCCGAGCTGTACGCGGCGACCGGGATCCAGTACGCGCCCTTCAACACCCTTTACCAGCTCACGGCGGCCCGCTCGACGGCTCAACTCGCCGCCGCCGAGCGGCTGTTGCTCGTTCCGGATCTGCTGGCCCACTGGCTCACGGGCGAGGCGGGCACGGAGATCACCAACGCCTCGACCACCCAGCTGATCGACCCGCGCACCCGTGACTGGTCCCACGACCTCGCGGACCGGCTCGGCATCGACCTCAAGCTGTTCGCGCCGCTGCGGCAGCCGGGCGACCCGGCCGGTCTGCTGCTCCCGCGGGTCCTGGAGGAGACCGGGCTCAGGGGCCCGGTCCCGGTGACGACCGTCGGCTCGCACGACACCGCGTCCGCGGTCGCCGCCGTGCCGGCGGCGGGTGAGCGGTTCGCGTACATCTGCACCGGCACCTGGTCCCTCGCGGGCCTGGAGCTGGAGCGGCCGGTCCTCACCGAGGCGAGCCGCGCGGCCAACTTCACCAACGAACTGGGCCTGGACGGCACGGTCCGCTATCTGCGGAACATCATGGGGCTGTGGCTGCTCCAGGAGTGTGTACGGGAATGGGGGCAGCCCGACCTGGGTGAGCTGCTGCGGGCCGCCGCGGAGGTGCCCGCGCTGCGCTCGGTGGTGGACGCGGGCGACGCCGCGTTCCTGGCCCCCGGCCGGATGCCGGACCGGATCACCGACGCCTGCCGGGAGTCGGGACAGCCCGTGCCCGAGTCACGCGCCGAGATCACCCGTTGCATTCTCGACTCCCTCGCGCTCGCCCATCGCAGGGCGATCCGAGCGGCCGAGGCTCTCGCCGACCACCCGGTCGACGTCGTCCACATCGTCGGCGGCGGCACCCGCAACGAGCTCCTGTGCCGGCTGACGGCCGACGCCTGCGGACTGCCGGTCGTGGCCGGCCCGGCGGAGGCCGCCGCGCTCGGCAACGTCCTCGTACAGGCCCGCGCACACGGTCTGGTCGGCGACCGTACGTCGATGCGGCGACTCCTCGCCCGTACGCAGCCCTTGCGGCGGTACGAGCCCCGGGGCGACGCGGCGGCCTGGCGCGCCGCGGAGGACCGGCTCGCCCGCCGGTGAACGGGAACTCGCGCCCGCCGTGACGGGGGCATTTCACCCCGTCCGCGAGGGGGACTCGCCCGTGTCCATGAGCGGGGGCTCCCCTGCCGCTCGCCCTCCGCGTACCCTGCACTCATCCGATGATCGATCCCAAGGAGCCGCGATGCGTGTCGCCCTGTTCCTGACCTGTGTCAACGACACGCTCTATCCGGACACCGGCCGCGCTGTGGTGAAACTACTGACCAGGCTGGGCGTCGAGGTCGACTTCCCGATGGCGCAGACCTGCTGCGGGCAGGCCCACTACAACACTGGGTACCGGCATGAGGCCGAGCCACTGGCCCGGCAGTTCTCCGATGTCTTCGGTGAGTACGAGGCGATCGTGACGCCCTCCGCGTCGTGCGGCGCGATGGTGCGGGAGCTGTATCCGCGGATGGGTGAGCGGGCGCGGGCGGAGCGCCGCGGGGACGCCCTCGCGGCCACCCTCGCCCCGGTCGTGCCGAAGACGTACGAACTCACCGAGTTCCTGGTGGATGTGCTCGGCGTGACGGACGTCGGCGCGTACTACCCGCACACCGTCACCTACCACCCCACCTGTCACGGGCTGCGCAGTCTCGGGCTCGGCGACCGGCCGCGCCGGCTCCTCCAGGCCGTCAAGGGGCTCGAACTGCGCGAGCTGCCCGGCGCGGACGAGTGCTGCGGCTTCGGCGGCACGTTCGCCGTCAAGAACCCCGATGTCTCGGCCGCGATGGGCGCCGACAAGGTGCACCACGCCGAGTCGACGGGCGCGGAGGTGCTGTGCGCCGCCGACAACTCCTGTCTGATGCACATCGGCGGCACGATGTCCCGGCTGGGGACGCGGATGCGGCCCGTGCACATCGCGGAGATCCTGGCCGGTACGGAAGAGGAGCCGAGCGCATGAGTGGCACCTTCGTCGGCATGCCCGCGTTTCCCAAGGCGGCGCACGACGCGGTCAACAACCCGACCCTGCGCGGCAATCTGCGTCACGCCACCCACACGATCCGCGCCAAGCGGGCGGTCGCCGTCGCCGAACTCGACGACTGGGCCGCCCTGCGCGAGGCCGGCAAGCAGATCAAGGACCACACGCTCCGTCATCTCGACCGCTACCTGGTGCAGTTGGAGGAGTCGGTCACCGCGGCCGGGGGCATCGTGCACTGGGCCGCCGACGCCGACGAGGCCAACCGGATCGTCGCCGACCTGGTGAAGATGACCGGGGAGAGCGAGGTCGTCAAGGTCAAGTCGATGGCCACGCAGGAGATCGGCCTCAACGAAGCCCTGGAGGTCGAGGGCATCCACGCCTACGAGACCGATCTCGCCGAACTCATCGTGCAGTTGGGCAAGGACCGGCCCTCCCACATCCTCGTCCCGGCCATCCACCGCAACCGCGGCGAGATCCGTGACATCTTCGCGCGCGAGATGGGCGAGTGGGGCCGCCCGGCGCCGGAAGGCCTCACCGACACGCCCGCCGAACTGGCCGAAGCCGCCCGGCTGCACCTGCGCGAGAAGTTCCTGCGCGCCAAGGTCGGCATCTCCGGCGCCAACTTCATGGTCGCCGAGACCGGCACCCTCATGGTCGTGGAGTCCGAGGGCAACGGCCGGATGTGCCTGACCCTCCCCGAGACGCTGATCTCGGTCGTCGGCATCGAGAAGATCGTGCCGACCTGGCAGGACCTGGAGGTCTTCCTCCAGACCCTCCCCCGCTCCTCGACCGCCGAGCGCATGAACCCCTACACCTCGATGTGGACGGGCACCACGGAGGAGGACGGCCCCCAGACCTTCCACCTGGTCCTCATCGACAACGGCCGCACCGACACCCTCGCCGACGAGGTCGGCCGCCAGGCCCTGCGCTGCATCCGCTGCTCGGCGTGTCTCAACGTCTGCCCGGTCTACGAGCGCGCCGGCGGCCACGCCTACGGGTCGGTCTACCCCGGCCCGATCGGCGCGATCCTCAGCCCCCAACTCCGGGGCACCGCAAGCGAGATCGACGCCTCACTCCCGTACGCCTCCTCGCTCTGCGGCGCCTGCTACGAGGTCTGCCCGGTCGCCATCGACATCCCGGAAGTCCTCGTCCACCTGCGCGAACGGATCGCCGAGGGCGGTCAGGTGACGCGGGAGGGCAACAAGGTCGTCCTCAAGCCCGCCAAGGGGCACGCCGCCGAGCGGGCCGCGATGCGGGCGGCACGCTGGGCGTTCAGCCACCCCGGCGCCCTGCGCACCGGCCAGCGGCTCGCCTCCCGGACGCGCCGCTTCCATCCACGCTCGCTGCCCGGCCCCGGCAAGGCGTGGAGCAGCACCCGGGATCTGCCGACGGTCCCCGCGGAGCCGTTCCGTGACTGGTGGCAGCGCACGCACGGCGGAAAGGACACGGACAAGTGAGCAGCAGGGATCTGATCCTGGGGCGGGTGCGGCGCGCGCTCGCCGACGTACCGCGGGACGACACTCCGTACGAGCAGGCCATTGAGCGGGGGTATCTGCGCGAGCACGGGGGGCGGAGCGTCGAGGAGACGGTGGATCTGCTGGCGGAGAACCTCGCCGACTACCGTGCGCTGGTGCACCGCTGCGCGGCCGACGGGCTGGCCGCCACCATCGCCGGGCTGCTCGCCGGGCACGGTTCGACGTCGGTGGTCCTACCGGCGGGCCTGGACACGGAATGGCTGGCGGCGTCGGAGGTGACGCGCGTCCCGGACCGGGCCGAGGACACCTCGGGCGAGCTGGACCGCGTCGACAGCGTCGTGACCGCGTGCGCGCTCGCGATCGCCGAGACCGGCACC
This sequence comes from Streptomyces sp. NPDC090798, assembly GCF_044768965.1. Taxonomy (NCBI): domain Bacteria; kingdom Bacillati; phylum Actinomycetota; class Actinomycetes; order Kitasatosporales; family Streptomycetaceae; genus Streptomyces; species Streptomyces sp. NPDC090798. Next base: position 102,790 of record NZ_JBIVXA010000002.1, read on the forward strand.
CTCGTCCTGGACGGCGGCCCGGACCAGGGACGCCGTCGCATCACACTGGTCCCCGATCACCACATCTGTGTCGTCCGCGTCCCCGACCAGGTCGTCTCCTCCGTCCCCCAGGCCCTGGAGCGGCTCGATCCGGCCCGCCCGCTGACCTGGATCTCCGGCCCGTCGGCGACCAGCGACATCGAGCTCGACCGGGTCGAGGGGGTGCACGGCCCGCGCACCCTGGAAGTGGTGCTGGTGAGCGGGGAGTGACCTGCGCGGTTAGCGTGAGGGGATGATCCGGTTCGAACAGGTCACCAAGCGCTATCCGGACGGCACGACGGCGGTGGACGGCCTCTCGTTCGAGGTCGCGGAGGGCGAACTCGTCACGCTCGTCGGCCCGTCGGGCTGCGGTAAGACGACGACCATGATGATGGTGAACCGGCTGATCGAACCGACCTCGGGCCGGATCTTCGTGAACGGCGAGGACATCGCCACGGTCGACCCGGTGCGGCTGCGGAGGCGTATCGGGTACGTCATCCAGCAGGTGGGCCTGTTCCCGCACCGGACGATCCTCGACAACACGGCGACCGTGCCGACGCTCATCGGCTGGAAGAAGGCGAAGGCCCGCACGCGCGCGGCGGAGCTGCTCGATCTGGTGGGCCTGGACCCGAAGACGTACGGCTCGCGCTATCCGGAACAGTTGTCGGGCGGCCAGCGCCAGCGGGTCGGGGTGGCCCGGGCGCTCGCCGCCGATCCACCCGTACTGCTCATGGACGAGCCCTTCGGGGCCGTCGACCCGGTGGTCCGGGAACAGTTGCAGGACGAGTTTCTGCGCATGCAGGAGGCCGTGCGCAAGACGGTGCTGCTGGTCACGCACGACATCGAGGAGGCGGTGCGGCTCGGCGACCGCATCGCGGTGTACGGGCAGGGCCGCATCGAGCAGTTCGACACGCCGGGGGCCGTGCTGGGCACCCCGGCCACCCCCTACGTCGCCGAGTTCGTCGGCGCCGACCGCGGGCTGAAGCGGCTGTCGGTCACCGACATCGAGCCCGACGACCTGGACCAGCCGCCCGTCGCCCGCCTGGACGAGGCCGCCGGGACGGCGGTCGCCCGCTTGCACGCGCAGGGCGCGCGATGGGCGGTCGTCCTCGACGCGCAGGACGATCTGCACGGGTGGGTGGGCGTCGACGAGTTGGCGGCGGGCGGCTTCGTCGGCGACCGCGCCCACCGAATGAACTCATGGGTCCCGGTGGGTGCCCCGCTGAAGCAGGCCTTCGGTGTGATGCTCCAGCACGACGCGGGCTGGGTCGCGGTACTGGACGGGGCCCGCTTCCTCGGCGTACTCACCCCGGCGAAACTGCACGAGGCGCTGCGGCGGTCGGTGGACGCGGATGCGCGGGGGGTGCGGCGGGGGCAGGTGTCGTTCGACTCGGTCTCCGATGCGTGAGCGCTCCGCTGGGTTGGGTTGGGGCCGTGGGGTGCGGGTCCTTTTTGGCTGCGGAGCCGTTGTGGCCGGGCGCGCGGTTCCCCGCGCCCCTCTGGGGCGCGCGCCCGTCAGGCCTTCGTGGGTCGGGCCGAGAGGCGTACCTCGGGGGTCAGGCACCAGGCCAGGACCGACGGCCAGGAGCCGTAGCCCGCGTCGAGGTCCAGGTGGGCGCCGCCCTGGATGACGTCGGTGTCGAGGTCGAGAGGTATGCCGTACTCCTTGGCCGCGCCGCCCGGGCAGTACGGGTCGTCGTCGGCGGCCACGAGCCGGGTCACGGGGGCGGCGGTGCGCAGGTGCGCGGCGGTGGCGCCGGGACCGACGAACCCGGCGATGTCCTCGTAACCGGCCATGACCTCGTCGGACGGCGGCGCGACGAGTAGAACCCGATCGGCGCGGGCCCGGCCGCGGGCCGCCGCGTGCAGCCACAGCGGGACGGCGAGGCTGTGGCAGACGACCACCCGTTCGTGCTCGTGTCCCAGGGCGTCGAGGTGGGCGTGGAGCCGGTCGAGCCACACGACCAGGTCCGGGTGGTCGGGGTCCGGGAGTTGCGGGTAGGTGACGGCGTGGCCGCGGGCGGTCAACTCGTTCGCCAGCCAGTGCTCCCAGTGGTCCACGGGGCGGTGGTTCTGCCAGCCGTGCAGGATGAGGAAGGAACGCGAGTTCGAAGTCACCCTTCAGTATCGGCCGCGAGGGGCGGATTCAGGGCAAGCGTTCTGCAGGTCGACGAGTACGGCGTGTGCCGGCTCGGCCGCTCCCGCGCCCGCGGCGAGCGGGGCGCACGTCCGTCAACGAACGCCTCCTGAAGCGGGGTTCTCTTCCGCCGCGTTGCCGAGGACAGCATCCAGGCGGGCGGCCAGGGCCGACAGACGGGCGGTGAGCGGGGCGCCGCCGGGCTGCCGGGCCAGGCAGGCGAGGATCTCCTCGACGGCCTTGCGGACACGTGCCTTGTTGATCGGGGGGCGGGCCAGCTCCACCTTGATCACCGCTGCGGCCTGCCGGATGACATACCGCGTGTAGAGGTCCAGCCCCAGCCGATCGGCCTCGACCCGTAGGGTTTCCACCACCTGTACGGGGTCGGCACGCAGGGCAGGCTGGAAGTGCGCCCGGTAGAGCTGCTCGGGCCGTGCGTCGGTCCGATTCCGGGTCACATTTCCTTGGGAGTTGATCGCCACCTGGCTGTCGGTGATCGGGCCGAAGACATAGACCAACGGAGTGGTCGGCTCGTCGGGACGCAGGGGGCTGACCTGCTGGGGACGCGGCTCACGAGCCAGGTGCAGCAGGGACTCGTAGTCGCGGTAGTCGATGAACGGGAGCACGCCCGGCCTTTCAGGTAACCCTTCAGCCGGCCACAGCCTCCCAGTCGGCGTCCTCGGCTCCTCGTGACGGCGCTCGTCCTCGTACCGGAATCCCGCACTGGCCATGTGAACCCCCCGTGGCGAAGCCCCTACTTGAAGCGTAGCGAGCCATAGGCAGGGAGGAAGGCCTCATCCGGCATCGGAACACCGCAATCTGGCCACTCCCGCCCGGGCGGGGCTGAGCGCACGGGACGTGATCTACCTGCTGGTCGGTGGGCCGGCGCTGCGGATCGCCTTCGGGGACGGTAAGAACCGGGCGGACCGCGACGGTGCCGTCGCGGAGATCGCGCGGCAGCCCTTCGGCACGGTCCTGCTGATCGGCGGGCGGGCCGTGTTGCGCAAATACCCACAAGACGCCGAGTCTGAGGGCGTCGATTCAGAGCAGGCCCTTGTTCTTCAGAGCAGGCCCTTGTCCTTCAGATAGGTCCGCGCCACGTCCTCGGGCAGCCGTCGCCAGCTGTCCACCTGCTGGTTCATCGATGCCAGGTCCGCGGTGGTGAGTACGTCGTTGAGCTTGCCGAGTGCCTTGGTGACGCCCTCGCTGCCGGCGCGCGAGCGGTTGACGACCGGGACGATGTAGTCGGCGTTCTGCAGGTGTTTGTCGTCGGCGAGGAGGACGAGGCCGAACTCGTCGAGCGTCGCGTCCGTCGTCGTGGTCAGGACCATCTGGTCCTGGCCGCTCTGCACGGCCCGCTTCGCCTGGGTGGTGCCCACGCCCTTCGGGTCGACGCCGGTGATGTCGATGCCGTACGTCCTCTTCAACCCGGGTTCGCAGTAGGGCCGCTGGACGCACTCGTCGCCCGCCGCGAGCCGTACCGGAAGACGGGACGCGCCGAGGTCGCTGAGAGTCTTCAGGTGATGCTGCCGGGCGTACGCCGCCGTCACCGCGAAGGCGTTCTGGTCGACGGCCCTGCCCGGGTCCAGGACGGTGAGGCCGCGTGGCGCGGCGAGCGACCGGAGCGCCTTCATCGTGGTGGCGAGGTCGGGTGAGCCGACGGCCGGCGCGCCCGCACCGTGGGTCTTGGCGTTCAGCCAGTCCGCGAAGGTGGCCGCGTACTCCGGTACGACGTCGATCTGGCCGGACTCCAGGGCGGGTTCGTAGAGTTCGCGGTTGGCGACCGTCAGCATCGAGGTCTTGTATCCGGCCTGGCCGAGCAGCAGCGCGTACATCTGGGCCAGCAGGTCGCTCTCGGTGAACCCGGCCGAGCCGATGGTCAGGTGCTTGCTGTCGCCGGGCGGCGCGGTGACCGCGCCGCGGTTCTCCAGGGACGGGCCGGTGCCGCAGCCGGTCAGCAGGACCAGGCTCAGCAGAACCAGGCTCAGCGGGGCGCCGACTCGCCTCATCCGATGCCCCTCGCCCAGCGCGGTGCCAGCCGTTCGGCGATCTCGAAGACCCCCTCGACGCACAGGGCGAACACGGCGACGAGGATCGCGCCGGCGACGACCTGCGGGGTGCTCGCCAGGTTGAAGCCCGCGGTGATGATCCGGCCGAGTCCGCCGCCGCCCGCGAGCGCGGCGATCGTGGCGGTCGCGACGAGTTGGACCGCGGCGATCCGTACGCCGTTCATGACCATCGGGAGCGAAAGGGGCAGTTCCACGTGAAACAGCATCTGTCGCCCGGTCATCCCCATGCCGCGCGCCGAGCTCACCACGCTCCGGTCGACCTCGCGCATCCCGACGTAGGCGTTGGTGAGCAGCGGCGGTACGGCGAAGAGGACCAGCGCGACGACGGTCGGACCCTCGCCCCACTTGCCGAGCGGGGTGAGCAGCAGGAGGACCAGTACCGCGAAGGTGGGGACGGCGCGGCCGATGTTGGAGATGTTGACGGCGAGCGCGCCGCCCTTGCCGAGGTGGCCCAGGACGAGGGCGACGGGCAGCGCGATGAGGCAGCTGATGACGAGACAGACGACGGTCAGGACGAGGTGCTGGGCGAGGCGGTGCCAGACGCCGTCGTCCCCGGACCAGTGCGCGGGGTCGCTGAGCCAGTCCCAGGCCCCGGTCAGGGTGTTCATCCGCGGGCCGCCCGGGTCCAGGGGGTGATGAGCCGCTGCACCGCGAGCAGGAGGAGGTCCGCGGCGACGGCGATGACGACGCAGAGTACGGACGCGGTGAGGACCTGCGCCTTGAAGTAGGTGTTCATGCCCGCGTAGATGAGGTTGCCGAGTCCCCCGAAACCGACGATCGCGCCGACCGTCACCAGGGAGACCGCCGAGACGGTGGCGATGCGCAGTCCGGCCATCGAGGCGGGCACCGCGAGCGGCAGTTCCACGGTGAGCAGGAGGCGAATGGGCCCGTATCCCATGCCGCGGGCGGCCTGCCGGGTCTCCTCGGGGACGGCGCGCAGGCCCGCGAGGATATTCCGGACGAGGAGGGTCAGCGAGTAGAGGACGAGTCCGGAGACGACCAGCGTGGCCGACAGCCCGTACACGGGCAGGAGCAGCGAGAACATCGCGAGGGACGGGATGGTGTAGAGGATCGTGGTCACCGCGAGGACGGGTCCGGCCGCCCAGCCCCACCGACGGGCCAGGACGGCAAGCGGCACCGCGATGACGAGTCCGACGAGCACGGAGACGACCGTGAGCTGGAGGTGCTGGACGACCGCGTCCAGGAGGATCTGGCGGCGCGTGCTCAGATACTCACCGCAGATCCACTCGTTGCGGGCGAGACAGTCGTCCGGGGGCGCGGTCACGCGTCCATTCCATCGGGGGCGGGCGGGAGTCGGCGCGTTCTGGTGACCCGTACGGGGTGTCACTGGGTACACCCCGCGATACGGGTTCTGCGCCCCATGTGGGCCGAGCGTTCGCTCCGTAGCGTCGTGAGCGAGGCACAGGGCGTGCCGGACGGAGAGTGATGACGATGTTTCGCCGCACCTCGCGACGTACGAACGAATCGGAACCCGCTCAGGAGGCGCTGCGGCTGGTCAAGGTCGGCAAGACCTACGGCGCCGGGGAGAGCGCGGTGACCGCGCTGGACGGGGTGAGTCTCGGCCTGGCGCGGGGCAGCTTCACCGCGGTCATGGGGCCCTCGGGGTCGGGCAAGTCCACGCTGTTGCGGTGCGCGGCCGGGCTGGAGCGGCCCGACAGCGGCATCGTGCGGGTCGACGGAGTGGAGATGACGGGCGGCGGTGAGGCCGAGCTGACGAAGTTCCGGCGCGGCCGGATCGGTTTCGTCTTCCAGCAGTACAACCTGCTTCCGACGCTGACCGTCGCTCAGAACACGATCCTGCCGCTGAAACTCGCCGGGCGGCGCGTCGACCGGGCCGGGGTGCGGGAGGTCCTGACGGCGGTCGGTCTGGGCGACCGGCTCGGCAGCCTGCCGGACCAGCTCTCCGGCGGGCAGCAGCAGCGGGTGGCGATCGCCCGGGCGTTGGTCGCCGAGCCTCGGTTGATCTTCGCGGACGAGCCGACCGGCGCCCTCGACAGCCGCAGCGCACGGGATGTGCTGCGGCTGCTTCAGGAGGCGGTACGGGTGCACGGCAGGACGGTCGTCATGGTGACGCACGACCCCCTCGCCGCCTCGTACGCCGACGCGGTCGTGTTCCTCGCGGACGGGCGGATGGCCGGCCATCTGCACGCGCCGACGGCGGACGCCGTGGCGGAGCGGCTTGCGCACCTCGGCGACGACACGAGCGTGGGGGTGTGAGCCGTGTTCGCTCTGGCCCTGCGTTCCCTCCGGCAGCGCCCCGGGCGCGCCACGGCGACCCTGCTGTCCGCCTTCCTCGGCGCGGCGATCGTCATGACCTTCAACTCCCTGCACGACACGGCCGCGCAGCCGGGCGTGGACTCGGTGAGCGCCGGTTCGCTGTCCACCGCGGCGGGCGTCGTCGGCGGCTACGGCACCCTGCTGGTGTTCTTCGCGATCGCCTCGACCCTGACGGTGAACGTCCGTCAGCGCGGCACCGAAATGGAGCTGCTCAGGTGCTCCGGAGCGACTCCCGCGCAGATCAGGTGGATGGTCGTGGGTGAGGCGGTGGCAATCGCGCTGGTGGGCGCGGTACTGGCGATCGGTCCGGCGATGCTCGGCGGACGCGCCCTGCTGGGCGTCTTCCAGGACACCGGCCAGGTCGCCCGGTCCGTCGACTACTCCTTCGGTCCCGTCGCCCTCGGGTCGGGCGTCGGCATCACGGTGCCGGCGGCGGCGGGCGCGGCGTTTCTCGCGGTGCGGCGGGTGACGCTCCGCCGTCGCCCCCGGGGTCGGGCACGGACGTTCCTCGCGTACGCGGCTCTGCTCACCGGTGGTGCGGCGGTCTGTTCCACCTTCGCGTTCTCGGCCGAGGACGCCGCGCTGATGGCGCCTCCGGCGTACGGGGCGATCCTGCTGTCCGTGGGGTGCGCGCTGCTGGCGCCGCGGCTGCTGGAGGGTCTGCTCGAACGGCTGCCCCTGGCGGGCCCGAGCGGGTACCTGGCCGTACGGAACCTGCGTCGGCGTGCCGCGGAGATGTCCGGTGTCCTGATGCCGCTGATCCTCTTCACCTGCATGGCGTCGGCGACGCTGACCATGCAGGCGGTCGAGAGCGACGCGATCAAGGCCTCCGGTGTCCCCAAGTCGGTGGACGCGAAGAACCTCGAGACGCTCAACCTCACGGTCGTCGGGATCATCGTGGTCTTCTGCTGCGTCATGCTGGTCAACTCCCTGTACGCGGCGACGACTTACCGTGGCCGGGAGTTCGGGCAGCAGCGGCTGGCGGGCGCGACGCCGGGCCAGGTGCTCGGGGTGGTCGGCGCCGAGGGTGTGATCCTGACGGTGACGGGCGTCTTCTTCGGCACCCTTGCCGGGCTCGCCGGGGTCCTCGCGTTCAGCGCCGTGCGCACGGACTCCCCGTGGCCGGGCCAGGGACCTGGCATCTGGCTCGCCGTCGTCGCGGTCGCGGCGGCAGTGACCTTGGGGACCGTCCTGTTCACGGCCCGCCGCACCCTGCGGACGCCGGCCGTGGCGGCGGTGACCCTGGTCGCGTGAGCGGGCGGCGGACTGTGGGTCCGTCTGTCGGGGCGGTATGCACTGGCACCTGTCCGGCCGAGTGGCCACGATGGACTCGAAGGACGACGGTTTCCGCCGCCAGGATCCAGGCCTCGGAGGGGACGATGACGTCAGACGCCCGTTCGGGAAGCGCCGAACCGTGCGACGCCCCGCAGGAGTCGGCCTCCGCCTCCGACACGGCGGACCGGATCGTCGAGCTGCGGGAAGAGGTCGACCAGCTGAAGGAGGCCGTCACCTCGCACGCCACGGTGGACCAGGCCATCGGCATGGTGGTCGCCCTCGGCCGGGTGTCACCCGACCAGGGCTGGGCCGTCCTCCGGGAAGTCTCGCAGCACACGAACATCAAACTGCGCACTCTCGCGGAAATTATTCTCGTCTGGGGGCGGCAGGGAGATCTGCCGCCCCGTCTGGGGGCGGCAGGGAGATCTGCCGCCCGATATTCGCGCGGCTCTGGAGGACACGCTCGACAAGTACGGGCCCGCGCAAATCCCCGACGGTCCCCCCGCGCCGTAGCCGCGGAATTTGTTTGGATCTGATCCACCCAGGTAGTTCAGAGAGAGGTGGCCCGCTGGCCAACCGCTCCCGGGAGGGTTCGGCAGTGAGCTCGCCTCCGACCGCCCGGACGGGGCAACCCCCCGGGCGGCCGGGTGTTCCACCCCGAAACCGCCCGGACACCGCCTAGGCCGCATCGGCGAGCACCTGTTCGCGCAGGGTGGCGCAGCAGTCGCTGAGGAGGCGGGAGACGTGCATCTGGGAGATGCCGAGCTGATCGGCGATGCAGCTCTGCGTCATGCCCTGGAAGAAGCGCAGGTAGAGGATGGTCCGTTCGCGCTCGGGGAGCTCGCATAGGGCCGGTTTCACCGACTCGCGGTCGATGACCAGGTCGAATCCGGCGTCGGGCGCGCCCAGCGCGTCGTTGAGCGCGTAGCCGTCGTCCCCGCCGGGCAGTTCGGCGTCCAGGGAGAGGGCGGAGAAGCTGTCCAGGGCCTCGAGACCGGTGCGCACCTCGTCCTCGCTCAGGTGCGCGTACGCGGCGATCTCGGCGACGGTGGGCCGCTGGCCCTGCATCGTCTGTGACAGGTCCTTGAGGGCCGAGCGGACCCTGTTGCGTACGTCCTGGACGCGGCGCGGGACGTGCAGGGTCCACATGTGGTCGCGGAAGTGGCGTTTGATCTCGCCGGTGATGGTGGGGACGGCGTAGCTCTCGAAGGCGTTGCCGAGCTCGGGGTCGTAGCGGTCGACGGCCTTGACGAGGCCGAGCGCGGCGACCTGGTTGAGGTCCTCGACGGACTCACCTTTGCCCCGGTAGCGGCCGGCGACACGTTCCGACATGGGCAGCCAGGACCGGATGATCTCCTCGCGCAGCGCCTCCCGCTCGGGCCCTGCGGGCAGGTCGGCGAGGCGGACGAAGGCCGCGGCGGTGTCGGGGGCGTCGTCGTGGGGGTGTCTCTTGGTGCCGGATGTCATGCGCATGGTGCTCACAACTCCCTCAGGGGTTGCCGACGGGGCAGTCCCCATGGGAGGGCGAGCACAAAGAACCGGACGGGAGACACCGGCGATCTGGCGAACCAGCTCCCACGGACGTGCCTCCTGTCCGAAGCACTGAGGTGACAATTCCCCCATATCGGTCAGCCAAACTATCCGGGAACAATCCCCGGAGGATCACCCAAAGAACGTGACGCCGGGCGAGGGGACGATTCTGGAGCGTCACGAACCGGCCGCGAATCCCTATTCGTACGCCATCCGTACGACATCCGTACGCAGTGAATTCACGGCGTGATCTCCGCGCGATCTCCACACCCGCCGCCCGGCAATTCACCATGCGATGCGCCGCGCGAACGAGCGATTTCGGCGCCGGATTCCCGATGCGCATCCGAGGCGGGGCACGCCGGTACAGGGGCTGGACACGCCGGCACAGGTGACGAGCCGGCGCGCCGGACGGGCTTCAGGACGGGCTTCGGGACCGGCTTCAGGGCAGGTGCACCGCAATAGCGGGGCGCGCTGCCGACATGCCCAATTCGGATGACCGGCCGGGGTGTTGCCGTCCGCGCGGCACCGGTCCCCGGCGGCCTGCACACCCCTCACCCCACCGCGACACGGGTTGACGGGGCAGCCGCGCCATGGAAATCTGATACTCAATGCGGAGAATACAGTTCTCGCCCGAGTGGCGCCCCGGTGCGCCGCTGGCCCGCGCCGAGGGCCGGGTGGCCATCGAGCGGCTCCTCGACCGCACGGCCGACATCAGGCTCCCCGAGCGCGTGCACGGCCCCGAGGGCGAGCGCCGGTACGGCTACATTCCGACGTACATCCTGCGCGGTCTGACCAACCTGAACGTCGAGTTCACCCTCGCCGCGGAGTCGGCGCGGTGAAGGCGAAGGTCGACGAGGACCGCTGCCGGGGACACGGGGTCTGCTGGTCGCTCTGCCCCGAGGTGTTCGACCTGACCGACGACGGCTACGCGGTGGTGCGCACGCCGGAAGTACCCGCCGAGTTCGAGAACACCGTGCGTACGGCGATGGGCAGTTGCCCCGAGCGCGCGATCACGGTGGAGTGGCCGGTTGTGGCCCGCGCGGCGTGTGGACGACCTCGCGGAAGCCGAAGTCGGCGAGCCGCGCCGGGCCTCACGTGCACTTGTACGAACTCACGTGCGGCCGGCTCGTGTCCGGACGGCGGCGCACAGACCGCCGTCCACCAGGAGGTCGATCCCGCTGAGGACCGCTTCGTCCAGCGCGAGGCGGTGCGTATCGGGCCGCTCGGCGCTCGTATCTGCTCGGTGTCCCCGGGGCGGATCGACACTCCTGCACCCCGCGCTTGGTCCACGCGTACGCGATGCCGGTGTCCTCGATGCCCGGCCCGACGGCCTCCTGGACGCGGTCGAGGAACCGCTCGTCGAGCGGCTCGTCCAGCACCGCGTCGACGCCGGATCGGGGTCGGTGCCGCCGAGCGGCGGGGCCATCGACGCGAAGCACACCAGGGCCGTGCCCTCGGTGGCGAGCGGGCGGAGCGTCCGGGCCGGCAGCGCGGTCCCGACGAGGTCGACGGTGAACACGCGACGCCAGTCGGCCACGGTGGGCGAGATGCCCGCGGCGTGGGCGACGGCGCGCAGGGTGCCCAGTTCGCCGACGCGTGCGGCGAGCCCGGCCAGGCCCTCGACGACCTTTCTTCGTACCATCGGATGCGTGCCGTTTCCCAATGGATCCGGGGGTTGCGGCGTGGGTGTTCAGGTTGTGTTCAGGCCCCTCGCGGGCCCTGGCAACTCCTGCACCAGAAGCACCAAAGCAATGGCAAAGACCCCTGTGGCCAGCGCTGTTCGCCATGTCATCGTGCGGGCATGAGCACAGAGCACCTCACCCGCCGTCGTCGCGCCGCCGGCCCCGCCCATCTGGCGAGCAAGGTTCCGGAAGTCACCGTCTACTTCTGGGTGATCAAGGTGCTGACCACCGGCATGGGTGAGACCGCCTCGGACCTGCTCGCCAAGAAGCTGGGGCCGATCCCCGCCGTCGGCCTCGGCGGGCTGGCCCTCGTGGTGGCGCTCTCCGTCCAGCTCAAGGCCCGTCGCTACGTCGCCTGGATCTACTGGACGGCGATCGTGATGGTCAGCGTGTTCGGCACCATGGCCGCGGACGTCCTGCACGTCGGCCTGGGCGTCCCGTACACGATCTCCACCCCCTTCTTCATGGCCGCGCTGGCAGCCGTGTTCGCCGTCTGGTACGCCAGCGAGAAGACCCTCTCCATCCACAGCATCCACACCCGCCGCCGCGAGCTCTTCTACTGGGCCACCGTGCTGGCCACCTTCGCGCTCGGCACCGCCGCCGGTGACCTCTCCGCCACGGTCGGCCTCGGCTACCTCGGTTCGGCCGTGCTGTACGCCGTCGCCATCGCCGTCCCTGCCGTCATGCACAAGTGGGGCGCCCTCAACGCGGTGGCCGCCTTCTGGACCGCGTACGTCATCACCCGCCCGCTCGGCGCCTCGGTCGCCGACTGGATGGCCCTGAGCCACGCCCGCGGCGGCCTCGACCTCGGGCTGGGACCGGTCACCCTGTCCTGGACCGTCGCCATCATCGGCTTCGTCGGCTACCTGGCCGTGTCCCGCAACGACGTCGCAGACGCCGAACGTCTCGCGTAGGACACCGGCCGTGCGGGTGTGACCGACGGGGTCGCCCGGGTGAGGAGGCACACGGGCGGCACCTCCGTCGACGTACGACTGTCCCGGGCGCGGCCCCGGTGGACCGCCACGGCCCTCCACCCGCCGCGCCCCGGTACCGCCGCAGCGTCACTCCCCGCCGCCGTCGCACAGCGGCCGGCCGGTGCTGCTGGCGGGCGGTCGGGCAATCAGTTCTTCTCGGACGACACCCACCACGACCACATCCACCGGGGGGGCACCACCTGACGCCCGCACCGCGCTCCCGCCACGCGTCAGCAGATCCTCGGCAGCTGTTCCCCGATCGGCAGGTCGACCACCCGGGTGCCGCCCAGCCCGGTACGTGCCACCACCATGCCCGGATGGGCGTCCACGACCTCGCCGATGATCCTGGACTCGGTACCCAGCGGGTGCGCCCGCATGGTGTCCAGGACGGCGTCGGCGTGCTCCCGGGGCACGAACGCCACCAGCTTGCCCTCGTTGGCCACGTACATCGGGTCGAGGCCCAGGACGGCGCAGGCGTTGGCGACGGCCGGCGGGACCGGGACGTCACGCTCCCGGATGACGACGCCGGTGCCCGAGGCCGCCGCGATCTCGTTCAGGGCGGCGGCCAGCCCGCCCCGGGTGGGATCGCGCAGCACATGCAGATCCGGGGTGACGGCGAGCATGGCGTCGACCAGACCACCGAGCGCCGCGCAGTCGCTCTCGATCTCCACCCCGAACTCCAGGCCCTCACGCACACTCATGATCGCCACGCCGTGCACGCCCATCGCGCCGCTGACCATCACGACATCGCCGGGCACGACCCGCTGCGGACGCAGGTCGACGCCCGCCGGGATGAGTCCGATACCGGCCGTGTTGATGAAGATCCCGTCGCCGTGCCCGGCCTCCACCACCTTGGTGTCGCCGGTCGCGACCTCGACGCCCGCGGTCCGCGCCGCCGTGCCGAGCGCCGCGGCGACGCGGGCGACGGTCTCCATCTCGACGCCCTCCTCCAGGATGAAGCCGCAGGAGAGGTAGGCAGCCCGGGCGCCGCTCATGGCGAGGTCGTTGACGGTGCCGTTGACGGCAAGGTCACCGATGCTGCCGCCGGGGAAGAACAGTGGCCGCACCACGAAGGAGTCGGTGGAGAAGGCCATCCGGACACCGCCCAGCGAGAGTGCCGCCGCGTCGCCCATCTGTGCGAGCACATCGCCGCCGAAGGCGGGCGCGAAGACGTGCTGGACGAGTTCGGCGGACAGCGCTCCGCCTCCCCCGTGGCCCATGACGATCCGCGGTTGGTCGCGCAGCGGGGCCGGACAGGTCCAGGCGGCGGGGTCGAGTACGGGCGTACGGAGTTCGGTGGTGCCGGTGGTCTCAGACAACGGGGGTCGCCTCCCGGGGCGCGGGGGTGAGGTCCAGGCGCCGGTACAGGTAGTACGCGGCGCAGGCGCCCTCGCTGGAGACCATGGTGGCGCCGAGCGGGGTGCGGGGGGTGCAGAGCGTGCCGAACGCCTCGCACTCGTGCGGCTTGAGCAGGCCCTGCAGGACCTCGCCGCTGCGGCAGGCGGCCGGTTCGCGGGTCTGGATGCCATCGACCGAGAAACGGTACTCGGCGTCGTAATCCCGGTACTTCGGGGACAGCCGCCAGCCGCTGTCGGGGATCACCCCGATGCCGCGCCAGGCCCGGTCGGTGACTTCGAAGACATCCTCCAGCATGGCCCGTGCGGCAGGGTTCCCTTCCGGGCGGACGGCACGGGGGTAGGCGTTGTCGACGGTGTGTTCGCCGCGCTCCAGCTGAGCCACGGTCCGGCGTACGCCTTCGAGGATGTCCAGGGGTTCGAATCCGGTCACGACGATCGGTACCCGGAAGCGCTCCGCCAGTTCCGGGTACTCCCCCACTCCCATCACGCTGCACACGTGCCCGGCCGCCAGGAAGCCCTGGACGCGGCAGGTCGGTGACTGCATGATCGCCTCGATGGCGGGCGGTACGCGGACGTGGGACACCAGCAGGCTGAAGTTCGGGATGCCGAGCTTGCGGGCCTGATACACCGTCATCGCGTTGGGCGGCGCGGTCGTCTCGAAGCCGATGCCGAAGAAGACGACCTCGCGGTCGGGGTTCTGCTGGGCGATCCGCAGGGCGTCGAGCGGCGAGTACACGACGCGCACGTCGCCGCCCGCGCCCCGCACCTGGAACAGGTCCCGTCCCGTGCCGGGCACACGGAGCATGTCGCCGAAGGAACAGAAGATCACCCCGGGCCGGGAGGCGATCTCCAGCGCCTTGTCGATGACCTCCAACGGGGTCACACACACCGGACACCCCGGTCCATGGATCAACTCGACCTGATCCGGCAGGAGTTGGTCGATGCCGTGGCGGATGATGGTGTGCGTCTGTCCGCCGCAGACCTCCATCAGCGCCCATGGCCTGGTCACCGTGGAGTGGATGTCGTCGAGCAGCCGACGTGCCAGGTCGGGGTCCTGGAACTCGTCGATGTACTTCACTTCCGCGCCTCCTCTCCCGCGGACGGCAGGGTCTCGCCCGCCTCCGCGGCCATCTCCCAGGGGTCGCCGAACTCCTCCTGCAACAGGCCGAGGGTCGCGAACAGTTCGAGCGTCTGCTTCGCCGACTCCTCGTCGAGGCGCTGCAGGGCGAATCCGACGTGCACGATGGCGTACTCGCCGACCTGGAGGTCGGGCAGGTACTCCAGGCACACCTCCTTGACCACACCGCCGAAGTCGACGTTGGCCATCCGGGTGCCGTCCCGTTCCTCGATGTCCAGCACTCTGCCGGGTACCGCCAGGCACATGGGCCTCTCCTCGCTGTTGGTCAGTCGTTGGCTCGGGTACGGCCCTCGGCGCGCGCGGCCACCACGAGCTGCCCGAGGGCCAGACCGCCGTCGCCCGGGGGGACCAGGTGGTGGCGCAGGACCGTGAACCCGTCCGCGCCCAGGGCCGCCGCGCAGGCGGAGGACAGCAGGGAGTTGGCGAACACCCCGCCCGTCAGGGCCACTGTCTCCACCGCGTGCCGTTCACGCGCCAGCACACAGACGCGGTGCACGAGCCCGGCGACGGCCCGATGGAAGCGTGCCGCGACGACGGCCGGTCCGGCACCCGCGCGCAGGTCCTCGACGATCGCCGCGAGCACAGGTGCGGCATCCGCGAGAACGGGACCCGGATCCGGATCCACCCGGCCGCGCGGACCGGGTGCATGTCCGCCGCCGCCCGGCGCGGAGCCCATGTCCGCGGGCAGCGAACGGCAGCCCGGTGCGGGCCCGGCCGCCGCCCATGGCGCACCACCGCCCGGCCCGGGAACACCGGCCGCCCGTGGCGGGCCGTCGCCCGGCTCCGGGCCGGTGCCCGCCGGTGGCGGGACGTCGGTCAGTTCTGCCGGCCGTAGGACGAACTCATATGCGACAGGGTCCCCGGCGGGAGCCTTCAACGCGGCCGCCTCCAGCTCCATCGCCGCCTGGGCCTCGTAGCCGGCCGCGTGGCAGACGCCCGCGAGGGAGGACACCGCGTCGAAGAGGCGGCCCATGCTGGAGGTCGGGACGCAGTTCAGGTCGCGCTCCAACTGCCGCTCCAGCACGCGCCGTTCGTCGGGCGGGCAGGCGCTCACACAGGCCAGCCCGTCCGACCAGTCGATCCCCGCCGCGCGCAGATGCGCGAGCGCCATCCGGTACGGCCGTCGCACCGCCGCGTCACCGCCGGGCAGCGGCACATACGCGAGGTGCCCGAACCGGGTGAAGCCGTCGTAGTCGGCGAGCAGGATCTCCCCGCCCCACACCGCCCCGTCGTCGCCGTAGCCCGTGCCGTCGAAGGCGACCCCGATCACCGGCCGGCTGCCGTCCAGCCCGTGTTCGGCCATCGCGGCGGCGACATGGGCGTGGTGGTGCTGGACGCGTACGACGGGCCGGCCCGCCGCGTTCCGGTCGGCCCAGCGCGCCGAGCGGTATGCGGGGTGCCGGTCGGCCGCGAGCAGTTCGGGGCGTACGGGGGTGATGGACTCCAGTTGGCCCACGGCGCGTTCGAATGCGTGCTGGGTGGCGAGGTCGTCCATGTCGCCGATGTGGGCGGACAGCCAGGCCCGGCGGCCCTCGCCGAGGCAGAGCACGTTCTTGAGGTCCCCGCCGACGGCGAGGGCCGGGCGCACCGGGACCGGAAGGGTCAGCGGCAGGGGCGCATGGCCGCGCGCGCGGCGCAGCGGCAACAACTCGCCGTCGCACACGCGCACCACGGAGTCGTCACACGGCACATGGATCGGCCGGTCGTGGGTGAGCCAGCCGTCGGCCAGCCCCGCCAGCCGCTCCAGCGCCTCCCCGTCGTCCGTGACGATCGGCTCACCGGACACGTTGCCGCTGGTCATGACGAGGAGCGGGGGCCCGTCGGGGTCACCGGGCAGTCCGAACAGCAGGTGGTGCAGGGGGGTGTACGGCAGCATGACGCCGAGGTCGGGGCTGCCGGGCGCGACGGAGTCGGCGGGCCGCGGTGCCCCTGCCACGGGTACCTCCCTGCGGCGGCGCAGCAGCACGATGGGCCGGGTGACGCCGGCGAGCAGGCTCCGCTCCTCGGCGCCGATCCGTACGAGGTGCCAGAGGTCGTCGAGGCTCCGGGCCATGACGGCGAAGGGTTTGTCCCCTCGGGCCTTGCGGCGGCGCAGCAGGGCGACGGCTTCGGGGTTCGTGGCGTCGCAGGCCAGGTGGTAGCCGCCGAGGCCCTTGACCGCGAGGATCGCGCCGGCCGCCAGGAGCCGGCGGGCCTCGGCGACCGGGTCCGCTCCGGCGACGGGCTCCGGAGGGCCGCTCACGTCCGGTCGGGGGACGAGCAGCCGCAGTCGTGGGCCGCAGGCCGGGCAGGCGACGGGTTGCGCGTGGAAGCGCCGGTCGGCCGGATCGGCGTACTCGCGGGCGCAGTCGGAGCACATCGGGAAGCCGGCCATGGTCGTGTGGGAGCGGTCGTAGGGCAGACCGGTGACGATGGTGAACCGGGGGCCGCAGTGCGTGCAGTTGATGAAGGGGTGGCGGTGGCGCCGGTCGGCGGGATCGGCGAGTTCGCGCAGGCACTCGGCGCAGGTGGCCGTGTCCGGCGGGATCAGGGTGCCCGCCGGTCCGCCGGTGCGGGAGGCGAGGATGGTGAACGCGGCGTCACCGGTGACGGGTACGTCGTCGTGGTGCACGGAGTCCACGCGGGCCAGCGGCGGTGCCTGGGCGGCGATGCGGTCGCAGAACCGGGCGACGGCCGAGGGGGCGCCCTCGACCTCCGCGATGACGCCCTCGGGGGTGTTGGTGACATGGCCGGACAGTTCGAGGCCGGTGGCGAGGGTGTAGACGTACGGGCGGAAGCCGACGCCCTGCACCACACCCCGTACGGTGACCCGCCGGCGCAGCGGTGTCCCGTCGGCGACGGCGGCCGGGGAGGGCGGACCGCTCACGAGTGGGAGCGCGCCATGGCGCCGGTGCCGTGCGGGTGCTCGTGGCCCTGAGGGTGCTCACGGCCTTGCTGATGCTCATGGCCTTGCCGATGCTCAGGGTCGTGCTGGTGGTCATGGTCGTGCTGGTGGTCATGGCCGTGGTGGTGATGGCCGGTGTGTGAGGCGCCGTCAGGTCGGCGTGCCATGACGGGCTCGTGGAGCGGGACGCCGTCCGCGGCCGCCAGCGCCCGGTCGAGCAGGGCGCCGACGCCCCGGTCCCGGCGGGCCGAGGTCAGCAGTACGTCCACTCCGGGGTTGACCCGCTGGACGTTCGCGCGGAACGCCGCCTCGTCGAACTCGACGGCCTCGGCGATGTCGGTCTTGGTGACCACCACCAGGTGCGCGAGGCCGAAGGCGGTGGGGTACTTGAGCGGCTTGTCCTCGCCCTCGGTCACGGAGGCGAGCACGACTCTCAGGGTCTCTCCGAGGTCGTAGGAGGCAGGGCAGACGAGGTTGCCGACGTTCTCGACGAACAGCAGCCGGGTGTCGTCGGGCAGCCAGCCCTCCAGGTGGCGGCCGAGCATCCCGGCCTCCAGGTGGCACAGCCCGTCCGTGAGGACCTGTTTGACCGGGACGCCCGAGCGGGCCAGCCGCTCCGCGTCGTTCTCGGTGGCGAGGTCCGCGGTGAGCGCCGCGACGGGCACGGACCGCTCGCGCGCGAGCCCCAGTTCCCGTTCCAGCAGGGCGGTCTTGCCGCTGCCGGGGCTGGAGAGCAGATTGACGACCGTGGTGCCGCGGGCCGCAAGGCCGGCGCGCAGGGTGTGCGCGGTCTCGTCGTTCTTGGCCAGGACGGCCTGCTGCAGGTCGACCACACGGCACATGGTTCAGCGCTCCTCGGAGATCGGTTCGCGGGGGTGTGCGTGCGTCGGGCCGTCCTGCCACTGCACGCTGAGGATCTGGAGTTCCCGGCCCGCCAGCAGCTCTGTGGTGGCTCCGCCGCACCGCGGGCAGGTCAGCACGGGTGGCATGCCGACGGCCCATTCGTGCGCGCAGGGTGCGCAGCGGGCGCGTCCCGGCACGGCTTCGGTGACCAGTTCGGCGCCTTCCAGCACTGTTCCGGCGCAGGCCAGTTCGAAGCAGAAGGAGAGGGCGTCGGGTACGACACCGGCCAGCTCGCCCACCTGAAGCCGCACCGAGCGTACGGCCGTGACATCACCGGCCCGCTGCGCCGCCTCTTCCACCTGGCCGATCACCGCCATCGCGAGGGACATCTCGTGCATCGATCGGTCTCCGTCTCGGGCAGGGCGTCCGCCGCCCCTCATTAGAGGGGAGGCGTCCGATGGCGGCGGACCGGCACGCCGTCGCCGGCCGGCCGCGTACGCCGTTCGCCGCAACAGCACGGCACGGCGCGCGTGGCAGGGTCGTACGACCGGAAGGGCGTCGGCTCACATGCTCCGGATCCGCAGGTAGCGTCTGAGGTCGGGCAGGATCTGCACGAGGACGGCGGCGAAAGCGGCGGCCAGCGCGCCGCCGACGAGGGTCTTGATCATGACTTCTCTCCTCACTTCGCGGCTTCGCCGACCGTGGCCCGCGGCGCGGACTCTCCCGGTTCGTCGGCCCGCAGCAACTCTTCGATCAGCCGGACGGCCTCCGGCACGGCGGCCGACACCGGCGGGCTGAGCCCGATGCCCTCCTCGACGGAGGCGGGTTCGCAGCCCACGACCAGCGTGCGGCGCGGCGGCTGCCCGCCGGTTGTGGCGCAGAGGGTCCCCAGCAGCGCGAGCACCGTGTCGGGGGTCATCCGGTGGCCGTCGAGCGGTACGCCGTGCGGCTCGCCCGCGTCGGCGCTGTCGTACTCGATGACGTACAGGGTGCCGGGGTGCTCGCCGCGCGCGGTGGCGTCCACCAGGATCAGGGTGTCGTAGCCGTCGAGGACCTGGTACGCGAGGTGCACGCCCCGTACGCCGATGTCCACGGCCTCGACGTGCGGGGGCAGTTGCCGCCCGGTGAGCGCGCGCACGGTTTCCACGCCGAAGCCGTCGTCCCCGAGGAAGATGTTCCCGATCCCGGCGACGAGTACCTTGCCGCGCTCCTGGCGGGGTGGGTCCACGGGCAGGCTCATGCCTCGTCCTCCAGCGGTTCGACCTCGTCGGGCTGGAAGTAGAGGAAGCGGCCCTGTTCGCGGCGGATGTCGGCGCCCGGATCGTCCTCGACCGTCACCGCCAGGTGCACTCCGCCGTCCACGTCGTGCAGCACGGCCTCGACCTTCGCCGTACGGCCCGCCAGGAACAGGTCCTGTGCGTCGGTGCGGCGCAGGCCGGGCCGCAGCAGCACCCGGCTTCCCGCGCCCAGCGAGCGGCCGTCGACGACGATCCGGTCCTGCCCCGGGTCGAAGCCGGCGTCGCTCGCCGGGTCCCACCACGGGGTGTCGGGACGCGGCACGCCGAACTCGTCGGGGAAGCCGCCCGCGGCCGCAGCGGACGCCGTTCCCGTGCCCTCGCCCGCTCCTGTCACCTCGCGCAGACTGCGTACCGCCCCGTGCAGGCGCTCCAGGACCTCGGGCGGCATGGTGTCCGCCAGGTCGATCACGGCGGCCGCCCGGTCGTCGGTGCCCCGGGCCTCGCGCTTCTCCTCGTCGGTGAGCGCGGCGGTGCGCAGGGCGAGGATCTCGTCGATCTCGGTGGCGTCGTACAGAGCCCCGGGGCTCTCCGGGGCGATCGCCGGGTGGTCCTCCAGGATGATCGGCGAGGACAGCACCACGTCTCCGCGCCCGGGTTCGCCGGCAAGGACCGGCCAGGTGTGCAGATTGCGGCAGGACGCGACCGCGCCCTTCGCCCACTCGGGGGGATCCGTCATCGACAGGAACGACCCCGCGCTGAGCCCCATGAGGAGGTGGGTGGCGACCAGGGAACGCGGGAGGGCCGCGTCCCGGTCGGCCGCCGTGCCGTCCGGGGGTGCCCAGGTGCTGGTGTTCTCGACGATCGCGGTCAGCCGCAGCACGCGGTAGGGCCCGTCGAGTTCGCTCGCGGACAACCGGAGTACGCCGCTCGTCTCCTCGTAGCGGCGGACCGTTCGGCCGACGACACGACCGGACTCGTCGAGGACGGGCTCGGTGTCCTCACCCGCAGGGCGGTCGAAGGGGACCCGCACACCGTCGCCCAGGAGTTCGTCGATGGGCACGACCGCCTCGACGCGCTCCTCCGTTCCCTCGTCCCAGGGGACCAGGGTCCGGTCGCCGAGCCGGAGTTCGGAGACCGTCTCGAAGCCGCCGTCCGGGCGCGTCTGTTGGACCGTGCGGCGCCGGGCGCGCAGGAAGCGCAGCTCGACCGCGAGGGTGGCGTCCGCCTTGGGTTCCATCAGGCATTCGGTGTGCTGGAAGTCGTACTCCTCGCAGTCGGCGCCCCAGGCGGGCGGGACGAGCACGCCGAACTGCCAGCGCAGCCGGTTCTTGGCCGCGGAGGCACGGTACGGGTAGAGCACATAGCCCTCGAAGAGGACGGCGTCGGCCACCTGCCGGGCGAGGGCGAGGCGGGCCTCGGTCTCCGGGGCGAACGTGGTCACGCTCACGGAGCGGTCCTCCCGGTGGTGCTGGTGCTGCCGGTGAGAGTGAATCTTCGGGGTGGTGCGGGAGCCGCCCCGCCGCTCTCGTCGAGCAGGGCCCGCACGGTCGCTTCCCAGGAGGGCAGGGCCCGTCGGGAGCGGAAGGCGAGCAGGGCGTCCATGGTGTCGCGGGGCAGCCGGATCCAGCCGCAGCCGGGGAAGTGCTGTTCGACCATCTCCCGCCAGGTGGCCACCGGCATCCGGAAGACCGCCTCCCGGTCCCATGGGACGGGTTCGACGCGGAAGCCGCCCGCTCCGGTGAACGCCGTGCCGGAGAACAGCATCAGCAGCGGCACCTCACCGCTGGTCAGCGCGGTGAAGTAGCGGGTCGCGGCGATGTCCATGTCGTATGTGCACGGTACGACGAGGTCCGTCTCGGTCTCCCCGGTGAAGGCGGGGACCATGACGGAGACCTGGGCGAACTGCACCGGCTGGAGGGTGCTGCCCCAGCGCGAGCGCTCGCCGAAGAGGTCGGCGAGCCCTTCGGCCTCCGCGGTCTCGTAGCCGCGTCTGGCGGGCTCGATACGGATCTGGCAGCGCAGGGCCATGGCGTGGACCGGTTCGTCGCCGGTCGCGGTGATGCGCAGCCGGAAGACCAGGGTCGGTCCGGCGGCGAACCGGTCCGCGCGCACGCCGGTGCAGGTGAAGGCGAACTCCGTCACGCCGGGCCCTCCTCGCGTACGGGGCGGGCGCGTCGCCCGACGTGTTCGAAGAAGGTGTCGAGGGCGGCGCGGGCCTCGGCGCCGCCGTCGAAGCCCTGCCACAACAGGCGCATCCGGCCGACCAGTTCGTAGCAGATGTCGACGGGCACGAGATAGCTCTCGCAGCGGCCCTCGTGGCGGCGCAGCAGCAGCGCCTCCACATCGGGTTCGAGCAGTTCGGCGAGGCGGCTGTCGCCGAGGACGGCGGTCCACGTCGCCGGATCGAGCTCGCTCTCGGTGGCCCCGGCGGGGCTCGGATAGAGGGCCACCAGCCGGTCGAGCGCGGCGTTGCGGAAGAAGAAGGCGACGCCGACCGGGATCTGCAGCGCCTCCCAGGCACCCTCGTCGAGGTGGTGGTCCGGGTCGGTGAGGTAACGGTCCGGAACCGCGCGGAAACGGCCGCGTGCGGCGCCCGGCTGTTCCATCAGCAGGGCGCAGGACGTACAGGCGCAGACGATGGCCCGGTGCTCGATGTCCACCAGGTGGCGGTGGCGTGCCTCGTCCACCGCCACCGCGCACAGTCCGCACCGCTCCGGCCGCGGTTCACGTCCGGTCAGGAACCGGCGCAGCCCGGAGCCGCGCGTGGCCGGGCGGGGAGCCGGGGGCGCGCTCATGGGGCTTTCGCCGGGGCCGGGCGGGCGGTGGTGCCGGCGCGGGTCCCGGGGCCGGTGCCGATCTGGAGCAGCGTGGGCTCCCCCGAGCGGCCGGCGGCCTGTACCTCGACCGCCGTGACCTCCGGCGCGAAGCAGGCGAGCGCGTCCTCGGCCGCCTGCTGGGCCGTCGTACCGCTCGCCGCGCAGCCGCATCCGCCGCCTCCGGCCGCCCGCAGCCGGAGGGTGCCCGTCTCCTCGTCGAAGTCCACGACGTCCAGTTCGTGGTCGCGGACGCTGTCGAGCGCGCGGTTGATACGGGTCGTCCGGTCCTCGGGGTGCAGGTCGTGCAGGACGAGGAGGCTCGCGACCAGTTCGTCGCCGAGCAGCCCCGCCAGGGGATCACCGGGGGTTCTGCGGCCCACGGGCGTGGACAGCAGGTGGAGCATCCGGGCCAGGCCCGCCCCGTAGAAGTCCATGAGGGCCTGGACGAGTTCCTCGGCCGCCGCGCGGGTGGCCGGGTCACCGGTGGTGGCGAGCCGGTCGAGTACGTCCTCGATCCGCTGCCCGGTGCGCACCGCGTCGACCGCCGGTGGCGCCTTCGTCGCGTCGACGGTCGTGCCCGCGCTCATCCGCCCAGTCCGCTCAGGCCGGTGGGCATGTGCATCTTCTGGACGGTCTTGCCGCCACCGACGTACATGTGCACGCCGCACGGCAGACAGGGGTCGAAGCTGCGGACGGCACGCATGATGTCGATGCCCTTGAAGTTCTCCGGGGAGTTCTCCTCGAAGATCGGCGTGTTCTGCACGGCGTCCTCGTACGGGCCGGGCGTGCCGTAGGTGTCCCGGGTGCTGGCGTTCCACGGGGTCGGCGGGTACGGGTGGTAGTTGGCGATCTTGCCGTCGCGGATCACCATGTGGTGGGAGAGCACACCGCGGACCGCCTCGGTGAAGCCGACGCCGATGCTCTCGTCGGGCACCTCGAACTTCTCCCAGGTCTGGGTGCGTCCGGCGCGGACCTCCTCCAGCGCCTTCTCCGCGAAGTGCAGGGCGACGGCGGCGGTGTAGGCCTGGAAGTAGGTGCGCGCGCGGTTGCGTTCCAGCGCGTTGCTCCAGCGCGGGATCTTCCACTCGAAGGTGGTCTCGGGCTTGGTCATGGTGCGCGGCAGGTTGATGACCACGCTGTGACCGGTCGCCTTCACATAACCCGTGTCGACGAGACCGGACAGGGCGGTGGACCACAGGCGGGCGATGGGGCCGCCGCCGGTGTCGAGGGCGAGGTGGTCCTTGCCGTCGAACCAGCGGGGCGACATGACCCAGCTGTACTTGTCGTCGAAGTTCCGCTTCTGCGGGGCGGGGATGGTGTGCTGGTTCCACGGGTGGCGCGGGTCGACGGGGTTGCCGAGCGGGTCGTGGGTGACGAACTGCTCCTGGCCCTGCCAGTCCTCGTAGTACGAACTGCCCAGCAGGATGCGGATGCCGAGGTTGATCTTGGTGAGGTCGTTGGTGACGAGCTTGCCGTCGACGATCACACCGGGGGTGACGAACATCCGCCGGCCCCAGTCCGTCATGTTGGCGTAGGTGAAGTCGCAGTACTCGGGGTCGTTGAGCGCGCCCCAGCAGCCGAGCAGCACCCGTCGGCGTCCCACTTCCTCGTACCCGGGCAGGGCCTCGTAGAAGAAGTCGAACAGGTCGTCGTGAAGGGGGACGACCCGCTTCATGAACTCCACGTAGCGCATCAGACGGCTGAGGTAGTCCGTGAAGAGCTGGACGGAGGCGATGGTGCCGACGCCCCCCGGGTAGAGCGTGGAGGGGTGCACATGGCGGCCCTCCATGAGGCAGAACATCTCGCGGGTGTAGCGGCTCACCTGGAGCGCCTCGCGGTAGAACTCGCCTTCGAGCGGGTTGAGGGACCGCATGATGTCGGCGATCGTGCGGTAGCCGTGCTCGGCTGCGTGCGGTGCCTCGGTGCGCTCGGCGAGTTCGAGGACGCCCGGGTTGGTCTCCTTGACCATCTTCTCGCAGTAGTCGACCCCGACCAGGTTCTCCTGGAAGATGTTGTGGTCGAACATGTACTCCGCGGACTCGCCGAGGTTGATGATCCACTCACCGAGGTGCGGGGGCTTCACGCCGTACGCCATGTTCTGCGCGTACACCGAGCAGGTGGCGTGGTTGTCCCCGCAGATCCCGCAGATGCGGCTGGTGATGAAGTGCGCGTCGCGGGGGTCCTTGCCGCGCATGAAGACGCTGTAGCCGCGGAAGACGGACGAGGTGCTGTAGCACTCCGCGACCCGCTTCTGCTTGAAGTCGATCTTCGTGTGGATTCCCAGGCTGCCCACGATCCTCGTGATCGGGTCCCAGGCCATCTCCATCAGGCCGCTACCGTCGCCGGCCGCCTTCGTCTTCGGTGCCATCGTGTGTGTCGTGCCCTTCTTCGCGCGGGTGGTCCGGGAGGGTGTGGACGGGGTGGTGGAGCTGCGTCTCAGGTGGGGCGGGGGTTCACCACGGCGGCCGGTATCCGGTGGTGATCTTGTCTCCCGTGTGGCGCCACTTCGGCTCCTTGTCCACGGTGTTGATCGTGAGCGACCTGAGTCTGCGGACCACGGCGCCGTAGGCGCCGCTGGCCTTGGAGGACAACTTCGCGCCCGGAGGTTCGTCCATGAACGGCATGAACTTGTCGGGGAACCCGGGCATGGTGCAGGCGATGCAGATGCCGCCGACGTTCGGACAGCCGCCGATGCCGTTCATCCAGCCCCGCTTGGGCACGTTGCACTTGACGACCGGGCCCCAACAGCCCAGCTTCACCAGGCACTTGGGCGAGTCGTAGGTCGTCGCGAACTCGCCCTGCTCGTAGTAGCCCGCGCGGTCGCAGCCCTCGTGCACCGTGGCACCGAACAGCCAGGACGGGCGCAGTTTGTCGTCGAGGGGGATCATCGGTGCGGAGCCGGCCGCCTGGTAGAGCAGGTACGTCAGCGTCTCGGCGAAGTTGTCGGGCTGGATGGGGCAGCCGGGGACGCAGACGATGGGGATGCCCGCGTGCGACTTCCACTCCCAGCCGAGGTAGTCGGGGACGCCCATCGCGCCGGTCGGGTTGCCCGCCATGGCGTGGATGCCGCCGTACGTGGCACAGGTGCCGATGGCGACGACGGCGAGCGCCTTGGGTGCGAGCCGGTCGATCCACTCGCTGGTCGTGATCGGCTGGCCGGTCTCGGGGTTGTCGCCGAAGCCGCACCAGTAGCCCTCGGGCTTGATCGACTCGTTGGGGATGGACCCCTCGACGACCAGCACGAACGGGTCGATCTCGCCCCGCTCCCCCTTGAAGAACCACTCGATGAACGTGTCCGCGCCGCCGACCGGACCGCATTCGAAGTCGATGAGGGGCCAGTGGACGGCGATCTTGGGCAGACCCGGCAGATCGCTGAGCGCGATCTGTTCGATGCTCGGCTGCATGGCCGCCGTCAGCGCGACGGAGTCGCCGTCGCAGCTCAGCCCGGCGTTGATCCAGAGGATGTGGATCGTGGGCGTCTCGTCGGCGGGCGCACCACCGGCGTTCGTCGCGCCGGCCGTACTGGGTGTCGCCGCTGTCATGGGACCGCCTCCTCGGGGAGGTGAGGGACAAAAGCCTGTATTTCGACCATCAGCTCTCTTGGTACCAGCCATCCGGCCGACGTGAGAGGTCTTCCTGGGCCGTTCCAGTGACAAGCGCCCGCGCGGACCGGCCGGCCTCCGGCTGTGTCCTGGCGGCTGTGGCGGCCGTGGTCGCCGCGAGGTCGAGGTGCGGCGGGGTGGATTCCGGTCGTCGCTTGTGGACGAACGCGCGGCGCAGGGCGTGATAGGAGGCGTCCGGGTCGTCGAAGGTGCGGCGCATCCTGGTCAGCTCCCGCTCGCGGAAGGCGGCCAGGGGCTCGCCGCACTCCTGGCGTTCGAGTTCGGCCTTCTTCGCGGCGATCCGGGACGGTGATCCCGGCAGTGCCGCCAGCCGGGCCGCGAGGCGGCCGACCTCCGCGGCGAAGTCCCCGGGAGCGCAGTCGACCACCCGGTCGACGAGCCCGAGGTCGCGGGCGCTCGCCGCGCTCATCGGCAGGGCCTCGCCCAGGAGCCGGCCGGCCGTCGTCGCTCCAACGCGGCGCGGCAGTGTGTACGTCCAGTACTCCGAGCCGTACAGGCCCATGAGCCGGTAGTGCGGGTTGAGTACGGCGCCGGCGCGGCACCAGACCTCGTCGGCGGCCAGGGCGAGCATCATCCCGCCCGCCGCGGCGTTGCCCGCGACGGCTGAGACCACGAGCCGGTCCGTGGTGGTCAGGACCGCCTCGACGAGGTCGTCGATGGCGTTGATGTTGGCCCAGGACTCGGCGGCGGGGTCCTCGGCGGCCTCGATGACGTTGAGGTGGATTCCGTTGGAGAAGAAGTCCCGCTGCCCGCCCAGCACCAGCACCGAGGTGGGCCGCGCACACGCCTGCCGGTAGGCGTCGAGAAGGCGTCGGCACTGCGTGGTGCTCATCGCTCCGCCGGGGAATGCGAACGAGAGAACTCCGACGCTCCCCTCCTCCCGGTACCCGATGTCCGTCCAGGTGCGCCGGCGCGGGTCCGCGCGATCCGGTGCGGCGAGCTCCGGCAGGGACGGCAGCCGGTCGCCGAGGGCCTGCACGGCCGGCAGTTTGTACGTGGGCGGCTGTCCCGGGAGGCGCCTGCGCCGCAGCTCGGGGATCCAGACGGCACCGTCCGTCGTGGCCCGGCAGATCGCCCCGGCCCGGGTGGCCAGCAACTCCCCCGGGGCGCCGCGCAGGCCGCCTTCGTGGTGGCCGCCGTGCAGATACCACTCGGCGCCGCACAGCACGTCCAGCACGCCGGGCTGCGAGTCCGCCGCGCGCAGCTTGCGCAGGACGGTCTCCGTGGAGTCGGCGTCCCAGTCGATCCGCCGGACGCTCTGGTCGAGGTACGGGCGGATGCGCACCGGGGTGTATTCGGCGTGGGCCGGACCCTGCGGGCGCGGGGTGTGCGTTCCGGAGGCGAAGCGTTCCACGGCGAGCAGGACGGCCGTGAGCGCGGCGTCGGCGATCTCACCCCGGTACAGGTCGCTCTTGCCCACCGGCGGGACCGCGCAGTCGACGGACGCCCAGACGTCCCCGGCGTCCATGTCCTCGTCCGCCTGAAGGACCGTCACTCCCCATCGGTCGGCGCCCCGCTGGATCGCCCAGTCCAGCGAGGACGGCCCCCGGTCCCCGAAGGGCCCCGGGTGGACGATGAAGCACGGGTACGCGGCCCACACCTCGCGGGGGATCGCCGTCTTCAGCATCGGCGCGAGCACGAGGTCCGGTGCGTGCCGTCGGACGGCCTCGGCCAACGGGCGCTCGGGCAGCGCGAGTTCCACCGCGACCGTGTGCCCGTGGTCGCGCAGTTCGACGTGGACGCGCTGGGTGAGGCTGTTGAAGGCGCTGGCCACGAGCAGGATGTGCACGGCGAGCTCCGGCGGCGGACGGTGCGGGCGGCGACGCCCCGGTCGACTGCGATGCTCGGACACGCCGAACCGCCGGGCCTCGACGACAGGCTGAGGGGTCACCCGAAAGCGGACGCCTACCCGCCACCCGGCGGCCCCACGGCCTGATCCGAACGACAGGACCTAGGCCCTGCGGTCTCCCGGACCAGGAGTCCATGCCGCGCGTACGGCCGGGCGACGAGGTGGGCGAGGTACGACAGGCCGGCCGAGAAGCCCACCAGGCTGCCGTGCCCGGCCCTCTGGTGGGCAGGTCCGGGTGGTGGCGGGTGGTGATCAGGCGCCCGCGGGGTCGTGTTCGTAGGGGCCGGTCAGGGTGCGCGAGCGGGCGACGGTGACCTGTGGACGAGGTGGAACGAGCCGTCCGCGTGGCTCAGGTTCGGCGCCCACACGCCGCCGGAGTCGGGGTACCCCCGGTCAGGTCGAGCAAGCGGGTGCTGTCCAGGTCGCCGCCCCGGGCACCACTCGAACGTAGAGGTCGCCAGGTAGAAATCGGCTCCCACGCGGAGGATGGACGGGTCCGGATGCGAGGCGGCGAGGACCGGGTTCCGGACGGTCTGCGCGGTCCGCTGCCGCATACGTCTCGTTAGACGGGCGATGGTCGAGAGCGGGTGAAGATCGAGAGCGGGTGGTCGAAGAGGACCGTAGTGTCGAACACGTTCGCAGGCAACGGTGGTTCTGCCGCCGAGCGCCCGTCCACACCGAAGGGATCGGAATCGATGAACGACGTCACGACCGAGAGCCAGGTCCGCTCGCTGAAGGAGGCCGTCGGGCGGTACGGCATCTGGAGCGTGGGCCTGCGCTCGGAGGATCCGCAGCGGCGTGGCGAGCGCGCCGAGGCCGCCGCCGAGCTGGAGCAACTCGGCTTCGGCGCCGCCTGGTTGGGCGGCAGCAGCACAGCAAAGAACGCGGCGCCGCTCCTCGCGGCGACCGAGCGGCTCATCGTGGGGACCAGCATCCAGAGCATCTGGACGCAGGACGCCTTCGCCAGCGCGGCGGCCTTCGCGGAACTGGAGACGGCCCACCTCGGCCGCTTCGTGCTCGGCCTCGGGGTGAGCCACGCCAAGATCACGGACCAGTACCGCCGCCCCTACGCGAGCATGGTCGCGTATCTGGACGCGCTGGACGCGAGGGGAGTGCCCGCGGGACGCCGGATGCTCGCCGCCCTCGGCCCGAAGATGCTGGAGCTCTCACGCGACCGCGCCGCCGGCGCGCTCCCCTACCTCGTGACGCCGGAGCACACCACGCAGGCCCGCGAGATCCTGGGCGAAGTCCCGCTGCTGGCACCGGAGTTCAAGGTCGTCCTGGAGACGGACCCGGACCGCGCCCGCACTCTCGCCCGGGGCGTCCTCGCCCTCTACCTGTCGCTGCCGAACTACACCAACAGCTTTCTGCGGCTGGGCTTCGCCGAGTCCGACTTCGCGGACGGCGGCAGCGACCGCCTCGTGGACGCGCTCTTCGCCTGGGGCGACGAGGACCGTATCCGCGCCCGTGTCGAGGCCTTCCACGCGGCGGGCGCGGACCATGTGGCGCTCCAGGTGGTGACCGAACAGACCCCCGACTCCCTTCCGCGCGAGGAGTGGCGCCGACTGGCGGGCATCCTGCTCTGACTCTTCCCCGCGCTTCCAGGGTCTTGCCGGCGCCTGGCGCCCTGCGTGGTGGCTCACATGGTGTAACGCGCTGCACCATCGATCCGGGGGCCGGTCCCTCGTGGCGGCGGGCGGCCGGCGGCCTCGTCGCCGGCCGTCGGAAGAAGCCGGTCCAGGCGGTCGACCAGCCCTGGTACTGACCGGTCGGCCACCCCGCTTCCTCTGCCCCTCGCCCAGTCGCGCCCGCATTCCTCTGAAGGGACCCTCCCATGGCCGCTGGCCTCCGGCGTGGACGCCGGACCGGACTGCCTGCGGAAAGCCGACACGATCGGCGACAAGCCTGCACGTCGTAACGGCGCCCCGACGGCCGCTCGGAACGCCGACCGCCCGGTATCCGGGGCGGCGAGGGTCAGGCGCGGCGTGCGGCCCACACCGTGCGTTCGGTGCGCACACCCAGGTCGATGCGGCGCACGATGCTGTGAGGGCTGTCGGTGTCGAGCAACCGGTCGAGAGCGGTCAGGTCCTCGGCCGTCAGGGCGGATGCCACGCTGCCGCGCATGCGACGCAGACCGCTGAGTGCGTAGCGGCCCGCCGCGTCGGTGCGGGGCGGGCCTAGGTCGACGGTGATGGTGCGTTCGCCCTCGACGGTGAAGCCGGCTTTCGTCAGCTTGGTCCCCCAGTCTGCGCCGCGGTGGGGGACCTGCTCGGCGTGGTGGTGGCCGAGTGCGGCATGGCAGCGCTCCTCCAGACCGGGAGCGTCTTCCGGCGCGCCTTCGGGCAGGAACCGGGGAAAGCCCGCCAGCTCGACGACGGCGAACAACCCGCCCGGTGCCAGCAGGTCGTGGATCCGGCGCAGGGCGCGGTCGGGGTCGGGCATGTGATGCAGGGAGGCCGATGCCCAGACCAGCTCCGGCGTGCCGAGTTCGGGCCACGCCGTCGCGTCGAGGTCGGCCCGCACGATGCGTACGCGGTCGGCCGCTCCGGCTGCGGCCGCCTTCTCCTGCAGGCGGTGCAGGTGGGCGGCCGAGAGGTCGACGGCCGTCAACTCCGCCTCGGGAAAACGCTCGAGCAGAGCGAGCGTGCCGGCTCCGGTCCCGCAGCCCAGATCCACGATGCGGCGGGGGCTGGTCCCGATGGGCAGCCAGGCGGTGATGGACGCGATGTGTTCGGCGAGTACTTCCGCGTCCAGGTCGAGGATCTCCGCCTGGTCGCCTGCGTCGTGCTCGTGCTCGTGAACATGGTGCGCGCCGTGGTGCGCTGTGTGCGGGGAGGGGTGGTTCATGCGCCCACGCTAAGCGGGTCGTCCGCGTGCGACCTGGCGGGTTGCCGAACGCGCAAGACGATGGCCGACTGGACTGCGGAACGCGCAAACGGTCACGATGACGGGCGGTTCGCCTTACCGACGGCCTCGGCGCGCTGGTGGCCGCGGCGGGCGTCGCGGTCGAAGATGCCCAGGATCTCGCACGGTCCGCCCTCGGCGCCGATGGCGTGCGGGAGCATCGTGGGGAACTCCGCCGCCTGGTTGGTCTCGATCCGGAAGCGCCGGTTGCCCAGGAGCAGGCTCGCGGTGCCGGAGAGGACGACGAGCCATTCGCGGCCCGGGTGGGCGCGCATGCGCGAGGGGCTGTCGGGCGGCGGGTCGGTCATGCGCTGGCGTACGACGGTCATGCCGGGTTCTGCCTTGATGGGCCAGCGCATCAGCCCATGGGCCGCGTCGATCATCGGGCTGGAGACGACGTCGTCCGCGGCGGTCTCGACCAGTTGGTCGAGGGAGGTGTCCAGGGCGCGGGCGAGGGTGACGAGCTGGTCCAGGGCCAGGCGGCGCCGGCCGTTCTCGATGCGGCTGAGCGTGGACTGGCTGACCCGGGCGCGGGCGGCCAGCTCCTCCAGGGACCAGCCCTGGGCCACGCGCAGGGCACGGATGCGTTTGCGTACGAGGCTGTCCAGCTCACCAGCGTCTTGCGTCATGGGCAACAGCGTATGCCTGCGCGGCAAGGACCCCGCCACCAGGGCGGGGCCCTTCACCATGCCGGTCGAGCCGCCGTACGGCTATACGGTCAGCGGCGGAACAGAATCAACGGCGGCCGCCGTGACCCTCACCGTGACGCCCACCCACGTCATGACGGTCACCAACGTCGTGACGGTCACCAACGTCGTGACGCCCGCCCACGTCGTGACGGTCACCAACGTCATGGCGGTCACCCACGTCATGACGCCCACCCACGTCGTGAAGGCCACCCACGTCGTGACGCCCACCCACGTCACGACGGTCACCAACGTCATGGCGGTCACCCACGTCATGACGGTCACCAACGTCATGGCGGTCACCCACGTCATGACGGCCACCCACGTCATGGCGGCCACGCACGTCGTGACGCCCACCAACGTCATGACGCCCACCCCCGTCACGACGGTCACCAACGTCGTGACGGCCACCCACGTCACGACGGCCACCGTGCTCGCCGCGGTACTCGACACCGCGCTCACCCCGATAGCCGCCGTCGCGGTTCCCGGCGTGACGGGCGCCCCAGGAGAAGGTGTCGACCAGGCGGCCGTGCTCGTCGCGCAGGGCGGCCGTGTCGGAGCGGTCGCCCCACACGGAGGCGCGGCGGTCCTGGTAGAGGTCGCGGGAGTTGTCACGACCCATGCCGGTGTGGACACGGACGACGGAGCGGCCGTCCAGCCGGTAGTGGTGGAAGGTGTACGTGTGACCGTCACGGTCCGACAGCGTCCAGCCGCTCAGGTTCACCGCACGGCGGGCGCTGTTGATGACCTCCACCCACTCGCTGTTCAGCGACCGGTTGGAGCGGACCCCGTGGCCCACGAAGCCGTGCTGCACGTCGGCGATTCCCACGGCAGCATGGTGTGGCGTGCGGTCGGCCGCGGACGCCGGCAGCGCCGCCGCCCCGGCCACCGCCACCGCCGTCAACGCGACGGCGGCAAGACGACGAACGCTCACAAACGCAGAAGCGGACACAAAGCCCTCCTACTGGGTGCTGGCATCCCGCGGCCGTCCGACGCGGTCCGTTCCGGGGTGCGTGTGCGGGTGTGCGGCCTGCTGGCCGACGCGCACACATTGCTCCCACCCCTGGACGATTCAGGCGATACATGAGTGCTGTTACCGATCATCCATATTTCCGTGACACTCACATGCATCGTCCATTTATGTCCTGAATGCGACGTTTTAGCGTTTCTTCAGAGGGCTTTCCCTTGCGGGCACACGCCTCGGACGAGTCCCCGTGACGCTCCGCCCCTCCACGCTCGACCGTGCCATCACCCGAAAGTGGATCACGACCCCCGGAGGGCATCCGGCCCCATCGGACAGGTTTGGGCTGAGCTTCCCAGGTCAGGCGTAGTCGTAGAGCGCAGAGGAGAGAGGCATGTGTGCGGAGCACCAGACGAACTCCCCCGACACCGCAACCGCCCCCGGCCGGCTGCGTTCACCCGGACCACGCAGTCCGGCCGAGGCACGCGAGGCGGTCAGGCACGCCCTCGAAGAAGGCGTACGACGGTCCGGCGGGCGCGGCAACGCGGGCGATGACCTCGCCGTCGGCGACGCCCTGCTCGTCGCCTCGGAACTCACCACCAACGCGATGCTGCACGGCGGCGGTGTCACCGAGTTCGAGGTGATGCTGGTCGACCGGGAAGTACGCCTGTCGGTGAGCGATCACAGCCGGGAACTGCCCACGCCGGCACAGCAGCCCGACGAGCCGGGATCCATGAGGATCGGAGGTCATGGCTGGCCGATCATCTGCCGCCTCGCCCGCGACATCACCATCGCGGAGCTCCGCGCCGGCGGCAAGCGCATCACGGCCGTCGTAGCACTCTCACCTCAGTAGGACTGGACCAGGACTGCGACTGGGACTGGGACGACAGGAAGACGACCCCCGTCGAACTCCTTTGGTCAGCCGCCGCCGGAACGAGTTCACGCGGTGAGGGCCTGCCGGGGCGTGCCTGTCGCGGAAGGTGCGCGTCGCACGACGGGGCGCACCGGATATGTGGTCTTCGCCGGATCCACCACCGGGTCGCCCAGCTCTATCCGGCCCGCCGCGTGCAACGCGTCGCACTCGTCCGTGGGCAGGGCCACGTAACAACCACCGCGCCCGGAACCGGAACTGAGGGGCTGCCAGTAGCCGTAGCGGCGCCGCCCGTTGGCATGCACGGTGAGGCAGACGGGAACACGCTGGACGGTGATCAGACGCAGGACCTCGGCACCGCCGGGGCCGAGTGGAGCGGGCGTACGCGGGAGGGATCGGAGCATCGTCAGCGGGCTCCGATCAGGGCTCGCGGCACGGCGCGGCGTCGGAGAGCGGGCGTCATGTGCGGGCGGCCTTTCGACAGGCGGGTTCGATCGCGTACCGCCGGGAGCGGTGACGTTCTCGCTGCTCGGCATTGTTGCCGAGGGCACTGACAATGCGGTCGGGCTGCTCCGGGGCACTCCCCCGGTCCCGTTCACCGCTGGTGCGGGAGAGTCTGTGCGCGAGCGTCCTGTTCGCCCTGGACGAAGGGGTCGTCGGCGGGGTCGTAGGGTCCGGCGTGGTCGGCGAGCGTCCCGGTGACCCGCTCCCACTCCTCGACCTCCGCCCGTGCGACGACCGCGTCCC
Organism: Streptomyces sp. NPDC090798; assembly: GCF_044768965.1. Lineage (NCBI taxonomy): Bacteria > Bacillati > Actinomycetota > Actinomycetes > Kitasatosporales > Streptomycetaceae > Streptomyces > Streptomyces sp. NPDC090798. The sequence goes on from NZ_JBIVXA010000002.1 coordinate 136,691, forward strand.
GGCCGGTGAGCGAACCACTGTGAGCCGCCTTCCGTGCGGCGGCCAGCGCGGACCTCGCCTCGTGGTGCCCCATTCCCGTGGCCGAGCGGCGTACCCGCGCCCAGGCGGCACGCTCTTCGCCGGAGGGCTCCGGCACCTCGCCAACCATGTCGTCGACGGGACCGGACGCTCGGTGCTGCTCCAGGCTCACTGCTCCACCTCGTTCAGGTGCGGGGGCTGATGTGTCCTTCGGCAGTCCCGTGTGCCCCGGTCACGCGAACCGACACCTGCCGGCGGCGAAGAAGCGCTCACCAGGGCAGGAAGGCGTGCACGTCCTTGCCGTCGGGCCGCACCACGACGCTCACCTGATGGCAGAGCGCGTGGAGGAGGTGCCAGCCGATTCCGCCCGCGCCATGGGCCGGGTCTACGCGGCGAGGCGCGGGCGGCGTCGTGCTGCTGTCGCGGAGCGTGACATGCACGCCGTCGAAGGTGGGGCGGATCCGGAGTTCGAAGGGGCCGGGAGCGTACTGGACCGTGTTGGCGGCCAACTCCGTCACCACCAGCAGGATGTCGTCCCAGTGCTCGGCCGCTCCGGGCGGTGACGTCCGCGCGAGTTCGCACAGATATTCGTCCGCCACGAGGCGGGCGTCGGTCACGTTGCGCAGCTGTCCGGGGAAGGTGCTGGTGAGTCCCTGGGGCTCGTCGCCCGGCACCTTCTCGTCCCCGTTCGGGTCGCTTTCCATCGCGCCTCCCGGTCTCGTCGGCGGGATGTCTTGCTCTTCATCGCGCCACGCGTCGTCGCACAGGGCGTCCTCGCACCGCGCGGGCTTCGCCCACCCTTCGGGACCGCGTCCCTACGATCCGGCGTCCCGGGACCTGCGGGCGACCGTACGCCGCCTCAGCGCGCGTCGTTCGGTCTCACTCGTACCGCCCCAGACGCCGATGGTCTGCCCCGTGTCGAGCGCCCAGCTCAGGCACTCCTCACGGACGGGGCAGTGTCGGCAGACGGCCTTCGCCTCTTCGACCTGCGGCAGCGCGGGGCCCGTGCTGCCGATGGGGAAGAACAGATCGGGGTCGACGCTCCGGCAGGCCGCGGACTCGCGCCAGTCGTTCATGGGGGCCTCCTACGATCGCGATGGTCTTGCGCGATCTGTTGTTCGTGGGACTTCGGTCCTCCTTCGGGTCACCCTTGATCGCACCTGCGAAACAGCCGGTTTCGTGTGGACAGCACCGTTTGAGCGCGGAACAACGCGGACAGCCGTGTACGGGCACGGCGCCCCCACATGCCCGTTCGGCGCGGCGGGGACGCCCGAGTGGCAAGATGGGACCGCAGATGAGCAGCGTCGGCGCTTCGACGAACAAGCAGGTGGCACATGTCGCACGAGCCCGGCGAGGTCTGGGAGCAGTTCGCCGTCGCGCTGGCGGAAATGGCGCGGGATCTGCTGGCCCAGGAGTCGGTCCAGGACACACTGGACCGCATCGTGGAACATGCGACCGTTCTGATCAACGGTTGCGACGACGCCGGCATCCTCACCGTGCGGCGGGGCGAGGTGCATCCTCTGGCGGCGACGAGCGACGTGGTGCGACGTGCGGACCAGATCCAGCAGGACCTGCGGGAAGGCCCGTGCTTCGACGCCGTGACCGACCGTCAGCAGGTCTACACCATCGAGGACTTGAGCCAGCCGCACGAGCGTTGGTCCCACTTCGCCCCCGAGCTGAGGAAGCTGGGTATGGGGAGCGTGATGGGCTTCCTCCTCTTCACGGAGGACGACGAGCTCGGCGCCCTCAACCTGTACTCCCGCCGGCCGCACACCTTCGACGAGGCCGCGCAGCGGGCCGGCTGGATCCTCGCCTCGCACGCGGCCGTGGCCTTCTCCGCGGCCCGTACGCATCAGCAGCTCGGTGACGCCCTGGAGACCCGCCACGAGATCGGCGAGGCGATGGGCATCCTCATGGAGCGCTACAAGCTGTCCGAGGACTCGGCATTCAAGCTGCTCAAGAAGGCGTCCCAGGACCACAACATCAAACTGCGCGAGATCGCCCGCCGCATCTGCGAAACCGGCGAAAAGCCCCGCTGACCGCTCCGGGCGCAACGGGCCGCGATCCGGGACGAGCGACCCGGCGGAGGCCGCCGAAACAGTCGCCGACCTGCTGTGACTTCGGCCACCCCCTCTTGCCCCGGCAAAGAAGGCATACCTAAGTTTCGTTTCATGGCCCCACATACCCCCCCGCCTTCCGACGGCACCCCCGCGCTGGTCGACTTCCCCGTCGACCTCACCGCACAGGAGGTGCGACGACAGGCCCAGGTCCTGGCCGCCCTCGGCCCCGACTGGGACCCGATGGAGGTCATGCGCGGCGAGGAGGCCGCGTACGACCTGCTGTACTCCGGTCTCGACGAGGAGCAGCAACGCCTGTACGACGACCTGGTCGCGGCCGGCGTGCTTCCCCGGCGCGGAGGCGGCCATGCTGCCGCTTGACCCGCAGGCGGACCGCGGGCGCCGCGCCTGGGTGAGCTGCCCGAACTGCAACGACAGTCGCGGGTGCGCACCGTGCGAACAACGGCGCACCTGCTCCGACCACTGGCGCTATCTGCTCTCCAACACCGGCAGCCTGCTCCACCTGCAGTGCCCGTCCTGCACGCATGTGTGGGTCCATGAGAGCGGCTTCGGTGCCACCCGCTCCCTGTGGAACCGCATCACGAGCGGCCGCCCGGATCCTCGCTGATCGCTCCCGGTCACAGGGCGTGCGGGTCGGTGGGTACCCGCGGTTCGTGGGGGACGTAAGAGGCGATGAGTGCGGCTGTGTCGTCGTGGAGACGGTTGCCGCTGTAGGCGAGCAGATCGTGGTGGAGCCGGTCGAGGAGTTCCCGGGGCGGGAGGACGCCCCAGGAGCGGATGCGCTGGGCGAGCGGGTAGAAGGCGCCGTCCCGGTCGCGTGTCTCGGTGACGCCGTCGGTGTACAGCAGGATCTGATCGCCCGGCCGAAAGGGATGTTCGTCGGCGCGGTACGGCTCTCCTACGAGCACGCCGAGGTTGAGGGGCGGTGAGGACCGGTCCGTCTCCAGTTCGGTGACTTCGGCGGCGCTGATGAGCAGAGGGGGCGGGTGGCCGCAGTTGACGATCCGCACGACACGGTCGGGGGTCACGATTTCCGCGAAGACCGCGGTGACGAAGCGCTCGGCCATGTCGCTGGCGGCGTAGTCGGCGGCCCGGCGGCTCATGCTGGTCTCCACCCGGCCCGCCAGGGCTGCGAGGTCGGGTTCGTCGTGGGCGGCTTCCCGGAAGGCGCCGAGCAGGGCGGCGGCGGTCTCCACGGCGAACAGCCCCTTGCCTCGGACATCGCCGATCACGAGACGGAGGCCGTACGTCGTGGGCACCGCCTCGTAGAGATCGCCGCCGACGCGTGCCTCCGCGTCGGCGGAGAGGTAGAAGCTCTCCACCAGGATGTCGCCGACGCGGTGCGGAACGGGCCTGAGCAGGACGCGCTGGGCGATCTCGGCCACGAAGCGCACGGTGGCCAGGGTGCGCTCCCGTCTCATCCGGCTGACGGCCAGGATGGTTCCCAGGGTGCCGATGAGAGCGGTGCAGAAGTAGGCGGCCACGTAGTGGCGATCCCACAGGTAGCCGACGGAACGTCCGGCGCAGCACGGGGTACCGGCCAGAACCCCTTCGAGCGCCACGGCGAAGACGGTGACACAGACGACCATCACGGGGCCGTGGGCGAAGGCGGCCACCAACGGGAGAGCGATCAGCAGGAAGCTCACCGGCCACTCGACGGGCGTGATGGGTTCGATCGCCAGGACGGCCGCGACGTAGAACAGGGGTAGCCAGCGCATCCACAGGGGCGGTGCCGGCAGCGAGCGGCCCGTGCTGTTCGGGTGCGGTGCGGCGCTCTCCGCCTCCGCGCCGCGGCCCCGCCACCTCGTTTGATGCAGCCTGTTCACACGGAGCTCCCGGCACACGGTTTCGGCAAGACGCCCAGCCTGGTGGGCCTCGGCACGGCGTACCGGTCATTGCTCCACTCAACGGCATGTCAGGCATCGGATCGCCGACGACACACCCGTGACCGCCCCTGTCTCGGGGGCGTGCTTCAGAGTGCCTGGAGCTGGGTGAGCAGGCTCAGGGTGTCGGTGTTGACCCAGTACTCCGCGAACTTGCCGTCCCGCATGCGGAGTGTGTCGGTGCCGGTGAAGGTGACCACGGTCCCCGGCTGGGCCTTGGCGCCGGGGAAACCGCCGGCGTAGGTGCCGGTGGCTGTCCAGCGCACCGACGCGTAGCGGCCGTCGACCAGCGGCGGGACCTCCATGGTGAAGCGCAGGTCGCGGAATGCCGCGCGGGTCTGGCCGATCCAGGCCACCAGGCCGTCGACGCCCCGTATGGAGCTGCCGTCACCGCCGCCGAGGAGGGCGGCGTGGACCCGGAAGCCGGGAGAGATGATGCCCGGGGCCTGGGCGGAATCGCCGTTCCAGAGCCGCAGCCACGCGTCGAGCATCGCCTTCGGCTTCCGCTCGGCTCCGCGGCGGTCGTGGGCCGTGACCGTCCGGTCGGCCGCGGTGGTCGGTGAGGTGGCCGCGGCGGCCGTCGTGGCGGTGAAGGCGAGAGCGGCGATCGCCGCGGGGACCAGCAGCCGTGCCCGGTGGCGCCTCGGGGTCACGGGGGTGGCGGTCATGGCGGATCCTCGTGTTTCGGGTGGGAGAGGGATTGCGGGGGAAAGGTGTGCGCTCGGCGGCAAGGTGCGCGATCGGCGGTTACGGAAGGACCCGCTACGGGTTCAGCACGACCTTCCCGGCGACGGTGCCGGACTCGGCCAGCCGCAGGGCGTCGGCGACGCGGGTGAGGGGCAGTTGGGCGGCGATCTGGGCGGTGACGTCACCGCGCTGGAGGGCCTCGAAGACCTCGGTGAGGTCGGCGCGCAGCCGGGCCCGGAACCGGTCCTTGGCCAGGGCCCGCCCGGCCCAGACGTTGAAGAAGTAGGCGCGGCGGCGGTTGGGCAGCGTGTTCCACAGCCACACCCGGCCGAGCAGCTTGAGCACGGGCCACTGCTTGGACCCCTCGTCGTCCCGGGTGGAGGCGCTGCCGTACGAGACGAGCGTGCCGCCGGGCGCCAGGAGGTGCCAGGAGTCGACCGCGCTGCGGCCGCCGACGTGGTCGAAGACGGCGTCCACCCCGCCGGGAGCGAGCTCGCGAACCCGTGCGGCCACGTCCTCGGTGCGGTAGTCGACGGGGATGACACCCCGCTCCCGCAGCCCGTCGTGGTGGCGCGCGGACGCCGTGCCGATCACCTTCACGTCCGCGGCCTGGGCGAGCTGGACCAGGACCGAGCCGACGCCGCCGTTGGCACCGTGGACCAGAATGGTCTGCCCCGCACGGATGCGTGCCTTGCGGTGCAGCATCTGCCAGGCGGTGATGCCGTTGACCACCATGGTCTCCGCCTCCGCCGCGCCGATCCCGTCCGGCACCGGCACCACGTCCGCCGCGTCGACGAGCACGTGGCTCGCCCAGCCGCCGACCTTGACCAGCGCGGCCACCCGGGTGCCGGCCAGACCGGGCTCGACGCCCTCGCCGGTCGTGAGGATGGTGCCGACCAGGTCGTAGCCGGGCACGAACGGGAACGCCGGCTGGTCGTAGTACCGGCCGCGGCGCATCTGCTGTTCCGCGAAGGAGACCCCGGTCGCCTCCATCCGGATCACGACCTGGCCGGGGCCCGCGGCGGGGACGGCTCCGTGCCGGATCTCCAGCTCTTCCGGCTCCACCTTGCCCGGCAGTACGACCTCGACGAGTCCTTCGGCGTTCATGACGACCTCCACTGCGCTCCGCGTCGGTTACTCACTTTTGCGTTCGTTAGAAGTTATAACGCAGCAGGAATGAGAGAGTCAAGAATTTTCGTGATACCTTCTAACTGCATCTTGAATCTATAATCCTCCCGACTGCGGAAAGGTGGCAGGCCATGGCCGACACGGGCACGCAGACCCCGCGCGAGCGCTACCGCGCCCACGTACGTGCGGAGATCAGGGAACGCGCATGGGAGCAGATCGCCACGGCAGGGGCTTCCGCGCTCTCCCTCAACGCGATCGCCAAGCAGATGGGCATGAGCGGGCCCGCGCTCTACCGGTACTGCGCCGGGCGCGACGAGCTGATCACCGAGCTCGTCAGGGAGGCGTACCGAAGCCTCGCCGACACCTTCCGCGCGGCCTCCGCGTCCGGTGCCGACCTGGCCGCACTGGCGCATGCCCTGCGCGGGTGGGCCCTGGACGACCCTCAGCGGTACTTCCTCGTCTACGGCACGCCCGTCCCCGGTTACCACGCGCCCGACGACGTCACGGGGATCGCGTCAGAGATCATGACGACCCTGCTCGACGCCTGCGCCGCGCCGACCCCGGACGGCCCCGAGGCCCTGCGCCGGGCCCTGACCTTCTGGACCCGGCTGCACGGAGTGCTGTCCCTGGAACTCGCCGGCCACTTCACCGGGATGGGCTTCGACCCCGCCGTGATGTTCGCCGCCGAACTGGACGCCCTGCCGCCGCGCTGACGAGATGCCTGTTCGCAGGACCGCCGACGCCCCGCTCCTCGTACTCAGTCAGGCGCGACCTCCTCCGGAACGACCACCTGGTCGACCATGCGCTGGATCTGTTCCGCGGGGAGGGCCACCGCCATGGCCCAGTAGTAGATGGCGAGGCTGAGGACCGTGACCGCCGCCATGTCCCACCACAAGGGGAACCACGGGTGCTTGAGGGGGCCGAAGTCGCTGGCGTAGACGATGAGGCCCATGCCGATCAGATAGGCGGGGAGCCACTGGGCCGCACGCAGATCGAGTTGGGGCGTGAGCGGGTTCATCCTGAACACGCGGTTGGCGATGAGGATGACGTAGCCGATCAGGATCGCGATGCCCAGCTTCCAGTCCGTGGTCCAGCCCGACCACAGGATGAGGAAGTTGGCGACGACGAAGGCCAACGGGGACATCCAGCCGCCGCCGGGCAGCCGGTACGGGCGGTCGACGTTCGGGAGGCGGCGGCGGAAGACCCCGAAGGACAGGGGCGCCCCGGCGTACATCAGCACACTGGCGCTGGTGATCAGCCCCACCAGCGAGCGCCAGCTCGGGAACGGCAGGAAACACACACAGCCGACCACGAAGGCGGCGATGAGGCCGGCCCAGGGCACCCCGTTCCGGGTGGTCGCCTCGAAGGACGACGGCACATAGCCGTTGCGGCTGAGTCCGTAGGAGACCCGCGAGGAGCCCGTGATGTAGATCAGGCCGGTGCCTGCGGGCGAGACCACCGCGTCGAGGTAGAGGACCGCGGCCAGCCAGCCCAGACTGATGACCGTGGCGACCTGCGCGAACGGACCGGTCAGGGTGTTGAAGGCGGCGGTGGCCCAGGTGCCCTGGATCTGGGAGGCGGGAAGCGCGGCGAGGAACGCGACCTGAAGCAGGATGTAGATGATCGCGCCGATCACGATCGAGCCGATCACCGCGCGCGGGATGTCGCGTTTCGGGTTGGCGCTCTCACCGGCGAGCTGGTCGGCCTGTTCGAATCCGAGCAGCGCGAAGATGATGCCGCTGGAGGAGACCGCGGACAGGATGCCCTTCGCGCCGTAGGGGTTGAACCCGTCGGCGGCGGTGAAGTTGCCGACGTGGAACTGGGCGATGGCGAACACGAAGATCGTCAGCAGCGGGATGCCGACCTTCCACCAGGTCGCCGCGCTGTTGGTGCGGGCCAGCAGGCGGATGCTGAGGAAGTTGATCGCGGTGATCACCGCCATCAGCCCGACCGCGACGGCGATCCCGGAAGCGGTCAGGATGTGTTGGCCCCCCTGGGTCTTCAGCCAGCCGTTGGCCCATGAGTAGTGCTGGCCGTACGTGATCATGGCCAGCACCTCGATCGGTGCCACCGTGGCCGCCTGGAGCCAGGAGAACCAGCCGAACGACGCTCCCGCCGCGCCACCGAACGCGTAGTGCGGGAAGCGGGCCGTACCGCCGGACACCGGATACATGCCGCCCAGTTCGGCATGCACCAACGCCAGGATGAGGATCACGACGCCGCCGATCCCCCAGGAGATGATCGCGGCCGGGCCCGCCGCCGCCAGGGCGCCCTGCGCGCCGAACAGCCAGCCGGACCCGATGATCGACCCCTCCGAGGCCCAGATCAGCCCGATGAATCCGACTTCTCGCCTCAGGCCGGGAGGCCCGGCATGGGTGGCGGGTGCCGCTTCGGTAGCGCCCATGACCCTCACCCCCGCACCAAAGGGGACGTACGTCGCAATGCCGCGATATCGACACTTTAACGTCCGAGTGATACGAGCACGAGCGGCATGACGAGTCCGTATCGCGTCGACAACCATTGACATGCACGCAACACGTTTCCAACACTGAACCCCAAAGGTCCATACCTTCTAAGGCAGTTGAGAATGGAAGGGGTTCACCCATGCGACGTGTTACGCGTCTTCGCTGGGGCCTGTCCGTCCTGTTGGCCCTCGGCACCTGCACTCTGGGGCTGTTGCCCGTCGAGACGGCGACGGCACAACCGCCCAGTCCCCGCCCCCTCTCCCCCGGCCTGGTCACCGCCATGCAACGGGACCTCGGCCTCACCGCGTCGCAGGCCCGCGCCAGGGGCGCGCGTGAAGCGGCCGCCGCGAAGCTCGCACCGCGGGCCGAACGAGCGGCGGGGCGGACGTTCGGCGGTTCCTGGTACGACCCGGCGCGCGGCACCCTCGTCGTCGGAGTCACCGACACGGGCACCGCGGCCGACGCCGTACGAGCCACCGGCGCCACGGTCGTACGGGTCACGCACACCGCCCGGACGCTGGACACGGCCAAGGCCGCCCTCGACGACACCGCCACGTCGGACGGCGCCCCCACAGCCGTCCGCAGTTGGCATGTCGACCCCCGTACCAGCAGCCTGGTGGCCGAGGTCCGAAAGGGCGCGGAACACAGTGCCGCGGTGACGGCGTTCCTGGCGCCGGCGCGCGAGGCAGGTCTGCTCACGGTCCACACCTCCGCCACCGCGGAGGCGCCTCGCACGTTCTCCGCGGGCACCGTCGGCGGCGACCCCTACTACATCAACGGCAACACCCGCTGCTCCATAGGCTTCTCCGTGGTGGGCGGCTTCGTGAGCGCCGGGCACTGCGGCTCGGCCGGCAGTTCCGTGGCCGGCTGGGACGGCTCGGCGATGGGCACCTTCGCCGGATCGTCGTTCCCGGGCAACGACTACTCGTACATCCGGATCGGCAACGGCTGGTGGACCGTACCGGTGGTGCTCGGCTGGGGCACCGTCAGCGACGTACTCGTCCGCGGCTCGGCCGTGGCCCCCGTCGGCTCGTCCGTCTGCCGCTCCGGCTCCACCACCCACTGGCACTGCGGCACCGTGCTGACCCAGAACGAGACCGTCAACTACAGCCAGGGATCCGTCTACGGCCTCACCGGCACCAGCGTCTGCGCCGAACCCGGCGACTCCGGCGGCTCGTTCATCACCGGCGACCAGGCCCAAGGTGTGACCTCGGGCGGCTGGGGCAACTGCACGAGCGGCGGCCAGACCTGGTTCCAGCCCGTGAACGAGATCCTCAGTACATACGGACTCACCCTCGTCACCGCCTGACATCCACGGGCCGCGGGCCGAACGTTCCCCACTCGGCCCGCAGTCGGGGAGAAACGCTCCCGCGGACACCGGCAAGTCACTGCTGACGGAGATCCTTCACCCGGTGGAGCTTGCCCAGTGAGCGCTCCAGGGTCTCCGGGTCGACGATCGCCACCTCGACGGTGACACCCACGCCGTCCTTGACGCCCTGGGCGATCGCCTTCGCGGCCGCCTCCCGCTGCTCGGTCCCGGCCCCGGGACGCGCCTCGACGCGGACGGTCATGTGGTCCATCCGGCCGCGCCGGGTCAGCTGCACCTGGAAGTGCGGGGCGACACTGGGTGTGCGCAGCACGATCTCCTCGATCTGACTGGGGAAGACGTTCACACCGCGCAGGATGATCATGTCGTCCGAGCGGCCGGTGATCTTCTCGATGCGGCGGAAGGCGGGCCGGGCGGTGCCGGGCAGCAGCCGGGACAGATCGCGGGTCCGGTAGCGGATGATCGGCAGGGCCTCCTTGGTGAGGGAGGTGAAGACCACCTCACCCTCCTCACCCTCGGCCAGCACGGCGCCGGTGAACGGATCGACCACCTCGGGGTAGAAGTGGTCCTCCCACACGTGCAGCCCGTCCTTGGTCTCGACGCACTCCTGCGCGACACCCGGGCCGATCACCTCGGACAGGCCGTAGATGTCGACCGCGTGGATGTCCATGCGCTCCTCGATCTCACGGCGCATCGCCTCCGTCCACGGCTCGGCCCCGAAGATGCCCACCTGGAGGGAGGTCGTACGCGGGTCGACGCCCTGCCTCTCGAACTCGTCGAGCAGGGTGAGCATGTAGGACGGGGTGACCATGATGATCTCGGGCTCGAAGTCCTGGATGATCTGCACCTGGCGGGCCGTCATGCCGCCGGAGGCGGGGATCACCGTGCAGCCGGCACGCTCGGCGCCGTAGTGCGCGCCCAGGCCGCCGGTGAACAGGCCGTACCCGTAGGAGATGTGCACCTTGTGGCCCGCACGACCGCCGGCCGCGCGGATGGAGCGGGCGATCATGTCGGCCCACATGGAGAGGTCGTTCTCGGTGTATCCGACGACCGTGGGGCGGCCCGTGGTGCCGCTGGAGGCGTGAATGCGCCGCACGTCCGCCATCGGGACGGCGAACATGCCGAAGGGGTACGTCTCCCGCAGATCCGCCTTGGTGGTGAAGGGGAACCGGGACAGGTCCTCCAGGGAGCGGCAGTCGTCGGGCCTGATCCCGGCCTCGTCGAACTTCCTGCGGTACAGCTCCACGTTGTCGTACGCATGTCGCAACGTCGCCCGCAGCCGGTCGAGTTGGAGCTCCCTCAGCTGCTCGCGGGTGAGGCGCTCGCCCTCGTCCAGCAGATCCTGGGGAAGCGGCTCTCCCAGGCGGGCCGGGCGGGGTCCCGTGGCCGCGCCGGCCGTCTCTGCGGTCTTCATCGCGACTCCTTCGTCGTCGTGCCTCTGATACTGCGGCTGCGTCCGCGGAACTCCGCGATCACCTCGTCGCCGCGCAGCACGCTCACGTCGTAGATGCCGCTGCGACCGAACCGGGTGCGCTCCCGTGCCGTGGCCACCAGGACATCACCCTCGTACGCCGGGGCGACGAAGTCGATGTCCGCCCCGGCCGCGACGGTCACGGGTCCGTGACTGTTGCAGGCGCAGGCGAAGGCGGTGTCGGCGAGCAGGAACAGATAGCCGCCGTGGGCGATCCCGTGTCCGTTCACCATCGACGGCGTCACGGTCATCCGGAGCACGGCGGTGCCTTCACCCTGCTCGAGAAGCTCGATGCCCAGCGCCCGGGACGCCTCGTCCGCGGCGAACATCGCCTCGGCGGGCGTCGCCCCGGCCGATGTCGCTCCTGTGGCCTGCGTCACTTTTTTCACCACCTTGTGTCCCGACCGAACATTCGGTTAGCGTGCGGCACGGCCTAGTAATCCAGCATCACCACTGCCTGTCAAGAGGTGGAACGCATGCCCCAGAACCTCCCCGAGCGTCCGGACTTCTTCGCCCGTCACCGCGCCCTGCTGGAGCAGGCGGTCGCCGCCACCGCGAGCCGCGGCCACTGGACCCCGTATCCGGAGTCGCCCAGCAAGTCGGTGTACGGGGAGGACGCGGCGAAGGCCGGGGAAGCGGCCTTCCAGGAGCGGCTGGGCGGCCACTTCGAGCTGCCCGGCCACCCGGCGAGCGGCACGACCTCCGCCACGGAGACCTCCCCGTACGGCTTCCCGCTCGGTGTCACCTACCCCCGCCTCGCACCGGACGAGGCCGTGGCCGCCGCGAAGGCCGCCACCGGCTCCTGGCGTGCCGCGGGCCCCGACGCCCGGGCCGGGGCGGCGACGGAGATCCTGGCCCGGCTGAACGCCGCGAGTTTCGAGATCGCGCACGCCGTGCAGCACACCACCGGCCAGGCCTTCGTGATGGCGTTCCAGGCGGGCGGACCGCACGCTCAGGACCGCGGTCTGGAGGCGGTGGCGTACGCCTGGGCGGAGCAGAAGCGCCATCCGGGGGCGGCCCGCTGGAGCAAGCCGCAGCGCAAGGGCGGTCCGCTGGTCATGGAGAAGAAGTTCACGCCGGTCGGACGCGGCGTGGCGCTGCTGATCGCCTGCAACACCTTCCCGACCTGGAACGGCTACCCCGGTCTCTTCGCCAGTCTGGTCACCGGCAACCCGGTCGTCGTCAAACCGCACCCGGGCGCCGTCCTGCCCCTGGCGATCACCGTGCGGATCGCGCGCGAGGTGCTGGCCGAGGCCGGCTTCGACCCGAACCTGGTGATCCTCGCGGCGGAGAGCGCCGAGGAACGTACGGCTTCGGCGTACGCCCTCCACCCGGACGTACGGGTCATCGACTTCACCGGCTCCACCGCCTTCGGCGACTGGCTGGAGAGCCATGCCCGCCAGGCCTCCGTGTACACGGAGAAGGCGGGCCTGAACACCGTCGTCCTGGATTCGACGGACGACTACCGCGGGCTGCTGGGCAACCTGGCCTTCTCGCTGGCCCTCTACAGCGGGCAGATGTGCACCACCCCGCAGAACCTCCTCGTCCCCCGCGAGGGCTTCGCCACCGACCAGGGCGTGAAGACCGCCGACGAGTTCGCCGCCGACCTCGGCGCGGCGCTCGACAAGCTGCTCGGCGACCCCGCCCGCGCGGCCGGCACGCTCGGGGCCATCGTCAACGACGGGGTGCGGGAGCGGCTGGAGGAGGCGGCCGGGCTCGGTCGTACGGTGCGGGCGTCCGCGCCGGTCGAGCACCCCGAGCACCCGGACGCGGTCGTCCGTACCCCGCTGGTGGCCCGGCTTGACGCGGACGCCGACCGGGAGACCTACACGCGCGAGTGGTTCGGGCCGGTCTCCTTCGTGATCGGCACCGACTCCACCGAGCACAGCCTGCGGATCTTCCGGGAGACCGTGCGCGCACACGGCGCGCTGACCGCCGCCGTCCACTCCACCGACGAGGACGTACTCACCGCCACCGAGCTGGCGGCCCTCGACGCGGGAGTGCACCTGTCGGAGAACCTCACCGGCGGCGTCTTCGTCAACCAGTCCGCGGCCTTCAGCGACTTCCACGGCAGCGCCGCCAACCCGGCGGCCAGCGCCACCCTCTCCGACCCCGCCTTCGTCACCGGCCGCTTCGCCACGCTCCAGTCGCGTCGGCCCGCCACCGCCGAGGAACACACCGAGGAGTCCGCAGATGCCTGACGAGATCTTTCTGATCGACGGCGCCCGCACCCCGCAGGGCCGGTACGGAGGCGCACTGGCCTCCGTACGGCCGGACGACCTGGCGGCTCTGGTCGTCGGCGAGGCGGTGCGGCGCAGCGGGGTACCGGGCGAGGCCGTGGACGAGGTGATCCTCGGCGCGGCCAACCAGGCCGGTGAGGACAACCGGGACGTGGCACGCATGGCCGTGCTGCTCGCCGGCCTCCCGCACACCGTGCCCGGTTACACCGTCAACCGGCTGTGCGCGTCCGGGCTGACGGCGGTCGCGAGCGCGGCCCAGGCGATCCGGTCCGGGGAGGCCGACCTCGTCGTCGCTGGCGGTGTGGAGTCGATGACCCGCGCGCCCTGGGTGATGGCCAAGCCCGGCACCCCGTGGGCCAAGCCGGGCGAGGTGCACGACACCTCGCTGGGCTGGCGCTTCACCAACCCGCGTTTCACGGCCGCCGACCGGGCCGTACCGGCGGGCGCGGGCCCCGAGACGGCCAAGGTGACCCTGTCGATGGGGGAGACCGCCGAAGAGGTCGCCGCGCTCGACGGCATCACCCGCGCCGACTCCGACGCCTTCGCGCTGCGCAGCCATCAGCGGGCGGTGGCCGCGCAGGAGGCGGGCCGCTTCGACCGCGAGATCGTGCCGGTACGGGTGAAGGACGGCGAGGTCACACGCGACGAGGGTCCGCGCCCCGGCACGACCCTGGACAAGCTCGGCACCCTGCGGACCATCTTCCGGCCGGACGGCATCGTCACGGCCGGTTCCGCCTCGCCGCTGTCCGACGGCGCCGCCGCGCTGGTGGTGGCGAGCGCGGCGGCCGTCGAGCGGTACGGCCTCATCCCGCGCGCCCGGATCATCACCGCCGCCTCGGCCGGCGTACAGCCCAACCTGATGGGGCTCGGCCCCGTCCCCGCCACCGAGAAGGTCCTCGCCCGGGCCGGCCTGGAGAGCGGCGACCTGGACGCGGTCGAGCTGAACGAGGCCTTCGCCGCGCAGGCACTCGCGGTGATGCGGCGGTTGAAGCTCGACGAGGAGAAGGTCAACGTCGACGGTGGTGCCATCGCCCTCGGCCATCCCCTCGGCTGCTCCGGCGCCCGCATCCTGCTCACGCTGATCGGCCGGCTGGAGCGCGCGGACGCCCGCCGGGGCCTGGCCACCCTGTGCGTGGGGGTCGGCCAGGGCGTCGCGATGCTCGTGGAGCGCGTGTGAGCGCCGCGGACGAGTCCCCGCTGGTCGAGGAGCGCGTATGAGCGGCATGTACGAGACGTTGCTGGTCGAGGAGCGCGACGACCGGGTCGTCGTCACCCTGCACCGCCCCGAGGCCCGCAACGCCATCAGCGGGCTGATGATCCGCGAACTGCACGCCGTGTGCGACCTGCTGGAACGTGACCCGAAGCTCCTGCTGCTGACCGGGCACGGCGGTGTCTTCGCGGGCGGCGCCGACATCGCGGAGCTGCTGCGACGCGGCCGTGACGAAGCCCTTCAGGGCATCAACAGCCGCCTGTTCGAGCGGGTGCGCAGACTGCCCATGCCGACCCTCGCCGCCGTCGACGGCTGGGCGCTGGGCGGCGGCGCCGAACTCTCGTACGCCTGCGATCTGCGCATCGCGGGACCGGACGCGGTGTTCGGCAACCCCGAGCCGGGGCTCGGCATCCTCGCCGCGGCCGGGGCCTGCTGGCGGCTGCCCGAGCTGGTCGGCGAGTCCGTGGCCAAGCAGGTGCTGCTCGCCGGACGGAACCTGGACGCACGGGCGGCGCTGGCGGCCGGTCTGGTCATCGATGTCGTACCGGCCGACCGGCTCCTCGACGAGGCGCACACGCTGCTGGACCGGATGGCCCGCTTCTCGGCCGCGGCCCTGCGCCTGACCAAGCTCGTGGTCGACTCGCCGGGCGCCCATCCGATCGCCGACGACCTGGCGCAGGCCGTGCTGTTCGAGGGACAGGACAAGCGGGAGCGGATGACTCGCTTCCTGGAGAAGAGGAGCAGGGCATGAACACCGCCGCGACAGGCACCGCGTCCGCACCCTCCGTCGTCGGCGTCATCGGCGGCGGCCGGATGGGGGCCGGTATCGCCCAGTCGTTCGCGGCCGCGGGCTCGTCCGTGACCGTCGTGGAGAGCGGCGAGCACGCCGCGGCCGCCGCACTGGAGCGGGTCGCCACCGGGCTGAAGCGGGCCGCCGAGCGCGGCAGGCTCGACGCGCCCGCCCAGGACGTGCTCGGCCGGGTCTCCGTCGTGGGCTCGGTCGACGAGCTGCCGCGGACGTCCGATCTCGTCATCGAGGCCGTCCCCGAGGACGCCTCGCTCAAGGCCCGGCTGCTCGCCGCCGCCGAGCGGGCCCTGAGTCCGGCGACCGTCCTCGCCAGCAACACCAGCTCCCTGTCGGTCACCGACCTCGCGTCGGCCCTCTCCCGCCCCGGGCGCTTCCTCGGCATGCACTTCTTCAATCCGGTACCGGCCTCCGAGCTGGTCGAGATCGTCGTCGCCCCGGAGACCGAGGACGCGACGGTAGGGCTGGCGCTCGCCTGGACGCACGCCCTCGGCAAGAAGGACGTCGTCGTCAAGGACTCCCCCGGGTTCGCCAGCAGCCGCCTCGGCGTGGCGCTGGGCCTCGAGGCGATCCGCATGGTCGAGGAGGGGGTCGCCGGGCCGGCGGCCATCGACGACGCGATGAGCCTCGGCTACAAGCACCCCATGGGCCCGCTGCGCCTGACCGACCTGGTCGGACTGGACGTACGCCTCGCCATCGCCGAGCACCTGCACGCCACGCTCGGGGAGCGCTTCGCGCCGCCGCGGCTGCTGCGTGACAAGGTCGCGCGCGGCGAGCTGGGGCGGAAGACTGGGCAGGGTTTCTACACCTGGCCGTGAGGGCCCCGGCCGCGCCTTGGCCCCGGATCCGGCGCCCTGGTCCCGGGTTCTGGTCCCGTGCCCGGCCCCGGGCCCTGTCCGGCCGGACGAAGGTCTTGCCCGGCCGGACGAAAACCGTCACACTGAAACCGAACGAATGGTCGGTAGGGAAGCTGGTATCGATGACCACGACACACTCCGCCGCCACCGGCGCCGACGGCGTCGGGCCGGCGGCCGAAGAGCGGCTCCAGGAGCACTTCGACGCGACCGTCGCGCGTGACCAGCGGGTCGAGCCGCGCGACTGGATGCCCGAGGGCTACCGCAAGACGCTGATCCGGCAGATCGCGCAGCACGCGCACTCGGAGATCATCGGCATGCAGCCGGAGGGTGAGTGGATCACCCGCGCGCCCTCGCTGCGCCGCAAGGCCATCCTGTTCGCGAAGGTCCAGGACGAGGCCGGGCACGGGCTCTATCTGTACTCGGCGGCCGAGACCCTGGGCGCCGACCGCGCCGACCTCACCGAGCGACTGATCGAGGGCCGCCAGAAGTACTCGTCGATCTTCAACTACCCCACCCTGAGCTTCGCCGACGTCGGTGTGATCGGCTGGTTCGTCGACGGCGCGGCGATCTGCAACCAGGTGCCGCTGTGCAGGAGTTCCTACGGTCCGTACGCGCGCGCCATGGTGCGGATCTGCAAGGAGGAGTCGTTCCACCAGCGCCAGGGGTACGAGCTGCTGCTGACCATGATGCGCGGCACCGACGCCCAGCGGGCGATGGTCCAGGACGCGGTGGACCGCTGGTGGTGGCCCTCACTGATGATGTTCGGCCCGCCCGACGACAACTCCCCCAACTCGGCCCAGTCCATGGCCTGGAAGATCAAGCGCCACAGCAACGACGAACTGCGCCGGCGTTTCGTGGACATGACCGTCCCGCAGGCCGAGAAGCTGGGCGTGGTCCTGCCCGACCCCGAGCTGCGCTGGAACGAGGAGCGCGGACACCACGACTTCGGCACCCCGGACTGGGACGAGCTGATGCGGGTCATCAAGGGCGACGGACCGTGCAACGCCGAGCGGATCTCCCGGCGGCGGACGGCCCACGAGGAGGGCGCCTGGGTCCGTGAGGCGGCCACCGCCCACGCGGCCAAGCAGAGCGAGCGAGCCCGGAAGGAAGCGGCGGCATGAACGACATCGACGGCAAGAAGGACGGCTGGCCGCTGTACGAGGTGTTCGTACGCGGCAAGCGCGGGCTGAACCACGTACACGTCGGCTCGTTGCACGCCGCCGACGACGCGATGGCCCTGACCCACGCCCGCGATCTGTACACGCGTCGCAACGAGGGCGTGAGCATCTGGGTGGTGCGCTCGGAGCACATCGCCGCCTCCACCCGCGACGAGAAGGACCCGTTCTTCGCGCCGAGCGCCGACAAGGTCTACCGCCACCCGACGTTCTACGACATCCCCGACGACGTCCCACACATCTGAGGAGCAGGGCATGAGTGACGACCACGTCTACCTGACCCTCGCCGAGGGACACGAGGACGACACCCGCTGGGCGTACGGCACCGGCTTCGAGGACCCTCTGCACGGGATCGACACCACCGTGCCGGACGGGCTGGACGCCGGGGAGCTGGCGGCCTCCTGCGTCGCGCTCGCCGACGACGCGCTCGTGTGCGCCCAGCGACTGGCCGAGTGGACCACCCGTGCCCCCGAGTTGGAGGAGGAGGTGGCGCTCGCCAACATCGGCCTCGACCTGCTCGGCCAGGCCCGCCTGCTCTACGCGCGGGCCGGCCAGGTGGACGGCACGGGCCGCGACGAGGACGCGTACGCCTACTTCCGCGACGCCGACGACTTCCGCAACGTACGCCTGGCCGAACTCCCGAACGGGGACTTCGCGTTCTCCGTCGTGCGGCTTCTGGCACTGTCCAGCTGGCGGCTCGCGCACTTCGGGCGGCTCGCCGCGCACCCCGACCCTGTGCTCTCCGCCATCGCCGCGAAGGGCGTCAAGGAACTGACCTACCACCGCCAGTACGCGGCCGAGTGGGCCGTGCGACTCGGCGACGGCACGGCGGAGTCCCACCGCAGGATGCGTACGGCCCTGGAGGGGGTCGCCCCGTACCTGGGCGAGTTGTTCACGGCCTACGACGTACGCGACGAGGTCGTCGCCGTGCTGCGTCAGGTGACCGAGGCGGGCGGACTGCCCATGCCCGTGTACCGGCCACTGCCCGGCTCCGGACGCACGGGCGAGCACACCGAGCATCTGGCGCCCCTGCTGGCCGAGTTGCAGAGCGTGGCCCGCGCCCACCCGGAGGCGACATGGTGACCGTCCTGACCGACGTGCGACGGGCCCGGCACATCGCCGAACAGGTGCCCGACCCCGAACTGCCCATGCTCACCCTCGCCGACCTGGGCGTGCTGCGCGAGGTGTCGCTCGCCCCCGACGGCACGGTCGTCGCGAGCCTCACGCCGACCTACTCCGGCTGCCCGGCGATGGCGGAGATGCGTGCCGACGTGGCCGCACGACTTGCCGCCGCCGGATACGAGCGCGTCGAGATCCGTACCGTCCTCGACCCGCCGTGGACCAGCGACTGGATCACCCCGGCGGGCCGCCGCAAGCTCACCGAACACGGGATCGCCCCGCCCGGCGCCGCGCCTCGCCACCCGGCCGGACCGGTGCCGCTCGTACTGACCTCCCCCACGCTCGGCTCCGCTCGCGCGGGGGGACCCCCATCCCGGCGGGCCGCCGTGCCCTGCCCGCGCTGCGGCTCGGCGGACACGGAGGAGACGTCCCGCTTCGCCGCCACGTCCTGCAAGGCGCTCTGGCGCTGCCGCGCCTGCCTGGAACCGTTCGAGTACGTCAAGGAGATCTGATGGACGACCTGATGGAGTCGGCCGCCCCCGCCCCGGCGGTGCGCCCGCGCACCCGCCGTCGGCCGGCCTTCCACTCCCTGCGGGTCGCCGCCGTGCAACCCCTGTGCGAGGACGCGGCCACGGTCAGCTTCGACATCCCGGCGGAGCTGGCCGAGGAGTTCGCCTTCGCTCCGGGGCAGTCGCTCACCCTGCGGCGCGAGATCGACGGCCGTGACGAGCGCCGTTCGTACTCGATCTGCTCTCCGGCCGGATCGGTGCCGCGCATCGGGGTGCGGGTGGTGCCGGGTGGCCTGTTCTCCGCATGGCTGGTGCGGGAGGTGCGCCCCGGAGACACGGTCGAGGTCATGGCCCCGACCGGCGCCTTCACACCCGACCTCACCACCCCCGGCCATCATGTGCTGATCGCGGCGGGCTCCGGCATCACCCCCATGCTGTCCATCGCCGAGTCGGTCCTGGCCGCGGACTCCCGCTCGACGGTCACTCTGTTCTACGGCAACCGGCGCACCGACACCGTGATGTTCGCCGACGAACTGGCCGACCTGAAGGACCTCTACCCGGCCCGGTTCCAGCTCGCCCACGTCCTCTCCCGCGAGCCCCGCGAGGCCGAGGTGCTCTCCGGCCGGCTGGACGCCGAGCGGCTGTCGGCGCTCGTCGGCTCGCTGGTCGACGTGGCGGGGGCGGACCACTGGTGGCTGTGCGGCCCGCACGGCATGGTCCGCGACGCCCAGCGGGTGCTGGCCGGGCTCGACGTGCCGGACGACCGGGTCCACCAGGAGCTCTTCTACGCCGACGACGAGCCCGTGCGGGAGGTGCACCACCAGGACACGGCCACCGAGGGCCCGGTCAGCGAGGTCACCATCACGCTCGACGGCCGCTCCACGACCGCCGCCCTGCCCCGCGGCCGGAGCATCCTCGACGGCGCCCAGAAGACCCGCCCCGACCTGCCCTTCGCCTGCAAGGGCGGCGTGTGCGGTACCTGCCGGGCCCTGGTCACCGACGGCAAGGCCGACATGCGCCGCAACTTCGCCCTCGAACCCGCCGAGGTCGACGCGGGGTATGTCCTTACCTGCCAGTCGTTCCCGGTCACGGAGACGCTCGCCGTCGACTACGACAGCTGACGCGGTCGTCCATCACCATCGCCATCTCCATCCTCGGGAATGGTTGCGGCAGCTCGGCGTGACATCCGTCACGCCGAGTTCCCGTATCAACGTGGTGCGGTAGTACATGGCGCCTGGGCGATATAGCCAGACTTGCCACCCGCAATCCGACATACACGCGCATGTTCCTCTGGCATATGCCAAACGCGGTCGCGACACGTCGCCCTCCGGGCACATGAAGCATCCTGACGGATCGTCAGGTCATGCCGCGCTCCGGTCAGCCGGGTCTGCACACCCATGCGCCCGATTCAAGGACGTTCGGGGTCTACGAGGCCGGGTAGTAGTGGCGCTCGTTGCCGCTTACTCACGCAGCTTTTAACAATGGCGCCCGAAACGGCGTCACCACAGCTCAGGCACAGTGTCCGTGCGGAGCCGGCCCACCGGTGGCGCCCCCGCGACGACCGAGCGAGGCCCGCATGAGCAAGCACCGCAGGAAGACGCGCCACCGGCAGATCACCATCGCTGCCGTCGTGCTCAGCGCGCTGGCAGTACCGACCGCCGCCATGGCCTGTATGAACGACCAGAGCGCCCCAGGCGCCAAGTCCTCCAGTCAGTGGCAGGGCTGGAAGAACTGGCAGAACTGGCAGAACGCGTCCCTGCAGGAGCGGTGGAAGGGCGGCGGCTGGACCCCGCGGACCCAGGAGCCGACCTCGCAGGCCACCACCGCGCCCGCCGCACCTGAAGCGCCGGCCACGACGGAGCCCGCCGCGCCCGAGGCGTCCGAGGCTCCCGCCTCCACGACTCCCGCCGCACCGGAGGCTCCCGCCTCCACGACTCCCGCCGCACCGGAGGCTCCCGCCTCCACGGCACCCGCCGCACCGGAGGCTCCCGCCTCGACGGCACCCTCCGCACCCGAGGCACCCGCCAGCGCGTCCCCGAGCACCGCGGCCACGAAGGCCCCGGCATCCGCCGCCGTGGCCCGTGTCCTGGCGCTGGTCAACAGTGAGCGCGGCAAGGTCGGCTGCTCCCCGCTGACC
This sequence comes from Streptomyces sp. NPDC090798, assembly GCF_044768965.1. NCBI lineage: Bacteria > Bacillati > Actinomycetota > Actinomycetes > Kitasatosporales > Streptomycetaceae > Streptomyces > Streptomyces sp. NPDC090798. Next base: position 157,800 of record NZ_JBIVXA010000002.1, read on the forward strand.
CTGAACGCGAAGCTCTCGAAGGCCGCCCAGGATCACAGCGCGGACATGGCGAGCCACCAGAACATGTCGCACACGGGCTCCGACGGTTCGGATCCCGGTCAACGGATCACGACTGCCGGCTACAGCTGGAGTGCGTACGGCGAGAACGTCGCGTTCGGATACTCCACCCCCGAGGAGGTCATGGCGGGCTGGATGTCCAGTCCCGGCCACAAGCGCAACATCCTGGACTGCGGTTTCAAGGACATCGGCGTAGGACTCGCACAGCCCGGCAGCTACTGGACGCAGGACTTCGGCACGGCCCGCTGACCTACGCCTCGCGGCGGCCTCCGTCAGCCTCCCCCGTTGCCGCCGCACGGCGTGAAGGAGCCGAGCGGAACACCCTGGTCCGCCGTTTCGCCGACCCGCTCGGCGAACCGGATTCGGCTGCCCCAGGACGGGACGGCGCCGGGGCAGCCGCCGCGACCGGCCCCGGACGACGGTTCGGGAACGGCCGGATAGGGAGCGGCCGGGTCGGCAACCACCGGGTCGGCAACCACCGGGTCGGCAACCGCCGGCTTGTGGAGCAGGAGCAGCGCCGCGTCGTCGTGCAGTCGGCCGCCCACATGCGCCAGCAGTTCGTCGTGCAGCGCGGTGAGGGTGCGCGCCGGCTCGTCGCACAAGTGGCGCGCCAGTCCCTCGGCGAGCGGGTAGAACTCACGGTGGTGGTTGCGGGCCTCGGTGACCCCGTCGGTGTAGAGCAGCAGCTGATCCCCGTCGGCGAAGGGCAGCACCTGAAGGCTGGGAGTCTCGCCCGTGAGAGCGCGCAGCCCGAGCGGCGGGGCGGGATGGGTGGGATCCACCGGCACGACGTCCCCGGACGCACGCACCAGCAGCGGCGGCGCGTGCCCGCAGTTCACCACCTCGAGATGCCCTGCCTGCGGGTATCCGGCCACCACGGCGGTGACGAAGTCGTCGGTACCGAGGTTGCGCGCCAGGCTCCGCTCGATCCTGGCGACGACGGCGAGGAGGTCGGGCTCGTCGTAGGCGGCCTCCCGGAAGACGCCCAGGACGAGTGCGGCGGTACTCACGGCCGGCAGCCCCTTGCCGCGCACATCCCCGACGATCAGCCTGACGCCGTACGGAGTGGGCAGCAGCGCATAGAGATCCCCGCCGATACGGGCCTCCGCCGCCGCCGCGCTGTAGCGGACGGCCACCTGAAACGGCCCGACGGTCGCCGGTACCGGCCTGAGCAGTGCGTGCTGGGCGGCCTCCGCGACCGAGCGGACGGCAGCGAGCACCCGCTCACGACGCCCCCGCAGCGCGCCGGACAGGCCACTCGCGAGAGTGACGGCCGCCAGCGCGGACAGCACGGCCGCCACTTCGCGGCCCGGCATACCGTCCCGGATCCCGAGCGCGGCACCCAGCACCGCGGCGAGGAGACCGACGCAGAAGACCCCTCGCGGCCCGCTGGTGGTGGCGGCCAGCGCGGGCCCGGCCACGAGCAGGGAGAGCCAGATCATGCCCGCTCCACCGAAGAGGTCGACGAGCACGACGACGAGAACGATCAGCACGGACAGTACGGGCGTGCCGGAGGCCAGGTGTGCGGCGGCACGTGTCCGGGCCGATGCCCCGGGACCGGCCACGCGGTTCCTGAACGGCTCTATCGGCCAGGGGGCGCCACCGTGGTCTCGGGCCTGACTCATGTTTCGTCCGCAGTCCTCACCGTGCGTCGCCCGCACTCCGGAAATGTCTGTTTCATCCAGGAAACGGGTTCGACTCGGACGCGACAAGGACAGGGATTTCAGATAGTGAGCGACAGGCTCCTGGTCACGCGGTTCGCGGTCGGGATCAGCCGCTCCAGAACCTCCTCGAGCCGGGAGAGGCGGTTCACCGGCAGCGAGACTCCGAGCGAGCCGAGCGTCTCCCCGCTGTACACCGGCACCGCGACACACACCGTGCCCAGCGCGTACTCCTCCAGATCCGTGACGGCCGGATCCATCGGCGAGGAGTCCAGCCGCCGCAACAGCTCCAATGGACTCGTGATCGTCCGCGGCGTGAGATCCGCCAGGGAATGCCGCGAGAGGTACTCCTCGCGCGACTCGTCGTCCAGCTCCCGCAGCACACACTTGCCCAGCGCGGTCGCGTGCCCAGCGTCCTCGAACCCCACCCACAGATCCACCCGCGGCGCCCGGGGACCGTCGACGATCTCCGCGACCCGGATCTCGCCCTCCTCGTAGAAGGTGAGATACGCGGCGGCCGCCACGCCGTCCCGCAATGCCGCCAGCGTGGGACGCACCCGCCCCAGCAACGCCTGCCCGCGCCCCGTACTGTGCAGTGACTGCACCTTGTCCCCCAGCACGAAGCCGCCGTCGTCCAGCTTCCGCACATACCCGTCGTGCACCATTGTCCGCAGCAGGTGATACGCCGTGGCGAGGGGCAGCCCCGTCTCCCGCGCCAGCTGCTTGGCCGGCACACCGTTCTCGTGTGCGCCCACCGCCTCCAGCAGACGAAACGCCCGCTGCACGGACGTGATCAGCGTGGGGCCGTCACGAACACCCATACGACCAGCCTGCGCCGGACACGCCGCACGAGCAAGGCGGCACCGCCCCACCCGACTCCGCGCAGGGATCCGGCGTACGGCCGATGCCCTGGCTTGAGGGCGGAACGGCGCGGCGGGAGGCTGGAGAGGACGCCCGCGACGCGCGCCTGGTTCCCTCCGGGCGCTCCTCCGGGCTCTGCCGAGGCGAGGACGAGGGTAAGAACCCATGGACAGCGAGCACGTCGCATCCGGAGGAACGGTGCCGACGCCCGTGCCGGAGGACTCCGCGGTCGTAGTCGACGCCCGGGGATCGGTCATGGTGTGGAGTGGCGGAGCCACGCAGCTGCTCGGCTACGAACCCGAAGAGATCGTGGGCCGCCGCGCCACCGACCTGCTCGCCGCCGACCTGCCCGCCGCCGCGCGGCGCCGCATCGCCGACGGGCGCCAGTGGGCCACCGAGGTGGCGCTTCGGCACCGGGAGGGGGGTCGTGTCGTGGTGCGGCTGCGGGGCGCGCCGCTGGTGGACGCGGCGCGCCGGAGGCTCTGGCTCGTGACCGGCGCGGCCCTGACGAACCCTGCCGGACCGTCCGACCCGAACGCGGCCGCGATGTGGGGCCGCACGCTGGCGCAGCTCCCGCTGCCGGTGGCGGTCTACGACCTCGAGGCGCGGCTCGTGGCCGCCAACGAGGTCATGACGCGGGTGATGGGCAGGACCGAGAAGGAGATGCGGGGCCTGACGCTGTCGGAGATCGAGCCGAGCTGGCCCTTCGACGAGTACGACCGCCTCCAGCGGGAGGTGCTGCGCACCGGTCAGATGATCTTTCATGAGCAGCACGGCCAGGCTCCCGGCGAGACAAGGGAGCATGCGTGGTCGTTGTTCTTGTCGCCGTTGAAGGACGAGAACGGCAGGGTGCACGGTCTGTCGGCGGCCGTGTTCGACACCACCGAGCAGTACTGGGCCCGACAGCGCCTGGCCGTGCTCAACGACGCGAGCCTGCGCATCGGCAGCACCTTGGACGTGACCCGAACGGCCGAGGAGCTGGCCGAGGTGGCTGTGACCGGGTTCGCCGACTTCGTCACCGTGGACCTGCTGGAATCCGTGGCGCAGGGTGAGGAGCCCCAGTCGGTGCCGCCCGGCGAGCCGGTCACGGTCCGCCGCGCCGCGCAGCGGTCGGTGCTGAGGGGCTGCCCGGAGTCGGTGGTCGCCTCGGGCGGCACCACTCTCTACCCGGCGGATTCGCTGCCGGTGCTGGCGCTGGTCAGCGGCCGGGGCACCCGGCATCGGTCGGACGATCCGGCGCTGCGGGCGTGGGTCGAATCCTCCCCGGCCCGCGCCGAGACCGTGGGCAAGTACCTGATCCACTCGGTGATGATGGTCCCGCTGCGGGCCCGGGGCGTGACGCTGGGCATGGTGCACTTCCTGCGGCACCGGACGCCGGAGTTCTTCGGCGAGGACGATCTGCTGCTCGCGGAGGAGATCGCCGCCAGGGCCGCGGTCAGCGTGGACAACGCCCGCCGCTACACCCGTGAACGCCGCACGGCGCTGGCACTCCAGCGCAGTCTGCTGCCCGAGCGGCCACCGGCTCTCACGGCAGTGGAGGTCGCCTACCGCTATCTCCCGGCCGGCTCCGGCGCGGACGTCGGAGGGGACTGGTTCGACGCGATCCCGCTGTCCGGTGCTCGGGTCGCCCTGGTCGTGGGCGATGTGGTGGGCCACGGCATTCAGGCCTCCGCCACGATGGGGCGCCTGCGGACCGCCGTACGGACGCTCGCTGACGTCGACCTCGCCCCCGACGAGTTGCTCACCCAGCTCGACGATCTCGTCATCAGGCTCGACCGGGAGGAGGGTCCGGAGGCGCGCGGACGGGCGGAGGAGACGTCGGGGGAGATCGGGGCCACCTGCCTGTACGCCGTGTACGACCCCGCGTCCCGCCGCTGCACCCTGGCCCGCGCCGGGCACCCGCCGCCCGCCCTGGTCAGCCCCGACGGCACCGTACGGTTCCTGGACCTGCCCGCCGGTCCGCCGCTCGGTCTCGGCGGCCTGCCGTACGAGTCCACCGAGGTGCAACTGGGCGAGGGCAGCCTGCTCGCTCTCTACACCGACGGCCTGGTCGAAGCCGCAGACCGGGACATCGACGTCGGGCTCGAGCTGCTGCGCCGGGCGCTGAGCAGCCCGGCCGAAACGCTGGAGGAGACCTGTGACCAGGTGCTGGACACCGTGCTGACCGGCCGGCCCGCCGACGACACCGTCCTGCTCCTGGCCCGTACCTCCGCGCTCGACGCCCGGCAGGTGCGGACCTGGCACCTGCCGCGGGACCCCGCGGCCGTCGCCGGGGCCCGCAAGGTGGCGGGCGAACAGGTGGCCGCCTGGGGGCTGGATGAGACGGCGTTCGCCACCGAACTGATCGTCAGCGAACTGGTCACCAACGCCATCCGCTACGGCGAGGCGCCTATCCAGCTGCGCCTCATCCGCGACTCCACACTCATCTGCGAGGTCTCCGACGGCAGCAGCACCGCCCCGCACCTGCGCCGGGCCCGCGTCTTCGACGAGGGCGGGCGCGGACTGCTGCTGGTGGCCCAGGTCGCCGAACGCTGGGGCAGTCGCCAGACCCCCACCGGCAAGACCATCTGGGCCGAACAGCCACTGCCCGCCTGACACCAGGACGTCCTCGTGCCGGCACCGACCGTGGCGGTCGTGGCGGTCGTGGCGGGCTCACGGCACCGGTCGTACGTCGGGCGGGCGCCGCCGTGCGGAGTTCACGAGCCGGTCGGCGAGCGCCACGACGAGGTCGCGGAGCTCGTCCGGTCGCTCGATCACGAAGGGCCGATCGAGCGACGCGAGCACCGGAGGCAACCAGTCGAGCCGTTCCACACGCAACCGGACACGCAACCAGCGCTCGGAATCACCGTCCTCGCGGCCCGCTGCCGACGGCTCCTCGACGATCGCGACGCTTGCCGGCAGCCGGACGCGGATCTGCTCGACCGTCCCCCGGATCCGCAGGATCACTTCGTGCCGGTACGGAGCCTCGGCGAATCCCGACAGAACGCGCTGCGCCGGATCGAGACCAGCGGGCGCTTCGAAGGAGCCGGGCAGGGACCTCGCGTCCGCGATGCGGTCGAGCCGGAACGTGCGGTCCTCGCCGCTCTCGGGCTCCGCACCGGTTACGTACCACCGGCCCGAGTGGACGACGAGCCCGTACGGGTGCACCGTGCGAACGCTGTGCCTGCCGTCTCCGGCGGTGTACCGGATCGAGACCGGCCGGCGATGGCGGATCGCGTCGGCGATCGAGAGCAGGACCGTGCTCTCCGGTGCGGCTGCCTGGTCGGGCGGAGCGGTGAAGGCGAGGGAGTCGAGCACGGCGTCGAGCCTTCGGGCGAGGCGCTTGGGCAGGACCCGCCGGATCTTGGCCGTGGCCGTCTCCTGGGCGGTGCCCGCGGTCGTCGGCAGCCCGGCTCGGCGACCGGCGATCAGGCCGAGCAGCACGGCCAGCGCTTCGTCGTCGCCGAGCATGAGCGGAGGCATGCGGTGGCCGGGGGCGAGCCGGTATCCGCCGTAGCGGCCGCGCACCGATTCGACCGGCACGTCGAGGTCGACCAGGTGGTCCACATACCGCCGCACGGTGCGTTCGTCGACGTCGAGCCGCTCGGCGAGTTCGGCGGCTGTCCTGATGCCGCCCGACTGCAGGAGTTCCAGCAGGGTGAGCACGCGAGCTGTGGGCCGGGACATGCTCAGAAGTATCTCCGCAATACCGGGCGGAATGTGTCCGCTATCCCTCCTAACCTCCGGGAGTACGAATCCCACCGAACTCACCGGGAGATCACCGTGAACTTCGTCTCGATCCGTGTCATCACGGGCGATGTCGCACGCCTCGCCGACTTCTACGAGCGCGCGACCGGCACGCGGGCGAGCCGGCCCCACCAGGACTTCGCCGAGCTCAGGACGGCGTCAGCCACTCTCGCGATCGCAAGCACGCGCACCGTGCCGCTGTTCGCGCCTGACGCCGCCCGTCCCTCCGACAACCGTTCCGTGATCATCGAGTTCCTCGTCGACGACGTGGACGGCGTGTACGAGAACCTGACCGGCTTCGTGGAGGACTTCGTCAACAAGCCCACCACCATGCCTTGGGGCAACCGTTCGCTGCTGTTCCGCGACCCCGACGGCAACCTCGTCAACTTCTTCACCCCGGTCAGCCCGGACGCCGTCAGGAAGTTCCCTTCCTGACGACGCGGAGGCGGAGCCGTCAGGCTGGCCTGTCAGGGGCTGAGCTACGCCACGAAGGTGGCTTCGCGCACCGTGGTCATGAGCGACGTGCGCGGCGGGAGGCGTAGACCGCCCCGGCGCCGAGGGCGACCACCAGGGCCGCGCCGCCCGCGATGGTGCCGACCGGAGCGCTCGCACCCGTCTCCGCCAGCGGCGGCGCGCTGTCGCTGGGCGACGGCTTGGGGGTGGCGGGCGGTGTCGACTTCAGCGGGGGCACGTCCGGCGTCGTGGGAGGCGTGGTGGTGGGCTTGGGGCTGGTCGGAGGCGGGGTCGTCTCCTCGGCGGGAGGCTGTCCACCCGCGGGAGCCGTGGGCGTGCCCGGGGTGGCCGGGGTGGTCGGGGTCGACTCCGACGGCGTCGGGGTGGGCGAGTCCGACGGGCCGGGAGTGCACGGCTGTTCGCCCCCGTTCCACGCCGCTATGAGGTGGTAGGGGGTGACGACGTTGTCGGGCTCGTAGGGCACGGGGCCGTGCCCCTCCCCCGTCTTGCCGTCGTAGGTGATGTCATCGCCGTACAGGTCGATCTGGCCGTAGCAGTCCGGTGTCTTCACGGTCAGCTTCTGCCAGGTCCGCTTCGCGTCGTCCGCACCGGCGACATCGTCGGCGGTGAGGTAGACCGTGGCCTTGTCGACCAGGCTCTGGTGTCCGGAGACGTACCAGTTCGGCCCCTCGGTGGTGTACTCGGCGAGGGACACGGGGTACTTGCAGCCCTCCCCGACGGTCTGGCCCGGGGCCAGCCGGACCTGGACGCTCCCGGGAACGGTGTCCCATTGATGGAACCCGCCCTGCGAGGTCCAGTCGGCGCCCACGACGTTTCCGTCGGCGCCGACGATGCGGTACTGGACCGTGGCGGACTCGCACGCCCCGGCGGTCGTGGCACTGGCCACCCCCGTGCCGAGCACGGGCACGGCGGCGGTGGCGAATGCGGTTGCGGCGAGCACAGCCAGAGTTCTGGGGTGTTGCGAACGCGACAAGATGAGCCTCTGTGAAATCGAAAGTGTGGGAGGTGGTTGCGCACGAGTGACGAACGCGGACGGCAGAACTGGATGACCCGATGCAAGAACCGGCGCACGGACCAACGGAAGTACCGACGGAGAAACCGGCGGAAGGCATGTCGCCCAAGCCACTCGTGTCGCTTCGCTCACTTCAGACGCGGCGAAGCGAGCTGGATTCTTCCAACTTTTGACAACTCCCGTCAATCCTTCACGGGTTGAACACTTCCTCCATGGAACGCACCCCAGCTGTACGGGACTTACGAGATCGGGTCCGCACGGCTGCGACGGTTCAGGAAGCCAGGTCCCGGTGCCGACGCAGCAGTTCCGCTATCGAGCGGCGCAGGCAGCCGGCGTCCGAGTCCGCGTCCGCGTCCGCATCCGGCTCCGTGGCTTTGTCGGCGAGGCATGACGGCGAGCACACCGTCGGCGTCCTCCCGGTCTGCTCGCGGCAGTCCGCCGGGGCCCCGACCAGAGTCTCCAGGTCCTGGAGGAGCTGTGCGGTCCGCTTCGCCTCGTGGGCGAGCACGCGCACCCGAGCGCTCTGACCACCGATCTGCCGTCGGCTGGCGATCAGTTGCTCGTACTCCGCCACCGTGAGGGCGACCGCCTCACGGCCGCCGAGGGTGATGCGGCGCGGCTGGGGTCGTCCGGCCACTCGGTTCCTCCGCTCCTCGCCCGGGTGACGCCCGGACAACGCGAGAGGGCCCCCGGATGGTTCCGTGGGCCCTCACTCGTGTGTCGGGTCATGTCAGCTGGGAACGGCGACCCGTCGGCTCGCGGCGGCCGTCACCGGCTTGGGATTCAGCAACCGCTCGGCCAACTCGCCGAAGACCAGGCCGAATCCGCCCCACAGGACGGTCTGGATGGCCAGCGCGGAGAGACGGAACCGCCACAGCAGGGTGGCGGGGAAGTCCTTCGGCACCTCGTTGATGACCGGCAGGAACGCATACGCGAGACCTATCACGACGGCGAAGGCGGCCACCGCGGCGACGGTGGCGTACCAGGTACCGATCCTGGGTGCCAGCCGCTTGCCCAGGATGGTGGCGGCGATCGCGAGGAGCACGCTGAGCACCATCATCAGGAAGTACAGGGTGGTCCGCTTGCCGATGGTGTCGGGGTTGCCGACCGACGGCGGGTTGGCCGGGTACTTCAGGAACGGCACGACGTACACGGCCAGCAGCGCGCAGCCGGACAGCAGCAGTGCGGTCGCCCGCGGGCTGAAGCGGCCGACGCGGCCGAGCGCGAAGGAGAAGGCGAGCGCCGCGATGCCGCCGAAGGCGATGCCGTAGACCAGGACGCCGGTGGCGAGACCGGCGGTGGACTGCAGGGAGCGGGAGACGATCTCCATCTCGTGCTCGTGGGAGTGGGCTTCCTCGTAGCTGATCGCGCTGTCGACGTTCGGCTCACCGAGGAAGTAGGCGGCAACCAGGGCGAGCAGGCCGGCACCGAGGCCGGCCAGCATGCCCCGCACGAGCAGATTTCTTACCGTTGCGGAGTTCATGGAGGTACCGGGGTTCCCCTCGCTCAGTGGCAGGGGAAGCCGAGAAGGTGGCGGGCGTCGTGTACCCACTCATGGACGTCCGAGCCGGAGACGACGGAGGTGGCGCCCTGTTCGGCACCGACGAAGTACAGCAGGACGAGCATCAGAATGCCGAAGAAGACCGCCCACGGAGCTATCGCCTTGAGCGGCAGCTTGGCGGGAACAGCGGGGGTGGTGGTTGTCGGCTGAGCGACGGTCTGCGCCATGGCAGGACCTCCTCGGGAGTTCGCGTCCCATCTCGGTGGTGCACTGGACGACGGCTACGGGTCTGACTCACGAGAGGTCCCAGAAGGCTGGAGCCTCTCGTTCACAGTGGCGCGACCGTGCCGGTTTCCCACCGGCTTCCGTCTTGCCGTCATCGATATCGCACCGACCGTACCGCGTGTCGGGTGCTGGGCCAAGACCGCCCCACCTGGCGTGATCTTCCTCTCGCACCAGGTGCCCGATCCCGAGTGAACAGCGGATCAGCGGTGGCGAACCCCAGCCGAGTTCGGGGCCGGCCTCGCTCTCCCCCAGCGTGCGAGCCCCGCGGCGGGGCGAGCACGTGAGCCAGAAGGAGACGACGAGGTAGGAGACCCCGACGGCCCACAGGGCCGTGCCGGGTGACAGGGCGTCCGCTCGGCGGCCTCGTCGTCCACGCCATCGAACGCCACCTGGCCGCGCGGCCGGACACCGACCTGGTGCCGGCCCGGATCAGCTACGACATCCTGGGCCGTCTCGCCCTCGACGACTGCGAGATCCGGGTGGACACCGTCCGCCCCGGCCGGGCCGTACGACCGCCTGGATGTACCCCGGTGTCGACCTGACGGTCCACCTCCACCGCCAACCCGAAGGCCACTGGACCGGCCTGGACACCACGGCGTCCTCAGCGTCCGCCCCATACCGGACCGCGCTTCGTTCCGCCGTCACGGTGCGTCGGGAGCGGCTTCGGGGCAGCGCCCCGCGGGGCCGGGACGACGCCCGTCGTCGATCGAGCTCCGGGCGATCCGGCACGCACATGCCCACCTCGACGGAGATCGCGCCCGGTACACGCTCCCCCATCTGCACCGCAAGATAAATGACCGTAACATGAGAAAAGATCCAAATATCCAATACATTCCCGCACGGGCTGCGTATACAGATCATGACGTCAGAATCGAAGGTCACGTCAAACGCATCCGGAAGCACTGCCCGCCATGCCCGGGCAGGCGGCCGACCCGGCCTCGGCGAAGCTGAATTGCTCGCCTCTGATCTTCGAAGACCTGATCTCCGATCCACCTCGCCGTCGCACGACGGGCACCCCGCAGACCTCGACATGGAACACGCTCTCGCGGAGGTGCTGGCCGAGGTCGTGTGCATCGAGCGGGTGCCCGTCGACAGTCACTTCTTCGACGACCTGGGTGCCGATTCCCTTGTGATGGCGCATTTCTGCGCCCGGCTGCGGAAGAGGGCGGATCTGCCTTCGGTGTCGATGAAGGAGGTCTATCAACATCCCACCATAAGAGGCCTGGCGGCTGCGGTCCCGGCCCCCGCGGCCCCTCAGTCGGCGCCCGCACCGACCCCCGCCCGGGCCTCGCAGGCCATGGGCCCGCCCACCGACGCGACCGCGAGCACGGCGGAATACGTCCTGTGCGGATTCCTCCAGGCCATCGCCTTCCTCGGCTACACCTGTCTCGTGGCCGTGGCCACGGCATGGGGGTACGAGTGGATCTCCGCCGGGTCGGGCGTGTTCGATGTCTATGTGAGGTCGGTGCTGTTCGGCGGCGCTGGTTTCCTCGGGCTGTGCGCCCTTCCCGTCCTCGTGAAGTGGACGCTCATCGGGCGGTGGAAGCCGGGGCAGATCCGCATCTGGTCACTGACATACGTACGCTTCTGGATCGTCAGGACGCTGATCCGTTCGGATCCGCTGGTGCTGTTCGTCGGCTCGCCACTGTACGTGCTCTATCTCCGAGCGCTCGGTGCCGACATCGGGCGGGGAGCCGTGATCCTCTCCCGCAACGTGCCTGTGTGCACCGACTTGCTCACCATAGGTGAGGGCACCGTCATCCGGAAGGACTCCTTCTTCTCCTGCTATCGCGCCCAGGGGGGCGTGCTCCAGGTGGGCCCGGTCAGTATCGGGAAGTCGGTGCTCGTCAGCGAGGCCACGGTGATCGACATCCGGACAGCGCTGGGCGACGGAGCCCAGCTCGCCCATGCCTCGTCGCTGCACAGCGGGCAGGCCGTGTCCGACGGCGAGCACTGGCACGGATCACCGGCACAGCGCACCGAGGCGAACTTCCAGGTCGTCGGCGAGATGCCGCACGCCACGCTCCGCAGAGCCGTGCACAGTGTCCTGCAGTTGGTGGGCGCGTTGTTCTTGTACGTGCCGCTCGTCGTCGGTGGCACAGTCATGTTGCTGGTCGCGGTTCCGCAGCTCAACATGCTCATCGAGCCGGGGCCCTCGGCCCTCACCAGCGGCGCGTTCTATCGCGATGCCGCGGTGGCCGCCGCCGTGCTGGTCCTCGGCGGTGTGGCGCTCGGCCTCCTGCTCATCAGCGTTCTGCCCCGTGTGCTCCGTCGCGCGGTCGTACCGGGCCGCGACTACCCCTTGTACGGATGGCGTCACTCGGTGCACCGAGCTGTCGCGCGGCTTACCAACAGGCGGTTCCTCACCCGCTTGTTCGGTGACAGTTCCGGCATCGTCCACTATTTGCGCGGCATCGGCTACGACTTCTCCCCCATCGAGCAGACGGGGTCGAATTTCGGTTGCGATGTGCGGCACGAGAGCCCGTTCCTGAGCTCGGTCGGCAGCGGAACGATGGTGGCCGACGGCCTGTCGATCGTGAACGCCGACTTCTCCAGTACCGCGTTCCGGGTCTCCCGGGCAGCGATCGGGGCCCACAGCTTCCTGGGAAACCGCATCGCCTATCCGGCGCGGACACGCGCCGGCGACAACTGCCTTCTGGCGACGAAGGTCATGGTCCCCATCGACGGCGAGCTCCGCGAAGGCGTGGGCCTGCTGGGCTCACCCAGCTTCGAGATCCCCCGGTCGGTCCTGCGCGACAGTCGGTTCGACCGGCTGGCGAGCGGCGAAGAGCTCCGCCGTGGGCTCGCGGCGAAGAACAAGCACAACGCGGCCACCATGGGCTGGTACCTGCTGGCGCGGTGGATCTACGTTCTGGGTGCCGCGCTGCTCGCCGCCGGGGCCGTCGACACCTACCCGCGGCTGGGCGCGGCCGCTCTCGCGCTGGCCGATGTGCTTGTTCTGGTCTTCACCGCGGTGTACTTCGTGCTGGTCGAGCGTGTCCTCACCGCGGTGCGCCGGCCGGGCGCCCTGTACTGCTCGATCTACGATCCCCGGTTCTGGTGGCGCGAGCGCTACTGGAAGGTGCCGTCGGAAACCTATCTGCGCATGTTCAACGGCACTCCGTTCAAGAACGTGATCTGGCGATTGCTGAGCGTCCGGATCGGGCGCAGGGTTTTCGACGACGGCTGCTACGTGACCGAGCGGCCGATGGTGTCCATCGGTGACGCGTGCGCGCTGAACGCGGGAAGCATCATCCAGTGCCACTCGCAGGAGGACGGCACCTTCAAGTCCGACGGCATCACGCTCGGCCGCGGCTGCACGGTCGGTGTCGGTGCGCTGGTCCACTACGGCGTGACAGTGGGCGACGGCGCGGTGCTCGCCCCCGACTCCTTCCTGATGAAAGGGGAGGTCGTTCCCTCGCACTCCTGGTGGGGCGGGAATCCGGCCCGGGAACTGGATCAGGGCTGCGACCAGGCAGGAAGGTGCAGCTGATGACCATCGCACCCGACGTCGATGTGGTCCAGCCCGACGACGAGGACTTCTGGCGGTCCGTTCTCAGCCGCGGCGGTGTCACCGTCCTTCCGCGCTGGTCCCGCACGCAGGTGCCGGGCGTTGCGGAGCACGAGGTGACGATCCCGGAAGACCTCATGGCGGCAGCGCGTCGGCTGTCCGACGACATGGCCGTGCCGATCAGCTCGGTCCTGCTGGCGGCGCACGCCAAAGTGCTGGCCGCGTTGTCAGGCGAGCGCGAGGTCACGACCGTCTACACAGCCCGGCCGGGGGCCTGGCCGCTGCCGTGCAGGATGACGACAGACGCCCCGTCGTGGCAAGCGCTGGTACAGGAGGCCCGGCGGGTCGAAAAGGACCTGCTGACGCACCAGCAGGCCCGGGTCGAGGACCTGGAGCGTGAGCTGGGCCTGCCCGGACCGCTGAGCGAGGCCTCGTTCGTACCGTTCCCCGCCGTCCGCGCCTCCAGTGCCGGCCCGGGTCGAGACCTCCCCGCGGGCACCGTGTTGCAGGTCGTGTTCGCGGAGTCCGACAGCGGACCCGTCCTGCGGTTGCGCTACCGTCGCGATGCGCTGGACGCCCGGTGTGCCGCACGGATCGCCGGCTACCACCTGACCGCCCTGACCCTGATGGCCGCCGGTCCCGGCTCCCCGCACGGGCCGCAGAGCCTGCTGTCCGCCGAGGAGATCCGCTACCAGCTCGACGGGCTCGCCGGACCACGGCGCGAGCTTGCGCATCGCTGTGTCCACGCCCTGTTCGAGCAGCGTGCACAGGACCACGCGGGCACCGTGGCCATAGTGCACGGGGCCCGGCAGTGGACGTACACGGAGCTCAACGAGCGTGCCAACAGCGTCGCTCGGGCCCTGCTTCGGCGGGGGGCGAAGCACGAGGACGTCATCGCGGTGGTGACGGAGCGCAACCTGGACTGGGCGGCCGCCGTCCTGGGAATCTTCAAGGCCGGGTGTGTCTACCTGCCCATCGAGCCGCACTTCCCCGCCGAACGCATCGCGACCACGCTCTCCCGCGCCGGATGCCGGCTCGCGCTGACCGAGCTCGGCAGCACCGCCGCCCTCTCCCGAGCGGTCGCCGCACTGCCCGAGGTGCGGACCCTGCTCATGGACGCGGCTTACGACGAGATCCACGAGACCGGGAACCTCGACATGGACGTGGCCCTGGACCAGCTCGCCTACATCTACTTCACCTCCGGCAGCACCGGAGAGCCCAAAGGCGCGATGTGCGAACACGCCGGGATGGTCAACCACATCCACGCCAAGATCGGCGACCTGGGAATCGACGACGGGCAGGTCGTCGCCCAGACCGCGCCGCAGTGCTTCGACATCTCCTTGTGGCAACTGCTGGCGGCGCTCATGGTCGGCGGGCGGACGCTGCTGGTTCCCCAAGAGGTGATCGAGGACATCCCGCGCTACCTCGACACCGTTACCGACGGCCACGTCAACGTCCTGCAGGCCGTGCCGTCGTACCTCGATGCGGTGCTGTCCTTTCTCGAGAAGCGCCCGCGCGCACTGCCGGACCTGAGGTGCGTCTCGGTGACCGGCGAGGCGCTGAAGAAGGACCTCGTAGAGCGCTGGTTCCGCGCCCAGCCCGGGATCAGGCTCCTCAACGCCTACGGGCTCACCGAAACGTCGGACGACACCACTCACGAGGTCATGGACCGGGTGCCGGACACCGAGCGCATCCCGCTCGGCCGTCCGGTGCACAACGTGCGGGTCGGCGTCGTCGACGAGAACCTGTCGCTTGTGCCGCTGGGCGCACCAGGTGAGATCGTCTTCGCCGGAGTCTGCGTCGGCCGCGGCTACGTCAATGATCCCGAGCGCACGCGCCGGTCGTTCACCACTGATCCCTACGACGGCGAACGGCTCTACCTGAGCGGCGACTACGGCCGCTGGCTGCCCGACGGCAAGCTGGACTTCCTCGGCCGCCGGGACAGTCAGGTCAAGATCCGCGGCTTCCGCGTCGAGATCGAGGAAGTCGAGAACGTCCTGCTGAACGTTCCCGGCGTGCGCGCGGGCGCCGTCGCGGTCGCCCAGAGCGATCGGGGCGGGAGCCTGGTGGCCTTCTGCTGCGGTGAGCACCCGCTCGCGGACAGCGCCATGCGGGAGCACCTGCGGCGGAGGCTGCCCAGCTACATGCTTCCCTCGGCCTTCCACTGGCGTGCGGACCTCCCGCTGACCGCGAACGGCAAGGTCGATCGCAAGGCCCTGGCGTCGCTCGCCGGGGAATTCGGCAATACCGAGCCCCACCACGGCACCTCCGACGCCACGGCCGCACGGCGCGGCGAATCACCGCGCACACCGACCGAGGAGCGCCTGGCCGCTGCCTGGGCCACCGTGCTCGGCGTCCGGCAACACCAGATCGGCAGGAACACCCACTTCTTCGACGAGGGCGGCACCTCGCTCACGGCGCTCCAACTCGCCGTCCGGCTCGACCGGGCGGTGTCCCTCAAAGACCTCACCCGCCATCCGGTCCTCGCCGACCTGGCCCGGCTGCTCGATGCCCGAGCCGCGTCGTCGTCCTCCACCGTTTCGTGAACCACCATCGGAGGCAGAGCGAGATGTCGTCCTCAATGACCACACGACCGATCGGGGTGGACCTTGGGCCCGGCCCCATAGCGATACTGGCCACCGGCCCGACGGACGACCCGTCGCGCTGGGCGACCGAACACCGCGACCTGCTGCGCCGCCTTGTCACCGAGCATGGTGCCGTGTTGGTGCGTGGTCTCCGGCTCCATGACGTGTCCGGGACCGCCTCCGTCTTCGCACGGCTGGCCACCGGCCTGATGGACGAGAAGGAAGCATTCGCCCCACGACACACCTACGGCAACGGCGTGTACTCGTCGTCGAAGTGGCCGCCCACCCAACAGATGTGCATGCATCACGAGCTCAGCTACGCCCTCCGGTTCCCGGGCATGATGCTGTTCGCCTGTCTGAGCTCGCCCACCAGTGGTGGTGCGACCGCCCTCGCCGACTCGCCGACCGTACTCGCCGCCCTGCCCGACGAACTCGTAGAACGATTCGAGCACGAAGGCTGGCTGCTCACCCGGAACTACAACGACGACATCGGCGCCGACTGGACCGACGCCTTCGGCACCGAGGACCGCACAGCCGTCGAAGACTACTGCCGCGCCTCCGCGATCGAGCTCGCCTGGCAGCCCGACGGCGGCCTGCGCACCAGACAACGCCGAAGCGCCGTGATCCCACACCCCCTCACGGGCCGACGCTGCTGGTTCAACCAAATCGCGTTTCTCAGCGAATGGACACTCGATCCGGAAATTCGCGAGTACCTGGTGGATCTCTACGGCGCCGACGGCCTCCCGTTCAACACCCGCTACGGGAACGGCGACTCGATCTCACCCGACACCGTCGACCTCATCAACCAGGTCTACCAGGCCCACACCGTGCGCGAACCGTGGCAGGACGGCGACCTGCTGCTCGTCGACAACGTGCGCACGGCGCACAGCAGAGAGGCCTACGAAGGACCGCGCAACGTCATGGCCGCCCTGGCGGACCCGGTGCGACCGGCGGATGGTCCACCGACCGTGGAGGTGACCACTTCATGACCACCACCTACTCCCCCACCACCCGGCCCACACCGTCCTCCCGGATCATCAGCGCTTCCCGTACGGCCGTGTCGGCCGCGCCGGCGGCCGACTGGCTCAGCCGGCACCGCCCGCGCCCCGTTCATCACGGTTTTGTCGGAACGGATCGTGCTCCACATATCACTGCGGGACCTGGCACCAACGATCCTGCGCGGGGACACGTCACCGCACCTGACCGTACTCGGTCTGGCCGTCGGCAAGTACGTCTACGACCAGGTCGCCAACTCTGGATAACTGCACGTCGTCTACGACTTCTTCCACCAACTGAACCGCTACGGATGAGCGGCGCGGCAGCCCGCAGCGCGGCGCCGCTCATCAACCCACGGAGGCCATCGTGCCAGTCATCTCCGACCCCTACAGCTTCAACGAGGAGGACCTCTACGTCGACCTGCAGCCGATCTTCGGGCAGCCGTTGTTCCTGAAGTGCGAGGGCTTCAACTTCGCAGGCTCCATCAAGCTGAAGCCGGCCAGGGAGATGGTCAAGGCCGCGGAACGGGCAGGGGTCCTGACGCCCGAATCGATCCTGCTGGAGTCCTCGTCCGGCAACATGGGCGTGGCCCTGAGCGTGATAGCGGCCAGCAAGGGCTACCGGCTTCTGTGCGTGACGGACTCGCGCTGCAACCTGCAGACCCGGTTGTTGATGGAGGCACTCGGAGCCCAGGTCCACATCGTCACCCGGCCCAGCCCGCACGATGGTTTTCTCGGAGCTCGTCTCGACTATATCCGCAGGCTTTGCGTTCAGGACAAACGCTATGTGTGGCTGAGCCAGTACACCAACGCCAACAACTGGAAGGCGCACTACCTGACGACAGCACCGGCCATCGCGCGCACATTCCCTGCCCTTGACGTCCTGTTCGTCGGGGCGGGCACGACCGGAACGCTCATGGGATGTGCCCGCTGGTTCAGGCGTTGGCATCGCTTCGTGCGGATCGTGGCGGTCGACCCTCTCGGCTCGGTCTCCTTCGGCGGAGCACCCGGCCGCCGGATGCTCCCCGGCCTGGGCATGAGCATGCGACCGCCACTGCTCGACTCGTCGTACGTGGACGAGGCGGTACAGGTCGAGGAGGCCGACACCATCCGGACCTGTCATAGCCTGGCCAGACATGGTTTCCTCTTCGGCGGCTCCACGGGCACCGTGGTCAGCGGGGCGATCGACTGGCTGACCCGACATGACACGCCCTCCCTCACGACGGTGGCCATAGCCCCGGACCTCGGAGAGCGCTATCTCGAGACCGTCTACCAGGCCAACTGGATCCGTGATCTCTTCGGCAACGATGTTCTGCCGACCGCCACGCAGCCTCTCGCCGACGTCCACGAAGCGCGCGGTGCGCCGTCGGCGAGGTCGCCCGACAGACGGCGGTAGGCGTCGCACACGGAGTCTCCCGGCCTCAGAGGGGCCCTGACCTGCCTGGCGAGGCCAAAACGAAGGTCCAGGTTTTCACCACGTCACACGTGAACGGGGCACACTCGTCGCTCACCTCGGCGCAGCGCTCATGGGCCGCGCCTTCACCCGCGACGGGCACGCCGCGCGCGCCACTCGTCTTGGCTGCGCGCGAACACGGTCAGGGTCAACATCCCACCGCCCGCCCCGAGTAGCGGCGCCTCGGACCCTCGGCCCCTCGGACCGACTACTTGTCGATCTGGAGTACCGCCATCATCCCCGCGTCCTCATGGTTGAGGATGTGGCAGTGCAGGACCGTCTTGCCCGGATAGTCGAGGAACCGGATACGGATGACCATGTTTCCGCGTGGAGGGACGTCGGCGGTGTCCCGCAAGCCGTAGTTGACCTGCGGCTTGCCGTTGATGCTCATCACCTGGAAGTCGTTGGTGTGGATGTGGAACGAGTGGACCTCGTCGCTGTCGTTCCTGATCGTCCACTCTTCTACGGTGTTGAGCTTGGACCGGAAGTCGATGCGGTTGTGGTCGAACAGCTTGTGGTTGATGTAGAAGAGCGTGCCCGCCTTGTTCTCCGTGAAGATGACCGTCTTGCGTCCCGCGACGGCCTCCTTGGCGAGGTCGTCCACCGGGGCGAAGGCTGTGGGCAAGGCCGCGGGTCGCATCGGTTCGCCCCCGGACTGGACCGTGGCCAGTGTCGCCCGGGGGAACTGGTTCCCGGCCTTGCCCGAGTTGTACGGCAGGGTCCGCAGTTCCGACACGCCGGCCTTCGGGCCCTGTACGAGCACGTCGTACCGGGCACCGGCCGGGATGACCAAGGAGTCGACGGAGTAGACCCTGTTCACCGGGTAGCCGTCCTGGGCGACGATGTGGAACTTGGTACCCGGCAGCGTCACTTGGTAGAAGATGTTGGCCCCGATGTTCGCGAGCCGCCACAGCTGGGTCTCGCCGGGCCTGATCCGGATCCGTGGGTTGAGCTGCCCGTTGACGGTGCGTGTCGTGGGTGCACCGATCTTGAGATGCGCGGTCTTGATCTGGTCGCCCGCGAGTTGGAAGTCCTTGAGCGCGACGGCGTGTTCTGTGATCCCGCGGAGCGGCGCGGGCAGATACGCGTCGAGGCCGTCGACCACGATCAGGCCGGACATGCCGCCGGCGGTCTGGGGGGCGGAGAGCGTGTGCGGGTGCGGGTGGTACCAGTACGTCCCCGGCTCCAGGCTCTTGGGGAAGGTGTACTCGTAGGTGAACGTCTTCCCTGGCTCGACCTTGACGAAGACGTTGTCCGAATGACCGACGGGTGAGACGTGCATGCCATGGACGTGCAGATTCGTCTGATGGTCGAGCTTGTTCTCGAAGGAGATCTCCATCCGGTCCCCCGGCCGCAGACGCAGCGTGGGCGGCATGTACCTCCCGTTGTACGTCAGGGCCCACAGATCGCGGCCTGCCAGGCGCACCTTCTTGCGTTCGACGACGATCCTGGTCCTGAGCAGTCCGTTCCTGCTCACGATCTGCGCGGGGTCGCGCAGATCCTGCGTTGCCCGCGCGGTGAGTGCCGGCGACGGGGACACACTCCGCAGGGGAACCGTCGCCACTCCGGATGGCCGAGTGCGCTCATCTCGGTATGCGTGTTACACCCCGCTGCCAGTGCGAATGCGGCAAGTGCGGATCCGATGACGGTCCGGGTGCGACGGGCATGTGCGGACAAGCTGAACTCCCATGCACTGCACATGTGGAAATCGGGCGGCCGTGAGCCGCCATCATGCATCGGGAAATCTGGCGAAATCGGTCACGACCCCAAGGAACGGGTCGGCCATCACCTTGATGAGCGAGCCCGCCCCACAACGCGCCGGGCAACTGGATCCCGCCTCGCGACCCTCACAACACAAGGAGATCGCACTTCGATTCGCCTCTCTTCCCTCCGCGACCCCTCCCAGGCCCCTCCGCGCTGGAACCGGCAGCGGCCGCAGTAACGGGGGCGTGGCGGATGTACCACTCGGTAGCGAACAGCCGCTCCCGCGCATCCGGCGGAAGACCGGCGATCACCCCCGGCAGGGCTCCCCGCTCGACCTCGGAGCGATGCGCCAGTACGGCGGCGATCTTCTGCTCCAGCCAGGGGCCGACATCGACAGTTGCGGTGACCTGTTCGTCCGGAACGCTGTACACCGCCTTGCGTGCTCCGATCACGTCTCTCAGCGCCGGCACGGCCGAGTGCGGGTGCGTGGCCAGGTAGAGGGCACGCGGCTGCCAGGGGGCACCGGCATCCGGATAGAGCTGCCCGAGCCCCGCCGCTTGGGCCCCGAGCATGGTCACCCGATGGGTGTGGACGTGATCTGGGTGACCGGGCAGGCCGCCGTAGGCGTCATGGGTGACCATGATGTCCGGGCGGAATTCCCGGATGTGCCCCACCAGTCGCCGCACCGCCTCGTCGAGCGGCGCGTCGCAGAACCGTACGCAGCCCGGGGCCGAGTGCGGTACACGCGCATCGGCGTACCCGAGCATCCGCGGCTTGCCGGCGCCGAGGATCCGCAGCGCCTCGGCCAACTCCGCGGCCCGCGGGGTGTCCGCGGCCCAGGTCGCCGTGACAACCGCGGTGCGCCCGCCCACAGTTGCGTGACGGGCAAGCACTCCGCCGGCCGAGATCGACTCGTCGTCCGGGTGCGCGAAAACCGCGAGCAGACTCGGCACGGTCATCGACAGACCACCTTCCAGGACGAAGGAATCCCGATCGTACGTCCCTGCCGCAGGCGTCTGCCGCTGTGATCAGGGCGTGAGGCCCAGTGAGCGGACTGGTTCGCCTGCCCGGCGATGGAGGACGATGGAGGCGATGACCGCGCCGTCGGGACGGTCCGGGGGGCGGGCTGCGCTGCGTACTGGCTGTGCGCCGCGGCCCAGTGTTTCCAGTACTGCCGGCTGTTTCTCCCAGTTCCTCATCCACTCCCCCGACGGTGCGCGTCCGGACGCAGTCGCCGACCGTAGACGGCCGGGAAGGCCGGCCCATCGGCGCGCTCTCGGTCGAAGCCGGCGGATTCACGGCCCGGACGCCGAGGAGGAAGTGGCCGCTGCGACCGCCGACGTCCCTTGCGGCAGGCAGGCGATCATTGGTCTCGGGGCCGGGATAGTTGGCGTAGAGTGGAGGAACCGACGCGGGGTGGAGCAGCTCGGTAGCTCGCTGGGCTCATAACCCAGAGGTCGCAGGTTCAAATCCTGTCCCCGCTACTGAAACCTGAGGGGCCGGCACGATGTGCCGGCCCCTCAGGCGTGTCGAGCCCCGGGGCACGCGAAGGGGCGCCGGCAAGCAGGGCATCGCGCGGAGTGCAGCACGGACCGGCACACCTACGCGCGGGCCCCCATCACCGTGCGGTGACGCGGGCCCGGCTCATCCTTGACGGGTATCAGGTGCGGTCATCGAGGTCGTCCTCGATGTCGTCGAAGCCCTGTGCGCGAGACTGCTCGGCACGCTGCCGCAGGCGCTCCTGCTCTTCCCGTCCCCGCTGGGAAGCCTCGTCCTGCTTGCCCTGCGCCTTCTGCTTGGCCTGCTGGGCTTTCGCCTGCATCTCATCCTTGATACCCATGGCGCCGCTCCACTCCGGTGAGGGCAAATCGGTCCTCGGTCACCGTGACACGGAGGAGAGCGGAGTGCCTTCGCACAGGACTGATCGGGTGACGCACCTTCTGTCTTGAGGGAAGTGTGTCCGTGTCGGGACCACGGACGGATCGCGGCTCGGCACCCCGGTGCACTCGGCCGCCGCGTCCGCGTATACGGTCCGCGAAGCGGATTTGTCGCAACGCCTGTTGGGGCACATCGTCCGCAAAAGCACGTCACCGCCGACTCTCACGGAGTGGCTGAGAAACCACTCCGGATACGCCCGCCGCATCCGGCCGAACGAGAGGCCCTGTTGCACCAGTGGACGGAGAGCTCGCGACCAGCACCGGCGTCCGGCCGTCACCGCCGGTCCTCGCCCACGACGGGGACCGTGGCTTCTGCCAGGCATCCGTCGACCGGATCCGGGCAGTCGCCGCACCCACGCTCGAAGCGGTGCCGTGGCAGTTCCTGCCCGCAGAGTCGACCGCACCCCGCCTTGAGCGGCTGGACCGGGAGGTGCCGATTCTTCGGGGCGACGCGATCGTCGCGGGCGGGGCGGACGCGTCGGTCCGCTTCGTCGGTTCCTCGCCGTCTGATACGTATCGCGCGGCCGCGACTGTCGTCGATCTGCCCGGCGTCCGCACCTGCACTCGCGTGGTGTACCGCCCGGTGCCGCGCAACCGGCGGCCCATGCCCGGAAGCACAGCGGCGTGTGCGGCACCGCCCCTCTCCAGTTGACCGGCCCAGTCCTTCCCATCGCCCCATCGAAAGGCCCTATCGTGCGCCGCACCCCGACCTGCGTCCTGAGCGACGCGGCTCCCCCCGAGATCAGCAACGGTCATGCCGTGGACCGCTTCGTCGAGATCGGCTCGTTCACCAAGGTCGTCACCGGCACGGCGCTGACCCGCATGGCCGCGGCCGGGGTGCTCGCGCTCGACGATCCGGTCGAGCGGTGGCTGCCCGCGATTCCCGGAACCGGGATCACGCTGCTGCACTTGGCGCGGCACACGTCCGGCCTCCCCCGCCTGCCGCCCCGCCTCGCACGCCGGGACCCGTACGCGGCGTTCGATCGTGACGCGTTGCACCACTTGCTGAACCGGCTCGACACGCTCGCCACCCGTCCCCCGGGCCACGAGGAGGAGTACTCCAATCTCGGCTACGCGATCCTCGGCGAGGCCCTGACCGCCGCATCCGGCACCACCTACGAGGAGTTGGTGACCGAGTACGTCCTGCGTCCGCTGGACATAGCGGAGGTGACCGCGAGGCCCGACCCGAGCAGACTCCTGGCGACCCCGGGCCTCCTCGGAAGGCCCCGCAGACCGTGGACGATGCACGGCGCGATCCTGCCCGCGGGAGGCCTGTGGGCCACCCCCCGCGCGGCGGCCGATCTGCTCGTACGCCTGCTGGTGGAACACCGGTTGGGCAATCCCGCACCGTCCTGGCAGACGGCCGGCCCCCTGCACTGGCACAACGGCGCGACACGCGACGCCTCGCTCTTCGCCGGGGCGATGGACGACGGCCGCTGGGTACTGATCCACCGCCTCAACGGAGCATCGCAGGACACGGACCGGGCCGGCATCGAGGTACTCAAGCGGAGCCGTACCGACTCCTGACGCCGACACCCGTCATCAAGGGCCCACTACGACAAAGAAGATCGCGCAAGGCACGGTCCAGCTCGCGAGATCGGTCGCGGAAGACCGCGGGTTCGCGTGATCCGCTGAACTGCCCGCCCGCTCGCCATACTTGACGATTGCGTGTACACGACGAAGAATGATCGCACTCTGCGCTTGACAACGTTGTCCAGGCTTCGAGGAGGCATTCCCGCCCATGGGATGGACTCAACGGCTACGCAATGCGGGGATGCTGGTGGCGACCACCATGCTCCTCGGCGGCTCCCTCGCGATTCCGGCGGCTCGGGCGGCCGTCCCGCCGAGCGGCCCGCTCACCGATCTGGTCAACCCGTTCATCGGGACGGAGAACGAGGGCAACACCTACCCCGGCGCGGCCGTGCCCTTCGGCATGGTGCAGTTCTCGCCCGACACCGGCCACAACACCGGCTACGACTACTCCCAGAATCACATCCGCGGCTTCTCCCTCGTCCACCTCTCGGGCGTCGGCTGCGGCCTGGGCGGCGACCTGCCCGTGCTGCCGACCACGGGTGACGTCACCGAGACGGACTACGCCAAGTACGAGGCGGAGTTCAGCCACGACAGCGAGCGGGCGAGCCCCGGCTCATACCGGGTCGACCTGAAGACCGGCATCGAGGCCGAGCTGACCGCGACCGCCCGGACCGGGGTGCAGCGCTACACCTTCCCGGCCACGGACAAGGCCAACGTCCTGCTCAACGCGGGGCAGTCACTGCACAGGACGATCTCCTCCAAGGTCGAGATCCTCGACAACCGCACGGTGCGCACCGCCATCACCGGCAGCGGCTTCTGCCAGGACACCAAGCCGTACACCGTCTACACGGTCACCCGCTTCGACCGCCCGTTCACCACTTCGGGCACCTGGAACGGCGATACCGTCACCGAGGGTTCCAAGGAATCCGTGAGCACGGGACGGGGCGGCGCCTTCGTCCGCTTCGACACGACCAAGGACCGGACGGTCGAAGCGACCACCGCGCTCTCGTACGTGGACGCCCGCGGCGCCGCCCTCAACCTCCGCTCCGAGGGGGGCCGTTCGTTCGACGCCGTCCGGAGCGAGGCGCACCGCGCGTGGGAGGACCGGCTCGACGACGTACGCGCCCAGGGCGGCGGTGACACCCTGCGCCGCACGTTCTACTCATCGCTCTACCGGTCCTTCCTCGCGCCCAACATCGGCAGCGACGCCGACGGCCGCTACACCGGCTGGGACCAGCGGGTCCACCGCGCACAGGGCTTCACCTACTACCAGAACTGGTCGCTGTGGGACACCTATCGCACCCAGTCGCAGCTCCTCTCCCTGCTCGCGCCGTGTGAGGCCAGGGACATGGCGATCTCCGTCATCAAGATCGACGAAGACAGCGGCTGGCTGCCCAAGTGGGGCTACGGCACGGTCGAGACGAACATCATGACCGGCGACCCGGTCACCCCGTTCCTGACCAACGCCTACCAGCAGGGCCTGCTCAAGGGGGCCGACGGATACGCAGAACGGGCCTACCGCGCCCTGAAGAAGAACGCCGACGGGGTGCCGCCCGCCGATTCGCCCGCGGTGGGCCGCGAGGCCAACAAGGAGTACATCTCGAACGGCTTCGCACCTTACGTCAAGGACCGCCCACACGCGAAGCCCGGCGACTCGGACTACGACCACGGAGCCTCCGCGACCCTGGAGTACGCCCTGTCTGACGCCATGCTCGGCGCGATGGCACGGGATCTGGGCCACGACGCGGACGCCGCACGCTATGCCGCGCGGTCCCAGAACTACCGGAAGATCTACGACGGTTCGACCGGCTTCTTCCGCGCGCGGGATGCCTCCGGCACCTTCACAGGACCGGCGGACCCGGCCCTGAGCGAGGGTTTCCACGAGGGCACGTCCTGGCAGTACCAGTGGCTCGTGCCGCAGGACCTGCCGGGCATGGTCGACCTGATCGGCGGCAAGCAGACGGCCAACAACCGGCTGGACTCGTTCTTCGCGTACGAGCAGCTTCTGAAGGACCCGGCGAAAACCGCACGAGAGGTGTGGGTCAACGGCCCGTACGACTACTACAACGCGGACAAGTACAACCCGCAGAACGAGCCCGACCTGATCGCCCCGTACACATATCTGTCGACCGGTCAGCCGTGGAAGACGACCGATGTGGTGCACGCCGCGCTGACCTTGTTCACGGACGCGCCGACCGGCATGACCGGCAACGACGACCTCGGCACGATGTCCGCCTGGAACGTGCTCTCGTCCATCGGGATCTTCCCGGTGCAGCCCGGCTACGACACCTGGGGTCTGTCGACGCCCGTCTTCGAGCGGGTCGATCTGACGCTCGACCGGCGCTACTACCCGCGGGGCGCGCTGACCGTGACGGCGACGGGCACCTCGGACCGTGACCGGTACATCCAGTCGGCGAGGGCCGACGGTTCCTCCTACGGCCGTACGTATCTGACGACCGATTCGCTCCGAGGTCTGCGGTCGCTCTCCTTCACGGTCGGCGGCGAACCGTCCGGCTGGGGTACGTCCGCCGACGCCGCCCCGCCCGCCCTGGTACCCACGCGGTGAGGCGGTCGTTGGGCAGTGCGTCGAGCGGCGTACGTGGGTCGCGGTGTTCCGGACGGGTTGTGGGAGGACGCGTAGCTGTTGATCCCCCGGCCGGACGTCCGACCGCGGCACTTCGGCACACACCACACCCCTGACGAGACACGGTCGCGGCAATCGCCCATGCGTCGGTCGACTCATACGCATGGGCGGGCGCCGCGGCCGTCACTCGACGGCCACCGCCCACACCCCCTGCCACCCACCAACTGAGCCACCGAAGAAGCGAGATGCGCTCGACAGGTGAAATGTTGGGTTGGCATGAGCTGGGTGAAAGAGTGTCCCGAACAACGACAAGACGTTGAGGGG
This sequence comes from Streptomyces sp. NPDC090798, assembly GCF_044768965.1. Taxonomy (NCBI): domain Bacteria; kingdom Bacillati; phylum Actinomycetota; class Actinomycetes; order Kitasatosporales; family Streptomycetaceae; genus Streptomyces; species Streptomyces sp. NPDC090798. Next base: position 184,003 of record NZ_JBIVXA010000002.1, read on the forward strand.
CTGGAGGCTGACGGGGTGGGACAGGCATGAACGCGCCGGACGACCAGAATGACGTCAGGGGACCGGAGGCCGGCTATTTGGCGGACGACACGGTCCCCCTGCGTCGTCCACCCGTCGACAGGATCTATGCGGCCGCGCCCCGCTACGACTTTGACGGCGTGGCACAGCCTCCGGTGACTCCTGACGTCCTTGGGCGAGAGGAGGCGCGAGCAGGGCGAAGGGCGGCGCTGCAGCAGTCTGCCCACCCAGGTGTGTGGAACCAGGCTGGTGAGTCGCCCGGCCCGCTCGCGCCCGGGACTCCGGAGCTGAGTCCCAAGCCGCAGCAAGCGGGGGGCACTTCGAGCCTGATGAAGTCCAGCGCCGTGATGGCGGCGGGCACGATCGTCTCTCGTGTCACCGGCTTTCTGCGCACTCTCGTCATGGCTGCGGCGATCGGTGTTGGCACACTCAACGACTCCTACCAGGTCGCCAATGTCCTGCCCACAATGATCTACGTCCTGGTCGGAGGCGGTGCGTTGAACGCGGTCTTCGTGCCGCAACTCGTGCGAGCCATGAAGAAGGACGACGACGGTGGTGAGGCATACGCCAACCGTTTGCTCACACTGATTGTCGTCGTCCTGGCGGGCGTCACGGCACTGTGCGTGCTGGCCGCTCCGCTCCTGGTGCACATGATGTCACCAGACATCGCCTCCCACCCGGAACGTATGGCCGTCACCGTGGCTTTCGCCCGGTACTGCCTGCCCACCATGTTCTTCATGGGCGCCCATGTGGTGCTCGGACAGATTCTCAACGCCCGTGGCCGCTTCGGCGCGATGATGTGGACCCCGGTTCTCAACAACCTCGTGATCATCGCGGCCTTCGGCAGTTTCATCTGGGTTTTCGGCTCCTTCACCGACTCCGGTGTCAGCCCTTCAACCGTCACCCCCGAGGGGGTACGGCTTCTTGGGCTCGGCACCTTGCTCGGCTTGGCCGTGCAGGCGCTTGCCATGCTCCCGTATCTGCGCGACGCCGGCTTCCGGCTTCGTTTCCGCTTCGACTTCCGGGGCCATGGCCTCGGCAAGGCCCTCGGCCTTGCCAAGTGGACACTCCTGTTCGTGCTCGCCAACCAACTCGGCATGATCGTCGTCACCCAACTCGCCACCAAGGCCGGCTCCCTCGCCGAACGGTCCGGGCACACCGGCTCCGGCATCACCGCCTACAACTACGCCCTGCTGCTGTGGCAGATGCCGCAAGCCATCATCACCGTGTCGGTGATGACCGCCGTACTGCCCAGGATCTCCCGCTCGGCTCAGGACGAGGACTCGGCAGCGGTCCGCGACGACATCTCCTACGGCCTGCGGACCTCAGCCGTCGCCATCGTGCCCTGCGCCTTCGCCTTCCTCGCGCTGGGCATACCGATGGCCACACTCCTCTACGCCGGCTCTGGCCTCGAGGGCGCCCGCGGCATCGGCTTCGTCCTGATGGCCTTCGGCCTGGGGCTCATTCCCTACTCGGTGCAATACGTCGTACTGCGCGGCTTCTACGCCTACGAGGACACGCGCACGCCCTTCTACAACACCGTCATCGTCGCCGCAGTCAACGCCGCAGCGTCCGGACTGTGCTTCGCCGTTCTCAACCCCCGCTGGGCCGTCGCCGGTATGGCCGCCTCCTACGGCCTGGCGTACGCGGTCGGTGTGGGAGTTGCCTGGCGCCGACTGCGCAGGCGTTTGGGCGGTGACCTGGACGGCGCGCGGGTCCTGCGGGCATACGCTCGTCTGGTCGCAGCCGCGGCTCCCGCTGCCGCGGCCGGTGGAGGCGTGGCCTACGCGGTCACCGAGGCTGTCGGCAGTGGCGCCTTGGGCTCGCTCGTAGCCCTGCTGGCCGGCGGGGGTGTCCTGCTCGGTGTCTTTGCGGCGATCGCTCACTTCATGCGGCTGCCGGAAGTCGCCGCCATGGTCGGGATGGTCCGGGGACGCCTCGGCCGCTGAGCTCCTGCAGACCGCTGTGCCTCTTGTCACCTGGTACGTTCCCGGCGAGCTCTCCGAGCGACACCAGGCGCCGAGCGAGCGCGGCACGGGCTTAAGGCTTCGTCCGTCGCCCGAAGAGACGTGACCTGCGAGGGACACGATCCTTGCGGACAGAACCTGGGGTCCGACACACCTCGGAGCGACGCGCCGTCCGCGTCGCGGATCAGTCCACGTCCCCGGCCTGCCATGTCAGGCGGACACGGCGGCCGCGGACAGCTCCCACAGCCGCTGCGCGGCCACCGGGTCGAGCGCGTACTGGGCGGCGCCCACCGGCTCGATGTCCGTCTCCAGCTCCTTCGGGTCGATGACCGGGGCCTCGGCGCTGTTCTGGAAGTACCGCCCGGTCACCCCCTCGACCAGCGGCGAGCCGGCCACCAGCACCGAGGTGGCGGCGCCCTGGGCGGCGGTGCGCCAGGGGTAGGCGTCGTAGACGGCCCGCGCCTCGTCCGACATGTCCTCCCCGAAGGCGTGCTGCTGCAAGGGCGTGCGGATGCCACCGGGCATCACCGCGTTGGCGGTGATGCCGTCCGCCGCCCAGCGCCGGCCGGCCTCCACGGCGAACAGCGCGATCGCCGTCTTCGACTGACCATAGGCCTCCAGTGGGACGTAGGGCCGATGGGTGAAGTTGATGTCGTCGAAGACCACCGGCGAGTACAGATGCGCGGTGGAGCTGAGCGCGGCGATCCGGCCGCCCTCGGCGGCGAGCGCGTGATGCAGCCCGTTCGCCAGGGCGAAGTGGCCGAGGTGGTTCGTGGCGAACTGAGCCTCCCACCCCTGCGGCGTGAGCCGCAGTTCCGGGAGGGCCATGATGCCGGCGTTGTTGACGAGGATGTGCAGCGGGCCTTGCCAGGCAGCGGCGAAGGCGCGCACCGAGTCCAGGTCGGTGAGCTCCAGCGGCGCGACCAGTACGGTCTGGTTGCCGGTTTCCGCGGTGATCTCCGCGGCGACCTTGGCCCCCTTGGCGCTGTCGCGCACTGCCGGGGTCACCTCGGCGCCGGCTCGGGCCAGTGCCCGTGCGGTCTCCACGCCGACCCCGGAAGAGCCGCCGGTGACCACCGCTCGCCGGCCGGTGAGGTCCACACCACGAAGCACTTCGTCCGCGGTGGTGTCGCGATGGAAAGGAGTACTGAGAAAAGCCATTGCCGTCCTTGCCGCTGTTGCCGGGGGGGTTCGGGGGAGGATCACCATCTACCGCTGGTGGCCCTCGAAGGGGATGGTCGTCGCGGACGCGGTGATGGAGGAGGCGCAGCCCTTCCACCTCGCCCCGCCGCCGCGCACCGGATCGGTGGACAGGGACGTCCGCAAGTGGGCGCACGCCCTCGCCCGGGACTTCGTCGACCCGATCCGGGCCGACCGGATCCGGGCCGTCACCTCCGCGGCGAGCGAGGACCCGGCCACCGCCGAGCGGCTCTACGAGCGCTTCACCCAGGTGCAGCGGACCGGGCTCACCGACCGCCTCCGCGTGGCGGCCGAGGCCGGAGAGGTGCGCCCCGACGCGGACTTCGGCGCGGTCGCGGACGCGATCCTCGGCTCCCTCATGTACTGGGTGACCGCCCGTCGCAGCGATCTGAGCATCGAGTCGGTGGACTCGCTCCTCGATGTGCTGCTGCGCGGCCTGCGGGCGGAGCCGGCCACCGGTTCATAGCCGGTCAGTAGCCCCGGTGCCCGGTCGCGAGGAAGACCACGCCCAGCCGCGCTGGCCCGTCCCCGTAGTTGTGCCACTCGTGGCGCGTGCCGTTCTGGACGAGGCGTCCGCCCCCCGTCCGCCGCGGTGTCCGTCATCGCGGGATCTCCTGTCGGGTCTAGATGGTGGTCCAACCGCCGTCACTGGGCAGGATCACGTCGTTTGACGTTGGGGGCGTCCTCGGAGAGCAGCCAGAGCAGCGGGTGGACGATGACCTCGGGGGCGACCGAGGCGGCCGAACAGTGCTCGAGACATACCTTGACGCCGGCGGTTTCCGCGCGCCGCCGAGCCCGGACCAGGGCGACTTCGCGGAAGGCGGTCGGAGAGTCGATCGTGCGGATGGCCAGCCCATCGGTGCTGGTGGACCGCAGTGCGAGGCGGTTGATGAGGCCGGTGCCGAAGGCGGAGCGGCGTCTCGTCAGCTCCCGCAGCACCGACGGAAGGTAGGCCGAACTGACACCCGGACAGCCGCCGCTACACACATCGCGGCGTTGTCCGTCGACGGACTTCGCAGGAGCGGTCGGCCCCTCGGGAAAACGGGGTGTCGAGCCGGGACAGCCGCGTCCCGCGAGAGGCCCGCACTAGAGCTGGAACCCCAGTTCAGCGCACCCTTCCGCGCGGTTTCAGTGGTACGGGCGGGAGTTCGGGAGCGCGCAGTGGAGCCCCGTCGTACCCCACCACCTCACCGAATCGGGAGCCCGTCATCCAGTCCGAACGGGCCTCCGCGATATCCTCGGTGGACCGGCCGATGAAGTTCCACCACATGACCAGCTCCTCCTCGAACGGCTCGCCACCCAGGAGCATGAGTGAGGCGTCCGACGTGGCGCGCAGGGGAAGTTCGGTGCGCCCGCAGCCGAGGTAGAGCATGGAGCCCGGGAGTACCGGTACGCCGTCGACGTGCGCCTCGCCGGACATGGACAGGACGGCGTACTCGAAGTCGGGCTCCAGTGGCAGTCGTACGTCGGCGCCGCTCGCGAGGGACAGGTCGGCGCCGACGATCGGGCTGTACGTCGTGCCGGGCGAGGCCGTGCCGTCGAGGGTGCCCAGGATGAGCGTGGCCTTGAGGCCGGCGGCCGTGACGAGGGGCAGCTCGGCGTGGTGCTCGAAGTGCGGGTCGGTGTGGCGGTGGCTGTCAGGGAGGGCGACCCACAGCTGCGCGCCGTGCAGGACGCGGGCGTGCGACTTGGGGCTCTCCTCGGAGTGGCTGATGGCCCTTCCGGACGTCATGAGGCCCAGTTCGCGCGGTCGGATCGTCTGCAGGCTGCCCGTGGAGTCGCGGTGCAGCACCTCGCCCTCGTGGAGCCAGCTGACGGTCTGGAGTCCCATGTGCGGGTGCGGCGGGACCTGCATACCGGGCTCGTCGGCGATGTCGTCGGGCCCGTAGTGATCGACGAAGCACCACGCGCCGATCATGCGGCGGCCCAAGTTGGGCAGCAGGCGGCGGACTTCGGTGGACTCGCCGAGCTTGACCCGACGGGGACTGAGGAGTTCACGCACCGGCTCGGCCACCACGAAACCGCGGCCTCCGCACAGCGCGGGAACTGCCTCGCGATCAAGATTGCTCATGGCCCACAACCTAGACCCGTCGGGGACCGTGCGTCAGGCCGTCCTCCCTCCCCCGGGCTCTCCCGGACTCCAGCGCGAAATAGTAGCCATAGACATAGTATCCATGTATGGTTTTCCTCATGAGTTCGACATCCGAGCACGCGACCCCCGGTTTTCTCGTCTGGCGCCTGTCCACGAAGTGGCGGGTGGCCGTCGATCGGGCGGTCGCGCCGCTGGGTCTGACCCACGCCCAGTACTCGCTGGTCGCGTCGCTGTACGGGATGCACAGGGCCGGGCGGCGGCCGAGCCAGCGTCAGCTCGCCGATCACACCGGACTCGAACCGCTCTACGTATCAAAGCTGGCCCGCGCCCTGGAGGCGGCCGGTGTCGTCGACCGGACGCGCGATCCCGCCGATCCACGTGCGATCCGGCTGTCGCTCACGGAGGACGGACGCGAGGTCGCACGGCGCGCGATCGGGGTGGTCCAAGGGCTGCTGGAACAGCTCCTGGAACCGCTCGGCGGGCTCGGCGGCGAGCGCACGAAGGCGTTCAGCCGCGAGCTGGCGACCCTGCTCGACGTACCGCTCGATACACCGCACGACACACCGAGCGATGCACATCTCGGCACACATCTCGATTCACATCTCGATTCACATCCTGACGAGGAGTAGCCATGAGCATTCCCACTCCCCCGGTCGGCGGCCAGGTCGTAGGACTGGCCCACTACGCGAGCCGAGCGGCCCTGGAAGCCGCGCTGGCGCGCATCGGAAGCACCTTCAACCAGTCGGTGGCCCTGAGGGCCGTCTCGGACCAGGGCGGCACCGTCGAGCGCGACCGGCTCGTGGGGCGGCTGACCGGGACACTGAAGGTCGAGGAGTCGGTGGCCGAGGAGACCGTCGCCGAGATGACGGCCCTCAAGCTGCTGACGGAGACGGACGCCTCGCTGGTCTCGCTCACCGAGCACGGCCGTGAGGTGTTCGAGAAGATCCGCACGGCCGGGAACGAGATCGCGGCCCGGCTGTACGCCGGCATCCCGGCCGAGGACCTGGCGACGGTAGGGCGCGTACTGACCCTGGTGACGGAGCGGGCCAACGCGGAGCTGGCCGGCGGATGAAGCCCACGGGCCGAGGTGGTGGAATATTCAACCATCGGGTGAGGTTCTGGGAGTCGAAGGAGGTCAGCAGTGGACACGAAGTACTACGACCAGGGGACGGCCGCGGAGCGCTGGGAGCGGGCGCAGCTGTTCTTCGACGCCAAGGACTACGCCGGAGCGGCGCGCGTTCTGGGCGGCCTTGTGGATGAGGTGCCGGAGCAGACCGGACCGCGGCTGCTACTGGCCCGCTCGTACTACCACTCGGCTCAACTGCGCCGCGCCGAGACCGAGTTGCGCGCGCTCGTCGAGCGTGACCCGGTGGAGCACTACGCCCGGCTGATGCTGGGGCGCACGCTCCAGCGCCAGGGGCGTCACGACGAGGCCGAGTCGCACCTGCGCATCGCCTCCGCGCTCGCGGGCGACTTCGAGCAGGTGTGACCGGTCCTGAGGGTGCGACCGCCCCTGAGGGTGTCACCGCCCACTGAGGACGTGAACGTCTCCCGAGGGCGTGAACGTCGCCGGAAGCTGGACGAAGAGCGGCGTCGTCGGAAGCAGGACGAACAGGGGCCGGGTGCCGGAGCGCCGTGGCTGGTCATCGAGGTGACCGGCCACAGCCACGGCACCCGGCCTCTGCCGTGTCACGCCGCGCGCGGCTCCATCAGCCGTGCCAGCAGGTCGTCCAGGCTGACCAGGCCGGTCAGCCGCCCCGCGTCGTCGCGTACGACGGCGAGGGAGGCGCGGTGCAGGCGGAGCTGTTCGACGGCGTGGGCGACCGTGTCGTGCGGTGACAGCTCCGGGACGGGGCGGGCCAGGTCGCGGGCGACCGCGGGCCGGCCCTGCGCGCGGGCGACCAGGGCGTCACGGGCGTGCACCGAGCCGAGGACCGTGACGCCGTCGCGGACCAGCAGGCGGGTGCGGTCACTGTCCCCGGCGACGCCCAGTACCGCGTCGATCGGCGCGTCGGCGGCGACCGAGGTGATCCGGTCGGCCGGGATCTGGAGGTCCCCGACCGGGTGCTGCGGTGCGGTCAGCGAGCTGGTGATCAGCTCGGAGTCCTCCTTGCTGATCAGCCCGAGCCGCTCCGACTCCTCGACGAGGTGGGTGAGTTGCTCGCGGTTGTGGACCGAGGCCAGCTCGTCGCGCGGAGTGACCCGGCAGAGCCGGACCAGCGCGTTGCTCACCTTGTTCAGCCCCACGATCAGCGGGCGCACCGCCCGGGTCAGGGCCCGGAAGGGCGGCGTCAGCAGCATGGCGGAACGTTCGGGGTGCGCGATGGCCCAGGACTTGGGCGCCATCTCGCCGACCACCATGTGCAGGAACACGACGACGAACATCGCGAGCGCGAAGGACACGCCGTAGCTCAGGCCGCTGGGCAGGCCCGCCTTGTGGAGCAACGGGTCGAGTTCGTGCGAGATCGCGGGCTTGGACACCGAGCCCAGGCCCAGCGTGCACACGGTGATGCCCAGTTGGGCGCCCGCGAGCATCAGTGACAGCTCGCGCATTCCGGCCAGCGCGGCCCTGGCACCGCGTTGCCCGGCCGCCGCGGTCCGTTCCAGCCGGTGCCGCTTGGCGGCGACCAGCGCGAACTCGGCGGCCACGAAGAACCCGCTGCCGATCAGGAGCAGTACGGTCACGAAGAGCGCCATCGAGAAACTCATGCCTGCTCCTGCGCACTGTCCACACGGTGGATACGGTCCGTGCCGCCGTCCACCCCGTCCACCCCGTCGACGCGGTCCACGCCGTCCGTGCGGTCCATCGCCGGCAGGCGTTCCAGGCGGACCCGTTCCGGTACGTGGCGGTCCAGGGCCTGTACGTCGATCGAGACGCGGCCTCCGTCGGACAGTTCGACGATGACGCGGTCCGCGATGGCGGGGAAGCGGCCGAGGCGGTCGACGATCAGCCCCGCCACCGTGTCGTAGTCGTCCTCCTCGGGCAGGTCGATGCCGGTTGCCTCGGCGATCTCGTCCAGTCGGCGGCCGGCGTCGACGGACCAGCCCTCGCCGTCGGCGACCGCGATCTCCTTGACGGTGTCGGTCTCGTCCGCGATGTCGCCCACGAGTTCCTCGGCGATGTCCTCGTAGGTGACGACGCCCGCCACGCCCCCGTGCTCGTCGAGGACGACGGCGAACTCGTCGTCGTGGGCCCGCATCTGTGCCACGGCCTCGGGCAGCGGCAGGGTGTCGGGCAGCAGCAGCGGTCCGCGGCCGAGCGCGCCGGCCGTCGTGCGGGTGAACCGGTCGGCGGGCAGCCGCATCAGCTCGCGTACGCCCAGGACGGCGGTGATGTCGTCCGGGTGGTCGCCGAGGACGGGGTAGTTCGAGTGTCCGTGCTCGGCGATCAACTGGACGGCCTCCGTGGCCGTCGCGTCCTTGCGGACGAAGACGGCGTCGGCGCGCGGCACCATCACCTCGTCAAGGGTGCGGTCGGAGAACTCCAGGGCGTGGTCGAGGAGATCGGCGGTCTCACGCGGCAACTGCCCGTGCTCGTGCGACTCACCGATGAGATGGCCGAGTTCCTCGAGCGTGGCACCGTGGTGGAGTTCCTCGACGGGCTCGATGCCGACCTTGCGCAGCAGCTTGTTGGCGGCGCCGTCGAAGAGCCGTACGACCGGGCCGACGGCCTTCAGATACGCGAGCGTGGAGCTCGCCAGGGCCTTCGCGAGGCGCTCCGGGACGGCCAGGGCCAGGTTCTTGGGGGCCAGTTCGCCCAGCACCATCTGGAGCACGGTCGCGAACGCGAAGGCCAGGACCACCGAGATGCCGGTGACCGCGCCGTCCGGGATGCCGATCCCGGTGAGAACGGGCTTGAGCAGGGCGGACACGGACGGCTCGGCGAGGAAACCGACGACCAGACCGGTCACGGTGATGCCGAGCTGGGCGCCCGACAGCATGAAGGACAGCCGCTCCAGCACCTTCAGGGCGCGGGTGGCGCGTCGGTCGCCGGCTGCCGCTTCCCGCGCGAGCGCGAGACGGTCGGCGGCGACGTACGCGAACTCCTGGGCGACGAAATAGCCGGTGCCGGCGGTCAGGACGAGGACGGCCAGCAGGCCGAGTGCGGCACTCATCGAACACCACCACGCCGTGTGCCGCGATCAAGAGAAATCAGGCGGGGTGGTTCGGGACTGTGTCCCGGGGGGTCCGTCGGTCTGGCGGACAAGGGAAGCGCTCCTCTGGGTCGGTCTGTGCCCTGGGAAACGATTCTGTTCGCAAACGAGTTCCCGTGCCACCGAAGGTCTTTCTACACGGCTGTAGGAACTCCGAGGGGTAGTGGCGGGCGGAGCCGCAGAAGAGCAGTGGCGGAGCTACAGGGGCGTGGCCGCGCGCAGGATCAGGACCATCGTCACGGCCGAGTTCGCCGACGACATCGCGGAGACGAGCGTGCCGACCGCGGCGCCCCAGGCGGCCAGCCCCACGGACGTGAACACGGACGGCCAGCTGCGGGCCACCGGCGCGGGGCGCAGCAGGGCGGCGACCCGGCGCGGCACGGGACCCGCGGAGGCGAACCCGGCGAAGCCGGTGAACGCGGCGAACGCCGGCACCGAACTCCCGCCCGCCAGCAGGGCCGCCTTGCCGATCGCCCGCGCCACCACCGTGCGGTTGCCGACCGTCCGGGCCGCGTCCTCGTCCGCCCACCGCTCCGTGGTGTAGACGACGGCCGTACGCAGCGGTCGCAGGAACGGATTGGCGCGCGCCGCGAGTCGTACGGCGAGCAGGTAGCGGTGGTGAGCGGCCGTCAGGTGGGCCCGCTCGTGCGCGAACAGGGCACGGCGCTCAGGCGAGGTGAGGCCGCGCAGCAGGGCCGTGGTGACCACCACGCGGGCGCCGCGTCCGCCGGGAAGGGCATAGGCGTAGGGCTTCTCCTCCGGGAGTACGACCACGGATCGGCTGGGCAGTCCGGCGAGCGCCCGCCGCGCGCGCTGGGTGACCCGGCGGTGGCGCCACAGGGTGCGCGCGCAGACCGCGAGGACCAGGACCAGCGCCGGGATCGCCGCCTTGCCCGCGATCTCGTCGTGCGGGACGGCCGCACGGACCTCCGCGTCCGACCAGCCGTCCGGGAGCGGGTTGCCGGGCAGTTGCGCGGTCCCGACGACCATCAGCAGGGCCAGGCAGAGTGTGCTGCACAGAGCCATGACGGTGGCGACCGCCGTCAGCAGCCGGGTGGCCGTACGCGGATGCAGATGCAGTTCGGCGAGACGCGCCACCGGCCAGGCAGTCAGCGGCAGGACGAGCGGCAGAAAGACGAAGACCCCCATGGCACGTCAGTCTTCCGGCTCGCCGGGCGCCCCGTCGGCCCCATCCACCACAGCGGCCACGTCCTCCGTATGAGCCCCGTCTGACGCGTCGCCCCCGTGTGACGCATCGACCCCGTCTGACGCATCGACCCCGTCCGTCGCGTGGGCCGTCTCCAGGAGCGCGCGCAGGACCTGTTCGTCGTCCGGCGGCAGGGCGGTGACGAAGCTGGCGAGGACGGCCTCGCGGTCGCTCTCGCCGTCGAGAAGCCGACGCATCTTGAGCGCGGCCAGGCCCGCGATGTCGGCGGTGGGCCGCCACACGAAGGAGCGTCCGCGTCGTTCGCGGGCCACCGCGTCCTTGGCGAGCAGCCGGGTCAGGATGGTGACGACGGTGGTGTAGGCGAGGTCACCGCCGAGTCGTTCCTGCACCCAGGCGGCGGTCACCGGGGCCTCCGCCTCGCGCAGCGCACCGAGCACCTGGCTCTCCAACTCGCCCTGCCCGCGGCGCCTGGAAGGCCGGTGCGGGTCCTCGCGGTTGCGCTGCGCCATGTCCGTCTCCCTCCGGCGTTCCCCTACCTGATCACGCTACCTGGCCTCCATGGGTGCGCTTGCCGCGGCGGTACGCGATCTCGCCGAGGACGACGTCCACGGCGACGAACACCGCGAGCGGGATACCGAGCAGCGGGACGAAGTAGCCGAGCACGGCGACGGCTGCCATGAGTGGGACAAGGATCTGCGGCGGGACCTGCTGCCAGGCCCCGCGGGGTATGGGGCGGCCGAACGCGGAGGCCCGGCCGCGCTGCCACCACATGCGGTAGCCCCACACGATGAGCAGGACCAGGCAGAGCGCGAGGGCCATCAGGACGATCTGGTTGACGAGGCCGAAGAGGACGCCGCTGTGGGCGTCGATTCCCCAGCGGGTCAGCTTGGCGAGCAGCGGGTAGTCGGCGAAGCGGAGTTCGTCGGTGACCTTGCCCGTCGTCGGGTCCACGGCCACGGAGTCCTGCTTCTCGGGCCAACTGCGCTGGACCTGCTTGACCACGTACGCGGTGGAGGCGTCGGCGGGTACGACGATCTCGACGGGGTCGCCGAGCCCCTCGGCGCGGGCGGCCGCGAGGATCTTGTCGAGGTCCTGGGGCGCGCTCGTGGTCGTGGTGCCGCCGGACCCCGTGCCGGTGTGGCCCGCGTGCTCGCCGCCGGCGGCCGCCGACGCGGACACCGAGGGGGTCGCCTGGCCGAGCGAGGTCCTGAGTTCGTCGATGTTGGCGCCGGCATAGGTCGACCAGGTGAGTCCGGTCGCCGAGAGGAAGAAGAACCCGGCCGCCACCCACACACCGACGGTGCCGTGCAGGCCGAGGGTGCGACGGCGCCCGGACGTGCCCCGCACCTTGCGCTGGGCGCGCCGCCGGGCGAACCACAGCACCAGCCCGCCGGCTGCGATGACCCACAGCCAGCTCGCGGCGAGTTCGCTGTAGAGGCGGCCGTTCTCGCCGAGGCGCAGGTCACGGTGGAGCTCGTCGATCCAGGTGCGCAGGGGGAGCGCGCCGGTGGAGCCGTACTGCTCCAGCGATCCGCGCACCTTCGCGGTGTACGGGTCGACGAACACCGCGAGCGTGTGCCCCTCGCCGACGCCAGGGACGCCGGAGAGCAGCACCCTGGTCGTCGCGTCCGCCTCCGGCGACGGCCGTACGGCGGAGACCACGCCCTGCGGGTGGGCCTTGCGGGCGGCGGCCACCTGTTCGGACAGCGGGAGCTTGTGGTCGCCGGACGGGACGGTCAGCTCATGCGCGTACATGATCTTCTCGGCCTGGTACGAGGCGGCGTACAGGAAGCCGGTCAGGGCCGCGACCAGCAGGAACGGGGCGACGAGTATTCCCGCGTAGAAGTGCAGACGCAGGATCAGGGGGCGCAGGGGTGCTTTTCTGGTGGGCGCCGGGGCGACGGGGTTGGGGGACGCGTCCGTCGTGGTCGTGGGAGCGGTGGACATGGGCGGGCTTCTCCGGTCGGACGGGGATGGGAATGCGGACAGCAGCGGGGGCGGGGACGGGGATGGACTCGGGTTGTGGGGCGGGGAGTTGGGCTTTCGGCCGGGAGTGGTCCGTGGCGGTCCAGAAGTCGGGGCGCGGAGGCGTCGAGTTCCCGGGGCGTCATGTGGTCTGAGTCACACGCGCGGACGCGGGGACCCGGGAGACGCCCCTGGCGCCGCCTCGCTTGGCGCGATCCGTCTTGGCATCCTGGCTCGATGGCATCCGAACGTGACCCCAGCGCCTCCCGCCCCCTGAGCGACCTGGTCGAGGAACTCCTCGCCCATGAAGGCCCGTTGCCCATCGTCGCCGCCGGGGACCCGGTGCTGCGCCGCCCCGCCGAGCCCTTCGCCGGCCAGCTCGCCCCGGGGCTCCTGACCCGTTTCGTCGCCGCCCTGCGCGCCACCATGCACGCGGCGCCGGGCGTCGGCCTCGCGGCACCGCAGGTCGGCGTGCCCCTGCGGATCGCGGTCGTCGAGGATCCGGCACCGGTCTCCGAGGAGGTGCGGGTGGTGCGCGGGCGGGTGCCGCAGCTTTTCCGGGTACTGGTGAATCCGTCGTACGAGGGGGTGGGCGCGGGGCGGGCCGTGTTCTTCGAGGGGTGCCTGAGCGTGCCGGGATGGCAGGCCGTGGTGGCCCGGCACGCCGAGGTGCGGCTGACGGCGCTGGACGAGCGGGGCCGGGCGATCGACGAGGTGTTCACGGGGTGGCCCGCGCGGATCGTCCAGCACGAGACGGATCATCTGGACGGCATGCTCTACCTCGACCGTGCGGAGTTGCGCTCGCTGTCTTCCAACCAGGCGATGGCGGAACGCTGGACGCAGCCGACGCCTGCGGAGGCCGCCGCGGCACTGGGCTTCGCCCTGCCCGGCTGAGGGCGCGCGCCGCGAGGGCCACTCCGGCGAAGGGTGTCCGGCAGCGGGAGCGACGGGGTGCCGCCTCGCGGGCGGCCCGGCGGTCCGGGGGCGACCGATCTGACTGAGAAGGGGACGCCCCTCCGGGCCCGGCGCCGGGGGCCGGCCCGGCTGATCCAGCCGGTCGAGCCGGTCGAGCCGGTCGAGCCGGGGGCGGTCGGCCCCGGAAAGCCCGGGCCCAAACCGGCCCGGAGCCCGAACAGCCGGAGCCGCCGGTCTCAGCCGCCCCGCCTCGGACGGCCCCGGGCCTGGAGCCACCGGGGCTCAGACGGCCGCCGTCGGCCCGTCAATCCCAGGCAGCCGACGCCCAATCCCCGGGGGCCGAACCGCCGAGGCCCGAACGACCGGTCCTGGCCGGTCAATCCAGCCGGCCCAACCGGAACCCGCCGGGGGCCCGAACCCCCGCCAAGCCCCCTCCAAGCCCCCGCCACCCGAACGACCGGGCCCAACCCGTCGATCCCGGACGGCCGCACCCCCACGCGGCCGAACCCCGAAGCCGCCGGGGTCCAAGCGGCGGACGCCAAACGAGTGAATCCAGCCGGTCAGTCCCGGAGGGCCGGGGCCCACGCCCTCGGCGCCTCAAGCCGTCGAAGCTCCAACGGCCGGTCCCGGCCCGTCGATCTCAAGCGGCCGTACCCGAATGACCGACGCCGGCTACGCGTCCCGGTACTTCTCCAGCAGCCGGAGCCATACCTCGCTCACGGTCGGGTACGACGGGACCGCGTGCCACAGGCGGCTGATCGGGACCTCGCCGGCGATGGCGATCGTCGCCGAGTGGATGAGTTCGCCCACGCCGGGGCCGACCAGGGTGAGGCCCACCAGGATCTCGCGGTTGATGTCGACGACCATGCGGGCCTTGCCGCGGTAGCCGTCCGCGTACAGGCCCGCGCCCGCCACGGAGGACATGTCGACGTCGACGGCGCGGACGCGCAGGCCCGCGCGCTCGGCCTCGGCGAGGGAGAGGCCGACGGCCGCGGCCTCCGGGTCGGTGAAGACGACCTGGGGGACGGCCCCGTGGTCGGCGGTCGCCGAGTGCGCGCCCCAGGGATCGGTCTCCAGGAGCGGCACCCCGGCGGCGCGGGCGGCGATGGCGGCGCCCGCGATCCGGGCCTGGTACTTGCCCTGGTGGGTGAGGAGCGCGCGGTGGTTCACGTCGCCGACCGCGTACAGCCAGTCGCTGCCGGTGACCCGCAGGCTGTCGTCGACGTCGAGCCAGGAGCCCGGCTCAAGCCCGACTGTGTCGAGGCCGAGGTCGTCGGTGTGGGGCACGCGCCCGGTGGCGAAGAGGATCTCGTCGGCCTCGATGCGGTCGCCTGTGTCGGTGAGCGCCACCACGGTGGAGCCCTCGCGCGTCACCGCGGTCACCGAGGTGCCGGTGCGGACGTCCGCGCCCGCCTCCTTCAGCGACTCGGCGACCAGCTCACCGGCGAAGGGCTCCATGCGGGGCAGCAGTCCCGTGCCGCGGACGAGGAGGGTGACCTGGGAGCCGAACGCCTGCCAGGCCGTGGCCATCTCGACGGCGACGACACCGCCACCCACCACGATGAGGCGGCCCGGCACCTCGTGTGCGCTGGTGGCCTCACGGCTGGTCCAGGGCCGGACCTGGTCGAGCCCCGGCAGGTCGGGGAGCAGGGCGCGGGTGCCGGTGCAGACGGCGACCGCGTGCCGGGCCGTGAGCACCTGCTGCTCGCCGTCGGAACCGTCGACGGTCACCTTGCGCGGCCCGGCGAGGCGCCCGTGTCCGCGGTACAGGACGGCGCCGATGCCGTCCAGCCAGCCGACCTGTCCGTCGTCCTTCCAGTGGGAGGTGTAGTAGTCGCGGTGGGCGAGGACCGCGGGGACGTCGAGGGGGCCCTGAACCGCCTGGCTGAGGCCGGGTACGTGGCGGGCGTCGGCGCGGGCGATGACCGGGCGCAGGAGCGCCTTGCTGGGCATGCAGGCCCAGTACGAGCACTCGCCGCCGACCAGCTCGCTCTCCACGACCGCGGTGGAGAGGCCGGCCGCGCGGGCGCGGTCGGCGACGTTCTCCCCCACGGGCCCGGCCCCGAGCACCACGACGTCGTACGCGATGGATTCCGTTTCCGTCATGGGCCCAGTCTGGTTGTTGGTGTGCGCGGTGGCCACACGGGTACGCGCGCGGAATACGCCGCCCAGGGACGGCGTTGTGAACAGCGGCTTCGCCCCGAGGCCCGAGGCCCGACATCAGGAAGAGGTAGTCACGCCATGAGCAGCACGATGGAGCTGACCAAGGAGAACTTCGACCAGACGGTCACGGACAACGAGTTCGTCCTGATCGACTTCTGGGCCTCCTGGTGCGGGCCGTGCCGTCAGTTCGCGCCGGTCTACGAGAAGGCCGCGGAAGCCAACCCGGACCTGGTGTTCGCGAAGGTCGACACGGAGGCGCAGCCCGAGCTGGCCGCCGCCTTCGACATCCAGTCGATCCCGACACTGATGATCGTCCGCGACCAGGTCGCGATCTTCGCCCAGCCCGGGGCACTGCCCGAGGCCGCCCTGACGGACGTCATCGGACAGGCCCGGAAGCTGGACATGGACGAGGTCCGCAAGTCCATCGCGGAGCAGCAGGCCAAGCAGACTCCTCAGGGCGAGTAGGTCCACAGGGCCGCAGGAACGAGTAGGTCCGCACAACCCTTCCGTCAGAACGGGTACGGCGCCACATCTCCGCGCACCGTCGTCCAGCGCACGTCGGTGAAAGCCTCCAGATTGGCCTCACCGCCGAAGCGGGCACCGGTGCCGGAGGCGGCGATCCCGCCGAAGGGGGCCACGGCCTCGTCGTTGACGGTCTGGTCGTTGATGTGGGCGATCCCGGTCGGGATGCGCTCGGCCAGGTCGAGGCCGCGCGCGGTGTCCCGGGTGACGATGCCCAGTGAGAGGCCGTAGGGTCCCGCGGCAGCGAGGGCCGCGGCCTCCTCGGCGTCCGCGAAGGATCGTACGGGCGCCACCGGGCCGAAGACCTCCTCGGTGTACGCGGGCGTCGCGTCGTCGACTCCCGCGAGAACCGTCGGGCGGTAGAAGAGCCTCTCGTGTGTGCCGCCGGCCGCGAGCTTCGCGCCGCGCGCCGTGCTGGACTCCACCAGCCCCTGGATCTTGGCGAGTTGGGCGCTGTCGATGATGGGCCCGAGGTGCACCTGCTCGCGGTGCGGGTCGCCGACGGCGAGCGAGTCGGCCTTGGCGGCGAGCCGCTCGACGTACTCCTCGTAGAGGGAGGCGTGGACGAGGTGGCGGCCCGTCGTCATGCAGATCTGTCCCTGGTGGAAGAACGAGCCCCACGCGGCCGTGGAGATCACCGCGTCGATGTCGGCGTCCTCCAGGACGATCAGCGCTGAGTTGCCGCCCAACTCCAGGTGGGCGCGCTTGAGGAGGCGGCCCGCCGCCTCGCCCACCGCGCGTCCGGCGGCGGTCGAGCCGGTGAAGGAGATCACCGGTACGTTCGGGTCGGCGACCAGCGCCTGGCCCGCCTCCGGACCGCCGGGCAGCACGTGCAGCAGGCCCTCCGGGAGTCCCGCCTCGGCGAAGGCGGCGGCGAGCGCGAGACCGCCGCAGACGGCCGTGCGCGGGTCCGGCTTCAGGACGACGGCGTTGCCGAGCGCGAGCGCCGGGGCCACCGAACGGATCGAGAGGATCAGCGGGGCGTTGAAGGGGGAGATCACGCCCACCACACCGACCGGGACGCGTCGGGTGTACGACAGGCGCGGCGCCTCGGAGGGGAGGATCTGCCCGCTGGGGCGGGAGGCGAGGGCGGCGGCCTCGTAGCATTCCTGGGCCGCGACGTGCAGTTCGAAGTCGGCCTTGCCCGGGATGGAGCCGGACTCGCGCACGAGCCACTCGCGCAGTTCGTCGGCGTGCGCGGCGAACAGGTCGCCGGCCTTGCGCAGTACGGCGGCGCGGACGAAGTGCGGCGCCTTCGCCCACTCGGCCTGGGCGGCGCGGGCGTCCCGCGCGGCCGTGGCGACGTCCTCGGCGGCGGCGAGCGTGACCGTGGCCAGCGTCTCGCCGGTGGCGGGTTCGGTGACGGCGTACTCACCGCCCGCCAGGGTGCGGGACTGCCAGGTCCTGGGGTCGAGCAGCGGCATGTCGGCTCTCCGATCGTTCACTGTTCACCACCGGGACTCACGGTTCACGGTCCCAGCGGCAGTCCCGTGTAGTTCGCGGCGAGTTCGGCGGCCGCGTGGCGGGATGCCGTGATCCGGCGCAGCCGGGCGAGCTGGATCCGGTGGTCGAAGACATCCCCATTTGGTTGAGCATGCAACATCCTAGTCATGTCGTACGAGAAGCGGGTGGCCTGCCACACCCGCTCGAGACACAAGTCCGAGTAGCGGTCGAGGAGTTGGGTTGATCCCGTGCGATGCGCCTCGATGAGTCCGCGGGCCAGCACCCGTACGTCGGAGACGGCGAGGTTGAGACCCTTGGCACCGGTCGGCGGCACGATGTGCGCGGCGTCCCCGGCGAGGAAGAGCCGGCCGTGACGCATCGGCTCGTGGACGTGACTGCGCATCGGCGTGACCGACTTGGAGGTGATGGGGCCGCGTCCCAGGCGCCAGTCGCCGTCGACCGCGAAGCGCGCGGCGAGTTCGTCCCAGACGCGTTCGTCGGGCCAGTCGGCGACATCGGTGCCGTTCGGGACCTGTAAGTAGAGCCGGGACACGGCCGGCGAGCGCATGCTGTGCAGGGCGAAGCCGCCGGCTCCGCGCGCGTAGATCAACTCCTCGCCGGAGGGCGGCACCTCGGCGAGGATCCCGAGCCAGGAGTACGGGTAGTCGTGCGCGTACGTACGGCTCCCGTCAGCGGGGAAGGCGCTCCGGGAGATACCGTGGTGACCGTCGCAGCCCACCACGTAGGCACAGCTCAGGGCCTGTTCACGGCCCTCGTGCACAAAGCGTACGACCGGCGCGTCGCTCCGCGGGCGCTCGACCACGAGGGCCTCGGCCTCGAACAACAGCGGTGGTCCTGCGGCGAGTTGGAGGGCGATCAGGTCCCTCACGATCTCCGTCTGGGCGTAGATCGTGACGGTGCGGCCACCGGTGAGGGCGGGAAAGTCGATGTGGTGGCGCTCGCGGTCGAAGCGCAGCTCGATGCCGTGGTGGATCAGGCCCTCGGCGTCCAGACGGTCGGCGGCTCCGCACGCGCGCAGGGCGTCGACCGTGCCCTGCTCCAGCATCCCGGCGCGCTGGCGGTGCTCGACGTAGGCGCGCGACCTGCTCTCCAGGACGGCGCAGTCGATGCCCTCGCGGTGCAGCAGCCGGGCCAGCAGGAGCCCGGCGGGGCCGCCGCCGATGATGCCGACCGTGGTCCGCATGGCGCACCTCCCGTACCCGATCAGGCCGCACCGGGACGGAAAGGGTCGGATGCGGCCGGGGACCAGCTACAGCCTCTCTCAGGTCGAGTCGCGGTGCACCACCCGCGCGCCCAGTACCTCGTGGCTCTCGGGCGCCGCGCCCGGTTCGCGCACCACACGGTCGACCAGTTCCGCGAGGTCGCGCCCGGACGGCAGCTCGATGTGGACGGTGCTGAGGCGGGGCCGCAGCAGCCGCCCGAGCATGAGGTCGTCGGCGCCGATGACGGCCGTCTCGTCCGGGATGCCGACGCCCTCCTCCTGGAGGGCGCGCATCAGCAGCATGGCGTACTCGTCGTTGTAGGCGAACACGGCGTCCAGGCCGAGCGAGCGCCAGCGCGCCGCCAGCCGGGCGGCGGCCCCCTCCTCGTACGCGAGCGGCAGCGCGGTCGCCGTGGCGTCGGTGCCGGCCAGGGACCGGCGTACGCCGTCGAGCCGGGACTGGGAGAAGATCTCCAGGCCGGGTTCCTCGGGCACCACGACGCCGATCCGGCGGCGGCCGCGGGCCAGCAGGTGGACGCCCGCGCTGTGGCCGACCTTGTCGTGGTCCATGAGCAGCGCGTGCGCGCCCTCGACACGCTCGGGGCCGAGCGTGACGACGGCCCGGGCTCCGGAGCGCTTGAGGACGGCCACGCCCTGCGGGCCGAGGTCGCTGCCGGGCACCAGCACGGCGACCGGTCGCAGCTCCGCCCAGGCGCGGGCGGCCTCGTCGCCGTGCAGGCCGACACTGCCGTACTGCACGACCGTGTAATCCAGACGGCCCAGCGCCCACTGAAGTTCGTTGAGGAACTGGCTGTAGAGCGGTCCCACGGGCACGCTCGGCGTAGGCATCAGGACCATTCGGCTGTGTCCGGCGCGCAGGGAACGGGCGGCGGCGTGCGGAACGTACCCGAGTTCCTTGGCCGCCTCGTGGACGCGGCGGCGGGTGGGCTCGCTGATCCGGACGGCGCTGGTGTTGTTCAGTACGTACGAGACGGTGGCCCGGGAGACGCCCGCCAGGCGTGCCACATCGGCACTCGTCGGCACGGGTCGTTGCGCGGGCGTCGGCGGGACGGGCTGCTTCGGTATCTGCACCATGACGTCCCGCATCCTTGCAGAAACCCCGGGCGCCGCTTCGCGCCGGGGGAACCTCGTGGGCCCGTCACGCCGGAACACCCGCTCGCGCGAGGGAACTTCCGCATCTCGTGCGGGATGGCCCGTGGTGCGGTTACCGTGCGGTAGACGACGTGCTCCGGAGGTGGTCACGTATGACTCACGACCGTGCCGCAGGTCTGGCGGAGTGTGCGCGCGCCCTCGCCCACGGGGAGGTGAGCGCACGCGAGCTGGTCGAGCGGGCGCTGACGCGCATCGAGGCGACGCAGCACTCCCTGAACGCCTTCCGGGTGGTGCGCGCCGAAGCGGCCCTCGCCGAGGCCGACGCGGCGGACAGGGAACTCGCCGCCGGAGTGCGCAGGCCGCTGCTCGGGGTGCCGGTGGCGGTGAAGGACGACATGGACGTGGCGGGCGAGCCGACCGCGTTCGGCTGCCGGGGTGTGTTCCCGCCCGAGGCCGAGGACGGGGAGGCGGTACGGCGACTGCGCGCGGCCGGCGCGATCGTCATCGGCAAGACCAACACCTGCGAGCTCGGCCAGTGGCCGTTCACCGAGGGGCCCGCCTTCGGTGCCACCCGCAACCCCTGGCACGCCGAGCACACCCCGGGCGGCTCGTCCGGCGGCTCGGCGGCGGCGGTCGCGGCGGGCCTCGTCCCGGCGGCACTGGGCTCGGACGGCGCGGGCTCGGTCCGCATCCCGGCCTCCTGGACCCACCTCATCGGCATCAAGCCGCAGCGCGGCCGGATCTCGACCTGGCCGCGCGCGGAGTCCTTCCAGGGCATCACGGTCAACGGCACCCTCGCCCGTACGGTCGCGGACGCGGCCCTGCTCCTGGACGCGGCGAGCGGCAACCACGACGGCGATCTGCACCGCCCGTCCGCGCTGCGGGTGTCCGACGCGGTGGGCCGCGAGCCGGGCCGGCTGCGGATCGCGCTGTCGCTGAAACCGCCGTTCACGGCGCTTCCCGCACGCCTTGACCCCGTCGTACGGGCGCGGGTGGTCGCGCTCGCGGAGCGGCTCGCGGCGCTCGGCCACACGGTGGAGGAGGCCGAGCCGCGGTACGGGCAGATCGGGCTCACGTTCATCCCGCGCGCGACGGCCGGGATCGCCGAGCGGGTGCGCGACCTGCCGCACCCGCACCTCCTCGACCGGCGGACCCTGGGCGCGGCCCGGCTCGGCCGACTGCTCGGCGGCGCGCCCCTGCGCGTGGCCCGGCGCGCCGAGGCGACCCTGCACCGGCGGATCGGCGCGCTCTTCGACACCTACGACGTCCTGCTCGCGCCCACGACGGCCGCTCCCCCGCCGCGCATCGGCTCGATGGCGAACCTGAGCGGCCTCGGCACCGACCGGGCCATGATCGCCGCCTGCCCCTACGCCTGGCCGTGGAACATCCTGGGCTGGCCTGGTGTGAACGTCCCCGCGGGTTTCGTCGACGGCGGCCTGCCGGTCGGCGCCCAGCTCCTCGGTCCGGCGAACAGCGAACCGCTGCTCATCTCCCTGGCCGCCCAGTTGGAGGCCGACCAGCGCTGGCACGAACACTGGCCGCCGCACGGGGCGCCCGCGGACTCCCCAGCGGTGTAGACGAGTTCACTGCGCGTGCCGGTGAGCGAGTTCGGGGCACGTGCCGGTGAACGAGTTCGGCGCGAAGGCACTGACCAGGGAATTCCGGCCGTACGCTGGGCCCATGGACGATGCGTCGATGGTCGGGTTGATGGGACGGGTGACCGGCACGGTCGGACCCGGGCTCGTCGGTGAGGTGATCGTCCGGGTCCGCGGCGGCGCCGAGCATTTCCTCGCGTACCCGGCCGCCGCGAAGGAGCGGATCGAGCGCGGCACGGTGGTGATGGTGGTCGAGTACCTGCCGCCGCGCACGGTGTACGTATCGGCCGCGTACGACAGTTGACGGCTCGTCTGTGCACGCTCCACCCCAGGTGAGAGCGGTATGCGTCAAGATTGCAACAAGGATCCGTCAGCGTCTGTACCCCGGTCTTGCGCAGGAGCACACTCCCTTCGTTCGGTGCCGATAGGGCACCATGCAAAGGGGGCGTATGCCGATGGTTGTCGGCGTCGTGGCGGGGGCGGTTGTCCTCGCACTGATCTTCATCGTTGTGGTCTTCAAGCTCATGTGGCGTGTCGCGGAGCCCAACGAAGCACTGATCATCTCCGGTTCGAAGCATCGGACCGAAGGCCTTGAAGAGGGCATGGGATTCCGCATCGTGACGGGGCGCGGCACGCTGGTGCTGCCGGGTGTTCAGGCGGTACGGAAGATCTCGCTCGACCTCAACGAGACCGAGCTGCACGTGGACTGCGTGACCACCCAGGGCATTCCGCTGAAGGTGCGTGGCGTGGTCATCTTCAAGGTGGGCGACGACTTCGTGTCGATCGCCAACGCGGGGCGTCGCTTCCTCGACCAGCAGAAGATGATGTCGGAGCGGGTGCACAACGTGTTCGCCGGTCATCTGCGGTCCATCGTCGGCGGGTTGACCGTCGAGGACATGATCCGCGACCGGGAGAAGCTGACCGGCCAGACCCGGGCCGCGTGCGGTACGGAGATGGAGAAGCTCGGTCTGATCGTCGACTCGCTGCAGATCCACGAGATCGAGGATCCGACCGGGTACATCAAGAACCTCGCGATGCCGCACGCCGCCGCCGTGCAGCGGGACGCGCGCATCGCGCAGGCGGAGGCGAATCGTCTCGCCACCGAGGCCGAACAGAAGGCCGCGGCACGGATGTCGGAGGCGACCCGGGACAGCGAGATCCTCCAGGCCGGCTACCAGGCCGAGCGCGACAAGGCGGCGGCGAAGGCGCGACAGGCCGGACCGCTCGCGGACGCCGCGGCCCGGCAGGACGTCGTCGTACAGGAGACCCGGATCGCCGAGCTCGACGCCCTCCGTCGCGAGCAGCAGCTCCAGGCGGACGTCCGCAAGCCGGCGGACGCCCAGGCCTACGAGACGCGGGCCCGTGCCGAGGCCGAGCGTGACGCGCGTATCTCGGCGGCTGAGGCCAAGGCCAGGGAGACCGAGCTCGCGGCCGCGGCCGAGGCCAACCGGGTCAAGACGGCCGCCAACGCGGAGGCCGAGGCGACGAAGGCCCGGGGTGCGGCCGCCGCGACGGCGACCAGGGCCACGGGTGAGGCCGAGGCCGCGGCGGCTCAGGCCAAGGGTCTCGCGGCAGCCGAGGCGACCCGGGCGCAGGGTCTCGCGGAGGCGGAGACCATCAAGGCGCGGGCCGCGGCCCTCGCCGAGAACCAGGAGGCGGTGGTCGCCCAGCAACTCGCCGAGAACTGGCCGGAAATCGTCCAGGCGGGCGCCAGCGCGTTCGGGAACGTCGACCACATGGTGCTGCTCAACGGCGCCGACGGCATGTCGGACATGTTCGCCAAGGCGCTCACCATGGGCGGCACGGGCCTCGGCCTCGCCCGTCAGCTGCTCTCGTCTATGAACCAGGACGGGACGGCCGGCAACGGTACGGGGAGCAACGGCGCCGCCGGACTCAACGGGGTCGTGCCGCCGCGCACGGAGAAGGTGCCGGTGGAGGGAGACGGCAAGGCGTGATGCCGAAGGAGAACGCCGGGGACTGATCCCGGCGGGGCGACGAGGGTGTTCCAGGCCCTCGTCGTCCGCGCTCCGCGGACGGTTCAACCCGCCCGCGGAGCCTGCGCCCTCGTCGGCGGTCCTCGATGGTTCCGCCGCCTGCTGCTCGACCGCGGCACCATCTCGGCCACCCGCTCGGCGGGTTGGACGGGGCAGGCTCTAACGTGGGCCGCGTGACTGCCTTTACCGATGACACCGCCGAAGACGTTCCCGGCCGTTACGGCCCTTCCGCGACCACCGAGGCCGAACCCCGCGAGGTGGGCCGGGTGCGGACGCACTACGCGCCCGCGCACGACGGCGACCCCGATCCCGGCGAGATCGTCTGGACGTGGGTGCCGTTCGAGGAGAACGACGGGCGGGGCAAGGACCGTCCGGTGCTCGTCGTCGCCCGCGAGGACGCCGGCACGCTGCTCGCCGTCCAGTTGTCGAGCAAGCGGCACGACGGGGACCGGGAGTGGGTGCCGATCGGGAGCGGGCCGTGGGACCGGTCGGGGCGGGACTCGTGGGTGGATGTGGACCGGGTGCTGCGGCTGCACGAGGACGGGATGCGGCGGGAGGCCTGTGCGCTGGACCGGATGCGGTTCAACTCGGTGGTGCGCCGGTTGCAGGAGCGGTACGGGTGGCGTTGAGCGCCCGCACGTCGGCTGCGGGTGCGTTGCGGCCGGGCGCGCGGTGGCGCCGGACGGTGTCTCGGTCCCGCGCCTAAGCGGGGCCCGGCGCCGACCTCCGGAGCTCAGATGCGAACGTCTGCTCGAATGAACCTCGCGTCGCCTGATCCCTCGTGCGGTCCAGGACCCCGAACACGACATGGCCGAAAGCACCCTCGAAGCGGCCCTTGACCAGCACGTCGTGGAACGCGCCCGCCACCTGCGCCGGATCGTTCCGGAAGACACCGCAGCCCCACGCACCCAGCACCAGCCGGCGGTAGCCGTGGGCCGCGGCGGTCTCCAGGACACGCTCGGCGCGTACGGCCAGGGCGGGTCCCAGCTCCGGCGCGCGCTGCGGGGCCGTGCGCAGGACGACTCCGGCGTTGGGGGCCGCGGCGGTCAGGAATCCGACCGTGTACGGCTCGTCGAGCAGACCTCCGCGGTCGTCGCGGAAGACGGGCACGGCGGGTGAGTGGATGACACGGTCCGTGTAGAACGGATCCCGGTGGGCGCGGTGGTGGTCGTAGAACTCCCGGGCCCGCAGCAGACACGTGTACAGCGCGGAGGCCCGGCACAGGGCCTCCTCCTGAGCCTGCGCGCCGTTCAGGAAGCCGCCGCCCGGGTTGCGCGCCGAGGCGAAGTTCAGGACGGCGACCGGGTCCGCCGGGCGACCTCCGTCCTCGCGCACGAGCCGCACGAGACGTCGAGCGGCCTCCAGACTGCTCTCGCCCGTCACCTCGAACAGCGTGCTTTCACGCGGCGCGCTCGCGGGGCCGCCGGCCGGCGCTCCGACCGGTCCGGGGCCGTACACGCGCGTTCCCGCCCGCGCGGCCTCGACCGTCGCGGCGATCGACACCGCGCGTCCGTCGGACGCGCGGTACCCGCCCGCCGCGACGATCTCCTCCGTCTGCCGCGCGTGCGCGCGCAGGCGCGCGCTCATGGCGCGACCCCCGTGCGCGCCACGAGGACGCCCCTCGCGATCTCCCCCGTCATTCCCCCGCAGATTCCCCCGTCGTGCTCATGAACGCATCGTGAGCGATGCTGGTCCTACGGCGCAACGCAATTTCCCAGCCTCGTAAACAGCGCCTCGCGGCCCGGCAAACAGCGCCTCCGGAACCCGCGAGCGACGATTTGCACCCTTGTGCGAACCGCCAAGAGGGTCTTGGGTGGGACGAGCGATGCCGGTCCGGCACCACAGACGACGGGCCGGCGGCATGGTGGAATCTCAGGAGGATCCCGACATGTCTGATTCGGTGAGTGACTGTACGGAGCGCCGCTCCGCCGTCACCGAGGCCGAGGTGGAGGCGCTGGTCCGAGGCATCTGCTTCAAGACCGGACCGCCTCGTACCCTCGGTGTCGAAGTGGAATGGCTCGTCCACGAGCTGCGGCAGCCGCAGCTCCCGGCATCACCCGAACGACTCCGAGCGGCGTACGCCGCACTGCGGACCCTGCCCCTGCGTTCGGCGCTCACCGTCGAACCCGGCGGACAGCTGGAGCTGAGCTCCCTTCCCGCCGCCTCCCTGATGGAGTGCATCGGGTCCGTCTCGGCCGACCTCGACGCGGTACGCGCGGTACTGCGCGAGGCGGATCTGGGCCTCAGCGGGTACGGCCACGATCCCTGGAACCCCCCGAGCCGCTTTCTCCATGAGCCGCGCTACGACGCCATGGAGCGCTACCTCGACCGGGCGGGCCCGGAGGGGCGGGCCATGATGTGCTCCTCCGCCTCCGTCCAGGTGTGTCTGGACGCCGGGTACGAGGAGCCCGGCCCCCTGGGGCACGGTCGCCGCTGGTGGCTGGCGCACCAGCTCGGCGCGGTCCTGGTGGCCGCGTTCGCGCACTCGCCGGTGGCCGGTGGCCGGTACACGGGCTGGCGCTCCACGCGGCAGTCCCTGTGGGCGGCCATGGACCCGGGACGGTCCGCCGCGCCCCCGCTGGGCGGCGATCCGCGCGCCGCCTGGGCCCGGCGCGTCCTGGACGCGCCGGTGATGTGCGTCCGGGCGCCCGACGGCCCCTGGGACGTACCGGAGGACCTGACCTTCCGGGCGTGGACCAGGTCCAAGACACCGCCCGACCGGGCGGATCTCGACTACCACCTGACGACGCTGTTCCCGCCGGTCCGCCCGCGCGGGCATCTGGAACTGCGCATGATCGACGCGCAGCCCGGCGACGACGGGTGGATCGTGCCGCTGGCGGTGACGGCGGCACTGTTCGACGACCCGGAGGCCGCGGAGGTCGCCTACCGGACCGTCAAGCCCCTCGCGGAGCGCGCCGAGGCACGGCCCGCTCCGTGCAACCCGCTGTGGAACGACGCCGCGCGGTACGGCCTGACCGACCCCGAGTTGCGTGAGGCCGCCGTCACCTGTTTCGCGGCCGCCGCCGAGGCGTTGCCGCGCCTGGGCGCCACCGCCGAGGTGCGGGAGGCCGTCGCGGAGTTCACGGACCGCTATGTGGCCCGGGGCCGCTGCCCCGCCGACGATCTGCTGAGCCGCTTCCACAGCCAATTCCATGGTCAGACCCATGATCAGGCCGATGGTGATCAGGACCATGACCAGGCCGGCGGTCACCACGGCCGGTCCCACGGTCAGCTCGACGGGAAGGACAGCAGCACATGACCGCCCCCGCATCACCCACGGACCCGGAGTCGCTCCGGGAGCGCGCGCTCGACGCGTTGACCACGGCCCGCGACCGCACCGCGCTCCTGACCTCCTGCGTAGAGGAGCCCGAACTGACCGCGCAGCACTCGCCGTTGATGTCCCCGCTGGTCTGGGACCTCGCCCACATCGGCAACCAGGAGGAGCTGTGGCTGCTGCGCGCGGTCGCCGGGCGGGACGCGATGCGGCCCGAGATAGACGGGCTGTACGACGCGTTCGAGCATCCGCGCGCCGAGCGGCCCTCGCTGCCACTGCTGCCGCCCGCCGAGGCCCGTCAGTACGCCGCCGAGGTACGCGGACGGGCACTGGACGTCCTGGAGAGCACCGCGTTCCGGGGCACGCCGCTGACCGAGGCGGGCTTCGCGTTCGGGATGATCGCGCAGCATGAACAGCAGCACGACGAGACGATGCTGATCACCCATCAGCTCCGCAGGGGACCCGCCGCCCTCACCGCGCCGGACCCCGCTCCCGCGCCGCCGTTCACCGGACCCGCCGAAGTCCTGGTCCCCGGCGGCCCGTTCACCATGGGCACGTCCACCGAACCGTGGGCCCTGGACAACGAGCGTCCCGCCCACCGACGCGAGGTCCCGCCCTTCTACATCGACACCACTCCGGTGACGAATGCCGCGTACCAGGCCTTCATCGAGGACGGCGGCTACGACACCGAACGCTGGTGGAGCCCGGAGGGCTGGTCCCACATCCGCTCGCACGGCATCGAGGCGCCGCTGTTCTGGCGCCGCGAGGGCGGGCAGTGGCTGCGGCGTCACTTCGGCGTCACCGAGGTCGTACCGCCCGACGAACCCGTGCTGCACGTCAGCTGGTACGAGGCCGACGCGTACGCCCGCTGGGCGGGGCGCCGGCTGCCCACCGAGGCCGAATGGGAGAAGGCGGCCCGCCACGACCCGGCGGCCGACCGCTCCACGCGCTATCCGTGGGGCGACGCCGACCCCACCCCCGAGCACGCCAACCTCGGTCAGCGCCATCTGCGTCCGGCCCCGGCGGGCAGCTATCCGGCGGGGGCGTCACCGCTCGGCGTACGGCAGTTGATCGGTGACGTGTGGGAGTGGACGTCGAGCGACCTGCACCCCTATCCCGGGTTCGCGGCGTTCCCGTACAAGGAGTACTCGGAGGTGTTCTTCGGTCCGGAGTACAAGGTGCTGCGCGGCGGTTCGTTCGCCGTGGACCCGGTGGCCTGCCGGGGGACGTTCCGCAACTGGGACTACCCGATCCGGCGGCAGATCTTCTCCGGGTTCCGCACGGCCCGCGACGGGAACGCCTGATGTGCCGTCACCTGGCCTACCTGGGACCGCCGGAGCCGCTCGGCCGACTCCTCGTGGAACCACCGCACAGTCTGTTCCGGCAGTCGTGGGCGCCGCGCCGGCAGCGGCACGGGACGGTCAACGCCGATGGTTTCGGAGTGGGTTGGTACGCCGAAGGGGATCCGGTGCCAGCGCGCTACCGGCGCCCCGGGCCGATCTGGGGCGACCAGTCGTTCGCGGACCTGGCCCGGGTCGTCAGGAGCACGGCGCTGCTCGGCGCCGTACGGGACGCCACCGTGGCGGGAGCGGACGGGGAGGCCGCGGCGGCGCCGTTCGCCGCGGACCGCTGGCTGTTCAGCCACAACGGCGCCGTACGGGGCTGGCCGGGCTCCCTCGCCCCGCTGGTGACAAGCCTGCCCCCGGCCGAACTGCTGTCCCTGGAGGCCCGCTGCGACTCGGCGCTCGTCTGGGCGCTGCTCCTGCACCGGCTGCGCTCCGGTGACAGCGAGGGCGAGGCGCTGGCCGACACCGTCCTTGAGGTCGCCGAGGCGGCCCCCGGGTCCAGGCTCAACCTGCTGCTCATCAACGGCGACACGATCACCGCGACGGCCTGGGGCGACACCCTCTGGTACCTCGCCGAGCCCGGCCGCCGCACCGTCGTGGCGTCCGAGCCGTACGACGACGACCCGCACTGGCAGGAGGTGCCGGACCGCACGCTGCTCGCGGCGAGCCGCACCGACGTCCTGCTCACCCCGCTCAAGGACCCGCACGCGCAGGAAGGCGCGCACGCCCCCTTGGCATCCGCACGCACCAAGGAGCCCCGCACGTGAGCCCGTTCCTTCTCACCCGTACCCTGCCCGAGGACGCCACGGACGCCGCGCTGCGCGCCGACGTCCTGCACGGCCTCACCCACACCCCCAAGACGCTGCCGCCGAAGTGGTTCTACGACGCCCACGGCAGCGAGCTGTTCGACCGGATCACCGAGCTGCCCGAGTACTACCCCACCCGGGCGGAGCGCGAGATCCTGATCGCCCGGGCCCCCGAGATCGCCGCGACGACCGGTGCGCGCACCCTCGTCGAGCTGGGGTCCGGTTCGTCCGAGAAGACCCGCCATCTGCTCGACGCGCTGCCGGGGCTGCACACGTACGTGCCGGTCGACGTCAGCGAGAGTGCCCTCACCCAGGCCGGGCAGGCGCTGATCGACGAGCATCCGGAGCTCGGCGTGCACGCGCTGATCGCCGACTTCACGGGCGGCCTCGCGCTGCCGGGGACGCCGGGGCCGCGGCTCGTGGCGTTCCTCGGCGGCACCATCGGTAATCTGCTGCCCGCCGAACGGGCGACGTTCCTGGCGTCCGTTCGGGCGTTGCTCTCCCCCGGCGACACGCTGCTGCTCGGTACGGACCTCGTCAAGGACGAGTCGGTGCTGGTCGCCGCGTACGACGACGCGGCGGGGGTGACGGCGGAGTTCAACAAGAACGTGCTGCACGTCGTCAACCGCGAGCTCGGCGCCGATTTCGACCCCGACGCGTTCGCCCATGTCGCCCTCTGGGACGACGAGCACGAGTGGATCGAGATGCGGCTGCGGTCGCTGACCGAACAGACGGTGAAGATCCCCGCGCTCGACCTCGCGGTCGAATTCGCCGACGGCGAGGAACTGCGCACCGAGATCTCGGCGAAGTTCCGCGAGGAGGGGGTACGTCGCGAACTCGGCGCCGCCGGGCTCGACCTGGCCCATTGGTGGACGGACCGCGAGGGCCGTTTCGCCCTGTCGCTCAGCGTGGCCCGCTGACACCCGCCCGGGTGGCCCACCTCGACGGTGGGCCACCCGGGTGAGAGCCTGTCGTCCGGATCAGGTCGTTTCAGGAGACGGCGCTTGATCGGTTCCGGTGAGCGGGGTCAGATGCGCGTGCCGGACCCCGCGGCCCAGGCCTGATCCGAACGACAGTCCCTGGGTCACCCACGGCGCCCCGACATCTCGCGCACCGCCGCGCCGTGAGGCACCGTGGAGTGACGCGTGGCACCCCCGCCACGGCGGAGAGGAGCACCCGCATGTCCGACCACACGTACCGGGTCACCGAGATCGTCGGCACCTCCCACGAGGGCGTCGACAAGGCCATTCGCAACGGGATCGCCCGGGCCTCGCAGACCCTGCGCAACCTGGACTGGTTCGAGATCACCCAGGTCAGGGGGCAGATCGTGGACGGGGAGGTCGAGCACTACCAGGTCGGCCTGAAGGTCGGCTTCCGCCTGGAGGACGGCGCCTGAGCCCCGTCCGGCATCGGCATCCGCCGCACCGGGTCCCCCTTCTGGCGCCCCGGGAGGTCCCGCGGCCCGCCCTGCCTGGGGCCCCTCGAAAGCGGGGCCCCAGGCAGGGCGGCCCATTGGGGAGCGGTATCTCGGGCGGACCAGTCCGCGTCACCGGACGGGCCGAACCCGGCCGGCCTGCGGTGCCCCCAGCGGCGCCGCCGCACGCCGAAGCCCCGGCCGGAGCAGTCGGCCAAGCCGTGCGCGGCCCCGGACCGGAAGCCTTCGGCTTCGCCGAGCCGCGTCAACTGCTCCGTCTCCTCTCCGCGGAGGAGGCCCCGGCCCGCCCAGCCCACCGTGGGGCAACTTCTGGGCACGCCCTCAACTCCCCCCGACAGCCCCCCAGGGCCTGTCGTTTGGATCATGCCTGGGCCGCGGGGCCCAGCACGCACATCTGCACTCATCAGACGCCGCAAGCGAGGCGACCTGCTCCACACGACAGGACCTAGTGCCGCAACAGGCAACGTTCGCCCCGTCGCGACGGGGCGAACGTTGCCTGCCGCGGCACTAGGTCCGTCCCTCCCGCTCCTGTGCGTCCTTCAGTGCCGCGGACGCCGTGGCCCAGCGGGCTCGGACGACCCGGAAGCCGGCCCGTTCCGCCTCGTCGCAGACGAGTTCGTCGTCGTCGACGAGGACGTGGATCTCGCGGTCGCGCGCGAGCCGGCGCAGGACATCCAGCTTGGTGCGGCGGGCGGGCCTGCGGTCGTCGTCGCGTCGCATCCAGACGCGCCCCTCGGGCAACCCCTGCGCGGCCAGCCACTCGACGGTGTCGCGGCGGCAGCGCTCGGGACGGCCGGTCAGATAGACCACCTCGCACTCCTCCGTGCTGCGCAACGCCAGGGCCACCCCCTCCGCGAGCGGCGGATCCTGCGGCGCGGCCGCGAAGAACGCGTCCCAGTCCCGCGGCTTGCGCTCCAGGAACCGCTGCCGGTGCGCGCTGTCCGCGAGCGTGCCGTCGAGGTCGAACACGGCGAGCGGTCTGCTGGTCTTCTCCCTGGTCTTCTCCGTCACGCGGAACACCCTAGACAGGGCCGCCGACACCCGGCACACCACGGCCGCCGCCCGCCCCTGTGAGCCCGTAGTCCCCTCGCACCAACTTCCTTCATCACAAGCACTATTCACATCACCCAGCAAGCCCTTACCGTGATGCCTCGCACCGCATTTTGCACAGCATGTCGCACAACATTCGGTATTTCGAACGAGAGTAGGGCGGTGAAGGGACACCACCGCCCGGTTCTTCGGCATGCGGAGGTCTTTGTGAACCCCCCATTCGGCAGACGTCACTTCCTCACTGTCACCGGCACGTCCACGGCCGCCATGACCCTGGCCGCGGCCGGCGGCGGCACGGCCCACGCCTCGACCGGGACCAACACCTCGGGCGCCCCGGTCGCCCACGACGCCACCGCTCCCGTCCAGCCGTTCCCCCTCGGCTCGGTGACCCTCCTGGACAGCGCCTTCCGGGCCAACCAGCAGCGCAATTCCGCCTATCTGCGCTTCGTGGACACCGACCGGCTGCTCCACACCTTCCGTACGAACGTCGGCCTGCCCAGCAACGCCCAGCCGTGCGGTGGCTGGGAGGGCCCGAGCGTCGAGCTGCGCGGCCATTCGACCGGCCATCTGCTCTCCGGGCTCGCCCTCGCCTACGCCAACACCGGGGAACGGGCCCTGCGCGACAAGGGCCACCGGCTCGTCGCGGCGCTCGCCGAGTGCCAGGCCGCCTCCCCCGCCGCGGGCTTCGGCGCGGGCTATCTGTCCGCGTTCCCGGAGAGCTTCTTCGACCGCCTCGAAGCCGGGACCGGCGTATGGGCGCCGTACTACACGATCCACAAGATCATGGCCGGGCTGGTCGAGCAGCACCGGCTGACCGGCAGCGGGCAGGCTCTCGACGTCGTGCTGCGCCAGGCCGAGTGGGTCGACCGGCGCACCGAGCCGCTGTCGTACGAGCAGATGCAGCGGGTGCTGGAGACGGAGTTCGGCGGCATGAACGACGTGCTCGCCGATCTGTACGCCCTCACCGGCGACGACAAGTGGCTTGCCGTCGCCGAACGCTTCACGCACGCCCGCGTCTTCGATCCGCTGGCCAGGAACGAGGACAGGCTCGCGGGGCTGCACGCCAACACCCAGATCCCCAAGATGGTCGGCGCCCTGCGTCTGTGGGAGGAGGGTCTGCCCGACCGCTACCGCGCGCTCGCCGAGAACTTCTGGCGGATCGTCACCGACCACCACACCTATGTGATCGGCGGGAACAGCAACGGAGAGGGTTTTCACGCACCGGACGTCATCGCGGGCCAGTTGTCCGACAACACCTGCGAGAACTGCAACAGCTACAACATGCTGAAGCTGACCCGGCTGCTGCACTTCCACGCACCTCAGCGCACCGATCTGCTCGACTACTACGAGCGCGCCCTGTTCAACCAGATGCTCGGTGAGCAGGACCCGGACTCGGCGCACGGCTTCAACATCTACTACACGGGCCTGGGCCCCGGCGCCTTCAAGCGGCAGCCGTCCTTCATGGGCACCGACCCGGACGCGTACTCGACCGACTACGACAACTTCTCCTGCGACCACGGCACCGGCATGGAGACGCAGGCGAAGTTCGCCGACACGGTCTACTCGCACGACCGGCACCGCCTGCTGGTGAACCTGTTCATTCCGTCGCAGGTCAACTGGCGGGACAGAAACATTACTTGGCAGCAGAACACTTCCTTCCCGGACCGGTCGTCGACCGTGCTGACCGTCACCGCCGGACGGGCCGCGCACCAGCTCCTCGTCCGTATCCCGTCCTGGGCCGCGGACGCCCGGGCGACGCTCAACGGCCGCCCCCTGCCCGACCGTCCGGAGCCCGGCAGTTGGCTGACCCTCGACCGGGAGTGGCGCGCCGGGGACCGGGTCGAGGTGTCGCTGCCCCTGCGCACGGTCATCGAGCCCACGCCCGACGACCCCGACGTACAAGCCGTACTGCACGGCCCGGTGGTGCTGGCAGGGGCGTACGGGAACCGGGCGACGCCGTGGCTGCCGCGCCTGGACACGGGATCCGTACGGCTGGAGTCGCAGGACCCGCTGCGGTTCACCGCTCGCGCCGACGGCGAGGACGTCTCACTGCTGCCGATCTCCCGGGTGCACCATCAGCACTACTCCGTTTACTGGCAGACCGGCGAACCACCAACCCCGCCACCGGAGTTCGCCGCCTGGCACCGTTTCGACGAGACCTCCGGGACCACGGCCGCCGACGCCACCGGTAACGGGAAGGCGGCCCAGCTCGTCGGCGGTGCCGCCTGGACGACGACCGGCGCCGACGGCGGCGCGGTGACGCTCGACGGCACGGACGGACACATACGCCTGGCCGAGGACCTCCTCGCGGGCGCCGCCGTCTACACGCTGGCCACCTGGGTACGGCTGGACGGCCAACCCGGCGTCTGGAGCCGGGTGTTCGACCTCGGCACCGGCGTCACGGCCAACATGTTCCTCACCCCGCTCAGCGGCGACGGCACCCTCCGCTACGCCATCACCGCCGGGGGCGCGGGCGCCGAGCAGCGCATCGACGCCGCGCCGTTGCCCACCGACCGCTGGGTGCATGTGGCGGTGACGTACGGCGGCGGGACCGCCGTCCTGTACGTGGACGGGCGGGAGGCCGGAAGGAACACCCAAGTCAACGTGGAGCCACGCTACTTCGGCAACCACATCCGTGTCGGGTACCTCGGCAGGTCGCAGTACGCCGACCCCCTCTTGAGGGGTGCGGTCGACGACTTCCGCGTGTACGGCAAGACCCTCACGGCCGAGGAAGTCGCCGCGCTGGCCCAGGCCTAGGCGACGCCACCTCGACGGCGCGCAGGACGGATGGGGACGCGGAGCCGCCGCCCCCATCCGGATCACCAGAAACAAGGAGAGCCGCAGAAATGACCACCCCCGACCGGAACACGTCCTCGACGCCGCTCAACCCGTCCCGCCGCAGTCTGCTGCGCGCGATGGTCGCGATACCCGCGACCGCACTCGTGCTGGGCGAACTGCCCGGCCTGCTCGGCTCGGCCGCCGCGGCGGCTCCCGCCCACGGCTCGGCGACCCGCTACACCATCGTGCCGTTCCTCAACAGCGACGACGGCACCGTGAACGTCTACCAGTCCGACGACGCGACCGACTTCCGGCTCGTCAAGTCCTCCGCCTACACCCCGCCCAGCAACCGCATCCGCGACGCCAGCGTGTTCAAGCACACCGACGGCTACTACTACATCACCTACACCACGCACACCTGGCAGGACGTCAGCACCACGATCGGCTTCGCCCGCAGCTCCGACCGGGCCAGCTGGACCTTCCTGTACGACTACACGGTCCCGATCACCAGTCTGTCCCGCGCATGGGCCCCCGAGTGGTTCGTCGACAGCGACGGCAGCGTGAACATCATCGTGTCCTGCTCGACCACCGACGACGAGTGGATCTTCACGCCATATGTGATGAGGGCCGTCAACTCCACGCTCACCGCCTGGAGTTCGCCCGTCGCCCTGTCCGGCATCGGCACCAACCACATCGACACGTTCATCGTGAGGATCGGCTCCACCTACCACGCGTTCCCGAAGAACGAGACGACGAAGTACATCGAGTACGCCACCGCCTCCAGCCTGGCCGGGCCGTACACCGTCACCCGGACCGGCGACTGGGCCGGCTGGGGTGGCACCCGTGAGGGTCCCTCGGTGATCCAGCTCGACAACGGCGCCTGGCGGATCTTCTTCGACGGCTACGGCGACGGCAGTTACTACTACAGCGACAGCTACGACACCTTCGCGACCTGGACCGCCCCGAAGAAGCTGCCCGGTATCTCCGGCACGGCCCGGCACTTCACCGTGATCAAGGAGACGGTGTCCGGCGGCGTGAACCTGGCGACCGGTGTCACCCGTTCCTTCCGGTCGGGCAACTACTCCACCCGCTCCTGGCAGGAGCAGTCCGCGCTGCTCAACCTGCCCGTGGTCACCAGCTCCAGCACCACCGCCGAGAAGCAGGCATCCACCTTCACCGTGGTGCCCGGCCTCGCCGACGCGAACGCGTACTCCTTCCGGGACGCGGCCGGCGACTACCTGCGCCACTGGGACTTCCGGGCCCGCTTCGACGCCAACGACGGTACGTCGACGTTCGCCAGGGACGCCACGTTCGTCATCCGTACCGGCACCCCCGACGGCGCCGTCCGCTTCGAGTCGTACAACTACCCGGGCCACTACCTGCGCCACTACAACTACCAGCTCCGCGTGGACGTGTCGGACGGCACCGACCTCTTCCGTCAGGACAGCTCCTTCGTTCCCGCGACGGCCTGGGCATGAGCGCCACATCCACATCCGCAGCCGCACCCACAGCCACAGCCACAGCCGAGAAGAGAGGGAGAAGAAGCTGATGAGCGACCACCCCAGCCCCCTTCAACCGTCCCGCCGCACCGTGCTGGGCGCGATGGCCGCCCTCACCGCCTCCTTCGCGATCGGCGCCCCGTCCGCCCGTGCCGCGACCGGATCCGCGTACGTGATGGGCTACTTCACCGAGTCCCCGAACGGCCTCGGCGACGACTACGGCCTCCACCTGGCCGTCAGCACCGACTCACTCCAGTGGATGCCGCTGAACCAGAACAACCCGGTCGTGACGCCGACCGGGGGCACCGGCGGCCTGCGCGACCCGTTCATCCTGCGCAAGCGGGACGGCACGTTCGTCGTGCTCGCCACCGACCTCAAGGGCACCGACTGGAGCCTGCAGAGCCAGTACATCCACGTCTGGGACTCCACCGATCTGCGCTCCTTCACCGGCTACCGGCGACTGAAGCTGCACGACATGGCCACCCACAGCTGGGCTCCGGAGGCGTACTGGGACGCGGGACGCGGCCAGTACGGGATCATCTACTCGGCCGTCAACTCCACGGGCCACAACGTCATCATGGTGAACTACACCACCGACTTCGTGACCGCGTCGACAGCGCGGGTCTTCTTCGACCCCGGCTACGACATCATCGACGGCGACCTGGCCGTGGGCGTCGGCGGAGTCAACTACCTCTACTTCAAGAAGGACCAGACGCTGGTCGGCGCCAGGTCGGCCTCCCTGGATCCGGGCAGCTTCACCGTGTTCAGCACGCCCGTCGCGCACGGCGGCACCGAGGCCCCGATCCTCGTCAAGTCGCAGACGTCGGCCACTTGGTACCTCTGGGGAGACACCTACACCCCGAACGGTGTCTTCTACGCCTGGCAGGCCGACGACCTCGCCGCCGGCACCTGGACCGCGGTCGACCAGCGGCTCTACACCCAGCCGGTCAACTCCAAGCACGGCACCATCCAGCCGATCACCGCCACCCAGTACGACAACCTCGTGGCGGCGTACGGCAAGCCCAGCTGGAACCGCGTCAAGTCCTACAACTACCCGGACCGTTACCTCCGCCACGCGAACTACGTCGGCCGCATCGACGCCTACCCGTTCGACCCGTACACCGACGCGGAGTGGAAGCTCGTGCCGGGGCTCGCCGACAGCTCCGGGGTGTCCTTCCAGTCCGTCAGCCATCCCACGCGCTATCTCAGGCACTACGACTACCAGCTGCGGCTGGACGTCAACGACAGCACGACGACGTTCGCGCAGGACGCCACGTTCTACCGGACCGCGGGCCTGGCCGACACCTCCTGGTCATCCTTCCGCTCCTTCAACTATCCGGACCGTCACATCCGCCACGCAGACTTCGTCCTGCGCATCGATCCCATCTCCACCAGCACCGAGAAGGCCGACGCCACGTTCTCGGTCGGCTACTGACGCCTCGTCATCCCCTGTCCCCAGCCCTCAGGAGACACCCCCATGTCACCTCTCCGAAGAGTCCTCGCCACTCTGGCCGCGGCCGCCGCGGCCCTCAGCGGACTCACGGCGACCGCCCCCGCCGCGGCGGCCGCCGACTCGGGCACCTTCAACGTGCTCAGCTACAACGTCGCCGGACTCCCCGAGAGCCTCTCCAGCGCCTCGACCCCGCGCGACACCAGCACCACGGCGATAGGGCAGCGGCTCGGCCCTTACGACATCGTCCACGTGGAGGAGGACTTCAACTACCACGCCTATCTCTACGCGGGTGACACCACGCATGCCTACCGCACACCCACCAGCGGCGGCGCCGGGATCGGCAGCGGGCTCAACACCCTGTCGAAGATCTCCTACGACACCGACGACTTCGAGCGGGTGCACTGGAACTCGTGCCAGATCGACTCGGGCGACTGCCTGACCCCCAAGGGCTTCACGTTCATGCGGGAGCGGCTGGCCGAGGGCGTCTACGTCGACTTCTACAACCTGCACACCAACGCGGGCACGAACGACGGCGACCTGGCCTCGCGGGCGGACAACCTCAACCAGCTCACGGCCTTCATCCGGAGCCACTCCAAGGGCAACGCCGTGGTGGTCATGGGTGACACCAACACCCGCTACACGCGCACCGGCGACACGATCGCCGAGTTCGGCGCGGCCAACGGCCTGACCGACGCCTGGGTCAAGCTCATCCGCGGCGGCACCCCGCCCACCAAGGGCAGCGACGCGCTGGTCTGCGACCAGACCGGCGCCACCGTGCCCAACACCTGCGAGGTCGTGGACAAGATCCTTTACCGCGGCAGCAAGCTGGTCACGCTCGACGCCACGAGCTACAACAACGAGCACGCGAGCTTCCTGACCTCGGACGGGCTGATGCTCTCCGACCACGACCCGATCACCGCCAAGTTCACCTGGTCGCGCAACGCCGCGTTCCAGCTGAGCGACCAGTTCGGCGGCCCGCACGGGGACTACTTCAACGACATCGACAGGGTGCCGGCCGGGGCCAGGGCGACCGCCCTCACCCTGCGCAGCGGCTCGCGCGTCGACCAGATGGGCCTGACGCTGAGCAACGGCGCAACGCTGACCCACGGCGGCACGGGCGGCACCGCCTCGTCGCTCACGCTCGGCAGCGGCGAGTACGTCACCTCGGCGCAGCTGTGCCAGGGCGTGAAGGACGGCAACACCCGGATCTTCTATGCCAAGTTCACCACCAACCTCGGCAACAGCCTGGCGGGTGGTACGACGACCTCGGACTGCGTGACCCGTACGGCGGCGTCGGGCTGGCAGATCGCCGGGTTCCACGGCCGCACGGGCGACGAGGTCGACAAGATCGGTTTCATCTACACCCAGCGCTGACCGGACACGACCGAGCCCGTGGCCCCTGGTGTACGCGCACCAGGGGCCACGGGCTCACTTGCTCACTCACTCACGAGGCCCGGCTCACTCACGAGGAGAGCCACTCGGTGGCGTTCAGCGCGAGCGCGGCGTTGGTGGCGCCGGTGTCGTTCCAGCCGTCGTACAGCGTGTTGCCGGACTGACCGGTGCCGTCGTCGATCGGCGAACTGTCGCCCCAGAAGGCGACCTTGCCGCTGCCGAAGGTGCTGGTGGCGAAGAAGGCCCCGGTGTTGCCCGAGTAACCGGAGCGGTAGAGCAGGCCCTTGACCGCCGAGTTGTCGGCGGGCTTCAGCGTGGCCGTCGTACCGTTGGCGATCAGGCTCTTGGTGACGGTGCCGAACGAGCCGTGCAGGACCGCGTTGGTGCTGTCGCTGATCGCCGCGGGGTAGCCCGAGCTGATGTTCAGCGAGTCGATGGAGAAGCCGAACGGGTCGGTGGAGTCGACGCTGTTGTTGGTCATCAGGTCGTTGAGGATCTTCACCGCGTCGTAGCCGTCGCTGTTGCGGTCGGCCCCGGTGTGGTCGGAGATCATGAACAGACCGCCGCCGTTCTTGACGAACGTCATGATCGCGGTCTTCTCGGCCGTGGTGAAGAGCGTGTTGGGCTCGGGCAGCACCAGCGTGTCGAACTTCGACAGGTCGGTGGCCGAGGTGCCGCCGTACGTGAGCTTGGAGCCCGAAGGCAGCGTGTCCAGGCTGTAGTCGCCGGTCTTCTGCAGGGCCACGCCCCACGAGGAGAGCGCGCCGGTCCAGTCGGTCTCGGAGGACGGCGAGGAGTCCTCGCTCAGCGGGTTCGGCTGGCTGGTGGAGATGATCCAGTCGGCGTTGCCCGCCGTCTCCGCGTGGCCGTTGTCGAACAGGACGCGGTGGGTGGTGGCCGCGTGCGCGGGGGCGGCGGTGGTCGTCTGGAGCGCGGCTCCCGTGAGCAGCACGCCGAGCGCGGTGAGGGCGACGGCGAGTCTGTGGCGGGGCCTTGTGGGGGTGAGCATCCGGCATTCCTCCATGGGTGGGGGCGGGGGAAGGGGCGGTGCGGGGCGCCGATCTGCGCGCGTAGAACGGTCATTGAACGACTGCCGTTCGACACAACGGTGGACAGTACAGACATGATCAAGGCCGGCGGGAGACCCTGCCGCGACTTATCATCAACCTCTTACCTTGCGCCACAACCGGCGCCGGATTCGGGCCAGTTGGCGACTCGCGCGACAGCTGACCGCGACCGGTGGCCGGTGCCCCGTCAGGACGCGTCGACCAGCCAGGGTCTGACCTGCCTGCGTGCCTCGTGCAGCCGGGACTTGAGCGTGCCGAGCGGAATGCCGACGCGCTCGGCGACCTCGGCGTATTCCAGCTGGCAGATGTCCCGGTAGACCAACGGCGCGACCAGATGCGGGTGTTCGCGCTCCAGGCGCTCCAGCGCCTCCAGGAGGTCGATGCGGGAGCCGGCGATCACGCTCGTGGTGCGCGGGTCGACGTGCTGCGAGGCGTCGATGACGTCCGGCTGCTCGGCGGCCCGCCGCTTCAGCTCGCGGTACTTCTGACGGGCGCAGTTGGCCACGACCGTGTAGAGCCAGGTGCTGAACCGGCTGCGCCCCTCGAACGAGGTGACCTTCCGCGCCACCTGGAGGAGGACGTCCTGTGCTGCCTCCTCGGCGTCCTCGCGGCAGGGCAGGAAGCGCCCACAGCGCCGCACGACCTCCGGCCGGATTCCCTGGAGCAGCAGGTCGAGGGCTGCCGGATCGCCCGAGGCCGCGCGCAGCGCGAGCTCCTCGGTCGCCGCCGCGTCCTGCACTGAGTGCTCCCCTCGGTGTCGATCAGAGGCCAGGCATCATAGTTGCATGCGCTCGCCCGGCGGTGTTCGAAGGGCGGACGGGCGCGACGTGCCCCGGGACCGGTTCGTCGAACGCGGGCCGCCCCCTCGGGTCCTGGAAGGTCTCTGTCAACCCCGGGGCGGTTCGGGTTCCCCGGGCTGCAGCGCGTACAGCTGTGGGAGGTTGACCACGATCGCCTCCTGCGTGCTGCGGGCGATGACGACCACGGCCTCTTCGGCGGGGTCCGGGTTCTCCTCGCGGTGCGGCACGAACGGGGGGACGAAGATGTAGTCCCCGGGAGACGTGTGCAGGCGCACCTCTCGCGACTGCGGGCCCGAGTCGTCGAGGAAGACGAACTCGGGGTGACCGCTCACCACGTAGATGGCGGTC
Organism: Streptomyces sp. NPDC090798; assembly: GCF_044768965.1. Lineage (NCBI taxonomy): Bacteria > Bacillati > Actinomycetota > Actinomycetes > Kitasatosporales > Streptomycetaceae > Streptomyces > Streptomyces sp. NPDC090798. The sequence continues at coordinate 224,782 of NZ_JBIVXA010000002.1, forward strand.
TCGGACTCGCCGTGATGGTGGTCGGAGGAGGAAGTGGAGGGGGCGACGTGGGTCTGGCCCATCCACAGCTTCTCGGAGCCGACCGACCTGCCGCTGACGGCGGCGAACCTGCGCGTGCCTCCGCTCTGTGCCGTGTCGCCGTCGAGAGCGTCGGCGCGGATGTGGTGCAGGCGGGTGTGCAGGGGCGCCACCGGATGCCCGGCGGTGTCGTGGAGATGGGGGTGGAATCCTTCGCCGGGGGTCGTCAACGGCTCGCTCATGGGTGGGGACGCTAAAGTCGCCCGGAAAAGGATGTCAAGAGGTGTCCATTGTCCTTCACCTGCGGCAACGTTCCTGCAATGCGGGAGGGGGACCGATGGAAGCCCTCGTGACGGGCGCCTTGTCGGGCATGATGTGCGCATGCATATCTCCGCGAAGGCGGACTACGCCATGCGGACCCTGTTGGAGCTCGCCCGCGAACCCGCCCGGCCGCTCACGTGCGAGGCCGTCGCCTCTTCCCAGCAGATCCCCTTCCGGTTCCTGAAGTCGGTGGTGGGCGAGTTGCGGAAGGCCGGTCTGGTGCGCAGTCAGCGCGGCTGCGAGGGCGGGTACTGGCTCGGCCGGCCGGCCGACGAGATCACGCTCCTGGATGTCGCGCGCGCCGTGGACGGCGAGTTGATCACCTTGCGGGGTGAGTCACTGGCCGGGCTCGACTACCCCGGCCCCGCGTCCGGTCTGCCCGGGGTGTGGCGCCAGGTCGAGGCGGACGCCGCCGCGGTCCTGGGCGGGACGACCCTGGCCGCGCTGCTGCCCGCCGAGGCGGGCGCGGGGCTGGGCGGAAAGGGAACCGCGTGACGGTCGTACCGGACCGCCCCGCGGTGGAGGTGGTGGAGTACACCGACCCGATGTGCCCCTGGGCCTGGGGGGTCCGAGCCCGTCTTCCGCCGCCTGCGTGCGGCGCTGGACGGCCGGGTCCGCTGGCGCCGCGCGTACCGCATCCTCTTCGACCACGACGACCCGCCGCCCGACCCCGCGGCGGAGACCGCCTGGTACGCGCGCTACGTCGAGGACATCAGCACCCACACGCAGGCGCCGCGGGCGCTCCGGCTGAGCCGCGTGGCGGCGAGTTCGTGGCCGTCCTCGCTGGTCGCCAAGGCCGCCGAACCGCAGGGCGCCGAAGTGGCCGAGCGAGTGCTGCGGCGGCTGCGGGAGAGCGTCTTCGTCCTCGGGGAACCTGCGGACACCCCCGCGCCGGCGCTGTCGGCCGTATCGGGCACGCCTGGCCTGGATCGTGAGCGGCTGGCCACCGGCGGCAGCACGGACCATGTCCTGGCCATCGACTACGCGTTGCGTCCGGTGCTGAGTTCCATGGGCGCCTCGCACATCGTGCCCGGCTGGTTCACGCTCGACAAGGACGTCACCGTCGGCGACGACGGCGCACTGACCGTCGCGCCCGCTGCCGCCACGGCACTGGAGCAGGTCACGGACCACTTCTCCGCCACGCTGGGAGGCCGCACGACCGTGCTCGCGCCCACGGGGTGATCCGACACCGGAATCACCATCGGCGAAAGCCAGTCGGCCCAGCTTCGCCACAACTCCCGCGGATTGCTCTCCGATCCTCTCCCGTCCCCCGGGTGTTGGCCGTCGGCGAGACCCCGACACCGAGGAGGAGCGCCCTCCACACGGTGGCGCGTGCTCGGCGGCCGATGTGACCGGTAGGCTTCAACAGCCCGACCGTTGCCAGGAGCAGCAACCCGTCCAAGGACAGCGGCCACAGCGCTGCGCTCGTGGCATCCGCCCCGCCCTGGAGAGCAAATGCCCGCTGGTGAACAGATACCAGGCCATCCCGACCGTGGTCGAACCCACCGGCTCACGGTCCTTCCGGCGGGTTGTCCATGCTGAGGGATCCCCTCGATCGGATCGGCCGCTACCGTCTGGACCGGCGTCTCGGCGCGGGTGGCTTCGGCGTCGTCTGGCTCGCCCACGACGAGGTGCTCGAGGCAGTCGTAGCCCTGAAGGTACTGTCCGACAACTGGGCCGACCACCTCGACGTCCGGGAACGTTTCCTCTCCGAGGCCCGGCTGCTGCGCAAGGCCGACTCGAACCGGGTCGTCCAGGTCTACGACATCGGTGAACTCCCCGACGGCAGGCCCTACTTCGTGATGGAGTACGCCGACGGAGGCACCCTCACCGACCGGATCGAGGCCGGTCCGCTGCCCATCGCCGAGGCGCTGCGGCTGACGGCCCTCGCGGCGCGGGGCGCGGCCGCGCTGCACGAGGCCGGGATCGTGCACCGCGACATCAAGCCGTCCAACGTACTGCTGCGCACCTCGTCCGGCGGCGCCGACCGCGTCCTGCTCGCCGACCTCGGGCTCGCCAAGAGCCTGGCGCAGGCCTCCGGGCTGACGATGGCGGCGGGTTCCGCGGGTTACACCCCGCCCGAGCAGGCCCAGCCCGGTTCGGGCATCGACGCGCGGGCCGATGTGTACAGCCTCGGCGCCCTGGGCTACCACCTGGTCACGGGGTCGGTCCCCGGGCCGCCCGGCAAGGTCGTACGACCCGAGCGGCTCCGTACGGATCTGGCCCCGGACGTGCGGCGGGCGCTGCTGCGCGCCATGGAACCCGACCGCGAGCGGCGCTGGCCCACGGCGCTGAGCCTGGCGGTGGAGTTGGAACGGCTGGCCGAACAGGTGTCGATGGGGACGGTCCGCGTGCCCCGACGCCGTCGGCGGACCGTGCTGGTGGCCGTGGCCGCCGCGGTCGTGGTCGGCGCGGCCGGTGTGACCACCGCACTCATGACACGGCGGTCCCACGCCCCGTCCGTGACGGTCGAGGACGCCTCCGGACAGGTCTCGGTCGAGGTTCCGGACGGGTGGGGCCGCCAACTGCGTGACTCCGGGTGGAATCCGCGGACCGTGGGCCTGTCGGACACACACGAACCGGGTCTCGCCGTCGCGGACGACCTGGCGAAGTGGCAGGACCTGGCCTCGGACGTGGACGGGGTGTTCGTCGGCCTGAGCGAACACGGCGACGTGCGCGGCAGGGTCGGGGCGATCGCCCACGCCGACTGCCACTACGAAGGCAGCCGTACCTACACGGGCACGCGCTGGCACGGGCTGATCCGGACCTGGAACGCCTGTCCGGGCAGCCATGGCTCGCTCACGGAGGCGGGGCTCACCTCAGCGGGCGGGAATCAGCAGCCACAGCTGTACGTCCAGATCCGCCAGACCGCCGGCAACGGCGCGACGACCGACCGGGTACTCGGCTCCATACGGGGCGGAGGCCGACCCGCGGGAAGCTGACGCGCCGAAGGCTGACGAGTGGGAGGCTGACGAACGGCGCCGGGGCCCGGATCGCGGTCCCCGTCCCGGCATCCGCGGAAATCGCGCCTCCAGTCCGCGAACTTTTTCGCCTGCCCGAGCATCGGAAACTGGTGACGGCGCACAGAGCGCCGTTCGCACGCCGATTCAGGGCGCGTGCGGTGAATTCCAAGGAGTGTTGACATGGCGACCTTCCGGCCCGGCGACGCGGTTCCCGTCCGCCGTCCGTCCTCCCCCACCCACAGGGCAGCGCTGGTCGCGGGTGTCGCGCTGCTCGGCCTCCTCACGGCCTGCGGCACCGACCACGGCGCCGCCAGTCCTCCGCAGAAGCTCTCCGGGACGGCCGAGCCGGCCTCCGGCGACAAGACCACGGACACCACCGGTACGGGCGCCGCCCCGACCGGTTCCGCCACGCCATCGGCGGCGGCCTCGAATTCGTCGTCGACCTCGAACTCGTCCTCGTCCTCGACCGGGAGCGGCTCGTCCGGCAGCACCCGGTGCCACACCTCGGAGCTGCGCGCGACGGTCGGCGCCAACGATCCGGGCGCCGGTCAGGAGAACTTCCCCGTCGTCCTCACCAATATCTCCCACCGCACCTGCACCCTGCGCGGCTTCCCCGGAGCGGCGTTCGTCGACGCGTCGGGCAACCAGCTCGGACCCGACCCGAAGCGCTCCGCCGGTACGCCGACGACGGTCACGCTGACGCCGGGGCGGAGCGCGTGGGCGGGGCTGACGTTCTCCAATCCGGAGATCAGCGGCGCGAAGACGGCGACAGCCGCCACGCTGATCGTCACGCCGCCCGACGAGCGGGACCCGCTCGAGGTGGCGTGGAAGGGGGGCGAGGTACCGGTGTCCGGAAACGCCTCCTCGGTGTCCCTGACGGTCGTCCGGTCAGGCACCGGCGCCTGACCCCGCCGGTCCCGCTCTCCTCCGGCCCGCGCTGACCCGGTTGGCTGGGAACGGTTTGTCACGGAACAGCAACACGTGCCGGTCCCGGCGACCTTTCCCGACCATCCACGCATCACACCGTTTGACGCACCCCGCAGAGCGGCGCGTCACAGGAACGGAAGCTCCCGCCCGCGGGCGGGAGCCGGACCAAGGACATCGGGGGTTCATCATGACCGGCATCTCACGCAGGCGTCTGCTGGCCGCGACGGCATCGACGGGCGCGCTGGGCGGCCTGGGCGCGCTCACCGCCTGCTCGGCGAACGACTGGTCCGTCGGCAGCAGCGCCAAGGGGGACACGAGCGGCAAGTCCCCCAAGCCGAAGCTGATCGGCGACGGCTCCACCGCCGACACCGGGGCCCAGCCCAAGCAGCCGAAGGCCGAGCGGCTGAAGCCGGGCGAGCGCCCGCCGCAGTTCGTGGTCTTCTCCTGGGACGGCGCGGGCGAGCTCAGCAACAAGCTGTTCTCCCGCTTCCGCAAGGTCGCCGCCGACCACGGCGCCTCGATGACGTTCTTCCTCAGCGGCATCTACACGCTGCCCGAGTCGAAGAAGCACCTCTACAGCCCGCCCCAGCACCCCGTGGGCGCCTCCGCGATCGGCTACCTCTCCGACCGGCACATCCACTCCACGATCCAGCAGATCCGGGCCGCGTGGCTGGAGGGCCACGAGATCGGCACCCACTTCAACGGCCACTTCTGCGGCGCGGACGGGGTGCGCCGCTGGTCCCCCGCCGAGTGGCGCAGCGAGATCGCGCAGGCGAAGAAGTTCGTCACCGAGTGGAAGACCAACACCGGCTTCACCGACCTCGAACCCTTCCCCTTCGACTACGAGAAGGAGCTGATCGGCGGCCGCGCCCCGTGTCTGGAGGGCCAGTCCAACCTGCTGCCGACCGCCGCCGCCCTCGGCTGGAAGTACGACGCCAGCAGCCCCGGCGGCCTGCAGATGTGGCCCGGCAAGGTCCAGGGCGGCAAGGTCTGGGACTTCCCGCTGCAGTCCATACCCTTCCCCGGCCACTCCTTCCAGGTCCTGTCGATGGACTACAACCTGATGGCCAACCAGTCCCACGCCAACCCGCTCGGGGACAAGTCCATGTACGACGCCTGGCGCGCCCAGGCCCGCGACAGCTACCTCGCCGGCTTCCGCCGCGCCTACGAGAGCAACCGCGCCCCCTTCTTCATCGGCAACCACTTCGAACGCTGGAACGGGGGGATATACATGGACGCGGTCGAGCAGGCCATCGAGCAGATCGCCGGGCACGACGACGTGCGCCTGGTCTCCTTCCGCCAGCTCGTCCAGTGGCTGGAGGCCCAGGACCCGGCCGTACTGCGCAAGCTGCGCACCCTCAACCCCGGACAGTCGCCCCTCGGCGGCTGGTCGGAGTTCCTGGGCACGGCGGCCTCGCAGTCGGCCACGGCGAGTTCCTGACGCCTCCGACGCCGACCACCACTCCGAAAACGACCGCGGCCAGGCACGCGTGGCCTGGCCGCAGTCGGGGTGAGCGTCCCGGACGGGTCAGCGGTGGCCACCCCGGCCGCCACCGTCTCCATAACCGCCGTAACCGCCATGGCCATAACCGCCGTAGCCGCCATAACCGCCGTAGCCGTACCCGTAGCCGTACCCGGGCGCGCCGTACTGTCCGCTAGGTGGCGCGCAGTAGTAGTACGGGGAGCAGCTGTGGGCGGGTGACGAGGCCGAGGGCGTCGGCTCGGGTGCCGAGGGCCGGGGCGACGACTTGGGCACGGTCGGCGACGGTGACTTCGACGGCTCGGGAGGGGCCTGACCCGACGATGTACTCGTCTGTCCGGCGGAGTCCCAGTTGACCGACTCCATCTGGAGCGAGGGCGAGGAGGTGTCCATCGTCCAGTGCTGGTCGGACTCCTCCTTGCGGACCTTGAGGACCAAGGACGCCTCGCCCTTGGCGGAGGCGGGGGTGAGGGCCAGGTCCTGGTTCCAGCGGGGCACCACCGTGCCCTGGAGGGTGAAGTCGTAGCGCACGTTCTTGGTGCCCGGTTGCGACTCGCCGGTGCAGGGCGCCAGTTGGACCGAGTAGCCGAGGTGGGAGTCGAGGCAGAGGTCGGGGGCGGCCAGGTCGCGCAGCAGTCCGTCGTCCTCGTACGACCATTCCTGGCTCGCCGCCGAGGAGCACGGCGTGAGCGCGGCCTCCGTGCCCTTCACGGGATTCTTGCCCACGATGCCGACGCACAGGCCGGTCTCGGTGTTGCGCAGCCGGCCGCGCACGCCGCCCTTCGACGTGTCGCCGGCGCCTATCCAGGACGGGTTCGATCCGGGCGCCTTGGCCGGGCCCGAACTGGGCGAGCCCGAGGGACCGGCGCCGTCGGCCATGCCGGGCGCGCCGTCCGAGTTCTGGGTGACCCACAGGACCAGCGGGACCAGGATCATTCCGCTCACGGTCAGCGCGGCCAGCGCGATGTTGTTGCGGCGCGGGGCGCGGCGGGAGGAGCGCCGGGGCGCCCTGTGCGCCCGCGGGCGGGAGTCACCGGAAGCGCGGCTGAGCGGCGCGGGGCGCGGGGGCTCGCCCGGAACGAGCGGCGCGTGGCTGGGAAGGGGAGGGATTCTGTGCGCGGCCGGGACGGTGTCGTGGGCTTCGGTCACTTCCACGATCGCGTCGACGCGTCCGGGACGGGAGTCGAGGTACGCCGCGGCGCCCCAGCCGAGCAGGGCCTCGGCCAGCGGCAGCGCGAGGTCGCCGTTGAACCGGCTCAACTGGTCGGCGGTGTGACGGCAGTGCCGGCACCGGCCCATGTGCCTGCTCAGATCGGCGTCGAGGTCGACGCCGCCGCGGCGCAGGGACACATCGAGCATCCGGTGGAAGCGACGGCACTCCTCCTCCGGGGCCAGTTCGCGGTGGATTTCCAGGCAGCCCTCGCGCAGGCGTGTCCGGGCCCGCCGCAGTTCCACCAGGGCGTCGTCGTCACCGATGCCCAACAGCCCGGCCGGGATGGCGAGTTGCTCGGCCTCGACCTCGGTGTGCCACAGCAGGCAGCGGGCGGGCTCGGGAAGCCGCTGGAACGCGCGGGACAACTGCCGTCTGTTCTCCGGAGGCAGAAGCCGCGCCATGACCCGGTCGCGGCTGTCGGAATCGGCCAGCAATTCGGGATGGAGCATCTCGCGCCGCTGGTCCCCGAGCCATTCGGCGGTCATACGCCGTACGGTGACCAGCAACTGCGGCCGCCAGGCGGCCGTCGGCCCGGTCTGCCGCAGCGACTCACCGAACAGCCGGGTGAAAGCGGCCGTGGTGAGCATTCCGGCGGGACGCACACCGTTGGTGCACAGGCGCGCGTAAGCGAAGACCGCTTCCCAGTGGCGGTCCAGGAGTTCCCCGACGGGATGGTGCGCGGGCGTGTTCCCCGAGCTCTTCTTCAGGTCCGCCGCGAGCCGCTCATCCGAAACCTCGAACAAGCGACCGGGCGTTGGGGAATGAGACAGCGCTGCGTCATTCACGTCCGCTTTCCTCCCAAAGGTAACGCAGGAATTAGTCCATACCAATGGGTATGTAGCCCGCCCGCCGAAGCGGAGGGACTACCCATGGGGGGTTGTTACCGCAATCGCCCGCAATCGCCCTCCCCGACGGCTCTTTTGAAGGGAGGGGCGCGCGGGCACTCCGTGCGCGCACAGAAGGAAGCGAATTGTCTGCACGCCAACAAGGCACACCTTTGCACAGCGCGCCGAGCCGAAACAAGAGATCTCGCCAGCTTCCCCTTTCCGTGGAGCGCGGGCGGATTGACCGAACGTCAGCAGGGGTCTTCACAAAGGAAATTCAGAATCCCCCACAACCATCGCCGAGCCGCCATACACAAGCCCCCGACCAGGCCTCCGAAGCCCGGAAAGGCCTTCACGGACCCGTTGACGGCCTGGCATGCCCATGCAATGCTCAATATTGGGAGCGCTCCCATTCTCCGTCGTCCACCTCTCGTGGCCGCGGCACAGGATTCACTTCACCCGCTGGGAGCCGCTCATGTCCGCATTCCCGTTGCCCCGCCGCCGCCAAACACACCTGGCGGCCGCCTTGCTCGCGGGGACATTACTCGTCGGCGGCCTCGCGACCGCCCCCTCCGCGAAGGGGCTTTCCACCACCGCCACGGCGACAACCGCCGTACGGGTCAACCAAGTCGGCTATCTGCCGGACGGTCCCAAGCGCGCGACCGTGGTCACCTCCGCGGCGCGGCCGCTCGCTTGGCGGCTGCGCGCCGCCTCGGGCAGGGTGGTCGCCTCGGGGTCGACCGTCGGCCGGGGCACGGACGCGGCCTCCGGGCAGCCGACCCAGGTCGCCGACTTCTCCTCGTACGCGCGGACCGGTTCGGGTTACGTCCTGACGGTCGACGGAATGGTCAGCGATCCCTTCGACATTCGCACGGATCTCTACGACGGGCTGCGCTCCGACGCGCTGGCCTTCTTCTATCACCAGCGCAGCGGCATCCCGATCGAAGCCTCCCTGGTGGGTCCCGCCTATGCGCGGCCCGCCGGGCATCTCGGAGTCGCGCCCAATCAGGGTGACACGAACGTGCCCTGCCAGTTGGGAGTGTGCGACTACACGCAGGACGTCAGGGGCGGTTGGTACGACGCGGGAGACCAGGGCAAATACGTCGTGAACGGCGGCATTTCCACCTGGCTGCTCGTCAATTCCTTCGAACGGGCGAAGAGAGCGGGCACCGCGTCCGCGCTCGGCGACTCGACGCTGCGCGTTCCCGAGCGCGGCAACGGCGTGCCCGACGTCCTGGACGAGGCGCGCTGGGAACTCGACTTCCTGATGCGGATGCAGGTGCCGGACGGCAGACCGTACGCGGGAATGGCGTTCCACAAAGTCCACGACGCCGCCTGGACCGGGCTGCCGACCCGGCCCGAGCAGGACGCCCAGCCACGTGAGCTCCACCCGCCGTCCACCGCCGCCACCCTCAACCTGGCGGCGACGGCGGCCCAGTGTGCCCGTGTCTTCCGGCCCTACGACACCACGTTCGCGGACCGGTGCCTGACCGCCGCCCGCAAGGCCTGGACGGCGGCGCGGGCCAACCCGGCGATGTACGCGCCGGATTCCGACAGCACCGGCGGTGGGGCCTATGGCGACACGCAGGTCACCGACGAGTTCTACTGGGCGGCCGCCGAGTTGTACGCCACGACCGGCGAGCGCGCCTACCGGGACGCGGTGACCTCCTCGCCCTGGCACACCGCCGCGAACGCCTTCACGCCCGGCGGCTTCAGCTGGGCCGACACCGCCGCGCTGGGCAGGCTGACGCTGGCGACCGTACGCACCGGGCTGCCCGCGGCCGACCTCGGGCGGGTGCGCGCCTCGGTGACCGCCGCCGCGGACGGCTATCTGTCCACCATGGCCGGGCAGGGATACGCCGTCCCGATCCCCGCCACCGGGTACGTCTGGGGCTCCAACAGCGCGGTCACCGACAACGCGATCGTCATGGCCGCCGCCCAGGAACTGACCGGGGACCCGCGCTACCGCGCCGGCGTGCTGGAGTCGATGGACTACCTGCTGGGCCGCAACGCCCTGGGTCAGTCGTACGTGACCGGATACGGACAGCGGTACTCCGACAACCAGCACCACCGCTTCTGGGCGCACCAGTACGACCCCTCGCTGCCGCACCCGCCGGCGGGCTCCCTCGCGGGCGGCCCCAACAGCGGGTTGCAGGACCCGGTCGCGCAGGAGCACCTGCCCGGCTGCGCGCCCCAGGCCTGCTACATCGACGACATCGGCTCGTACTCGACGAACGAGGTGGCCATCAACTGGAACGCGCCGCTGGCGTGGCTGGCCGCCTACGCCGCCGAGGACGACTGCGCGGGCGGCCGCGCGGGGCGCCTCGGCTGAGCGCGCTCCCCGCCCGCCACTGGATGGTGGAGCCGTCCTCGGCGGTGACCCTCACCGAGGTGAGGCCGCCGCCGCGGACGGAGAGCACGCCCTCGACGGCCGTGTTCGCCGCGCCGGTCTTGGGCGCGACCGTGCCGCGGGCGGTGGCAATGGCCGACGCGGAAGCCGATTCGGACGTGACGACAGGGCCTAGTGCCCACTGATCGCGCGGGGCGTGTACGGCTCCTCCAGCTGTTCGATCTCCTTCTCCGAGAGCTCCACGTCGAGGGCGGCCACCGCGTCGTCGACGTGCCCCACCTTGGTGGCACCGATGATGGGCGCGGTCACGGTGCTCTGGCGCAGCAGCCAGGCGAGGGCGATCCGGGCACGCGGGACGTCACGCTCGGCGGCGATCCTGGCGACGGCGTCGACGATCTCGCGGTCGCCCGGCTGGTAGAGCCTCTTGCCGTACTCGTCGGTGCGGCTGCGCTCGGTGGTGGTGTCCCAGTCACGGGTGAGCCGACCGCGGGCGAGCGGGCTCCAGGGCAGTACGCCGACGCCTTGGTCCGCGCAGAGCGGCAGCATCTCGCGCTCCTCCTCGCGATAGAGGAGGTTGTAGTGGTTCTGCATGGACACGAACCGCGTCCAGCCGTTGAGCCGGGCCGTGTACTGGGCCTTGGAGAACTGCCACGCGTACATCGAACTCGCCCCGATGTAACGGGCCTTGCCCGCCTTGACCACGTCGTGCAGGGCCTCCATCGTCTCCTCGACGGGAGTGGCGGGGTCGAAGCGGTGGATCTGGTAGAGGTCCACGTAGTCGGTGCCCAGGCGGCGCAGGCTGTTGTCGATCTCCGTCATGACGGCCTTGCGGGACAGCCCGCGCCCGTTGGGGCCGTCGTGCATCGCGCCGTTCACCTTGGTGGCGATCACGATCTCGTCGCGGCGCGCGAACTCCGCCAGCGCGCGGCCGACGATCTCCTCGCTCGTGCCGTCGGAGTACACGTTCGCCGTGTCGAAGAAGGTGATCCCAGCGTCCAGCGCGCGGCGGATCAGGGGGCGGGAACCGTCGTCGTCGAGCGTCCACTCGTGGGGCCCCCGGTCGGGCAGCCCGAAACTCATGCAGCCCAGGCAGATCCGGGACACGTCCAGGCCCGTCGAACCGAGCTTCACGTACTGCATGTTCACTCCTGCTTTCCGTGGGGTGGAAGGGCGCCCGCCGACCCGGCCGCGGCGAGCCGGGGACAAGAGCTCCGGGAAAGCCATTCCCGATCGCCGTTCGCTTAGTCGCGAGGGCGCGGCACAGTACTTGCCTCCGAGGAGTTCGTACGACGGTCGGCGGGCGCGGGTCGACTCCCTGGCGGTAGGGGTATGGGATGCGGGCTGAGCTGTGGTGATGCCTCGGACGTATCGCCGAATGCGAAACGGGTCTTGGACCCGGAGCACTTCCCGCGCACAAGGTGGAGTCACCACCCCGGTGCCGCATCGGGGCGGCCCCTGTTCGTCCTGTCGAAGGAATGCACCATGCGCGTATTCGTCACCGGCGCGACCGGATTCATCGGTTCCGCCGTCGTCCGTGAACTCCTCGAAACGGGGCATCAGGTCCTCGGCCTCGCCCGATCGGCCGCAGCCGCCTCGGCGCTGACGGCCGTCGGCGCCGAGGCGCACCGCGGCTCCCTCGACGACCCGGACAGCCTGCACGAGGGTGCCGCCGCGGCGGACGGCGTGATCCATCTGGCCTTCAACCACGACTTCTCGGACTACGTCGCCAGCGGCAGGCTGGACCTGCGTGCCGTCGAGGCTCTCGGAGCGGCGCTCGAAGGGACCGGCAAGCCGCTCGTGGTGACCTCGGGAACCCTGATGCTCACCATGATGGCGCCGGGTCGCCTCGGGACCGAGGAGATCGCGCCCGATCCCGGGTCGGGGGCACCCCGGATCGCTTCGGAGAGCGCGGCCATGGCCCTGGCCGCGCGCGGGGTGCGCGCTTCGGTCGTGCGGCTCTCGCCGACCGTGCACGGCGAGGGCGACAGGGGCTTCGTCCCGGGCCTGATCGACATCGCCCGCGAGACCGGTGTGTCGGCCTTCGTCGGTGACGGATCCAACCGCTGGCCGGCCGTGCACCGGCTCGACGCGGCTCACCTGTTCCGGCTGGCGGTGGAAGCCGCCCCGGCCGGCTCGATCCTGCACGGGGCCGCCGAAGAGGGTGTGCCCTTCCGTGACATCGCCGAACTCATCGGCCGCCGGCTGAAGCTGCCGGTCGCCGGGATCGCGGCCGAGGACGCGAGCCGGCACTTCGGCTTTCTCGCCGCCGCCGTGCCCCTCGACAACCCGACCTCGAGCGTCCTGACCCAGAAGCTGCTCGGGTGGCATCCCGAGCACCCCGCACTCGTCCCGGACCTCGAAACAGGCCACTACTTCAACGACTGAGCGAGCCGCTCGAGCGGGTCGAACCCGGCGACTTCATCACCCTTCCGTGCCGGGCCGGGATGCGCTGCCCGGAACCGTCGTGTCCCATGAAGTCAGGATCTTCCCACCGGTGGAACCCCGTCCCCGGCCATTCCCTCTAGCAGGGCGACGAGGAGGTCGGTATGGAAGACGGCCCCCAGACGGTGAGCGGCAGACCCACGCGGCAGCTCGTGCCCGCGGCGCCTGCCGCCTCGCCCGAGGTGTGGCGCTGGCGGCCCGAACTGAAGCGGGCGCTGCCCGCGCTGTGGCTGTTCGCCGCCGTGCGGCTGACAGGCGTGGTCATGGTGACCGCCTGGTCGCTGCACCTGGGCCGGCACCCGCGCAATGTGCTCGGTCTGGAATGGGACGGCGGCTGGTACTGGCACATCGCCCGGTACGGCTACGGCACGATCGTCGTCGCCAAGTCCGGCCACGGGGTCATCTACAACGACCTGGCGTTCTTCCCGCTCTTCCCCGGACTGATCCACGGCCTGAACACGGTCCTGCCGATCGGCCCGGTCAACGCGGCGCTCGTCATCTCCTGGATCGCCGCCGCCGTGGCCGCCTGGGGCGTGTACGCGGTCGGCGAGCTGCTGTACGGACGACGGGTCGGCCTGGCGCTCGCGGCCCTGTGGGCGCTGCTGCCGCACGCCGTCGTACTGACCATGGCGTACACCGAGTCCCTCATGACGGCCTTCGCCGCCTGGGCGCTCTACGCGGCGCTGACCCACCGCTGGCTGACCTCCGGGGCGCTGGCGGCGCTGGCCGGGCTGTGCCGCCCCAACGGTTTCACCGTGGCCGCCGCCGTCATCACGGCCGCCGCCGCCCATCTATGGCAGCGCCACCGCGACGGGAGACCCACCGTCCCGCGCGCCTGGGCGGCGATGCTCCTGGCGCCCGCCGGGTGGCTCGGGTACGTCGCCTGGGTGGGGCTGCGTACACACGACCTGACCGGCTACTTCCGGGTGCAGAGTCTGTGGGGCTCGCGGTTCGACTTCGGTCACTACACCGCGCACATGTTCAAGCACCTGGTCGTCGGGCACGACACCCTGGTCGTCTATCTCTCCGCCGGAATCGTCCTCGGCTGCCTCCTGCTGTTCGTCCTCGGCGTCCTGGACCGACAGCCGCTGCCGCTTCTCGTGTACTCGGGGATTCTCCTCGTCATCGCCCTCGGCGACGCCCACTTCTTCACGAGCAGACCCCGACTGCTGCTGCCCGCCTTCCCCCTGCTGCTGCCGTTCGCCCTCTCCCTGGCCCGCGCCCAGCGGCGCACGGTCGTCGTCCTGCTCATCGGCCTGGCCGGATTCTCCCTCTTCTACGGCACCTATCTGCTGACCGTTTCCCACGAGGCCCTGTGACCGCAGGTGCGGCGAGGTCCGTATGATCCGAAGAGTGACGCGTTTCTCCGTCCTCGACCGCTCGCGCACCCGCGAGGGGCACGACGCCGCCGAGGCCCTGCGGGACACCGTGCGCCTGGCCCAGGAGCTGGAAGGGCTCGGGTACCACCGGATCTGGGTCTCGGAGCACCATGGCGTGCCCGGGGTCGCCGGGTCCGCGCCCACCGTGCTGGCCGCCGCGGTCGCCGCCGCCACCCGGACGATCCGGGTCGGCACCGGCGGGGTGATGCTGCCCAACCACCAGCCCCTGATCGTGGCCGAGCAGTTCGGTGTGCTCGAGTCCCTGTTCCCCGGGCGGATCGACATGGGGCTCGGGCGTTCGGTCGGCTTCACGGACGGGGTGCGCAGGGCGCTGGGGCGGGACAAGGACGTCGCCGACGACTTCGCGGGACAGCTCGACGAACTGCTCGGCTGGTTCGGCGGCCCGTCGTCGACGGGGGTGCACGCGCGCCCCTCGGAGGGGCTGACCGTGCCGCCCTTCGTACTCGCCCTGAACGAGGGCGCCACGATCGCGGCGCGGGCGGGCCTGCCCCTGGTCATCGGGGACATCAGGAACCGGGAGAAGATGCGGCGCGGGATCGACCACTACCGCGCGACGTTCCGCCCCTCCGTCTGGGCGGCGGAGCCGTACGTCGTCGTCTCCGGCGCCGTCGCGGTCGCCGAGACGCCGGACGAGGCGATGCGGCTGCTCCTCCCCGAGGCGTGGTCGATGGCGTACGCCCGCACGCACGGCACCTTCCCGCCGCTGCCGCCCGCCGAGCGGGTCGAGGAGCTTGCGATGAACGGCAAGGAGCGGCATTTCTACGAGTCGGCGCTCGCGGGGCAGATCTCGGGCACCGAGAAACAGGTCGAGCACGAGCTGGAGATGTTGATCGAGGAGACCGGCGCGCAGGAGGTGCTGGTCACGACCAGTACGTACGACCGCGGGGCCCTGCTGGACTCCTTCCGGAGGCTCGCCCGGGTCGCGGGACTGACCGCCGCCTAGAATCGTGGGGTTTGCCCCGAGCCCCCCGCCAGGAGTCCCGTCGATGTCCGACCCGTACCGCCGCCACGACTCGTACGTCCGTGTGCGGGGCGCCCGCGAGCACAACCTCCAGGGCGTGGACGTCGACATTCCGCGCGATGTCCTCGTGGTCTTCACCGGGGTCTCGGGCTCGGGCAAGTCCTCGCTGGCGTTCGGCACGATCTACGCGGAGGCCCAGCGCCGCTACTTCGAGTCGGTGGCGCCGTACGCGCGACGGCTGATCCACCAGGTGGGGGCGCCGAAGGTCGGGGACATCACCGGGCTGCCGCCCGCGGTCTCGCTCCAGCAGCGCCGCTCGGCGCCCACCTCACGCTCGTCCGTGGGCACGGTCACCAACCTCTCCAACTCCCTGCGGATGCTGTTCTCGCGTGCGGGCGACTATCCGCAGGGCGCCGAACGCCTCGACTCGGACGCCTTCTCGCCGAACACGGCCGCCGGGGCCTGCCCGGAGTGTCACGGTCTCGGCCAGGTCCACCGTACGACCGAGGAGTCGCTGGTCCCGGACCCGTCGCTGTCGATCCGCGAGGGCGCGATCGCCGCGTGGCCCGGTGCCTGGCAGGGCAAGAACCTGCGCGACGTCCTCGACACGCTGGGGTACGACGTGGACCGGCCGTGGCGCGAGCTGCCGGCCGAGCAGCGGGAGTGGATCCTGTTCACGGACGAGCAGCCGGTCGTCACCGTGCATCCGGTGCGGGACGCGGACCGGATCCAACGCCCCTACCAGGGCACGTACATGAGCGCCCGGCGCTACGTCATGAAGACGTTCTCCGATTCGAAGAGCCCGACGCTGCGGGCCAGGGCCGAGCGGTTCCTGACCAGCGCCCCGTGCCCGGTGTGCGGCGGCAGCCGGCTGCGTCCCGAGGCGCTGGCCGTGACCTTCGCGGGCCGCACGATCGCCGAACTGGCGGCGCTGCCGCTGTCCGAGCTGGCCGGGACCCTGGAACCCCGGGGAGAGGCGGCCCGGGTCCTCACCGACGACCTGCGGGCACGGATCGCCCCTGTCGTCGAACTCGGTCTCGGTTACCTCAGCCTCGGCCGGCCCACCCCGACCCTCTCCGCGGGCGAGCTGCAACGACTGCGGCTGGCCACGCAGTTGCGCTCCGGTCTGTTCGGTGTCGTGTACGTCCTCGACGAACCGTCCGCGGGTCTGCACCCGGCGGACACGGAGGCCCTGCTCACGGTCCTGGACCGGCTGAAGGCGGCGGGCAACTCGGTGTTCGTGGTCGAGCACCATCTGGATGTCGTGCGGGGTGCCGACTGGCTCGTCGACGTCGGTCCGCGGGCGGGTGAGCACGGCGGGCGGGTGCTGCACAGCGGTCCGGTGGCGGAGCTGGCCGGGGTGGCGGGGTCGGCCACGGCCCGCTTCCTCTTCGACCGCTCCCCCGCACCGCAGCATGAAGTCCGTTCCGGGCGGGGGCAGTTGAGGGTGGGTCCGGTGAGCCGCCACAACCTGCGCGGGGTGAGCGCCGCGTTCCCGCTCGGTGTGTTGACCGCCGTCACGGGCGTCTCCGGCTCGGGCAAGTCCACCCTCATCGGCGAGGTGACGGAGGAGCTGGAGGGGGTGGGACGGCTCGTCTCCGTCGACCAGAAGCCCATCGGCCGTACCCCGCGCTCGAATCTCGCCACGTACACGGGGCTCTTCGACGTCGTGCGCAAGGTCTTCGCCGACGCGGAGGAGGCGCGAAGGCGCGGCTACGGGGTGGGGCGCTTCTCCTTCAACGTCGCGGGCGGGCGCTGCGAGACCTGCCAGGGCGAGGGGTTCGTGAGCGTGGAGCTGCTGTTCCTGCCGAGCACCTACGCTCCCTGTCCGGACTGCGGTGGGGCGCGCTACAACCCCGAGACGCTCGAAGTGACCTACCGCGGACGGAACATCGCACAGGTCCTGGACATGACGGTGGAGGCCGCGGCGGAGTTCTTCGCCGACACCCCGCCCGTCGCACGCAGCCTCGCCACGCTCCTCGACGTGGGTCTGGGCTATCTGCGACTCGGCCAGCCCGCCACGGAGTTGTCCGGCGGCGAGGCCCAGCGCATCAAGCTGGCCGGCGAGTTGCAGCGGGTCCGCCGGGGTCACACCCTCTACCTCCTCGACGAGCCGACGACCGGGCTGCACCCCGCCGATGTCGAGGTGCTGATGCGCCAGTTGCACGGCCTGGTCGACGCGGGACACACCGTCGTGGTCGTCGAGCACGACATGTCGGTGGTCGCCGGCGCGGACTGGGTGATCGACCTGGGGCCGGGCGGCGGGGACGCGGGCGGCCGGATCGTGGCCGCGGGCCCCCCGGCCGAGGTGGCGCGGACGGAGGGGAGCACGACGGCTCCGTACCTCACCCGGGCACTCGCTCGGGGCCGGTAGCCCCGTACCGCCGACCACCGGCCCCTGTCCCTTCAGGTCGCCTCGTCCTGATACGTCAGCGATGTGCGAGGACCGACGCGCGCGGGCCCTGGGAATGCAACCCCCCTTGCGCCGCGCGGGCCAGCTCCCGTCGATCCGGGTGGTTGCCCGGGGCCAGCGTGGGCCGTACCTCGACCTCCGCCACCAGCCCGCGTGCCGAGGCCACCCGCCACAGGGAGGCGAGCAGCGAGTCGTTTCCGACGAAGGCGGGCGCGGTGCTCGCCACTCCCCCGGCCAGCCGGTAGTGGATGTGCACCGGCTGGACCGGCACCCCCGCGTCGAGCGCGGCCTGGAAGACGGCCCGCCGGAAGTGTCCCTGCGCCCTGCCGCACCAGGTGCTGCCCTCCGGGAAGGCCACGACGGCCGCCCCGTCGCGCAGCAGCCCGGCGATCCGCGCCACCGTGTCCGGCAGCGCGCGCAGCCGGTCGCGCTCGATGAACAGGACTCCGCCGCGCGCGGCCAGCGGTCCCGCCACCGGCCACTGCCGTATCTCGGACTTGGCGAGCATCCTGGCCGGCCGGACGGCGGCGAGGAGCGGGATGTCCAGCCAGGAGATGTGGTTGGCGACGATCAGCAGCCCGCCGGTGGGGGCTGCGGGGCCGGTGACGCGGACGCGGACGCCCGCGGCCCGCACGATCGCCCGGCACCAGCGCCGTACCGGCTCGGCGGGGATCCGCCCGCCGAGCGGCAACAGCACGACCCCGGTGGCGACCACGACCAGGACCGCCGCGAGCCGCAGCACGGCACGCGGTACGGCCGTGGCGGACCCCGTCGCCTCGACGCACGCCCCGGGGGTGCAGGGCGCGCTGGGCAGCCAGAGGCTCATCAGGCCGGGACGAGCGAGAGGAAGTGCCGCAGATAGCGCGGGTTGACCCGGCGCATCGACAGCAGCACGAACAGGTCCGCGACCCCGAAGTCCGGGTCGTGCGCGGGTGCGGCGCAGACCCAGGCGCCGAGCCGGAGATAACCGCGCAGAAGCGGGGGCAGTTCGGTGCGGGGCCGGCCGGTGACACCCTCCGCGGTCCAGGGCAGCAGCGGTCGTACCTGGTACTCCGCGGGTGCCAGGTGCTTGGCCCGCACCCGGTCCCAGGTTCCGGCCGCGAGCTCGCCGCCGTCGGCGAGCGGGATCGAGCAGCAGCCCGCGAGCCATTCGTGGCCGCCCTCGACCATGTAACGGGCTATCCCGGCCCAGATGAGGCCGATGACGGCGCCGTCGCGGTGGTCGGGGTGTACGCAGGAGCGCCCGACCTCGACGAGTCCCGGGCGGATCGCGTCGAGCGGGGTCAGCTCGAACTCGCCCTCCGAGTAGAGCCGGCCGGCGATCGCGGCGCGCTCCGGGGGCAGCAGGCGGTAGGTGCCGACGACCTGGTCGGTCAGCGTGTCACGGACCAGCAGGTGATCGCAGTAGGCGTCGAAGGCGTCGATGTCGAGCCCCGGCTGCGGCGTGGTCAGCAGGGCACCCATCTCCCCGGCGAAGACGTCGTGCCGCAGCCGCTGCGCGGCCCGGACGTCGTCCTCGCAACGGGCGAGGGAGACGGTGTAACGGGTGGGGGCCAGGGGCTGCGGGGGGCTGTCGAGGGTGGAAACGCCGGTCATGGCACTCTCCTGGTCACGGGCCGGTTCGGCACAGCGGCGGCAGACCGGTTCGGTACGGCCCGCGCGCTCCTGTTCTTCCGATGCCGGTTGGCGTGCGCGTGACCTGTGCCAGGAGCCAGGATGTGGGGATGTTGAATGCCAGATGATTGCCCCCAATGCGAGACGGGACCGGGGATGAGCACCACTCCCGGCCCCGCCCGTCCGCACAGATCCGGCGAACGTCTTCTGAACAATTCAGCTCAGCACGAGCGCCCCGAAAGGGGCGCGGGGAACTGCGCGATCGGCCCCCACCGACCCGCAGTCGAACCACCGCCTCAGCGACGCCCTGACCTACGAGCGGCTCGCAGCCACTCCTTGTTCATCCCGGTGATGGAAACCAGCGGAATCCCCTTCGGGCAGGCGGTGGCGCACTCCCCGGCCAGCGTGCACCCGCCGAACCCCTCCTCGTCCATCTGCGCCACCATGTCCAGCACCCGCGTCTCCCGCTCGGGCGCCCCCTGCGGCAACACGTTCAGATGGTTGATCTTCGCCGAGGTGAAGAGCATCGCGGCCCCGTTGGGACAGGCGGCCACACACGCACCGCACCCGATGCACTCGGCGTGCTCGAACGCGAAGTCGGCGTCCGGCTTCGGTACGGGCGTCGCGTGGGCCTCGGGCGCGGCGCCGGTCGGGGCGGTGACGTACCCGCCGGCCTGGATGATCCGGTCGAAGGCCGACCGGTCCACGACGAGGTCCTTCACGACCGGGAAGGCGGAGGCGCGCCACGGCTCGACGTCGATCGTGTCGCCGTCCCGGAAGGACCGCATGTGCAGCTGACAGGTGGTGGTGCGCTCGGGTCCGTGGGCGTCGCCGTTGATGACCAGGCTGCACGCGCCGCAGATCCCCTCGCGGCAGTCGTGGTCGAAGGCGACGGGGTCCTCGCCCTTGAGGATGAGTTCCTCGTTGAGGGTGTCGAGCATCTCCAGGAAGGACATGTCGGCCGAGATGTCGTCCACTTCGTACGTGGACATCGCTCCGTCGGCGTCGGCGTTCTTCTGGCGCCAGACGCGCAGGGTGAGCTTCATGCGTAGCTCCGCTGGGTGGGGTGGACGTACTCGAAGACCAGGTCTTCCTTGTGCAGGACGGGCGCGGCGCCGGTGTCGGTGAACTCCCAGGCGGCGGCGTACGAGAACTCCTCGTCCTTGCGGGCGGCCTCGCCGTCCGGGGTCTGGGACTCCTCGCGGAAGTGCCCACCGCAGGACTCGGACCGGTGCAGCGCGTCGAGGCACATCAGCTCGGCGAGCTCCAGGTAGTCGACGACGCGGTTGGCCTTTTCGAGGGACTGGTTGAACTCCTCGCCGGTGCCCGGGACCTTGATGCGCCGCCAGAACTCCTCGCGGATCTGCGGGATGCGCTCCAGGGCCTTGCGCAGACCCGGCTCCGTACGGGCCATGCCGCAGAACTCCCACATGAGTTCGCCGAGTTCGCGGTGGAAGGAGTCGGGGGTGCGGTCGCCGTCGACGGCCAGGAGCAGCCGCAGCCGGTCCTCGGTCTCGGCCAGCACCTCCTGGACGGCGGGGTGTTCGTCCGTCACCTCGGCGTGGTGCGGGTTGCGGGCGAGGTAGTCGTTGATGGTGGACGGCAGCACGAAGTAGCCGTCGGCGAGGCCCTGCATCAGTGCCGAGGCGCCGAGGCGGTTGGCGCCGTGGTCGGAGAAGTTCGCCTCGCCGATCGCGAACAGGCCGGGGATGGTGGTCTGGAGGTCGTAGTCGACCCACAGTCCGCCCATCGTGTAGTGCACGGCCGGGTAGATCCGCATCGGCACGGTGTACGGGTCCTCGGCGGTGATCCGGGCGTACATGTCGAAGAGGTTGCCGTACTTCTCCTCGACCTTCGCCCTGCCCATGCGCCGGATGGCGTCGGCGAAGTCCAGGTAGACGCCCTGTCCGCCCGGGCCCACTCCCCTGCCCTCGTCGCAGACGTTCTTGGCGGCGCGCGAGGCGATGTCGCGCGGGACCAGGTTGCCGAAGGAGGGGTAGATCCGCTCCAGGTAGTAGTCGCGCTCGTCCTCGGGGATCTCGTTCGGCGGGCGGGTGTCACCCTGGGCCTTCGGGACCCAGATGCGGCCGTCGTTGCGCAGCGACTCGCTCATCAGGGTGAGCTTGGACTGGTGGTCGCCGGTGCGCGGGATGCAGGTGGGGTGGATCTGGGTGAAGCAGGGGTTGGCGAAGTAGGCGCCGCGCCGGTGCGCCCGCCAGACGGCGGTGGCGTTGGAGTTCATGGCGTTCGTCGAGAGGTAGAAGACGTTGCCGTAGCCACCGCTGGCCAGGACGACGGCGTCCGCGTAGTACGTGTCGATACGGCCGGTGACGAGATCCCGTGCCACGATGCCGCGCGCCCGTCCGTCGACCACGATCAGGTCGAGCATCTCGGTGCGCGGATGCATCTCGATGTTGCCGGCCGCGATCTGCCGCGACAGGGCCTGGTAGGCGCCGAGCAGGAGTTGCTGGCCCGTCTGGCCGCGGGCGTAGAAGGTGCGGGACACCTGGACGCCGCCGAAGGAACGGGTGTCGAGGAGACCGCCGTACTCACGCGCGAACGGCACGCCCTGGGCGACGCACTGGTCGATGATCTCGACCGAGATCTGCGCGAGCCGGTGGACGTTGGACTCGCGGGCCCGGAAGTCGCCGCCCTTGACGGTGTCGTAGAACAGCCGGTGGACGGAGTCGCCGTCGTTGCGGTAGTTCTTCGCCGCGTTGATGCCGCCCTGGGCGGCGATCGAGTGGGCGCGCCGGGGCGAGTCCTGGTAGCAGAACTGGACGACGTGGTAGCCCTGTTCGGCGAGCGTGGCGCCCGCCGAGCCGCCCGCGAGGCCGGTGCCGACGACGATCACCGTGTGCTTGCGGCGGTTGGCGGGGTTGACGAGCTTGGCCTCGAAGCGGCGGGTGTCCCAGCGCTCGTTGACCGGGCCTTCGGGGGCCTTGCTGTCGACGACGGGCGCACCGGTCGTGTACGTGGCGTATTCAGAGGCTGCGGTCATGTCAGCTCACCAATCCGGTCATGACACCGACGGGTATGGAGATGAAGCCCACCGTCAGCACCAGCGCGAGGACGTTGGCGACGGTCTTGAGGACGCGGTCGCGGGTGCGGCTGCCGGCGCCCAGGGTCTGTGCGGCGCTCCAGAAGCCGTGCCGGATGTGAAGGCCGAGCGCGAGCATCGCGACGATGTAGATCACGTCGCCGTACCAGGTCGAGAAGGTGTCGATCACGTTCTGGTACGGGTGTCCGGACTGGAAGCCGCCGGGGTGCACGGTGCCGGTCGTCAGGTCGAGGATGTGCCAGACGATGAACAGGCCGAGGATGATCCCGCCCCAGCGCATCGTGCGGGTCGCGTAGCTGGACCTGGGTTTCTTGTGGACGTACTTGCTCGGGCGCGCCCTGATGTCGCGGCGGCTGAGCTGGTACGCGGCGGTGGCGTGGGCGACGACGGCGACGACCAGGACCACGCGGACGAGCCACAGGGCCCACTCGTAGTGCAGGAAGGGCTCACCGAGAGTGCGCAGCCAGTGGGCGTAGTGGTTGAAATCGCCCGAACCGAAGAAGATCTTCAGGTTTCCGAACATGTGCACGACCAGGTACAGCAGCATGATCAGGCCGCTGACCGCCATCACGGTCTTCTTCCCGACGGAGCTGTCCCACACGGTGCGCGTCATCGACGGTCGTCGGTCCGTCCGCGTTGCCAGAGCCATGTCTCAGAAGCTAGGGGCACGGGTGCCGATCGGTCCAAGACATGGTCCGGCTGGTTTCAATAGCTGAAGCCTATGATGGGTGGATGCAGTTCCAGCAGCTCCAGTACTTCGTGGCGGTCGCCGAGACCCGGCACTTCACCCGGGCCGCCGATCTGGTCCATGTCGCCCAGCCGTCCCTGTCCCAGCAGATCAAGGCGCTGGAACGGGAGTTGGGGGCGGATCTCTTTCTCCGCGCGCGGGGCAACATCACACTGACGGACGCGGGCGAGGCGCTGCTGCCGCTGGCCCGGCGCATCCTGGCCGACGCGGACACGGCCCGGCACGAGGTGCAGGAACTGGCCCAGCTGCGCAGCGGCCGGATCCGCCTGGGCGCGACGCCGAGCCTGTGCACCGGCCTGCTTCCGGACGTCCTGCGTGCCTTCCACGACCGCTATCCCGGCATCCGGCTGCTGATCGAGGAGGGCGGCTCCCACGATCTCGTACGGGAACTCGCGCGCGGCGCGTTGGATCTCGCCCTGGTCGTCCTCCCGCTGCCCACCCCCTCCCCCGCGCTGACGACGGTGGAGCTGCTGCGCGAGGATCTGGTCGTGGTGTCGTCACCGGATGCGCCCGCGCCGGGGACCGGCCGCACCGTGCGCATCCCCGACCTGGAGGGCGAACGCCTTGTGATGTTCCGGCACGGCTACGACCTGCGGGAACTGACCGTCGCCGCCTGCCGCGCCGAGGGCTTCGAGCCGGACTTCGCCGTCGAGGGCGGCGAGATGGACGCGGTGCTGGGTTTCGTCAGGGCGGGACTCGGCGTGGCCGTCGTCCCGCGCATGGTCGCGACGCGCTCGGGACGCGGCCTGCGGGTGACACCGCTCGCGCGCCCCGGGCTCCACCGCACCATCGCCCTGGCCCACCGCAGCGATGTGGCTCCGCCTCGCGCGGCCCGCGAACTCCAGCGGATGCTGCTGGAACGCTGACCGGCGCAGGGGGCTTCGGAGGTCGGTCGCCGCGTCACCAGGTCGGGATGAAGCCGCCGTCGATGACGAAGTCGCTGCCGGTGATGTTGCGGGAGTGGTCGCCGGCGAGGAAGAGGACCAGGTCGGCGACCTCGGGCGGCTGGGAGAAGCGGCCCGTGACCGTGGCACCGGACGCCCGGGCGACCACGTCGTCCGGGGTGATCCCGGCGGCTGCCGAGACCGTGGCCGCCACCCCGTCGCCGCCGAGCCACAGCTCGGTCTCCACCGGTCCCGGGCTGACGGTGTTGACCCGGATGCCCTTGGACCCGACCTCCTTGGACAGTGCCTTGGAGAAGGCGACCAGGGCGGCCTTGCTCGCGCTGTAGTCGATCACCATCGGGTCGGGCAGGGTGGCGTTGACCGAGGCGACCGTCACGACCGAGCCCTGCCCGGCGGTCAGCATCAAGGGCAGGGCGGCGCGGGTGACCCGTACGGCCGTGAGGAGGTTCAGATCGACCGTGCGCAGCCAGTCCTCGTCGGTCACCGACAGGAATCCGCCCATCCGGGCGGGGGCCGCGCCGACGTTGTTGACCAGGATGTCCAGCCGGCCGGCCGCCGCCGCCACGAGGCGCTCGGCGGCGCCGGGTTCCGCCAGGTCCACCGGCACCCAGGAGACACCGCCCCGCTTGACCAGCGCGTCGAGACCCGGCGTCGTGGTACGCGACCCGGCGATCACCGTCGCCCCCGCTCCGGCCAGCGCCTCGGCGACGGCCAGTCCGATGCCCTTGCTCGCGCCGGTGACGACGGCGGTCCTGCCCTGGAGTTCCGTGCTCATCCTTCTCAGCTCCTTCAGTTGCTTCGATCGATGAAATGCGGCGTGCGACGAGGTAGGCGTTCGGTGACCGCCGGCGAGTCGCCGTGGAGCTTGTACGCCGAACGGGTCACGGCGTCGGGAACGGTGTGGTCGGCCCGGCCGGAGATCAGCAGGAGCGGCCCGCGTCGCCGAAGCCGGAGTGGCCGATGAGCACCGGCGGGCGGTCGAGGGAGGGGTGGCGCCGGGCCTCGGCGACGGTTCCGGCCTCGCCGGGCCGACCGTGTGCCGGCGGCGCATAGCCGTGGGGCATGGCCTGCTCCTGGATTGCTCGGGGCCGCCCCTGGGGTGGCGCGACGAGTCCGGACTCCCTACGCAGTCGTGCACGCCGAATCGGTCGGATGACCGCGGTGAGCGACGTAGGGCGGTGTCTGTGCGGGTCGGGACTCATCCACCTTCGGTGGAATGCCCCGCCTCCGCCAGCGCGTCCCGCAGCGACGCCCGAGAGGAGAGATGCCCTGGGCCATCACGCAGGGCGCCACGCTCTTGCCGACGACCGGCTCGCCGCGCAGCGGCAGGGCCCCTCCGCCGGGCGACGCGGCCGGCCGGTGGTCACGGGAGCACGGACAGCGGCGTGGCCTCCGTTCCAGAAGACCACGCCGCGCCCGAAAACTCAGCCTGTGGCGTCCACCAGCGCCAGCTCGTGCAGCCGCTCCGGTGGACCCGGGCGGGCGTAGTACCAGCCCTGGGCCGTGTCGCAGCCCAGTATCCGCAACTGCTCGGCCTGTGCGCCCGTCTCGACGCCTTCCACGGTGACCGCGAGGTCGAGGCTGTGGGCGAGTGAAACGATCCCCTCGACGATCTTGAGGTCGACGGGGTCCGCCGGGAACTGCTGCATGCCCTGGGTGAAGGAGCGGTCCAGCTTGAGGATGCTCACGGGCAGGCGGCGGAGGTTGGCTAGGTTGGAGTAGCCGGTGCCGAAGTCGTCGAGGGCGATGTCGACGCCCATCTCGGCCAGGCGCCGCAGCGGCTTCAGTAGATCGTCGTCGGCGCCGATCAGCGCGGACTCGGTGACCTCCAGGCACAGCGCCTCGGCGTCGAGACCTTCACGCTCCAGGATGTCGACCGTGTCCTGGACCAGACCCGGGTGGGTCAGCTGGCAGGGCGACAGGTTGACGTTGATCCGCAGCGGGCCCGCGTCGGAGTGTCGCTCCTGCCACTGGCGGGCCTGGCGGACCGACTGCTCCAGGACCCAGCGGCCGAGCGGCACGATCAGCCCGGTGTGCTCGGCGAGCGGGATGAACCGGTCGGGGCCGAGGACCCCGTGCTGCGGGTGCAGCCAGCGCACCAGCGCCTCCGCGCCGTGCACGCTGCCGTCGCCGAGGTGCACGAGCGGCTGGTACTCGATGAAGAACTCGCCCCGGTCCAGGGCCGCGGGCAGTGCCGTGGTGAGCCCGTGCCGGGTGATGGCGCGGGCGTCGGCCTCGGGGTCGGCGAGCTCGAAGCGGTTGCCGCCCGCGGACTTGGCGCGGTACATCGTGATGTCGGCGCTGCGCAGCACCTCCGCCGGGCCGCGCTCGCCCGCCGGGCCCTCCACGATGCCGATGCTGCCGCGGACCGTCAGTTCCCGGCCGTCGATGCGGACCGGGGTGACGAGGGCGTTCATGATGCGGTCGGCGAGCGCGTCCACCTCGCGCTCGGTGTCGGGCCCGGTGGTGAGGGCCACGAACTCGTCGCCGCCGAGCCGGGCGACCATCTCGCCGGGTGCGGTCGCGCAGGACTGCAGCCGGTCGGCGACCTCGACGAGCAGCCGGTCGCCGGCCGCGTGCCCGAGGCTGTCGTTGATGGTCTTGAAGCCGTCGAGGTCGAGGTAGCACAGGCCGAAGCGCTGGTCGTTGCCCGCGGACACCGCCTTCTCCAGGCGTTCGAAGAAGAGGGTCCGGTTGGGCAGGCCGGTGAGCGCGTCGTGGGTGGCCTCGTAGCGCAGCCGCAGATTGAGCAGCCGCCGCTCGGTGGTGTCCTCCATCAGCGCGAGCTGGTACTGCGGCCGGCCATCCGCGTCGCGCAGCAGGGACACCGTCAGGTTGGTCCACAAGGCGGTGCCGTCGGGCCGGTAGAAGGCTTTTTCGACGTGGTAGTGCTCGCGCTCGCCGCGTACCAACTCCTCGTACAGCCGCCAGACTTGGGGGGCGTCCTCCGGATGCGTCCACTCGGGGACCTTGCGGCCGCGCACGCCCTGCTCGGAACCGCCGAACATACGCAGCAGGGCTCCGTTGACCTGCAGTATGTTGCCTTCGAGGTCGGCGATGCCGATTCCTATGGCCGCGCCCTCGAAGACCGCGCGGAACCTGGCCTCGCTCGCGTGCAGTGCCTCGGCCACCGTGCTGCGCGCGTTCAACGCCGCCTGGGAGATGGCCTCCTGCTCGGCGAGCGTCCGCTCCCGCAGTGCCCCCGCGTAGCCCGCCGCCATGGCGTGCTGCAGGCGCGCCGAGCGGGTCCGCAGGGCCTCCTGGGGCCCGCCCTCGCCGCAGTAGAGCACCAGATAGGCGTCGACGCAGTCGAGGCTGCGGCTGAGCGCCTCGGGGTCGGTGCAGTGTGCGGCGACGAGCGCGGCGCCGACCGTCTGGCCCGCGGCCGCGTCGAAGGTCCTCGCCTTCAGGGCGTCGCTCAACCGCCGGGCGAGCGGCAGGAGTTGCTGCTCGAGCTCTGGCCGGGTCAGCGACGTGGAGGTGACCGGGAAGACCGCCCGGCTCCAGATCGTCGCGAACCTGTGCAGTCTGTCCTCCGGCCCGTCCGGTTCGCCCGTCACGCCGTGCGCCCCACACCGGCGAACCCCGAGAAGGAATAGGGATCCTCGTCCTCGGGTGCCGTGTCGGGCCGCCAGATCGGCATCGGCACCAGACCGGGTTCCACCATGTCGTACCCCTCGAAGAACCGCGCGATCTCCTCGCGCGAGCGCATGATCAGCGGGTTTCGGATGTCCTTGTACACGTCGACCGCGCCCTCGGCCCGCTCCGGCGGGAGCGGGATTCCCTCGTACGCGGCATGCGTGAGCACGAGCAGGCTGCCCGGCGCCAGCGCGTCGCGCAGCTCCGCCACCGCACCGTACGGGTCGTCCGCGTCCTCCACGAAGTGCAGTATGGCAACGAGGAGGAGGGCCACCGGACGGTTCAGGTCGATCAACCGCTGCACCTGGGGGGTCGCCAGGATCTCCTGGGGCTTGAGCAGATCGGCCGCGACCACGTCCGCGTCCTCGTTGTCCCGCAGGACGGCCTGGCTGTGCGCCACGGCCACCGGGTCGTGGTCCACGTACACGACGTGCGCGCCGGGCCTGGCCGTCTGGGCGATCTCGTGGACGTTGCCGAAGGTCGGGATGCCGGAGCCGATGTCGAGGAACTGGTCGATGCCCTCGGCGGCCGCGAAACGCACGGCGCGGCGCATGAACGCCCTGTTCGCCTGCATGACCTTGGGCAGTCCCGGCATGAACTCCATCGCCTTGCGCGCGGCTTCCCGGTCGACCTCGAAGTTGTGCGAACCGCCCAGGTAGTAGTCATAGATACGGGACACGCTCGGCACCGAGATGTCAATGCTGCGGGGGGCCCAGGCGGGACGCTCCATCTATCTCTCCAAGGCGTAGTCGACGACGTAGGCGATCCAGTGTTCGAGCTGAGGCTACTGATCGTCCGCCAAAGGAGCGAGCCAAAACGGAAATTGACCGTCCGTTCACCGTCACTGCCTCGGGCATGTGCCGAATTGGCGCCCGGTGCAGGTCAGTCGGACACGCCGTCCGCTGTCACCGCGAAATCGATGCGAAGCATTCCAAAAAGTTCGCGGGAGTTACGAAGCGTCGCGACGGTATCGGGGGGTCGGGTATCCCCGGTGTGGAAAACTTCCGGGCGTTCGTACGGCAAGTGAACCGCGCCCGTGATCCGCGCGCCCCGCGTGATCCGATCCGCGCGCCCCGCGCGTTCCGGGCACGCCAAGAGGTCCGCCCCCTCCGTGCGGTGCGGAGGGGGCGGACCCAGGTCGTACGCGTTGTTCCGGGCGAGATCGATCAACCCTGGGGAGGTGATCCTCTACTTCGGCGCGCCGACCGGCTTTCCGTTGGGGGCGACGGCGTACCAAGTACCGCCCACTCCCTGACCGTTGGTGTCCCCGGCGGCCTTGTCACCGGAGAAGGTGTAGATGGGCCAGCAGTTGACGGTCATCTGCTTGGCACCGTCCGGGCGGGTGAAGCCCATCAGGCCCTTCTTCTGCACGCCCTTGGTGTCACTGGCGGAGACCGGGGCCACGACGGGCCACTTCTCCAGGCAGGCACCGGTGCAGGCGGACTTCGGGACGGGCCAGGCCTGGTCCTTCAGGAAGCGGTAGACCGTCCGGCCGTTCTTGTCGACGATGATCTCGCCGAGCTTGGGGTCGTTGCGGGTCGACAGCCCCGGCAGGGAGGCCAGGGTCGCCTTCTTGCCATCGGGGGCGGAGGCGTACCAAGTGCCGCCGACGGCCTGGCCGTTGGTGTCACCGGCCTTGGTGTCCTTGGCGTACCGGTACATCGGCCAGCCGCCGATCGTCAGCTGCTTGGTGCCGTCCGAGCGGGTGACCTCGCCGAGCAGGGCCTTGTCCACACCGGTGGCAGCCACGGCGCCGTCGGCGGGAACGGGCGGCCAAGCGGTCGCGCAGTCACCGTCGCAGTTCGACTTCGGCGGCTCGGCGGTGTCCTTCTCGAAGCGGTACAGGGTGAACCCGGCGCTGTCGGTCAGCACCTTGCCGAGCGTCGTGCTTTCCGCGACGGCCAGCTGACCTGCGGATTCCGCCTTGGGGGCGGCGCTCTGCTGGTCGGCGCCGTAGCCGTTGGGAGAAGTGGTGCTGCTGCTGGTGGCCTGACCGTAACCGTTGGCAGCCGCGGCGGCGCCCACGTTCTGGCTCCCCGTCGACTGGGTGCCCGATTCCTGACCGCACGCCGTCGTGAGCGCCAGCACGGCCGCAGCTGTCGCTACGAGTGAGGCGCTCCGCCAGGAGGTCTTCATTGGGTAACTCCCACTGTTCGCGTTAAGGGTTGCAGCGCCCTGCTGCGCCGCGCATGGCCCTAGGTACGGGTGGGAGTGGCGGATGTGTTCAACGGCCGCACAAAAAACTTTCGGAACGCTGTGACACACCCCACGCCGGCATGTATCTCGCGCATCTGTTCCCACCCCGGTGGCCGTGTCCCGAGGCGGCGTCAAACCGGTCCGAGCCGCACGTCCTTCGTTCGGGGGCAATACCCGTCAGCTCCGGCGTGCGCGGGCGCCGAACGCCTCATGATCTCCGTCGTGCATGGACCACAGCGGACCCGGTCCGCCCTAGTCATACGGGTGTTGGCGCTGCTGACGCTGACCTGGATCATCGGCGGCGCGCCGGCCTCGGCGGCGGTCGCCGACTCCTGCGCGTACGCCTCCATCGGCCCGGACGGCACGGACGCGGTGGCGGTGGCCGGCGGCGACCTCTGCACCATCAGTCCGCCGCCCCCCTCGCCCACGCCCCCACCCGCTCCGAAGCCACCGCCCCCACCACCCCCTGCGCCTCCGCCCAAGCCCAGGCCGAAGCCACCGCCCCCGGCTCCACCGCCTCCGCCCGCCTCGCCGACCCCGCGGCCCCCCGCCGTGGCGCCACCACCGAGGCCGGCACCCCCACCGGCGCCGAAGCCGAAGCCCACACCGACACCGACGCCCTCGCCCACGCACAAGGCTCGGCCCAAACCGTCGGCGACGCCGGTGAGTTATCCGGCCTACCGCGCCCCGACGCGCAAGCACTCGCCCCGCAGCGGACCGTCCCTGGTCTCGCTCACCCTGCTCGTCACCGTGCCCGCGTTGCTCGCCGTCGCGGCGCTGCGTCCGCGCTGACCCCTGGAGGCAACCTTGTCGGAATGGCTTGTTCTCGTCCTCGCGATGGCGGCGGCGTGTGTCGTCGTCCTCGTGGTGTCCCTCGTACGCACCCGCCGGGCCCCCGAGGACGAGGACCCGTCCGAGACCCCGGACGTGATCGAATACATGACCATGATGATCGGCGTGGTCTACGCCATCGTCCTGGGACTGGCCATCGCCGGTGTCTGGGAGGCCCGCAGCGCCGCCCAGGACCATGTGCAGGCGGAGGCCCAGGCCCTGCACGAGATCTCGGAGCGGGTCCGCGTCTACCCGCCGGACGTGCGCGACCGTATCCGCGGCGACGTCGACGCGTACGTCGGATACGTCGTCAGAACCGAGTGGAAGACCATGGCCGACCACGGCCATGTCACCGCCGAGGGAGGCCGGCTCTTCGAGGTCGTCCGTCAGGACGTCAGCGACTACAAGCCGAGGTCGGATTTCGAGGCCCAGGCCTACCAGCCGCTGGTCGACCAGGTGACCGCGGCCGACGCGGCACGCAACGCCCGCGCCGACTCGACGGACGCGACCATGCCGGGCGTGGTGTGGTTCGGGCTGATCACCGGAGCCGTGGTCACCATCGGGATGGTGTTCGCGCTCCAGATCCGGCGCACCAAGCGGGAACTGATCCTCGCCGGGCTCTTCTCCGCCCTGATCGCGTTCCTGCTCTTCCTGATCTGGGACTTCGACGCGCCCTACAGCCGGGGGATCGCAGCCTCGGCGGAACCGTTCACGGCGCTGTTCCCGCACCTTCCGAAGTGACGGACCTCGTCTAGGAACCGGAGGATCGGGGGACGGACGCCACGCCGCGTCCGTCCCCCGATCGCGCATGCACATTCCCCCGTACGGCCCACACGGTTACCCCATTCGCGCTACTGCGATCGCGCCGCCGAGCACGTCTTCCTAGCGTTTCGAACATCGAGGCGCATTTCAGACGCAGGCGGAAGGTCCGCAGCAAGGCTCCTCGGGGACCCGGAGGCTCACCATGCACGCGATACGCGTCGCTTCGGCCGCACTGCTGGGCGTGAGCGCCCTCACCCTTTCCGCAACCGCCGCTCTCGCCGGAAACGGCGACGGAAACAGTGACGGCGGCCGTGGCAGTGGACGTGACAGTGGCCGGGGCAACAACAACATCACCTCGTTCGGCTTCAACGTGCAGCCGCAGAGCATCGCGGCGGGCGGCCGTCTCCGGCTGACCGCGGAGAGCTGCGACTCCGTCGCCAGGGTCTCCTCGGAAGTCTTCGACACGGTCACGATCCCCAAGGGCCAGTCGTCGGCGACGGCCCTGATCAACGGGGACGCCAGAGCGGGCTCGGTGTACCAGGTGACGTTCCAGTGCGGCAACGAGAGCGGCCACACCGAGCTGACCATCGCCCCCGGCCGCTCCGGCACCAACTACTCCGACCCGACCCAGGTCCAGCTCCCGGCCTCCGTGCAGCGAGGCGTCAAGGCCGGTGTCGGCGGAAGCTCCGGCGGTGGCTTCGACCTCAAGGAGATCGGCCTGGGAACCGCGCTCATCGCCGGCTGCGTCGGCACCGCGTGGTCCATGACGCGCCGCCACGGCACGGACGAGGAGTCTTGACCGCTCGCCGCTCACAGCGCCGCTCGCCCCGGATCTCGGCGAGAAGGTCCGGGGCGAAGGCCTGTCACACACGCGCTCCGCAGGGGACTGCCAAGGGTGACGGCACCGATCAGATCCGCCGCTCGGACCTGCGGCGCAGCCAGAACAGCCCACCGCCGACGACGCCGGCGGTCAGCAGTCCGCCGCCGATCGCGATGTCGGCGGGCGCCGCTCCGCCGACGCTGCCACCGAGACCACCGCTGACCCCGCCGATGACGGTGAAGGCGGCGGGTCGGGTCAGCCGTCGGTTGTCGCAGCGGGCCGTGATGTCGTACGACCCCGGGTGCGCGTCACGGTCGACGGTGACCGTCGCGATGGACGTGTCGCCGCCCACCCGGCGCAGCAGGGTGGTGCGGAAGGCCCGCGAGGAGACCGTACTGCCGGGCCTCTCGCACGCTTCACCGTCCACGGTGATCGACAGCTGGCCACCCCGCGCGATGACACGGGGCCGGACGAGGATGTTCCGCACCTCGAAACGGCCGAAGTCGTCGAAGCGGTCGTTGTCATGGAACCGGCCATTGTCGTTGAACCGGCCATTGTCATTGAACCGGCCGTTGTCGTTGAACCGGCCGTTGTCATTGAACCGGCCGTTGTCGTTGAACCGGCCGTTGTCGTTGAACCGGCCATTGTCGTTGAACCGGCCGATGTCACCCGGGCGGCCGCCACCGACCACGCCACCGCCACCGATCACCACGCCACCGCCGCCGACCACCCCGCCACCGCCGACCACGCCACCGCCACCGACCACGCCACCGCCCACCACGCCACCGCCGCCGACCACCCCGCCACCGCCGACCACGCCACCGCCGTTGTTCAGCCCTGTGCCGTTGCCCGGTCCACCGGGGTTGCCCAGTCGCTCGTTTCCGCTCGACTCGTTGTTGCTCGTGTCGTTGTTGCTCGGCTCGTTGTTGCTCGACTCATTGCTGCCCGGTTCGTTCGATGCCGTCGCCGCCGGGGCGGCGAGCCCCACCGCGGCGACCACGGCGGCAGAGACCGCCAGGGCACGAGTTGTACGCATGTGATCCTCCGCGGAAGACGCCCCGGGAACCGTCCCCGGTCGATCGGCGAGAAAGCGCCTCCCATACAGACCCTCAGATGCGGTGCACGGGGACGCATTTCGAGAATGGTCCGTCCTGGTGAGAAGACACGCCGAAGGATTTCCATACAATTGGATATTGCCGCAGGTCACGGACCGTCAGAAATTTCCTGCCCTCGGCAACTCGGATGGCTCACCACGCGGGTGCCCCGACACCCGTTCGCCCGCGTCCCGTCGCCTGCCGGGCATGCTGCACTTAGCGTTCTGGTATGCGCGACGGACGCGGCGACGGCCGCGTCGAGAGGGGATTGCGAATGTTTGCGTCCGAGGTGGCCGAAGAGGAGGAGCGGCAGAAGAAGCGCGCCCCGTGGGGCGTGATAGCGCTTGTTCTGCTGACCGGCCTCGCACTCATTCGGAATGGTTCCGGGGAGTTCGACGTGGGCCCTCCGCAGCCCGCGACGGCGGCGGCAGCGGACAGCAGGATGCCCGTCGCCACCTTCTCCAACGGGCCCGCCGCCTTGCCGTACTCCGTGGTGGACCGGGTCAGGATCCCGGCGATCCAGGTGGATGCCCCGGTCGTGCCGGTGGGTCTCGACTCGGCTGGCTGGGTCGACGCGCCACCGCCCGACAATGCCAATCTCGCGGGCTGGTTCACCGGTGCGGTGTCGCCCGGCGAGAAGGGCACGGCCGTGATCGTGGGGCATGTGGACAACATGCGGGGACCGGCCGTCTTCTATGGGCTCGGTTCCCTCAAGAAGGGAAACAGGGTCGAGGTTCGGCGAAAGGACGGCAAGACCGCCACATTCGAGATCTACGGCGTCGACGTATTCGCGAAGAACAACTTCCCCGGTGACCGGGTGTACGGCAGCAAGGGCACCCCGGAATTGCGGGTCATCACCTGCGGAGGCGGTTTCTCCAAGCAGCACGGCTACGACGGGAACGTCGTCGTGTTCGCCCGCCTGGTCGAGGTCCGCTGAAACTCCCCGCCGAAGGGCCTGGGCCGTGTTCCCGGGCCCTTCGGCGGAGTCGGGGGGCGACCGCGCCCGCTCAGCCCCCGGTCAGGAGTTCTGGCGGTGCGGCACCGTGAGGTGGTAGCCGGAGTCGAGGAGTTCGGGCAGGTAGTCGCGCAGGGCGCGGACGGTCTGGGAGCGGTCGCCGCCCGCGTCGTGGGAGAGGACGACGACGCCGGGGGCGGCGCCCTCCTCCACCCGGTCGACGATCGTCTCGGTGCCCGGGGTGGTCCAGTCGAGGCTGTCGACCGTCCAGGCCATCGGTTCCATGCCGAGGTCGGCGCCGATCTGGAAGGTCGCCCGGTTCCAGGCCCCGTAGGGCGCGCGGAACCAGACAGGCCGTTCACCGTAGGCGTCCTCGATGACGTCGCTGGTGCGTGCGATCTCGGAGCGGATCTCGGAGCGCCGGAGCTCGGTCAGCAACGGGTGCGTCCAGGTGTGGTTGCCGACGACGTGCCCGTCGTCGGCCATCTCGGCCAGCAGGTCCTTGTTGTCGACGGCCATCTCCCCGCAGACGAAGAACATCGCCCGCACATCGTGCTTGCGCAGGAGGCGCAGAATGCTCGGGGTGTAGCGCGGATCGGGTCCGTCGTCGAAGGTCAGCACCATCGTGCGGCCGCGCCCGCTCACCCGCATGATCGGCTCGCGCCGGACAGCGGGCTTGCCGGGCGTCCGGCGCGGTGGGGCGAATCCGGTCATGGGCTCGAGGCGGTAGGCGGAGGGCTTGAGCACCTGACGCGCCTGCGGGCCCCCGGCCGCCGGTGCGCCGCGCACCGGGCTCCCGGCCGGATCTGCGGTGAGGACGCGGGCCGTGCCCGCCGCCCCCGCCGCCCCCAGGACGGCGGCACCGGCGATCAACGCCCGGCGCCGTGTGAGCAGCTGATCCTTTTTCATGCCTCATCAGTCGCCCAACGGAGGCACGGCGCGGCTGAGAAACACCGGTGCGGACCCAGGAAAGCACCCGTTGGGACCAGCTCAGCGCCGACGCACCAGGGGGAACGGCAATGTCTCCCGAATCGTCAGCCCCGTGAGGAACATGACCAGCCGGTCCACGCCGATGCCGAGCCCGCCGGTCGGCGGCATCGCGTACTCCAGCGCGTCGAGGAAGTCCTCGTCGAGCTCCATCGCCTCGGGATCGCCCCCTGCGGCCCGCAGCGACTGCGCGGTCAGCCGTCGCCGCTGCTCCACGGGGTCGGTCAACTCCGAGTAGGCGGTGCCCAGTTCGGTGCCGAAGGCGACGAGGTCCCAGCGCTCGGCGAGGCGCGGGTCGGTGCGGTGCTGCCGGGTGAGCGGGGAGACGTCGGTCGGGAAGTCCTTGTAGAACGTGGGCAGCAGGGTCTTCTCCTCGACCAGTCGTTCGTACATCTCCAGTACGACGTCACCCTGTCCGTCGTCCGGCCGATACGGCACTCCCGCGCCGTCGCACAACCGGTGCAGGGCCGGCACGGACGCGCCGGGGTCCACCTCCTCCCCCAGGGCCTCCGAGATCGCGCCGTACACCGTCTTGACCGGCCACGGGCCCGAGATGTCGTACTCGGTGCCGTCCTTGCGCGCGAGGGGCGCGCCGAAGGCGGCGGTCGCGGCGCACTGGATCAGTTCGCGGGTGAGGTCGAGCATCACGTCGTAGTCGGCGAACGCCTGGTAGGCCTCCAGCATGGTGAACTCGGGGTTGTGCTTGGAGGAGACGCCCTCGTTGCGGAAGGTGCGCCCCATCTCGAAGACCTTCTCCAGGCCGCCCACGCACAGCCGCTTGAGGTAGAGCTCGGGGGCGATACGGAGATACATGTTCAGGTCGTAGGCGTTGATGTGGGTGGTGAACGGGCGGGCGTTGGCGCCGCCGTGGATCTGCTGGAGCATCGGCGTCTCCACCTCGAGATAGCCCCGGTCCAGCAGGCCCTGGCGCAGCGCCTGTACGGCGGCGGAGCGGACCCGCAGGACCTCGCGGGCGTCGGGGCTGGACACCAGGTCGAGATAGCGCCGGCGCACCTTCGCCTCGGGGTCGGCGAGGCCCCGGCGCTTGTCGGGCAGCGGGCGCAGGCACTTGCCGGTGAGCTGCCAGGAGGAGACGAAGACGGTCGGTTCGCCCAGGTCGCTGATGCCGACGAGGCCCTCGGCGGTGATGTGGTCGCCGATGTCGACGTCCTGGCGGAAGCGGATGAGCTCGGGTCCGGACTCCAGCCGGGTGAGGGCGAGCTGGAGGTCGCCCGACCAGTCGCGCAGGACGGCGAACACGATCCCGCCGAAGTCCCGTACGAGGATCACGCGCCCGGCGACGGTCACGCGCTGTCCCGCCGGTCCCGCACGGACCTCGGCGAGGGTGTGGGTGCGGGACGGGACGCCCACCGGATAGGGGTCGATTCCGCCGGCGCGCAGCCGGTCGAGTGTGCGGTGGCGGAGGCGGATCTGTTCGGGCAGGGCCGCGGCCGGATCGGTGGCCGCCGCCTCCTCACCCTCGTCGAGGCCGAGAGCCGACAGCGAGGGCAGGCCCACGGTGCTCGCGGGCTGGGGTCCGGTCCTCGGGTGCCCCTTGCCCCAGAGCTTGCGCAGCGAGGGCACGGAGACGAAGCCCTCGGCGATGCCGGACGCCAGGCCGATGCGGGCGAGGGAGCCGGCGTCGCCGTAGCAGATGAAGCGGGGGTACCACTCGGGCTTGAATTTGGCGTTGGACCGGTAGAGGGCCTCCAGCTGCCACCACCGGGAGAAGAACAGCAGCAGTCCGCGCCAGAGCCGGAGCACCGGCCCGGCGCCGATCCGGGCGCCCTCCTCGAAGACCGACCGGAACACCGCGAAGTTGAGGGAGATGCGCCGTACGCCGAACGTCCCGGCCGCCGCGCACACCTCGGCGACCATGAACTCCATGACGCCGTTCGGGGCGCTGCGGTCGCGGCGCATGAGGTCGAGCGAGATGCCGTCCTTGCCCCAGGGCACGAAGGACAGCAGCGCGAG
The DNA here is from genome assembly GCF_044768965.1 of Streptomyces sp. NPDC090798. Lineage (NCBI taxonomy): Bacteria > Bacillati > Actinomycetota > Actinomycetes > Kitasatosporales > Streptomycetaceae > Streptomyces > Streptomyces sp. NPDC090798. The sequence continues at coordinate 261,680 of NZ_JBIVXA010000002.1, forward strand.
GAGCTTGCCCTCGGGCGTCAGGGCCTCGACGAGCAGGCAGTCGCCGTCCGCGGGGTCGCCGAGCCGGTCCAGGGCCATGGAGAAGCCGCGCTCGGTCTCGGTGTCGCGCCAGGCGTCCGCCTTGTCGATGAGCTCCTCCATCTCCTCGTCGGTGAGGCTGGAGTGACGGCGTACCCGGCAGGTGGCGCCGGTGCGCCGTACGCGGTGCACGGCCTGGCGGGTGACACGCATCTCGCGGCCGTCCAGGTCGAAGCCGGCGACGTGCAGGATCGCCTCGTCGCCGAGCTCGAGCGCGCCGAGCCCGGCACGCGCGAAGACCTTGGCGCCGTCCTCGGAGGCGCCCATGACGGCGGGCGCCCAGGCGTAGCGGCGGGCCAGGTCGAGCCAGGCCTCGATGGCGTGCGGCCAGGCCTCGCGGTCGCCGACGGGGTCTCCGCTGGCAAGGCAGACGCCGGCCTCGACGCGGTAGGTGACGGCGGCCTTGCCGCTGGGTGAGAAGACGACGGCCTTGTCGCGGCGGGTGGCGAAGTAGCCGAGGGAGTCGTCGGCGCCGTACGCCCGCAGGAGGGCACGGATGCGGGCCTCCTCGTCGCCGCGCAGGGCCGCCTCCAGGCGCTGGGAGCGGAAGAGGGTGGCGACGGCGTTGAGCTGGGCGAGGGCACCGAGGAGGCCGAGGACGAAGAAGAGCTTGCGGGGTGGGCGCCCGCTGAACGAACTGCTGGGGACCAGCCCGCCGCACACCCGGCTGGCCGCCCACAGCAGCCGTTCTCCGGATGCCAGCGTGCCGGGGAACCACTCGACCAGGCCCCAGCCGATCAGGATCGCCACGGCGAGTCCGACGAGCAGTACGGCCAGGGCGCGCCATACGGCGCCGCGCCGGGAGTCGGCGTAGAACTCGCGGCGCGCCACGAGCAGGAGCACCAGCAGCAGTCCGCAGGCGATGAAGGACGGCAGCGACTCGGCGTACAGGCCCATCGACAGGCCGACGATGTCGAAGAAGACCAGGACGCCGAGGTAGACGACGACCAGCCACCAGGCGACCTTCTTGCGGGCGGCGGTCGCGGCGGCGAGCAGGAAGAGGAAGACGGCGTAGGCGAGGTTGGCGCTGACCGGGACGATCAGCAGGTCGAGGAAGGTCACGACGGGGCGCAGCAGGCGGCGCAGGGGGGCGATGAAGGCCAGCAGGACGCACAGCAGCGAGAGGGCGCCGAAGAAGGCCGCGAAGCCTTCGGGCACCTTGCTGAGGAAGCCGGCCCGGGACGGCGGTATGGGGCCCGCGACGTCCCTCGGTCCGTGGGCCTCCACGGTGGCGCTCATGGTGTCGACTCTAGGAAGCCCCGGCCGGACCCGCCCGTCGAGCACCGTGCCGCTCGTCGCCGGCGCTAAGGGCGGTCGTCCCGGGCCGTGGCGGCGGACACTTCACCCGTTCCGTCCCATGCGGGGCACCGCGGGCCCGCCCTGCTCCCGACCTGCGGCTTCCGATAGCCTCAGTGGTGTGGCGGAACAGCAACCCTCGCATCGGTTCGAGCGTGGCACGGACGGTCCCAAGGTCATCGTCGTCGGCGTGGACGGCTCCGACTCGTCGCTGCGCGCGGCGTCCTACGCCGGCGGGCTGGCCAGGCGGCAGCACTCGCTGCTCGCCGTCGTGTACGTGCAGCCCGTCATGGCCGCCGGAGCGGCACTCGGGGCGCCGGTCGCGGAGACGACCGACCAAATCGCCGAGGACCTCGTCACGCAGATCCGGGACGCCGCCGAGCGGGTCAAGGACATATTCGCGGTGCGCTGGGAGTTCCACACCTTCCGCGGCGATCCTTACAACGGTCTGGTGACGGCGGCGGACGAGCTCAAGGCGGACGCCGTGGTGGTCGGGGCCTCCGAGCAGGCGGGGCACCGGATCATCGGGTCGGTGGCGATCCGGCTGGTGAAGGCGGGCCGCTGGCCGGTCACGGTCGTCCCATAGACCCCAGGGGCCCCATAGACCCCATGGGCTCCGCGGGTCCTACTGCCCCATCATCAGGCCGTCGTGGGCCGCGCCGCGGCTGAGCACCACGTCACGGATGCGGTCGCGTACGCCGGCCAGGTCGGCGCCCTGGGCCAGAGCCGCGTTGATGTCGACGACCCGCCCGGCGTCGATGTCGAACAGCTGCGGCACGAACTCCGCCTTCGTGACCTCCCAGCGGTCCCCCTGGTGCGCGGGCGGGGCGAAGGTGAAGCGGGCGAGGGTGCTCTCGTTGCCCCGGGAGTCCTGGAGGCCTTGGCGGTTGAACATCTCGCCCGCGATCTGATCGCCCATTCCGTAGACGACCCACGTGCCGTTGACCTTCTCGTACGCCTGCGGGACATGCGCGTGAGTGCCGAGGATCAGGTCGATGTCGGGCCGTCCGTCCGTGCGGGAGGCGGTGAGCTCCCGGCTCAGCGCCATCTGCTGGGTGTCGGGCTGCTCCTGCCATTCGGTGCCCCAGTGCAGGGACACGACCACCACGTCGGCGCCCGCCTTCCTGGCGGCCCGGGCATCAGCGAGGATCCGGTCGCGGTCGATGAGGTTGACGCTCCACGGCTGCCCCTGAGGCATCGGGGAGCCGTCCGTGCCGTAGGTGTAGGCGAGGTGGGCGACCGTCGCGCTGCCCGCGCGCAGGAGGGTGGGCACGTAGGCCTCCTGCGCCGTGCGCGCCGATCCCGCGTGCCGTACGCCCGCGAGATCGAGGGCGTCCAGAGTGCGCCGTACGCCCGCGGCGCCGTCGTCCAGGGAGTGGTTGGAGGCGGTGGAGCAGGCGTCGTACCCGGTCGCCGCGAGCCCGGCGGCCACCTGCGGTGGAATCTTGAAGGCCGGGTTGCCGGTGTGGTCGCCGTCGGATCCGTACACGGTCTCCATGTGACAGATCGCCAGGTCGGCTCCGGAGACGAGCGGTTTCACCCCTTCGAACATCGGCAGGAAGTCGTATCCTCTGCCGCCCGCGTCGGCGTTCGCCCGCTCGGTGACCGAGGTGTGCGCCAGCACGTCGCCGGAGGCGACGAGGGTGAAACCGTGGGGGGTGAGGGGCGCGCCGGGGTGCCCGGTGCTCCGGGCCGACGGCTCCTGGTCGGCCCGGCAGCCGGCGCCCACGACAAGTACGGCCGCGATGGCGATGGCGGCCAGTCGACTACGTGTGATCATGCCCAGCCTCGATGCAGTCATATTTACGTAGGAAGTGAGGCAAATCCACCCAATCGAGAGGATGGAGTCAAGGAGCGACGCGCACCCTTAGCCCGTCCGGCCCTCGGGGAACTGCCCGTTGGGACGCCACCGGGCCCCCGCTGAACCGTTCACCGCGCCGTTCACCGACGGCATCGACCGCCCACCGCAGACCCGTGCCCCGGCCCTGTCCCAGCGGAGCGGCACCCGCTGGCATACAGGCCATGACGGCCGGAACCACCACCAAGACGACCGCCGAGCACGAGTTGGCCGCGCTGCAGCGCGAGCACGGCCGGCCTCTCTTCGCCCTGCTCCTGCGGCTCTCCGACGGCGACCGCCAGCGCGCCGAGGATCTGCTGCAGGAGACGTTCGTCCGCGCCTGGCAGCACCCCGAGGCGCTGCGCGCCGACGACTTCGACTCCGTACGCCCCTGGCTGCTCACCGTGGGACGGCGGCTCGCGATCGATGCGCGGCGGGCCCGCCAGGCGCGTCCGCCGGAGGTCGGGGACGCGGTGCTGGAAAGCGCGCGGGTCTGCGCGGATCACGCCGAAAGGTCGGCGGCGACGCTCGATGTGCGGGAGGCTGTGAAGACACTCACTCCCGAGCACCGTGAAGTCCTGGTGCTGGTGTACTTCCAGGGGGCGAGTGTGGCGGAGGCCGCCGCGGCGCTCGGGATTCCGCCCGGTACCGTGAAGTCTCGTGCGTACTACGCGCTGCGCGCCCTGCGCCGGGTTCTTCCGGGATACGCGGCCGACCTGCGGTGAAACCGAAGGCCGAGTCAAACCTCCGTAAAGCGCCTTGCTGAGGACCATGGTTGAGCAATCAGCTGTCCTCATCCGTGTTCCGGATTGGGGGGAAACCCCCAAGGGCTCGGGATCGGGCGACGCGCACGCAAACCGGAGGAAGGCAGGAAGGGATGCTGCACAGAGGCCAAGAGAGCACGGACGGCACCGGCGGTGGGGAACTCACCGTCCCCATGGCGTGGTTGTACGCCGAGTACATCGCCGACGAGTTGCTGCGGACCGGCGACCTGATGCCGCCCACGTCCTTCGAGTTCCGCGCCGGGCGTGACGCCCTGGCACTGACCATCTTCCTCTCCGACACCGACGGCGAGCTCTCGGGCATCCGGGTCGTCTCGCAGTTGGAGACCTGGCTCTCGCTGACGGCGTACGACCAGCCGTGGCAGGACTGGGTGCGCGAGCACATGGCGCGGCGAGCGGCCGAGGCGGCCGAGTCCGGCGGCCCCGCCCCGGACCTGGAACTGGCGACGGCGGCCTGGCGCTGGCTGGAGGAGACCGAACTGCTCGCCCCGGACCTGGACGCCGTGCCCGGCGGCGGCCCGATCCCGGGCGAGGACGACGGTCCGAAGGTGTGGACACCGGCCTGGCGGCTGGGTCTGCCCCTGGGACATCTGGCGATCCATCTCTTCTGATCGCCACGACCGGGCGGACCGCCGGTAACCCCTGTTCAGGACTCCGCGCTCCGCCAAACAAGTTTTTCGCACAACTTTTTTCGGGCTCGCACCAATCCGCGAGCCCACCTGCTCCGAATGTCTTGCCGCGATTCCGAACGAGTCTTGAGTGATTCGACGGTCTGGTGCGTACCCGTGGGCAACAGCAACACCACTCCCACCCCCGCACCATCGCCACGAGGATTCGGTATTCGGTATGAGGTCCCTGGAACGGCATCGCGACGTCGGCGCCTACGCGCTCGGCGTGCTGGACGAGGCGGAGGCGTTCCGCTTCGAGGATCACCTCATGGAGTGCCCCCAGTGCGCGGCGCACGTGAGTGAGTTCAAGCCCGCCACGCGGCAGCTGATGCTGTACCGGCATGCCACCCCGCGCTCCGTGCACCCCTTCGCCGCCCCCGGGCCGCGCCTGATGGACAGACTCCTCAGCGAGGTGGCGACCCGGCACCGGGCCGGGCGCAGGCGCTGGCTCTACGCGGTGGCCGCCGCCGTGGTGCTCGCGGCCGGCGGGCCGGCGATCGCGATGGTCACGTCGCACGGTTCCGGGTCGCAGACGGCCGCGGTCGCGTCGACGGACGCGCAGACCGGAGTTTGGGCCAAGGTCACCACCGCGGACCGGATCTGGGGCAGCCAGGTCCAGGTCGAGGTCAAGGACGCCGGGGGCCCGCGCCCCTGTCAGCTCGTCGCCATCGGCAAGGACGGTTCGCAGCAGACGGTGACGAGTTGGATGGTGCCCGCGCACAACGGCGAGGCGACCACCCTGCAGGGCGGCGCCGCGCTCAAGTCCGACGAGATCAGCCGGTTCGAGGTGCGTACGGCGGACGGCAAGCACCTGGTGACCGTCACGCCCGACTGATCCCGGGCTGTACCCCGCTGCTCCCGGGCTATTTGAGCAGCCGGGACAACCGGCGGTCCGCGAGTGGCTTGCCTCCCGTCTGGCAGGTCGGGCAGTACTGCAGCGAGGAGTCGCTGAAGGAGACCTCGCGGATGGTGTCGCCGCACACCGGGCAGGGCTCACCCGTTCTGCCGTGCACCCGCAGCCCGCTCTTCTTCTCCGCCTTGAGGCGGCCCGCGGCCAGCCCGTGGGAGCGCTCCACGGCCTCGGTGAGCGTGGACCGCAGCGCCTCGTAGAGACGGGTCGTCTCCTCGGGGGTCAGTGCGGCGGCCAGCTTGAAGGGGGACATCTTGGCGGCGTGCAGGATCTCGTCGCTGTACGCGTTTCCCACGCCGGCGATCAGGCTCTGGTCCCGGAGTGCGCCCTTGAGTTGGCGGCGCTCACCCGCCAGCAGCCGGGCGAACCGTGCCTCGTCGAAGTCGGCGACGAGCGGGTCGGGGCCGAGGCGCGCCACGCCGGGGATCTCCGCCGGGTCCCGGACGACGTACACCGCGAGTCTCTTCTGTGTGCCGGCCTCGGTGAGGTCGAAGCCCTCGCCGGTCTCCAGGGCGACTCGCAGCGCGAGCGGGCCCTTGCCGGGGCGGGGCGGGCCGTCGGGCAGCGTGTCCTTCCAGTGCAGCCAGCCCGCACGGGCCAGGTGGGTCACGAAGTGCAGTCCGCCGGCCTCGATGTCGAGGAACTTGCCGAGCCGGCGCACTGCGGTCACCTCCCGGCCCTCGAAGGCGGTGACGGGCGGGTCGTAGGTCTTCAGGACGCTGATGGCGACGGGCAGCACGCGCACGACCTCGCGGCCGACGAGATGGTCGGCCAGGAAGTCCTTGAGCGCTTCGACCTCTGGCAGTTCCGGCATAGCTCCAGAGTGCCACCCCCCACCGACAACACCGTCCGAACCACTCACCTCACGAGGCGACGCCGGCCGGTCCCCCGCGACATCCGGTCAGTCCCGTTCCGGGACCAGGAACTCGCACCACACGCACTTGCCGCCGCCGCGCGCCTCCACGCCCCATACGTCGGCGAGGCGGTCGACCAGGAGGAGCCCGCGGCCGGAGACGCCGGACTCGCCCGCCTCGCGGCGGCGCGGCAGGGCGCTCGAGGAGTCCTCGACCTCCGCGCGCAGCCGGCGGCCCGGGCCGCTGAGGACCCGCAGGGTGACGATCGCGGCGCCTTCGGTGTGCATGAGGGCGTTGGTGATCAGCTCGTCGGCGACCAGTTCGACCTCGTCGGCGCGCTCCCCACCGCCCCAGGCGCGGACCGCGGCCCGGATCATGTGCCGGGCCTCGGTGAGCGCCTCGGGGTCGCCGGGCGCGACATGCTGCTGGAGCCGCCCGCCGGACTGCTGGGGCCCGGGGCCGCGGCGGCGCAGCGCCAGGAGGGCCACGTCGTCGTCGCCGCCGCGTTCCTCGGCCACGTCGATGAGCCGGTCGGCGAGGTCGCGTACGTCGTCCGGGCCCGAGCGGATCAGCTCGATGAGGGTGTGCATGCCTTCGTCGAGGTCGACGCCGGGCTGCTCGACCAGGCCGTCGGTGCACAGCACCAGGGTCTGCCCCGGGTCCAGTTCGACCGTGTCGACGGGGTATTCGAGGCGCCCGAACAAGGCGGACAGGCCCAGCGGCAGGCCCCCTTCGACGGACTGCCGGCGGCAGGTGCCGTCGTTCTGCCGGATCAGCGGGTCGATGTGGCCGGCCCGCACCAGTTGGACGACTCCGGTGGACAGGTCGGCCTCCGCGTACAGACAGGTCGCGAAGCGGTCGGTGTCGAGTTCGTGCAGGAAGACCGAAGCGCGGGCCATCACGGTGGCGGGGGTGTGTCCCTCGGCGGCGTAGGCACGCAGCACGATCCGCAACTGGCCCATGACGGCGGCGGCGTGGGTGTCGTGGCCCTGGACGTCCCCGATGACGGCGCCGACGCGGCCCCCGGGCAGCGGGATCACGTCGTACCAGTCGCCGCCGATGTCCCGGCCGAGGGAGGCGGAGCGGTAGCGGACGGCGATGTCGGCGCCGGGCACGTTCGGTATGGAGCGCGGCAGCATGGCCTGCTGGAGGCCTTGCGCGAGGTCCTTCTCCTGCTCGTAGAACATGGCCCGTTGGAGGCTCTGGGCGATGCTGCTGCCGAGCGCGACGAGCACGTTGCGCTCCTCCGACGAGAAGCCGCGCCGGTCGTTGTAGAGCAGCCCCATCGCGCCGATGGGGCGGGCCTGCGCGATGAGCGGCAGGTAGGCGGCCGAGGTGATCTCGAGGTCGGTGATGTGCGGCCACAGCAGCGGATACGAGTCGGCGAAGTCCTCGGGCGACTCGATGAAACGCGGGGCGAGGGTACGTACGACCTCGCTCATCGGGTACTGCTCGTCGATGCGGGTGACCATGGTGCCGGGGACGAAGCTGCCCGCGGGGCCCTCGGCGACCAGCCGTATGCGTCCGGCCTCGACCAGGCCCATGACCAGGCTCGTCGCGCCGAGGTGGGTGAGGCCGTGGGAGTCCTTGAGGACGTCGATGACGTCCTGGACCGTGCGGGCGTGGGCGAGGGCGGCCGTCGTGATCTGCACGACGTTCGTCTGCTGACGCCGCGCCTCGTCCTGGGCCGCCTGTTCGCGGCGCGCCGCGCTCTCGCCGAGTTCCTGCGTGGCGTCGCGCACGATGCCGATGATCCGGCGCGGCCTGCCCGTCCCGTCGCGGCGGATGTAGCCCTGGGTGTGGGTCCACCGCAGTGAGCCGTCGCGGCAGCGGATGCGGAAGTAGGCGCCGTAGTTCTCGCTGCCGTCCTTGAGGGCGTGGGAGACCAGCGTGTCGAGACGGATCCCCTCGGTCGCCGGCACCCGCAGGGACAGGGTCTCGGGGCGGCCGTCGTACTCCTCGGGACGCACGTCCAAGACTTCGTGGGCCTGGGCGTCCATCTGCATGAGACCGGTGTCCAGGTCCCAGTCGAAGCTGCCCATGCGGTTGAGCGCCAGGATCGGATCCGGGTGGGCGGGCCAGTCGTCCGGGAGTGACAGGGCGCTCGCTCCCCGATCAACCATGCGCCCACCTTGCCAGCATTCGGCCGATTATTCGACTTCTGGGGAGTCCGGATTCGGGCTCCCCCGGCCCCTCGGCGCTCAGCCGTCGAAGACGTCGGTCGGGGCGTCGAAGACCGTGCCCGAGTCGGGCGACTCATCGGGGATCAGGCCACCACCGTCGGGCAGGTCGGGGATCTCCGGAACGGTGTCGGGGCCGATCTCCTCCTCCGAGGGGTCCAGCGGGGCGAGGGGGTCCTGCGGGACGTTCCGGTCGATCTCCGTGGAGGTGGGAGCGGGGGTCCACGGCGTGAGGGGCGGCAGGGAGATATCGGGCCGCGGGGTCGGCGTGACGGTCGGCGGGTCGGTCGTGGTGGGCGGGAGACAGTCCGACACCGCGGCCACCGGAGCCTCCGTCAGCGCGCCACCGTCCGCCATGCCCGGGGTTCCGTCCGGGGTGACGGTCAGGGTGGGCGTCACGCAGTCGGAACGCGGCTCGTCCGCGAAGGGGCCCGTGCGCGGGCTCTGCTCCGGGATCGTGCTCGGGCTTGTACCGGGGCTCGCACCGGGGCTTGTGCCGGTGCGACGGCTGAGACTCGAGGTCGAGGCCGACGGCCGTACGACGACGTCCCGGTGGCCGTCGTCCCCGATCCGCCGTTCGATCCACCTGTTGTCGACGATGTCGATGACCGTGATGTTCCTGATCGCGGTGGACGCCGGGGTCACGACGACAACGTTGCCAGAACGGAATCCGGACCAGGGCTTCCCCCGGGTGGCCGGGGTCGCGCTGGACACGACGGGCGGGTTCAGCGGGTTGCCGCAGGCGCAGCGCACGCGCGGCACGCCCCGGTTGTCGACGAGGACCGCGGTCCCCCGCTGGAGCACCGCCTGGAAGCTGGTCGCCCGGCCGTCGCGGAAACCGTGGTCGGTGACCTGGGTGTCGGCGCGCAGCACGACCGAGGTCAGACCGCGCAGGAAGTCCGGGACGGCCGCCTGGGAGACGCCCTCGGCCCGCGCGAAGGAGCGCGCCCTGCCGGGGTCCGAGGCGAGGAAGCCGATCTGCTTCTCGACGTCACAGCTGCCGACGGCCCGGGTGCCGCCGTAGAGGCCGGGTGTGGAGCCGGGGAAGGAGCGCACGCCCTGCGGGGCGGAGCCACGGTTGGTGGGGGCCGCCGGGTACGGCATTCGGGTGACGGACGGCGAGTCGACGGCCGTGGATGCGGTGAACGGGTCGGGACCGCCGCCCGCGGCCGACTGCAGGAGGACTTCATCGCTGCCGGCCCCGGGCGCCGCGCTCTCGCCGCCTCGGCCGCCGCACCCGGCGACGAGGAGCGCCGCCGAGAGCGCCCAGGCCAGGACGAAGGCTCGAATGGGTATGTGCACCACGCTGTTCTCCTGTCGCACCACGTTCTCCCGTTGCACTGCTTCCTCCCGTTGCACCACGATCTCCCCGTCACTCGGGGTATTTCGTCCACTATTGTCTGCGTCGCCCAGTTGACGCACGCAAGCGGAGACGGTCACCCAGCGTCACAATGGAAGCCAAGGGAAGAGGAGTAGCTCGCGTGGAGTGGTTCGTCGCCCCCGACTACTGGCTGAGCCGGCTGGTCTTCCAGCGGGCCCTGGCCGTGCTGTACCTCGTCGCCTTCCTGGGCGCGGCACTCCAGTTCCGTGCGCTGATCGGCGAGCGGGGGATGCTTCCGGTGCCGAGGTTCGTGGCGCGGATCGCGTTCCGCGACGCGCCGAGCGTGTTCCACCTGCGCTACTCGGACCGCTTCTTCGCGGCCTGGGCCTGGACGGGCTGCGCGGTGTCGGTGGCACTGATCGCCGGCCTGGACCAGCGGCTCCCGCTCTGGGGGGCCATGGTGCTGTGGCTGGCGCCCTGGGCGATGTATCTGTCGATCGTCAATGTGGGCCAGACCTGGTACTCGTTCGGCTGGGAGTCCCTGCTCCTGGAGGTCGGCTTCCTCGCCGTGTTCCTCGGCAACGACGAGGTGGCCCCGCCGGTCGTCGTCCTCTTCCTGCTGCGCTGGGTGCTGTTCCGCGTGGAGTTCGGCGCCGGGCTGATCAAGTTGCGCGGGGACCCCTGCTGGCGGGAGCTGACCTGCCTCGACTACCACCACGAGACCCAGCCGATGCCGGGACCGTTGAGCTGGTTCTTCCACCACCTCCCCAAGCCCTTCCACCGGGTCGAGGTGGCGGCGAACCACTTCACCCAGCTCGTCGTGCCCGTCCTCCTCTTCGCCCCGCAGCCGATCGCGACCGCGGCCGCGTCGCTGATGGTCCTCACCCAGCTCTGGCTGGTCCTGTCCGGCAACTTCGCCTGGCTTAACTGGACCACGATCGTGCTGGCCCTCTCCGCGATCGAGTTCCCCGCCACTCCCCCGCACGTGGCCGGCCCGCCCCTCTGGTACGAGATCGTGGTCCTCGCGGTCGCCACGGGCCTGCTGGCCCTCAGCTACCGCCCCACCCGCAACCTGATCTCCCGGCGCCAGGTCATGAACCGCTCCTTCGACCCGCTGCACCTGGTCAACACCTACGGCGCGTTCGGCAGCGTCAGCCGGGTGCGCCACGAGGTGGTCGTCGAGGGCACGGCGGACCTCATGCCGCGGGAGGACTCGGAGTGGAAGGAGTACGAGTTCAAGGGGAAACCGGGCGATCCCCGCCACTGGCCGCGCCAGTACGCGCCGTACCATCTGCGGCTCGACTGGCTGATGTGGTTCGCGGCACTCTCCCCCGCGTACGCCGCATCCTGGTTCACGGGCCTGGTCGAACGGCTCCTGGAGAACGACCGCGACACGCTACGGCTGTTGCGCCGCTCCCCTTTCCCGGCGGACGCCCCACCCCGGTACGTCCGCGCCCGCCTCTACCGCTACCGCTACACGACGTGGCATGAGCTGCGGGAGACGGGCGCGTGCTGGCACCGGACATATGTGCGGGAGTTCCTGCCGCCGATGCGGCTGGAGTGGGTGGATCAGAGCCGGTAGACACGGGTGGCCGTGCCACCGAAGACCTCGGCGCGTTCCTCCGCTCCCAGACCCCCGGTCAACTCATCGGCCACATCGACCACTTGGCCGTACGACGCCGCCAGCGTGCACACCGGCCAGTCGGAGCCGAACATCAGCCGGCCGGGCCCGAAGGCGTCCAGGACCGTGTCCGCGTAGGGGCGCAGCTCGTCGACCGTCCACTTCGCGAGGTCCGCCTCGGTGACCATGCCGGAGAGTTTGCACACGGTGTTGGGGAGCGCGGCCAGGGCCCGGACGGCCGTCGCCCACGGTTGCAGCGCTCCCTTGGCGATCGGCGGCTTGCCCAAGTGGTCGAGGACGAAGGTGAGTCCGGGGTGGTCGGCGGCGGCCCGGACGCAGGCCGGCAGCTGGTGCGGCAGCACGATCAGGTCGTAGACGAGGCCCGCCTCGGCGACGGCGCCGAGTCCGCCTCGTACGTCCGGACGCAGCAGCCACTCCGGGTCGGGCTCGCCCTGCACCTGATGCCGGATGCCCTTGAGGTGGCGGCCGCCCGGCAGCTCCCGCAGCCTGGCCAGCTCGTCGGCGGCGTCCGGCCGGGTCAGATCGGTCCAGCCGACCACGCCCGCGATCAACTCGCTCTCCGCCGCGAGGTGGAGGAACTCCGGGGTCTCCTCGGGCACGGTGATCGTCTGCACGAGGACCGTACGGTCGACCCCGGCGGCCCGTGCCTGCGGCGCGAGGTCCGCCACGCCGAAATCGCGCCGCAGTGAACGGAGTTCGGGCCCGGTGATCCAGTCCTGGTCGCGGACCGCGAGGTCCCACACGTGGTGGTGCGCGTCCACCCTCACGGCAGCTCCCACACGACGGGCAGTCCCGCGGCCGCGCCCTCGTCGGAGTAGTCGTGCACGACGTCGAGGAGTTCGGCCATGCCTGCCTGCCAGGCGACGTTGACCGGCAGTTGCTCCAGTTCGGCGAGCAGGCGCCCGTAGTCGTCGCACTCCAGGACGTGGAAGAGGTCGGTGCCGCTGCGCCAGATCGTCCAGGAGGTGGCTCCGGCGGCGCGGATGGCTGTGGTGAGCTCTTCGGGGACCTCCCGGTGGGCGGCCTCGTAGGCGGCGGTACGGCCGGCGCGGACCTTGGTGTGCAGGGCGACTCTCATGACGGGTCCTGTGGGGGTACGGGTACGGGGGCGTCCTCGGGCAGCAGCTTCGCCTCGTGCAGTTCCCGCCAGAAGTCCTCCGGCACCGGAGTCGCGAACTGCGCGAGGCAGTCGCGGACTTCGTGCGCCGAGCGGGCGCCGACCAGGACGCTCGCGACGGCCGGGTGGGCGGCGGGAAAGGCCAGCGCGGCGGCGCGCAGGGTGGTGCCGTGCCGCTCCGCGATCTCCTTGAGTCGCAGGGCGCGGTCCAGCAACTCCCCCGGAGCCGTTGCGTAGTTGTACGTCGCTCCGGGTCTCGGGTCGGCCAGTAGACCGGAGTTGAAGGCGCCGCCGATGACCACCGAGGTGCCGCGCTCCTGGGCGGCGGGCAGCAGCTCGGTGAGCGCGGCATGGTCGAGCAGGGTGTAGCGGCCCGCGCACAGCACCACGTCCACGTCCGTGTCGCGGACGAAACGGGTGAGCATCCCGGCCTGGTTCATGCCCGCGCCGATCGCGCCGACCACGCCTTCCGAGCGCAGCCGCTCCAGGGCCGGATAGCCCTCGCGGAAGGCCTGTTCGGCGTGGTCGTCCGGGTCGTGAAGGTAGACGATGTCCACGCGGTCGAGGCCGAGGCGTTCGAGGCCGGCCTCAAGGCCGCGTCGTACGCCCTGCGCGCTGAAGTCCCAGACGCGGCGGTGCGTGGCGGGCACCGCGAAGCCGTTGGCCAGGTCGTCGCCGCCCGCGTCCGCGCTCGTGGGTTCCAGGAGACGGCCCACCTTGGTGGAGATGGTGTAGTCGGAGCGGGGGCGATCGCGCAGGGCCGCGCCGAGACGGCGTTCGGAGAGGCCGATGCCGTAGTGCGGGGCGGTGTCGAAGTAGCGGATGCCCCCGGACCAGGCGGCGTCCACGGTCTCATGGGCCTGTTCGTCACTGACGCCGGTGAACAGGTTGCCGATGCCCGCGGCGCCGAAGGACAGGGCGCTGACCTCGACGCCGCTCCTCCCGAGCGTGCCGCTGCCGAGCGTGCTCACTGGCCCGCCGACCTCAGTCGCAATCCCTGCATGCCGCCGTCCACGGCCAGGGCGATGCCGGTGGTGGCACCGGACAGCGGACTCGCCAAGTAGGCGATGGCGCCCGCGACCTCGTCCGCCGAGACGAGGCGGCCGGAAGGCTGGCGGGCCTCCAGCGCGGCCCGTTCGGCGGCCGGGTCTGCGGCGGCGTCGAGGAGACGGCCGACCCAGGGGGTGTCGGCGGTGCCGGGGTTCACGCAGTTGACGCGGACGCCCTCGCGGAGGTGGTCGGCGGCCATGGCGAGGGTGAGGGAGAGGACGGCGCCCTTGGTGGCGGAGTACAGGGCGCGCTGCGGCAGCCCGGCGGTGGCGGCGATGGAGCAGGTGTTCACGATCGCCGCGTGGGCGGATTCCCGCAGGTGGGGCAGGGCGGCGCGGGCGGTACGGACCATACCGACGACATTGACGTCCAGGACCCGGTGCCACTCGTCGTCGGCGTTGTCCTCGACGGTGCCCTGGGCGCCGATCCCCGCGTTGTTGATCAGCACGTCGAGTCCGCCGAGGTCCGCGACGGCCGCGGTCACGGCCCCGCGTACGGAGGCGTCGTCGGTGACGTCGGCGCGGAAGCCGAGCAGGGGCTTCTCGACCGTCGAGGGGTCCAGGTCGAGGACCGCGACCTGCGCTCCACGGGCGGCGAGCAGCTCGGCGGTGGCGCGGCCGATGCCGGAGGCGCCACCGGTCACCAGCGCCTTGAGTCCTTCGAAGTCGGCACTCACGCGGCTTCCCCCTTCTGCTTTTCGCTCGTCTGACTGTGGGACTTCTGCTGGGCGAGGTCGGCGGCCCAGAAGGTGCCGCCGGGGTAGGTGAACTCCGCGATGGACTGCGGCCGCATGGTCGCGGAGAAGCCCGGCGCGGTGGGTGCCGTGTAGTGACCCTGCCTGATCACCACCGGGTCGAGGAAGTGGTCGTGCAGATGGTCGACGTATTCGATGACCCGGTCGTCGGTGGTGCCGGAGAGCGCCACGAAGTCGAACATCGACAGATGCTGGACGAGTTCGCACAGGCCGACCCCGCCGGCGTGCGGGCAGACGGGCACGCCGAACTTGGCCGCAAGGAGCAGGATGGCGAGGTTCTCGTTGACGCCGGCGACGCGGGCGGCGTCGATCTGCAGGACGTCGATGGCGCCGGCCTGGAGAAGCTGTTTGAAGACGACACGGTTCTGGACGTGTTCGCCGGTGGCGACCTTGACGGGGGCGACGGCCTCGCGGACGGTGGCGTGGCCGAGGACGTCGTCGGGGCTGGTGGGCTCCTCGATCCAGTAGGGCTCGAACTCGGCGAGGGCCTTGGTCCAGGTGATCGCCTCGTCCACGTTCCAGCGCTGGTTGGCGTCGATGGCGATCCGGATGCCGGGGCCGACCACCGAGCGGGCGACCCGGCAGCGGCGTACGTCGTCCGCGAGATCGGCACCCACCTTCAGCTTGATCTGCCGGAACCCGTCGGCGACGGCCTCGGCGGCGAGGCGGGTGAGCTTCTCGTCGCTGTAGCCGAGCCAGCCGGGCGAGGTGGTGTAGGCGGGGAAGCCCCGCTCCCGGAGGATCACGGCGCGCTCGGCGGCGCCCTCCCGGCCACGACGGAGCAGTCCGAGCGCCTCCTCGGGGGTGAGGGCGTCCGTGAGGTAGCGGAAGTCGACCTGGCGGACCAGCCATTCCGGTTCGGCGTCGGCGAGCAGCTGCCACAGGGGCTTCTGGGCGCGCTTGGCGGCCAGGTCCCACACGGCGTTGACGACGGCGCCGATCGCCATGTGCATCACGCCCTTCTCGGGCCCGAGCCAGCGCAGCTGACTGTCCCCGATCAGGTCCCGGGCGAGGGAGCCCGGGTCGGCGCACAGCTCGTCGACCGAGCGTCCGACCACGTGCCCGCGCAGCGCCTCGATCGCGGCGACCTGGACGTCGTTGCCCCGCCCGATGGTGAAGGTGAAGCCGTGCCCCTCGGGACAGTCCGCCGCGTCGCCGCGCAGCACGACGTACGCCGCCGAGTAGTCGGGGTCCGGGTTCATCGCGTCGGAGCCGTCGAGCTCGCGCGAGGTGGGGAAACGGATGTCGTAGGTGTCGACCGCGGTGATACGGGCGGCAGTTGGGGACACGGGAGGCCTTTCGGTCCGGGACAGGGGCGTACGGAGGGATTCCGCGGATCCGTGGGTCCTTGGATCCGTACGAAGACGAAGGGAGGTCAGTCCTGGGCGCGGCCGGTGGTCACGCGGGCGATCATCAGGGCGACCAGGATGATTCCGCCGTAGATGGCCTGGATCCAGAAGGACGGCACCTGGGCGAGCGTGAGCAGGTTCTGCACCACGCCGAGGAGGAGTACGCCGGTCAGGGCGCCGAACATGGTGCCCTTGCCGCCGTCCAGGCTGATGCCGCCGATGACCGCCGCCGCCATCACCGTGAAGATCATGTTGTTGCCCTGGTTGGCGCTGATCGCGCCGACGTACCCGGTCTGCATGATCCCGCCGACCGAGGCGAGGACGCCGGCGACGACGGAGACGCCGAGCACCATCCGGTCGACGCGGATACCGGCGGCGCGGGCCGCCTCCGTGTTGCCGCCGATGGCGTACAGGGCGCGCCCGACCCGGTGGTACTTGAGGATCAGTCCGGCGACGCCGAAGGCGACCGCGGCCAGCCACACCGACAGCGGGACCCGCAGGAAGGTGGAGGTGGCCAGCTGGAAGAAGGCGTCGGGCATGCCGAACAGTGTCTTGCCCTTGGTGGCGCCGACCAACAAGCCACGCAGGACGATCAGCATCGCGAGGGTGACGATGAAGGCGTTGAGCTTGAACTTCACCACGAGGATGCCGTTGAAGGCGCCGATGACTCCGCCCACGACGAGGATCGCGACGAGGGCGAGGGCGGCCGACCACTCCGTGCCCCAGCCGGACTGCGCGGACGGCAGCACCAGCAGGGCGCCGACGGCGGGCGCGATGCCGACCACCGACTCCAGCGACAGATCGATCTTGCCGGTGATCAGTACCAGCGACTCGGCGAGGACCACCATCGCGAGCGCCGCCGAGGCGCCCAGGATGGAGATCAGGTTTCGTTCGGTGAGGAACGAGTCGTTGACGATCGCGCCGAGCACCAGGAGCACCAACAGGGCCGGTACGAGGGCGAGTTCGCGGGCCCTGCGGAGCAGTACGGTCTTGGCGGCCCGTGCGTCGGGGACGCGCGCGGAGGTGGGCGACGAGGCCGACGGGGCCTTCGTGTCAGCCATGGTCCACTCCTTCGATGGAGGCGATCAGCTCGTGGTCGTGCCAGCCCGCCGGGTGCTCGGCGACGACACGGCCGTGGAAGAGGACGAGGACGCGGTCGCAGCGGCGCAGGTCGTCGAGTTCGTCGGAGACGACGAGCACGGCGGTGCCGTCCTCGCTGGCGCTGTCCATCCGGGACAGCAGTGACTCCTTGGACTTCACGTCGACGCCCGCGGTGGGGTTGATGAGGACGAGGAGGCGGGGGTCGGAGGCGAGGGCGCGGGCCATGACGACCTTCTGCGCGTTGCCGCCGGAGAGGTCGGAGACGGGCTGTTCGGGGCCCTCGGTGTGGATGTCGAGGCGTTCGATCAGCTCGGTGGCGAAGCCCCGCTTGCGGGCGGCGGAGATGAAGCCGTAGCGGCCGAGCCGGTTCAGGACGCTCATGGTGGTGTTGTCGCCGATGGTCATCCCGGGGACGAGACCCTGCTCGTGCCGGTCGCGCGGGACACAGGCGACGCCCGCCTTGAGCGCGGCGCGCACATCACCGAACGGGAGCCCCGCGCCCTCGAGTTGAGCCGTTCCACCGGTCGGGGTGTGCAGTCCGGCGAAGGACTCGGCGAGCTCGATCTTGCCGCTGCCGCTGGAGCCGGCGAGGCCGACGACCTCGCCACGGCGGACGGTGAGGTCGATGTCCTCGTACGCGTCCGAGGTGAGCCCCCGGGCGTCGAGCAGCACCGGGGCGTCCGCGGCGACGGACTGGTGCGTGACGGACTGCTCGGCGATCGACTCCCCCGCCATGGCCTCCACCAGTGCCGTGCGGGGAAGTTCGGCGACCGGCGCGGTGGTGATCCAGCGGGCGTCGCGCAGCACGGTGACCGTCTGGCACACCTCGTACACCTCCTGGAGGTGGTGCGAGATGAACAGGAAGGTGACACCGGACTCCTGGAGCGCGCGCATCCGGGTGAAGAGCCGCTCGATCTCCCGGTTGTCGAGCTGCGCGGTCGGTTCGTCGAGGACGATGAACCGGGCGCCGAAGCTGAGCGCCCGCGCGATCTCCACCATTTGGCGGTCCTCGACCTTGAGGTCGGCGGTGCGGGCCTCCGGGTCGACGCGCACGTCCCAGGTGTCCAGGACCTGCGCCGCCTCGGCCCGCAGTCTGCGCCAGCTGATGAGGCCGCCACGCCCGACGGGCCGCCGGTTGATGCTGTGTTCTTCCGGGGGACAACCCCCGGACCCCCGGCCGGACCTGATGCCGTGCCCGGTTCGCCTGCGGGCGTGGATATCGGCGATGAAGAGATTTTCGGCGACCGTGAGTTCCGGTACGACGGTGGGCTTCTGGTAGACGCAGGCCACCTTGCGGCGCCAGGCGTCGCGGTCGGTGAGCGCGGGCGCGGGCTCGCCGTCGAAGCGGACCTCGCCCTCGTCGGGGGCCTGGAGGCCGGTGAGGATCGTGACGAGGGTGGACTTGCCCGCGCCGTTGCGGCCGACGAGGGCGTGGGACTCACCGGGGAGAACGGTGAGCCGGCCGTCTTGGAGGGCGACGGTGGGGCCGTACCGCTTGGCCACCCCCCGCGCCTCCACCAGTGGGGTGCTCATTTGACCGTGTTGCCCCAGAGCTTGGGGTCGTCGACGTTGTCCTTGGTCACCAGCGGCGCGGGCAGCTGGTCCTCCAGGATGCCGCTGGGCAGCTTGACGATCTCGGAGTCGTGGTCGGTCGGGCCGGTCTTGAACGTCTTCCCCTGCATCGCGGCCTTGATGTAGTACATGCCGTACTTGGCGTACGCGTCGGCCGGCTGGGAGACGGTGGCGTCGATCTCGCCCTTGCGGATGGCGTCGAACTCCTGCGGGATGCCGTCGTTCGAGACGATGGCGATGTGGCCCGCCTGGCCGGCCTTCTTCAGCATGCCCTTGGACTTGAGGGTCTGGAGGGTCGGCGCGAGGTAGACGCCGCCCGCCTGCATGTAGATGCCCTTGATGTCGGGATTGGCGTTCAGCAGGGTGTCGAGCTTGGAGGCCGCGGTGTCGGACTCCCACTTGGCGGGGATCTCCAGGACCTTCAGCTTCGGGTAGTTCTTCTGCACACAGGTGCGGAAGGCCTCGGAGCGCTCCCGGCCGTTGACCGAGGCCAGGTCGCCCATGATCTGCACGACCTTGCCGGAGGGAATCTGCTTGCCGAGGTACTCGCAGGCCTTCTCCCCGTAGGCGACGTTGTTGGCGCGTACGACCATGGCGACCTTGCCCTTCTCGGGCGCCACGTCGACGGCGACCACGGGCACGCCCTTGCGCTCGGCCTGGTCGAGCCCGGCAGCGATCGCGGCGCTGTCCAGCGGGGCCACGACGAGGCCCTTCACGCCCTGGTTGAGCTGGTTGTTGATGTCGGTGATCTGCTGGGACGGGTCGCTGTTGGAGTTGACGGTCTTGAGGGCGTCGACCCCTTCGGACTTCGCCATCTTCGGCACGTAGTCGTTGTAGGACTGCCAGAACGGCGAGGTCAGCAGGGGCAGGATCACCCCGACCTTGCCGGTGCCTCCGCCGCCCGACGACACGGAGTCCTTGGTGCTGCCGCATGCCGCGAGCACGAGGGTCGCGCAGGCGGCCGCAGCCGCCGCACGCACTGCCCGCGACGCAATTCGCGTGTTCCGCACGTTTCTGCCGGCCATCTGACGGCTCCTCGTTGAGCGAGATCGATCGGGGGTGTGACGGTGCGTGGCCGAGCGTCCCGCTCAACCGGGACGAATATTTATCAGACCACTTCGCCTCCGCAACACCCCCGTGCGCCATAATTTCCGCGTTATCAGCCGTAGTGGTCCGACCACTCCGGTGGTTAGACTGCGGCGCACCCGGCAACAGGAGGAGACGGCGTGGACGAGTCGGCCCCGCAGAAGGGCACCGTGACACAGCGCGCCATCGAGCGGATCAAGGCGATGATCGGCGAGGGCCGGCTGGAGCCCGGGCAGCGGCTGCCGACCGAGCGTGATCTGGCCGCTCAGCTGGGCATGTCCCGCAGCTCGATGCGCGAGGCGATCCGCGCGCTCACGGTCCTCGGTGTGCTGGAGGCCCGGCACGGCTCGGGCATCTACGTCACCCAGCTGGAGGCCGGGGACCTGCTGGAGACCTTCGGCGTGGTGGCCGACCTCTCGCGCGGGCCACAGCTGGTCGAGCTGCTGGAGGTGCGGCGGATCCTGGAGTCGACGGCGACCGCGCTGGCCGCCGCGCGGATCACGGCCGACCAGCTCGCCGAGGTCGAGAAACACCTGTTGGCGATGAACGCGACGGACGACCCGGAGGAGATCCTCGCCCACGATCTGGCCTTCCACCGCGAGATCGCGGCCGCCGCGGGCAACGAGACCATGGCCGCCATCCTGGAGGGCCTGTCCTCACGCACGTTCCGTGCCCGGGTCTGGCGGGGCTACGAGGAGGAGGGCGCCTTCGAGCGCACGCGCCGCGAGCACGCGGCGATCCACCGCGCGCTGGTGGCCCACGACCCGGAGGCGGCCAGGGCCGCCGCCGCCGCGCACGTGGGCGAAGTGGAGCAGTGGCTGCGGACCCAGCTCACGCGGTAGCCGGATCCGCAGCCCCGTAAGGGGTCGGGCACGCAACCGCTCAGGCGCGCGTCAGCCGCAGGGTGACCAGCTCGAAGGGGCGCAGCGACAGAGTGACCCGGTCACCGTCGCGCCGCGGCTCCGAGGCGTCCGCGAGAGGCCGCTCCAGCAGGTCGGTCACGGTGACGTCCCCGACCTCGAACCCGGCCGTCAGCGTGGCCTTGGTGCGCCCGCCCCGGGACTCGTGGAAGCGTACGACCACATCACCGCTGCCGTCGTCGGCGAGCTTGACCGCGGTCACCACCACCGCGTCCTGCGCGACCTCCACCAGCGGCTCGACCTCACGCTCGCCGCTCAGCCGCCGCTCCGGCAGATTGATCCGCCACCCCTCGCGCACCGCGTCCCCGATGCCGGCCCCCGGCACCAGCGCGTGCCGGAAGCGGTGGACGCCCTGGTCGGTCTCGGGGTCGGGGAAGCGCGGGGCGCGCAGCAGCGAGACGCGCACCGTGGTGGTCGTACCCGAGTCGCTGTCGCGGACGGTACGGGTCACGTCATGGCCGTACGTCGAGTCGTTGACGATCGCGACACCCCAGCCCGGCTCCTCCATGTGCACGAACCGGTGGTTGCACGCCTCGAACTTGGCGGCCTCCCAGGACGTGTTGGTGTGCGTCGGCCGGTAGAAGTGCCCGAACTGCGTCTCGGAGGCGTACCGCTCCGCGTGCACGTCGAGCGGGAAGGCGAGCTTCAGGAACTTCTCCGTCTCGTGCCAGTCGACCTCGGTGTCGATGCCGAGCCGCCGCTCCCCCGGCGCGAGCGACAGCACCTGGGTGACCCGCGACGCGCCGAAGGACCGTACGACCCGCACCGACACACCGTCCTCACCAGGCACGACCTCGTCGGCGTCGACCAGGTCGGTGACCGTGTTGCGGTAGAACTCGTCGACGTCCCAGGCGTCCCACATGTTCGGGAAGTCGGGGTGGATCTGGAGCAGGTTCGCCGCGCGTCCCGGGGCGATCGTCTCGCGGTCGGCGTCGATGTCGTAGGCGGAGACGACCAGGCCCCGGGCGTCGATCTCGACCCTCAGGAGGCCGTTGTCGAGGACGTGGCCGCCGCCTACACGCGGCGCGAGCGCCACCTCGCTCGCGAGGGCGGCGGGCAGGGCCCCGCCCGCCGGGACCCCGTCCCTGCGGTGCGGGGCGGAGTTGAACACGAGCTCCGTGGTGCCTTCACCCGCCAGCGCGCGCTGCGCCGCGTCGATGATGCCGGTCAGCTCCTCGGCGACCCGCTCGTACGTCCTGCGCGCCTCCCGGTGCACCCAGGCGATGGACGAGCCGGGCAGGATGTCGTGGAACTGGTGGAGCAGGACCGTCTTCCAGATGCGGTCCAACTCCTCGTACGGGTAAGGGAATCCGGTCCGTACGGCCGCGGTCGCCGCCCAGAGCTCGGCCTCGCGCAGGAGGTGTTCGCTGCGCCGGTTGCCCTGCTTGGTCTTCGCCTGGCTGGTGAGCGTGGCGCGGTGCAGTTCGAGGTACAACTCGCCGACCCATACAGGGGCGTTGGGGTACTCGGCCTCGGCCTTCTTGAAGAACTCCGTCGGGGTCTCCCACACCACGGTCGCGGAGCCTTCGAGGTCACGGACCCGAGCCGCCTTGGCGACCATCTCGCGGGTGGTGCCGCCGCCTCCGTCACCCCAGCCGGTGGGGGCGAGGGAGTGCCGGGCGACGCCCTTGTCCTTGAAGTTCTTCGCCGCGTGGGCGAGTTCGCTGCCCCGCATGGAGCAGTTGTAGGTGTCGACGGGCGGGAAGTGGGTGAAGACGCGGGTGCCGTCGATGCCCTCCCACTGGAAGGTGTGGTGCGGGAACTTGTTGGTCTGCGACCACGAGATCTTCTGGGTGAGCAGCCACTTGGAACCCGCCGCCTTGATGATCTGCGGGAGCCCGGCGGCGAAGCCGAAGGTGTCCGGCAGCCAGGCCTCGTCGTTCTCGATGCCGAACTCGTCGAGGAAGAACCGCTTTCCGTGCACGAACTGACGGGCCATCGCCTCCGACCCCGGCATGTTGGTGTCCGACTCGACCCACATACCGCCCGCGGGCACGAACCGCCCCTCCGCGACCGCCTTCTTCACCCGCGCCCACACCTCGGGCCGGTGCTCCTTCACCCAGGCCCACTGCTGGGCCTGGGACATCGCGAAGACGAACTCGGGCTCGTCCTCGATGAGCGCGGTCATGTTGGAGGTGGTCCGCGCCACCTTGCGGACGGTCTCGCGCAGCGGCCACAGCCACGCCGAGTCGATGTGCGCGTGCCCGACGGCGCTGATGCGGTGCGCGGACGGGACGGCGGGCTCGGCGAGCACCCCGGCCAGCCGTTCGCGGGCCGCTGCGGCGCTCGCGCCCACGTCCTGCAGGTCGACCGCGTCGAGCGCCTTCTCCACCGCGCGCAGGATGTCCCAGCGCCGCGCCGACTCCACCGGCAGCTCGGCCATCAGCTCGCCGAGGACCTCCAGGTCGAGCACCAGCTCCCACACGGTCTCGTCGAGGACGGCGAGGTCCATCCGGGTGAGGGTGTACTGCGGCTCGCTGCCCGCGGTCTCCTTGTCGCCCAACTGGGTGGGCAGGAAGGGGTGGTAGTCGAGGATCACCGGGTTGGAGGCGGCCTCGACATGCAGCCGGACCTCCTCGCCGCCCTCGACGGGGGCACCGATGCGCACCCACTGGTTGCGCGGGTTGAGGCCCTTCACCGGAGTGCCGTCGGGCCGGTAGACGAGCCCCTCGCACTGGAAGCCGGGCATGTTCTCGTCGAAGCCGAGGTCCAGCAGGGCCTCGACGGTCTTCCCTGCCCACGCCTCGGGGACGGTCCCGGTGACCCGGAACCAGCTGGTGCCCCACGGAGCGCCCCAGCGCGCACCCACCTCGATCGGCTCGGGTGTGGCCGCAAGCCCCTCGGCGACGGGCACCGGCTCACCGGGAGCGTGCCACACCGCGACGTCCAGCGGCACGGACTCGGGGTACACGGCGGGTCGGATGCGCTCGTCGAGGACGCGCTTGAGGCGGGCTTCGACCAGGGTGCGGTCGTCATGCATGGGGTGCTCCGTGGGGTGAAGATGGTGCGGGAAGGTGGTCCTGCTACCAGGTGTGGGTGGTCGTGGCGGCGGTCGAGACGGTGAACAGCTCCCCCACCGCGCGTACTTCGAACCCCCCGGACGACTCGCCCTGCTCGGCGGTGAGACCGCCGACGTAGAACGCGCTCTGGCAGGTGCCGCCGAGGAAGCGGCGCGTGCCGTCGGGGAGCGTCCGGTACAGCTCGTAATGGCGTACTTCGCCGGGGGCGCCCTGCCAGGCGAAGCGCAGGTTGCCTCCGTCGGCGCCGGTGACGCGCAGGTCGGTGGGTGCGGCGGGGGTGAGCACGGCATCGCGGACCGCGAACCCGCCAAGACGCCAGCGCACCGGCCCGCTGCTCGCCGTCAGCCGCACGCCCAGCGCGTGCACGGTCCCGCTCAGTCCGGACAGCCGCACGGTGGCGGTCCCCCAGCCGTCGCCCGAGGACGTGACCGGGAAGTACGTGTACGGGGGCGCCCCGCCCGCCGCGCCCGGCTCGGCGGTGGCGACGGCCAGCTCCACGGCGGCGGCGCCCGCGTCCGTGCGGTACGTGAGCTCGACCACCGTGTCCGCGGTGAGCGGCAGCCTCGTCGCGTACAGGTCCAGCGTGGTGGGCGCGTCGAGGGCGCCATCGACGAGCAGGCTGCTTCCGCCCCGCCAGGCGTCCGCGAAGTCGAAGGTGACGGCGGGGCGCTGTCCGGTCGTCCGCACGACCCAGCGGCGGGAGGGCAGCCGGTCCTGGAGGCCGAGGTGGTTCCAGGCCGTCTCCGAGGTGGCCTCGCCGTCCTCGTACCACTTCAGCCCGTGGCCGGTGTTGAAGACGGTCGCGAACGGAAGCGAGGCGACCGTCGAGCGGTCGGCGACGGCGACGGCCGGGGCGCGCCAGCTCGCGCTCGTGCTGGGCTTGGAGGGGTCGAGGGAGGAGCCGGTCCAGAACAGGTCGTCGGCGGCGTGGAAGTCGCCGGGGGTCCGGCTCGCGGGCAGGTGGTTGCGGGTCCACTCGGGCCGGTAGAAGCCGAGCGAGGTGACGTGAGCCTTGGTGCTCGGCACGATGGCGTCCCAATTGACGGACGCGCCGGTGCCGCTCGCCTCGACGTCGACCCCCGCCCACAACTCGTAGGGACTGCGCGCGAGTTGCCGAGCCGTCGTCGCGGAGGAGGCCAGGCTGCTCTGGGACCAGCGGAAGTCGACGAACATGGAGTCGGCGGCCTGGAAGAACGCCTTGTTCTGGTTGTTCAGGGCGCCCTGCCAGCTCACCGAGCCGCTCACGGTCATCGCGTCGTACCAGGTGACGCGCTGCCCCTGGGCCGTCCCGAGCGTCTTCAGCTCGTTCATGAAGCCGCGCATGTCCGTGGCGAGCGCGGTGTTCCCGCCGCTGGTCTCGGCGTTGATGAACCAGCCGTCGAAGCCGTACGCCGCCGCCACCGCGACGAGCTGCGCGGCGAGCGGGTAGTGCCCGGTGGAGTCCTTCTGCACCAGGTCGCGGGTCCACTGGAGCTGTCCGCCGTAGGCGACGGGCGGCAGGAAGACGTTGCCGAGGACGGGCACGCCGTGGCGGTGGGCCGCGTCGACGATCGGGGCGTTCGGCGCGAGGATCAGGCCTTCACCCGCCGAGCCGCCCCAGAAGACGAGTTCGTCGAGGTACGCCCAGTGGGTGAGGGCGTAGTAGTCGGCGGTGGCGGCGCCCTGCGAGGGGTTGCTCGACGTGGGGCCGAAGGAGACGAGGGACTGGATACGGGCCTGGCCGCTGCGGGCGGTGGTGTTGGCCGGGGTGGGTGTGAAGCGGGCGGCGAGCGGCACGGTCGACGCGTTGAACGCCAGGTCGGTGTCGGTGGCGGCGCTCCAGGCCTTGAGGCTGCGCCAGGTGATGCCGGTGCCCGGGGTGCCCGAGGGCAGCGAGTCGGGGTACCAGTAGGAGGCGTACGGCGGCGCCGCGGTCGCGGCGGCACCGGTCGCCGCGACCGCGGGCAGACCGGGCAGGGCGGGCAGCAGCGCGGCGGCCGCGCCGGCGAGCAGGACGGTGCGTCTGGTGGGGTTCACGAGCGGGTTTCTCCTTGTGGGATGGGGAGTACCTGATCGGGACTGACGACTTCGGTGATGCCGCGCGCGGCGAGGTGTTCCTTGTCGTCCGCGCGCGCGTCGAGGACGGTGGTCGGGCGGGCGCCGTCGGCGGTGAGCCGGAAGAACGCCTCGAAGACGGGGCCGCCCGGGGCACAGAGCGAGCGGACGGCGGGGTCGGCGGGGACGATCAGCGCCGTGGTGCGGGGGGCGGGCGTGTGATGGAGCTCGCGGGCGGCGCGGGCCAGCGCCCGTGCGCTGTCCTTGGGGCGCCGGTCGTTGGTCAACAGGCCGAGCCCGTATTCGAGTTCGGGGAAGTCGGCGAGGTCGCGGGAGACATCGTGGGAGCACCACCAGGTGATGCCCCACAGGTCGGGGCAGTCCAGCGCGGCCGCGACGGTGGCCTCGGTGAAGGCCGCGGCGTGCTCGGGCGGGATCAGGGGGGCGGGTGCGCCGACCTCCTGGAGCCAGACGGGGCGGCGCGGGTCGTCGGCCCAGGCCTTGCTCAGCTCGATCAGATACGCGGCGTGGTGTTCGGTCGGCACGGAGGTACGGCCGTACCGCTGGGCGGTGCCGTTGAAGACCCAGGAGTGCACGGCCGTGACGGCGCCGCGGCGGGCGGCCTGGCCCGGGGTGAACGGCATGTCGTCCTGGTACCAGGTGGCGTCGTACTCGGCGTGCAGATGCAGCCTGCCGGGGGCGCCCTCCTCGCAGGCGGCGAGCATCCGCTCCAGCCAGTCGTCGATCTGGGCGCTGCTCGCCCGGTCGGGGTCCGGATGGGGCGGGCCCGCCGAGAACTGGTTGACCTCGTTGCCGAGCGTCATGCCGAGGAAGCGGGGGCGGTCGGCGAGGGCCGCGGCGAGCGTGCGCAGATAGGCCGCCTGGCCGTCGAGGACCTCCGGGTCGGTGAACAGGTTGCGCCGGTGCCAGGTCCGCGTCCACGCGGGCAGGAAGTCGAAGCTCGACAGGTGCCCCTGGAGACCGTCCACGTTGACGTCGAGCCCCCGCTCCCCGGCCGCGTCGACGAGCTGGAGCAGCTGCTCGACGGCGCGCGGGCGGATCAGCGCGCGGTTGGGCTGGAAGTAGGGCCACAGCGGGAAGACCCGGATGTGGTCGAGGCCCAGCGCGGCGATGGAGTCGAGGTCGGCGCGTACGGAGTCGAGGTCGAAGTCGAGCCAGTGGTGGAACCACCCCTCGCTTGGGGTGTAGTTGACGCCGAAGCGCACGGCAGAAGGCATGCGGGATCCTTGCGAAGCGAATCGGGACAGCGGGAGGTCAGCCCTTGACGGCGCCCTCCCCCACCCCGCGGAAGAAGTACCGCTGGAGGCAGGCGAAGAGGGCGATGAGCGGTGCCACGGCGATGATCGTGCCCGCGGCGACGAGCCGTTCGTCGTTGGCGAAGGTGCCGTGCAGATAGTTGAGGCCGATGGTGAGGGTGAACTTCGAGGGGTCGCTGAGCACGATGAGGGGCCACAGGAAGTCGTCCCAGGCGCCCATGAAGGCGAAGATCGCGACGACGGCGAGCGTGCCCTTCACCGAGGGCAGCGCGATCCGCAGGAACCGCTGCCAGGTGTTCGCGCCGTCCACGAAGGCCGCCTCCTCGATCTCGTACGGCAGGTTCAGGAAGGCGCCTCGCATCAGCAGGACGTTCATCGCGCCGATGCAGCCGGGCAGGACGACCCCGATGAGCGTGTTGTTCAGGCCGAGCTCACGCATGGTGGTGAACTGGGCGATGATGATGCCCTCGACGGGGACCAGCATCGCGAGGATGAACACGAGGGTCGCCACGCGGCGGCCGCGGTAGCGCAGGCGGGCCAGGGCGTAGCCCGCGAGGGCCGAACCGACGCAGTTGGTGACGACGTTGGCGCCCGCGACCTTCAGGGAGTTGAAGGCGTAGTCCCACACGGGGATGGTGTCGGCCACCCGCTTGTAGTTGTGCAGCGTGGGATCGCCCGGCAGGAACTTCGGCGGTGAGCTGAAGATGTCCTCGGTCGGGCCCTTGAGCGAGGTGGACAGCTGCCACAGGAACGGGCCGACGGTCAGGGCGAGAACGGCGAGCAACAGCAGGTAGCGCAGGGCGAGTTCCCAGCCGCGGACACGGCGGCCGTGCTCGTCGGTGATGCGGCGGCGACGGGGCCCGCGCTCGGCCGGCGGACGCCGCTCCACGTCGCGCTCCTTCTCCAGCACGCTCACACGTCCTCCTTCCCGCACGCTCACGCGTCCGCCTTCCCGTACGCTCACACGTCCTCCTTCCGGCGCGCTCACGCGTCCTCCTTGCGGTCGGCGCGCAGCACGAGCAGCATCAGCGCGACGGTGACGACGAAGACGACGACCGAGATGGCGGAGGCGTAGCCGACCCGGCCGGTCAGCCCGGTGCCGGTGCGCTGGACGAGCATGACGAGGGTGGTGTCCTCGCCCGCCGGGCCGCCGTCCGGACCCGCCATCAGGTACACCTCGGAGAACACCTTGAAGGCGGCGACCGAGGAGAGCGCGGCGACCAGCACCATGGTGGAGCGGACGGCGGGCACGGTGACCGTGAGGAAGCGCCGGACCGCGCCCGCACCGTCGACCGACGCGGCCTCGTGCAGCTCGCGTGGCACATTGGCGAGCGCGGCCAGATAGATGATCATGTAGTAGCCGAGGCCCTTCCAGACCGTGACGGCCATGGCGCTCAGCAGGAGCAGCCACTGGTCGCTGAGGAAGCCGACCCTGCCGACGCCGATCGACTCCAACAGCGAGTTCACCAGGCCGCGTTCGTCCAGGAGCCACACCCAGATCAGGCCGACCACGACGATGGACGCGACCACCGGGGTGTAGAAGGCCGACCGGAAGAAGGTGATGCCGGGGATGTTCTTCTGAACCAGCAGCGCGAGCAGCAACGGCAGCAGCACGAGTGCGGGGACGACCCCGAGGACGTACAGCGTGCTGTTGCGCAGCCCGATCCAGAACATGTCGTCGTGCAGCAGCTCGCGGAAGTTGGCGAGGCCCACGAACGTGCCCGGGATCAGGGTGCGGCGGTCGGTGAAGGCGTTGACCACGGTCGAGACGAACGGATAGAGGATGAACACGCCCACGACCAGGAGGCCGGGGGCGGCAAGCAGCCAGGGGCTGGCCGGCAGTTGGCGCCGTACACGGGCGGTGCTGGAGGAACTCGCCATGGCCCCGCTCAGCCCTGCTGCTTGAGCAGCGTGTCGCAGGCCCTGACAGCGTTGTCAAGAGCCGTCTTGGGGCTCTCCTTGCCCTGCAGGGCCTTCGCGACCTCGTTGCGCAGCGCGGTCTTCATCTGCTCGCTGAAGAGGACCGGCGTGTAGTTGACCGCGTTCTTGAGGGACTTGGCGGCGGCGATCCGCACGCGCGTCTCGTCGGTGCCGTCCTCCTTGGTGAAGTACGGGTCGTCGAGCGAGCCGGCGGTGCTCGGGAAGATCGCGACCTTCTTGGCGAAGGACATCTGGTTCTGCGCGTCGGTGACGAAGTGCGCGAAGGCGACCGAGGCGGGGGTGTGCTTGGTGCGCGAGTTGACCATCACGCCCATCACGTACATGTTCACCTTGCCGGTGCTGGTGATCTGGTCCGTGATGCCGATGTTCTTGTAGAGGTTCGGGGCCTGCTTCTTGAAGTTGCCGAGGTCCAGGGCGCTGCCGGGGTTCATGGCGACGGCCTCGGTGAGGAACTTCTTGCCCGAGGACTCCGGGGTCGCGGTCAGCGCCTGTGGGTCGAGCGCCTTCGCGTCGTACAACTCCTTGTACTTGGTGAGGAGTTCGACTCCCTTGGCGTCGTTGAAGGCGAAGGCGGTGCCTTCCTTGTTCATCAGCTCGACGCCGTAGCGGCCGAAGTCCTCGATGGTGGGCACGTTGGCGAGCGTGGCGACCTTGCCGTCGCTCTTCTTCGCCAGTTGCAGGGCGTCGGCGAAGAGTTCGTCGTACGTCGTCGGCGGCTTGGAGGCGTCGAGGCCGGCCCCCTTGAAGAGCGACTTGTTGTAGAAGAGCGGGCCGGTGTTGAGGTACCAGGGGAAGGCGTACGTGCCGGTCATGCCCGGTATCTGGTGGCTGGCCCAGGCGCCGTCCAGGTACTCCTTCTTGTACTGCGCGGCGGACTTGTCGAGGTCGAGGGCGAGGCCCGCCTTGGCGAGGGGGGCGACGAGGTCCGGCGAGACGTTGACGACGTCGGGCAGGGTGCCGCCGGCCGCGTCCGCGCTGATCTTGTCGGCGTAGCCCTCGGCGGGCTGGTCGACCCACTTCACATGGGTGCCGGGGTACTTCTTCTCGAAGTCGGCGATCACGCCCTCGAAGTACGACTTGAAGTTGGCCCTCAGGTTCCAGGTCTGGAAGGTGATGTCGCCCTCGACCTTGCCGGAGGCGTCCGTCGAGCCACTGCCGTCGCTCCCGGAACCGCAGGCACTCAGCGGCAGGAGAACGGCGACGGTGGCAGCGGCGGCGAGAGCTCTGCGGGAGATGCGCACGGATGGGGCTCCTCTTGCAGCAGGGGTAACGGTGCCGGGGCAGACCTTGCAGCCAACTCGCGTGGCAAGTCAATGGATTTGGCCCAGCTAAATTCATTAGTGCCGCAACTTAGCTGGTCACAGACGTTCCTCCAGCCTCTTGCAATCGATCACTAATGCGCTTTAGATTGCCTCAGCTCAAGCGCATTAGTACGCCAGCTCAGCAGAACGGGGAACAGGGTTGCCAGCCAAGCGGTCACCCGCGCGCCGACCGACGATGAAGGACATCGCGCAGCGCGCAGGCGTCTCCGAGAGCGCGGTCTCCTTCGCGCTCAACGACCGGCCCGGGGTCTCCGAGATCACCCGTGACCGGGTCCGCCGCGTGGCGGAACAGCTGGGCTGGCGGCCGAGTACGGCGGCGCGTCAGCTGTCCGGCGAGGGCGCGGCGACGGTCGGTCTCGTGGTGGCCCGTCCCGCCGACACCCTGGGCGTGGACTCGTTCTTCCTGCAGCTGATCTCCGGCATCCAGGAAGTGCTGGCCGAGCGTCATCTCGGCCTGCTCTTCCAGGTGGTGGAGGACGTGGCCGACGAGTGCGGGGTCTATCGGCGCTGGTGGGCCGAGCACCGCGTGGACGGAGTCATGGTCGTCGACCCGCGGACCGACGACCCGCGTCCGGGGCTGCTCGAGGAGCTGGGTCTGCCCGCCGTGGTGATCGGCGGCGTACCGGACGCGGGACATCCGGGGATCTCCACCGTCTGGGCGGACGACGCGGGCGCGATGGCCGCGGTGGTGGACGAGCTGTACGCGCTCGGCCACCGCCGGATCGTGCACATCGCGGGCCTGCCGGGGCTCGCCCACACCGAGCGCCGGATCCGCACCCTGCGGGCGGAGGCCGAGCGGCGGGGTCTGACCGAGGTGCGCTCGGTCCCCACGGACTACTCGGACGCGGAGGGCGCCGCCGTCACCCGCCGCGTCCTGGAGAGCGACACCCCGCCGACCGCGCTGGTCTTCGACAACGACGTGATGGCCGTCGCCGGCGTCGCCGCCGCCACAGAACTCGGTTTCTCCGTACCGGGCGACGTCTCGGTCGTCGCCTGGGAGGACTCGCCCCTGTGCCGCATGGTCAAACCCTGGCTGTCCGCCCTCTCCCGCGACACCGTCCAGTTCGGCCGCACGGCCGCCCAGGAACTCACCGCCCTACTGGACGGCGGTCCCGCCCGGACGGTGCGGGTACCGGTGCCGCGGCTGATCGAACGGGAGAGTACGGGGCCCTGCGGGGCTTGAGAGAGTGAGGGGTGGACGCGGAGCCGGCGCCGGTGAGGGGTGGACGCCGTACGGGGGCATCCACCCCCGTACGCGTCAGATCCGTGAGCGATGGAGCGCGAACTCCGCGATCCGCGCGGTCCGCCGGGACCGCGTCACCCGAAGGCTCCGGAGTAGGCGGCATTCATCAACGGGTAGCCCGGGGCGATGAGTCGACTTGGTCTCATCGCCACGTTCAGCCAGCGCTCGACCGTGGTCAGCCATGCCATTGCACCTTGAACACCCACGCGTACTGCCCCGCCTTGCGGGCCGCTTCTGGTACGTCGATGACCAGCGACCCGCCGTTCACCGTCCAGGTCAGTGGCCGGTCGTGACCGAGCATCGTCACCTTGTCCCCGCCGCGGATCGGCACTGGCGCCTCGACGGTCAGTCTGGCGCCGGGTGCGGTCAGCGAGTGGATGTAGAACGCCTCGTTCTGCCGGACCGTGAACCGCAGGTCCTCGCCGAGCTGCGCCATCCGCGACCAGTACGTGGTGTCGTAGATCGCCTCGCCGTTGGTCCTGAGCCAGCGGCCGGTCTCGCGCAGCCGGGTCCGCATGATCTCCGGGATGGTGCCGTCCGCGCGGGGGCCGATGTCCAGCAGGAAGTTGCCGTTCTTCGACACGATGTCGACCAGGCTGTGGACGACCTCCTCGGCGGTCATGTAGGCGGCGTCGGGTGTCGCCTTGTTGTAGCCGTAGCTGAAGGGATCGAGTCCCCGGCTCGACTCCCACTTCGCGACGACCGTGTTCTCGTACGTCGTGTACTCGGGGGTGGTGAAGTCGTGGAAGCCGATCCCCGAACGGTTGTTGACGGTCACCTCGTACGGCTTGGGCCTGTTCTTGCCGTGGTTGAAGTACTCGGCGAGGACATGGAGGCTGTCGTTCGCGCCGCCGATGTCGCACCAGATGAGGGACGGGTCGTAACCGTGGATCAGTTCCAGCATCTGCTGGGCCTGATAGTCCTTCACATAGTCCTTGCCCGCTGTGTATCCGGTGTACGGGAGCGGCTCCAGGGTGTACGGATTGCGCGGGGCGTGGCCCATCCACGGATTGTCGGGGTTGAACCACTCGGGCATGGAGAAGTACAGGCCGCGGTGCAGCTCGGGCGTGAACTTCTTCGAGGCGTCGAAGAGTTCACGGATCAGATCGCGTTTGGGGCCCATCTTCACGGCGTTGCGGTCGGAGACCTTGGTGTCCCACAGGGCGAAGCCCTCGTGGTGCTTGGACGTGAGGACGTGGTACTGGGCTCCGGCGTCACGGAAGAGTTCCACCCAGGCCCGGGGGTCGAACTTCTCCGCCGTGAACATCGGGATGAAGTCGTCGTAGGCGAAGCTCTCGCCGTAGGTGTCCCGGTGGTAGGCGTACACCGCGTTGTCCGGGCTCTGCAGGTGGTTCCAGTACCACTCGGCGTACTGCTTGCCGACCGGAGACCAGGCGGGTACCGAGTAGACGCCCCAGTGGATGAAGATGCCGAACTTGGCCCGGTGGAACCAGTACGGGGCCTGGTGGCCGGAGAGAGAGCTCTCGGTGGGCTGGTAGTCGGGCACGCCGAGGGTCAACTCGCGCCCGGTGGAGGTGACTTGCTGCCCCCTTCCGGTGACGGTCACCTTTCCGGGCCGCGCGCTGCCGGGTGCCGTGCCCACGCGGTTGCGGATGCCGACCCGGACGCGCGCCTGCTCGCCGGGGTCGAGGCGGATGACGCGCGCGGGCTCGACGGTACGGGCGCCCGGCACGTCGACGCCGACCGACACCCGGTCGCCGGCGAGGACGGCGACCGTGCCCGCGTTGACGACGGTGGCCTCCACGCTCTGCGCGCCGCTCGACTCCAGCAGGGAGAAGGTGGAGTGCGCGTCCCGCAGGGCCAACGCCCGTCCCTGGGCCGCCGGTTGGAGGGAGAGGGCGAAGATGTGGAGGGAGGCCTTGCCGGCCTCGGCGGGGTTGGTGGTCGGCAGGGTGAGGGCGACCGCCTCACGCTGGGGGTCGATCCAGACCTCGGCCGTGCCGATCCCCACGCCGTGGTCGTCCTTCGTGCCGTCCGGCCGGTAGCGGAACGGGGCCGACAGCGACCCGCCCGTCGCGTACCAGTCCGCGCCGCCGAGCCCGGCGGTGGTCGTCGTGCCGTCGGCGTAGTGCACGGTGGCCCGGCCGGAGGCGTCGCCGTAACTGCCCGCGGTGAGGAAGTGGGCCGAGAGATAGCGTCCGCTCGGGAGGTCGACGCGCTGGCCGAGGGCGACCACGTTGTTGCGGGCGCCGACGGCGGAGGAAGGGAAGACGAACGCGACGCCGTCCACCTCGACGGGGCCCGCCGGGAGCTCCTCGCCGGGGAACGTGTACCCCGAGCCGTCGAAGCTGCCGCCGGGGGCGGCCGCGGTGTCGATGCCGTCGTTGTCGACGTACGCGTCGAGCGGCACGGGGATCGGGTCGGGGACGGCGACCCACTGTCCGTGCGGCTCGACGACCGGTCGTGCTTCGGCTGTGGTCGCGAGGGGAAGAGTGGCCGCGACGGCCACTCCCGCCGCGGCGCCCAGAACCTGACGTCTTGGATACGTGCTCATAGCGGCTCCAATTCATCGGATGTTTGATGATTGAGGCGCCACCGGATCCTGTCAATGGGGCGGGTAGGCACAATAGTTGAGCAAGTGATCGGATGATCTGCGACTCTGCGTAGATACCGGAAAAGCGTGAACGCGAAAGTCCGAGAAGACCGATCCGGATGTCCAAGGGCGACGGCTCTCGACGCGGCACCCCGTCGCCGGGCACAGTGCTCCTCGTACTCACCAGTAATCCCCTGTCCCCGAGGAGCACCCGTGAACAGCTGGGCCGGCCGGACCGCCACCGAGATCGCCGCAGCCGTACGCGAGAAGCGGGCCACGCCCCGCGAGGTGGTGGCCGGACACCTCGCGCGGATCGAGCGGCTCGACGCGCGCGTGGGTGCCTTCCGTGTCGTGCGGTCCGAGGCCGCGCTCGCGGAGGCCGACGAGTTGGCCGGCCGCGCGGATCTGGCCGAACTCCCCCTCGCGGGGGTGCCCGTCGCCGTCAAGGACAACCTCGCGGTGCGCGGCGAGTCGAACCGCAACGGATCCGCCGCGACTGCGGACACCCCCGCCGATCACGACCATCCGACGGTGGCGCGGCTGCGGGCGGCCGGCGCCGTGGTCGTGGGTCTGACCAACGTGCCCGAGCTCTGCGTCTTCGGCACCTCAGAGGGTGTGCACGGCACGGCCCGCAACCCCTGGGACACCTCGCGCACGGCCGGCGGCTCCTCGGGCGGCAGCGCGGCCGCGGTCGCCGCCGGGATGGCGCCGATCGCGCTGGGCAACGACGGGATGGGCTCGTTGCGTATCCCGGCCGCCAACTGCGGCATCGTCGGCCTCAAGCCGGGCCACGGCACGATCCCGGCGGGCATCGGTCACGGCGACTGGTTCGGCATGTCGGAGAACGGGCCGCTCGCGACCACGGTCGAGGACGCCCGCCTGATGTTCGCGGTCCTGGCGGACACCGAGGCGATACGCCCCTCGGGCAACCTCGTCCGCAAGGTCGCCGTCTCCGTGCGCAGTCCGCTGGTCGGCGTGAGTGTCGGCCGCCCCTACGCGAACGCGGCCCGGGAGGCCGCCGAGTTGCTGGCCGGGGCGGGCCACGAGGTGCGGCCCGCCGACCCGCCGTACCCCTACTGGCTGGGCACCGCCGCGCTGATGCACTGGACGGCGGGCACCGCGGTGGACGCCGAGGACCTCGACCCGCGCCGGCTCACCCGGCGGACTCGGGTGCACGCCGCCGTGGGGCGCCGTTTCGTGGCCGGGGTGCGCACGGCTGAGCGCCGCGAGCGGCTGCGCGGGCGTCTGGAGCCGTTCTTCGCGGAGCACGACGTGCTGCTGACCCCGGCCCTGGCACGGCGGGGGCCGGCCGCCGCGCCGTGGCACGAGCGGGGCTGGGTGCGCAATGTGCTGGTCAACACCAGCTACTCGCCGCTGACGCCGCCGTGGAACCTGACCGGGTGGCCCGCGATGGCGGTGCCGTTCGGGACCCTGCCGAGCGGGGCGCCGGCGGCCGTACAGCTGGTCGGACGGCCTGGATCCGAGCTCGAACTCCTGGAGCTGGCTGGGCAGTTGGAGAGGCTTCGGCCGTGGCGGCGGACGGCTCCACTGGACTGAGGAACGGCGAGACGCCCTAGGAGCGCGGGGGGTTTCACAGCGCCTTGTCCCTGTAGGGGCTTCACAGCGCCTTGTACATGATGTGCAGTCCCACCCGCCCGTGCCGGGGGTGCTCGTAGGCGTCCGGCACGGTGCCGAGGATCGTGAAGCCGAGCGCGGTCCACAGCTTGACGGCGGGATTGGTCTCCACGACGGCGTTGAAGACCATGCCCCGGTAACCGTCGGCCTTCGCCGCGGCGAGGACGTGCTCGGCGAGCGCGCGGCCGATGCCGAGTCCGGCATGGTCGGGGTCGACCATGAATCCGGCGCCCGCGAGGCGGGCGGCGGGACCGCCGTAGTTGGGGGTGACGTAGGCCGAGCCGACGACCGCTCCGGTGGCGTCCTCGGCGACGTACACACGCTTGCCCGGTGCCATCCACAGGGCCCGGGCCGCCTCCTCGGAGGTGCCCGGGTCCCAGGTGTAGGTCTCACCCGCGGCGACGATCCGGTGCCAGAAAGGCCAGATCCGCGGCCAGTCGTCGGCCGCGGCTTCTCTGATCAGCATGGGCGTGAGTCCGGCACGCCCATGCCGTCGGCGATCGCGATGAGTCCCGCCGTGAGCGGTCAGTCCACGCTGGGCAGGATGTGGGGCTCGGCGAGGTCGTCCTCGTATCCCGCGAGCCGGATCGGGGCGGACCTGGCCCACACGTCGAGGCTGCCGAGCTTCTTCTCGGGCCGGCCTCCGCGCTCCGTGCGTTCCTTGGGGCGCTGATCGCGATTCGTCTTCTCCGGTGTCACCGCGCACTCCTTATGTGTCGGGTCACCCTCGGGACGTACAGGGCCAGTCTGCTTCCGGTCGCCTGACATCCCCTCGGGTCTGAGTCGAAGGCAGTTAAGGACGCGGTGGCGCCGGTAACTCGTGTGAGAGCAGTCCGTGGTGACCGGCTGTCCCGGGACGGACCTTGGGTGTGGGTGGAACCCCTGCAGGCTGTCCGTCCGGTACAGGGTAACCAAATGAGCGGGTGCCCGCTCGATGGGGCTGAAAACACGAGGTAACCGTCTTGCGTCGTTCAGTGTCCGTCGGCCCTCGATCTGGGTCTATTTGATGATGTATCCCCCGTCGCGCGCCACCCGTTCGGCATAGCGCCACACCTCCCGCGACCAGGGTGGGAAGACTCAACCCGGCGCCCGGACAGGGGTGATGGTCCGACCCGCGGAGCCCCGGCCTCCCTTTGGGGCGACCCTCCAAAGTCTTTACGGAAGCTTGAACCGGCGTGACCCGCCCGACCATCACCCGGCATCCGATACCCCTAGGGGGTATAGTCCCGATGAAATCGGGGAAGCCGGACGGGAAAGAGTGAGGCCGATGCACGCGATCCTGCACGCACTGTCCATCACCGGGTCGATGACCTGGGAGATCACCTGGGCACTGATCCTCGGATTCGGCCTCTCCGCCGTCGTCCAGGCCGTGGTGCGCCGCGCGACGATCGTGCGGCTCCTCGGCGACGACCGGCCGCGGACCCTCACGCTGGCCGCGGGGCTCGGCGCGGCGTCCTCGTCCTGTTCGTACGCGGCCGTCGCGCTCGCCCGCTCGCTGTTCCGCAAGGGCGCGAACTTCACCGCGGCGATGGCGTTCGAGATCGCCTCCACCAATCTGGTCGTCGAACTCGGCGTGATCCTCGCCCTGTTGATGGGCTGGCAGTTCACGGTCGCCGAATTCGTCGGCGGCCCGATCATGATCGTGGTGCTGGCCGTGCTCTTCCGGATCTTTCTGCGCGAACGGCTGCTGAGCGAGGCCCGGGAGCAGGCGGAACGGGGGCTCGCCGGGTCGATGGAAGGGCATGCCGCGATGGACATGTCGATCCAGGCGCAGGGCTCGTTCGTGCGGCGGCTGCTCTCGCGCGACGGCTACACCTCCGTCGCGCACGTGTTCGTCATGGAGTGGGCGGCGATCCTGCGCGACCTGGTGATCGGCCTGCTGATCGCGGGCGCGATCGCGGCCTGGGTGCCCGACGCGTTCTGGCAGTCCCTCTTCCTGGACGGCCATCCGCTCGCCGCGAAGCTGATCGGTCCCCTGGTCGGCCCGCTCGTGGCGATCGCCTCGTTCGTCTGCTCCATCGGGAACGTGCCGCTGGCCGTCGTGCTGTGGAAGGGCGGGATCAGCTTCGGCGGTGTGGTCGCGTTCATCTTCGCCGACCTGCTGATCCTGCCGATCCTGAACATCTACCGGAAGTACTACGGGCTCCGCATGACCGGCTTCCTCCTGGTCACCTTCTACGCCGCCATGGTGCTCGCCGGATACGTCGTGGAGTTCCTCTTCGGCGGCCTCGGGCTCATCCCCGACCAGGCGGACGCGAAGATCCCCATGGAGGGCGTCTCCTGGAACTACACGACCTGGCTCAACATCGTCTTCCTGCTGCTGGCCGCGGCCCTGGTGTGGCGGTTCCTGCGCACGGGCGGCCCGGCGATGCTGCGGATGATGGGCGGGGAGCCGGAGCCGGAGGGTCACCACCACGAGGCCCCCGGGGCGGACGGCCACCATCACGGGGCACCGGCGCCGGACGGCGGCAGCCACGGGCACGGAGCTGCGGGGGCGGAGGACCACGGGCACCACTGAACACGGCGCGCAGTTCAGGTCCCGTTGGCCGATTCGCAAGGCAGCCATGATCTGCTGGCGCCCGGAAACGGCTTTTTCCCGCGGGAGGACTCGGGAGGACTGACGCATGGAGCTGCGCAGCGTCGAGGAGCTGATGGATCTGCTGCACGCCTGCCGGGGCGCCCGGGACAGCCCGGGCCGCTGTGGCGGCCGAGTCGATCTGCACGACCACGCCCTGCAGACCGCCGCGCTCCTGCGCCGAAGTCGTCCCGCGGACAAGGAACTCCAGGTGGCGGGCCTGGTCCACGCCGTAGGGCACCTGCTGCGGCCCGGCGACACGGCCGGACACGCCGACTTGGCGGCGGATCTGGTCCGGCCACTGCTCGGCGAGCGGGTCTCCCGGCTCGTCCGCCTGCCCGCCGGCGGATGGGCCGACGACGCGGACACCGACGACGTGCTGAGCCTGCGCCACGCGGACGAGTCGGGCAGGGTCGCCGGTCTCGATGCCGGGGTCCTGGAGGACTGGCGCACGGTGCTGGAGCTGGTGGCGGCGCAGCACTCGCGGCTCGGGGCTGTCGACTGACGGTCCGTCATGAGACGGTACGCGGATGACGACGCCGTACGGGCTTGGGGGCAGGGCCACCGACAGGTTTCCGGGCGGGACCGCCCAGGGCCTCGAGGGCAGGAGCGCCATCGTCACCGGAGCCTCGCGCGGGATCGGTCTCGCCGTCGCCGAGGAGCTCTCCCGGGCGGGAGCGCGGGTGTGTGTGACGGCCCGGGACCCGGACGCGGTGGGCCGGGCCGCCGAACGGCTCGGTGGCGTCGGACTCGCGGGCTCGGTGGCCGATCCGGCGCATCTGCGGGAGCTGACCGAGCTGGCGCTGCGGGAGTTCGGGCGCATCGACGTCGTGGTGAACAACGCCGCGACCAACCAGCCGTACGGGCCGCTCATGGACACCGATCCGGACCGCTGGCGCGAGGCGTTCACGGTTAACGTCGAGGCCCCGCTGCGGTTGGTGCAGTGTGCCTGGCGGGCCTGGATGGGCGAGCACGGCGGCGCGGTCGTGAACGTGTGCACGGAGGGCGCGGGGCATGTGGGGCCGAACGTGGGGGCGTACGGCACCAGCAAGGCGGCCCTCCTGCACCTCACCCAGCAGCTCGCCGGCGAGCTCGCCCCGAAGGTGCGGGTGAACTCCGTCTCCCCGGGGCTCGTGCGCACCGAGATGGCCCGGTTCGTCTGGGAGAACGCCGAGGACGAGCTCGGCGCGGGACTCCCGCTGGGCCGGATCGGCCGGCCGGAGGACATCGCGCGGGCGGTGGTCTGGCTGGCCTCGGACGCGGCCGGGTGGATCACGGGCGCCGATCTGCTGGTCGACGGAGGGACCCGGGTCCGGTCCGCGCACTCCCCCGCCGACACCGTCCACGAACGCCTGCGGACCCGCGCGCCCGACGCGTAGCGGCCATCCCGGCTCCCACCGGCTTCGGGCCCGGCTCCCGCAGGGCTCCCGTACGGCCCCCGCCCGACTCCGCAGGACAAAGCCTCACAGCGCGCGTTCAATGGTGACCATGGGTGTGCGGCGACGGGCGGGACACCACCGAAGCACGGCGCTGATCGCGGCCGCCGCGGCGTCCCTGCTCAGCGCGGGGTGCACCGCCTCCGGCTCCGCCGTCGCGGCGGCCCCGCCGGCCCAGCTGCCGCAGCGGCTCACCCAGGCCCAGGTGGACGATGCCGTCGGCAAGCTCGACGGCATCGTGCGGGACGCCATGAAGAAGACCGGCGTTCCCGGCGTCGCCGTGGCCGTCGTCCACAAGGGCCGCGTGGTCTGTCTCAAGGGCTTCGGCGAGCGTCGGGTGGGACGGTCCGGGGCCGTTGACCCGGACACCGTCTTCCAGCTCGCGTCCTTGTCCAAGCCGCTGGCCTCGACCGTCGTCGCGGGGGTCGTCGGCGGCAGGACGCTCGCCTGGGACGACCCCGTCGCCGCGCATCTGCCCGGCTTCACCCTCAAGGACCCCTGGGTCACGGCACACGTCACGTACGCCGACCTCTTCTCGCACCGCAGCGGCCTGCCCGACCACTCCGGTGACCTCCTCGAAGACCTCGGCTACGACCGGACGTACATCCTGGACCACCTGAAGTACCAGCCGCTCGGCCCGTTCCGCGCCAGTTACGCCTACACCAACTACGGGGTCACCGCCGCGGCCCAGGCGGTCGCGAACGCGAAGGACACCTCCTGGGAGAAGCTCTCCCAGGACACGCTGTACGGCCCCGCAGGCATGAAGAACACCAGTTCCCGCTTCTCCGACTACGACCGGGCCAAGGACAAGGCCGTCACCCATGTGAAGAACGCGGACGGCACCTGGCAGCCAAAGTACGTCCGGGACGCCGACGCCCAGTCGCCCGCGGGCGGCGCGAGCTCCACCGCCCGTGACATGGCCACCTGGATGCGACTGCAACTGGCGAACGGGAAGCTGGACGGCAGGCAGATCATCCCCGCCGCACCGCTGGAGCGCACCCACCTGCCCGAGATCGTCGCCCAGCCCCCGCAGGCCCCGGCGGGCCGCGCGGGCTTCTACGGCCTCGGCTGGAACGTCGGCTACGACGACCAGGGCCGGCTGCGCCTGAGCCACTCCGGCGCCTTCGAACTCGGCGCCAACACCAATGTGACGATGCTGCCCGGCGAGCAGCTCGGCATCACCGTCCTGACCAACGGGGCGCCGGTGGGTCTCGCCGACTCGGTCGCGCTGGACTTCTTCGACACCGCCCAGTACGGGAAGCCCACGACGGACTGGCTGCCCCTGATCGACCGGGTCTACCGGCAGCAGGAACAGCGGGACCGCTCCCCCACCGACTACGCCAGACCCCCGCGGAACGCGTCCGCGGCCCGTGCCTTCGACACGTACACGGGCACGTACGACAACGCCTACTACGGTCCGCTGACCGTCACGGCCGCGAACGGCGAACTCAGTATGAGCCTGGGCCCGAAGCACACCAGGTTCCGGCTCACCCACTACGACGGCGACAGGTTCAGTCTCCGGACCGTCGGCGAGAACGCGACCGGATCC
Organism: Streptomyces sp. NPDC090798; assembly: GCF_044768965.1. NCBI lineage: Bacteria > Bacillati > Actinomycetota > Actinomycetes > Kitasatosporales > Streptomycetaceae > Streptomyces > Streptomyces sp. NPDC090798. The sequence continues at coordinate 302,783 of NZ_JBIVXA010000002.1, forward strand.
TCGGGGGTGACCTTCAAGGTCGGTCCGGCTTCACCGGGGTCCGGTGGCTCCAAGGCGTCGCGGGTGACCGTCGAGGCCTGGGACCACGACGGCCTGGGCACCTTCACCCGTGGCTGAGCGTGCGGTCACCACTTGCCGGGCGCGTAGTCCTTCATGAAGACGCCGTACAGGTCCTCGCCCTGTTCGCCGCGCACGATCGGGTCGTACACCCGGGCCGCGCCGTCGATCAGGTCGAGCGGGGCGTGGAAGCCCGCGTCGGCGAGACGCATCTTGTCGGGGTGCGGGCGCTCGTCGGTGATCCAGCCGGTGTCGACGGCGGTCATCAGGATGCGGTCCTTCTCGAACATCTCCTGGGCGCTGGTGCGCGTGAGCATGTTCAGGGCGGCCTTGGCCATGTTGGTGTGCGGGTGGCCCGCGCCCTTGTAGCCGCGATTGAAGACGCCCTCCATGGCGGAGACGTTCACGATGTACGTGCGGTCGGCCCCGGAGGCCGCCATCGCCGCGCGCAGCCGGCTGATCAGGATGAAGGGGGCCGTCGAGTTGCAGAGCTGGACCTCCAGCAGCTCGACCGGCGTGACCTCCTCGACCGACTGGATCCAGCTGTTGGTGTCGTGCAGGTCGGGCACGAGCCCGCCCGCGTCGATGGCCGTACCGGCCGCGATCCGCTCCAGGGAGGCCGAGCCGGACACCAGGGCCAGGTCGGTGACGTCCTGCGCGGTCAGCGCGCCGCCCCCGGCGACCGGGAGCGCGGCCACCGCGCCGGAGCCGAAGGTGCCGATGACCTCGGCGGGCGGCAGCTCACCGGCGGGCAGCGGGCCGGACTCGGCGGCGAGCAGCTCGCTGTAGGCCCCCGGGGAACGGCGTACGGTCTGGGCAGCGTTGTTGATCAGGATGTCGAGCGGGCCCTCGGCGGTGACCGAGTCGGCCAGGGCCACGACCTGCGCCGGGTCGCGCAGGTCGATGCCGACGATCTTCAGACGGCCGATCCACTCGTCGCTGTCGGGCATGGCCTTGAAGCGGCGGATCGCGTCGTTCGGGAAGCGCGTGGTGATGGTGGTGTGCGCGCCGTCGCGCAGCAGCCTCAGCGCGATGTACATGCCGATCTTGGCGCGGCCGCCGGTGAGCAGCGCGCGCTTGCCGGTGAGGTCGGCGCGGGCGTCGCGGCGGGCGCGGTTCTCGGCGGCGCAGTCCTGGCAGAGCTGGTGGTAGAAGTAGTCGACCTCGACGTACCGCTTCTTGCAGATGTAGCAGGAGCGCGGGCGCTGGAGTATCCCCGCGATCTCGCCGGCGTCGGTGACGGACGAGGGCAGGATGCCCTCGGTCTCGTCGTCGATGCGCTGGGCGGAACCGGTCGCGGTGGACTCGGTGACGGCCTTGTCGTGGGCGGTCTTGGCGGCCCTTCGCTCCTGGCGGCGGCGCTGCTTGACCGTGCGGTAGATGCCCGCGGTGGCGCGGCGCACGGCGATGGCGTCCGGGTGGTCGACCTCGATCTTGTCGAGCTCGTCGAGCACGCTGAGGCAGACGGCCAGCCGCTCCGGGTCGATGCCCGGCCCGTGGGAGACCGCCTCCCCGTCCACGGCGAAAGCCGCCCGGTCGTCCTCAGCCGTGTCCACGGCGAGAGCCGCCTGGCCGTCCTCTGTCACCGTCATCGCGTGTGCCGTTCCTCGGGTCTCGCGCCGCGCTCGAACCGCGCTCGCTTTCGAAGGCGGAATTTTACGGAGCAAGGGGGCAAGGCGCCAAACCCGAGATGATCAACGGGTCCCCGCAGGCCGTTTTCAGGGGCCGCAGGCGATGATCAGCGTCTCCACCTCCTCGGACAGCGCGCGGGCCAGCCGGTTCAGGTCCGGCACGGCCTGTGCGTCGGCGACGAGCCCGTAGTGGACCCGTCCGCGGTACGTCGACACGGCCACCGCCAGCGCCTGGCCGCGGGCCAGCGGGGCGAGCGGATAGACCTCGGTGAGCGGGCAGCCGCCGAGCTTCAGGCCGAGGCTGGGCAGCGGCACGCTGGTGACCAGGATGTCGAAGAGCAGCCGGGCCGCCTGGCCGACGACGGGACCGCCGAGGCGGTGGCCGAGCGGCGGCACATGGTCGGCGAGCAGCGCGACGGCGCCCGCTCCCCGGTTGGGTCCCGCGTCCTTGTTGGCGTCCATCGCCGTACGCACCGAACGGAGCCGGCCGAGCGGGTCCGGGTCGTCGACGGGAAGCCGTATCAGGTAACCGGAGAGCCGGTTGCCCTGAGGTTGCGCGGTGCGCGGGCGGCGCCTGGAGACGGGGATCAGGGCGCGGGGCGCGACTCCCTCGCTGCCGTCACCGCGTTCGTCGAGCCAGTTGCGCAGGGCGCCCGCGACGACGGCGATCAGGACGTCGTTGACGGTGCCGCCGACGCTCTTGCGGATGCGGTGCACATCGTCCAGGTCGAGGGCCACGCCCGCGATCCGGCGGGTGCCGGTGGGCTGCGAGGTGAGGGCGGGCGAGGAGCGGACGCCGAGAGTGGCACGGGCGACGGAACTGCCGATGTCGAGGGCGCGGCCCAGGTCGGACAGGGTTCCGCGGACCAGGTCGGGCAGTTTGCGGACGTCCGGGAAGAGTCCGCGGGGCGGCTCCGCGGGGCGCGGGCGGGGCTCGGGCAGGTCCAGCGGGTCCATGAGGGCGGCGGCGAGCATCAGCGCCCGCAGGCCGTCGGCCAGCGCGTGGTGGAACTTGAAGAACACGGCGAACGAGGTGCCGTCCTCGCCGGGCAGGACGTGCGCCTCCCACGGTGGCCGACCGCGCTGGAGCGGGCGTTCCATGAGCCGGCCCGCGGCGGCGGGGAAGTCCGCGGTCGGCGCGTGCAGCCGGACGTGGTCGAGGGGTTCGAAGTCCGGCGCGGGTTCCCGGGCCGCGCTCCCGAAGTTGGGCGGGAAGGCGAGGGGCTGCCAGACGTCGCGGATCCGCATGCGCAGCCCGGACACCCCGGCCGCGCGGACGGCGAGCAGTTCGGCGGCGTGCGCGCCCGCGGTCGGCGAGTGCGCGGAGAAGACACCGAGGGCGCCGAGGTGCATCGGGTGCTGGGCGGACTCGATGTTCCAGAACGCCAGGTCGAGTGGTGCGAGGAGATCAGGAGTCAAAGGCTTGCTCTCGCGTCGACGACAGGGTGAGCAAGCAGTCAAACCCCGACAGGCGATTACGGTCAAGTACGATCAAGCTACGCTCAGTTAACAGCAGATTAAGTCCCGCCCCCCGCGAAAGGGGCGGGACACAAGGGGCACGTGAGGTCGGCTCAGGATAGGCGTCCCGACCGCGGCACGCGCGCCGACGCGCGGCCACGTGAAGGACCGGAAGCGCCGGGTCGCCCGAAGGACCGCGAAGGCCCTCGAACGACCCGAGGCGTCAGGTTGCCGGGCAGCCCGTGGGGGTCGCCCGGGACGCGTCCGCGATCAGCGCCTCGTGCGCCGCTCTCAACCTCCCCACGTCCGGCTTCACGACCTTGCGGTCGTAGGTGAGGAGCCCGTTCAGCTCGCCCTCCACGTCCGAGATCTGGGTGTAGACGGCGCCGTTGCTCCCCCGGCACGCGAGCGCCCGCACCTCGGCGAGACGGGCGAGGTAGTCGTCGGTGTACGTCGACGGGTCCACGTCCACGTACGACTGCTGGACCGACCAGGCGTGCCCGGGCACGGCGAGCCCCAGGCCGCCGTACTCGCCGCTGACGAGCGCGCGTCTGCCGTCGGGAGCCGGGGGCAGCGCGGGGCTCGGATAGCCGTGTTCGTCCATGATGTCGCCGGTGCCGCCGTCGGCCCCCAGGTTCAGCCCGGACATGCCGTTGACGAGCCGGGTCGGGTCCCAGGCCTTGGCCTGGTCGGCGATGCGGCCCTCGTCGTACTGGCCCCAGCCCTCGTTGAAGGTCACCCACATCACGACCGACGGACTGCTGATGTGCTGGTCGATCACCAGTTTCATCTCGCGCTCGTACTCGGCGCGGGCCGCGGCGCTCGGGTTCACCCCGGCGGTCATGGCGGGCATGTCCTGCCAGACGAGCAGGCCGAGCCGGTCCGCCCAGTAGAACCAGCGGTCGGGCTCCACCTTGATGTGCTTGCGCACCGCGTTGAAGCCCATCTCCTTGTGCATGCGCAGGTCGTACGCGAGGGCCTTGTCCGTCGGCGCGGTGTACAGGCCGTCGGGCCAGAACCCCTGGTCGAGCGTGGCCATCATGAAGACAGGCTTGCCGTTGAGGACGGTGCGCGGGGTGCCGTCGACCTTCTCGACGGAGATCGAGCGCATCCCGAAGTAGCTGCCGACGCGGTCGCGCCCGACGCTCACCCTGAGGTCGTAGAGGAACGGGTCGTCCGGCGACCAGAGGCGCGGGTGGGCGATCTTCAGGGTCAGCGGCTGTCCGGTGCGACCGGTGACGGAGGCGACCTTCCGCCCTCCCTCGTACGCCGTCGCCGTGACCGGCAGCCCGTCGCGCACGCCCTTCGGTTCCACGGTGAGCCGACCGCCGTCGACGTCCGGCGTGAGCTTGAGCGAGTCGACGTGGTCCGGGGCGACCGGCTCCATCCATACCGTCTGCCAGATGCCGGAGGTCGGGGTGTACCAGATCCCGCTGGGGTCGAGTCGCTGCTTGCCGAGCGGCGGGTTCTCACCGGACGCGGCGTCGGTCGGGTCGTACACGCCCACGATCAGTTCCTGGGTGCGGCCGGGCTTCAGCGCGTCGGTGACGTCGGCGCCGAACTTGTCATAGCCGCCTCGGTGTTCGGCGACCTTGACCCCGTTGACGTACACCTCGGACTGCCAGTCGACGGCACCGAAGTTGAGCAGGAGCCGCTGGCCCGAGCCGATGTGCCAGTCGGCCGGGACGGTGAAGGTGCGGCGGTACCACATGCGGTCCTCGTGGCGTTCGACGCCGGACAGCTGGGACTCCACGGGGTACGGGACGAGGATGTGCTCGCCGAGCGTCTTCCCGACCGGGGGCTGCTCCCCCGCGGTGGCGGCGGCGAACTGCCAGCGCCCGTTGAGGTTCCGCCAGGCGTCACGCGTGAGCTGGGGGCGGGGGTATTCCGGCAGGGCGTTGTCCGGCCCGACCTCGTCGGCCCACTTCGTGCGCAGCTCGTACGTGGAGCGGTTGGGGCCGCTGCTCCAGAAGGCGCCGATCGCCTTGCCTGCCCCGGCGGCGACGAGGCCGCCCGTGCCGTCGTAGCGCAGTTCGGCGGTGCCGCGTGCTGTGCCGGTCTTGTTGCCGACGACGGGTTCCTTGAGCGTGACGAGGAGGGATCTGGAGTCGGCGGGGTCCAACTCGACTGTCCTCAACGGCCACTTGGCGCCGCCGATCACGGCCTGGAGGTGGTCGACGACGGCGGCCGGGGGCACGGACAGTTCCCTTGCGAAGTCGAGCTTGAGGGTGCGGCCGTCCGGCTGGACGGTGGTCGCGAGGGCGCCGTCGTAGTCGTAGCCGTCGGGCAGCAGGAACGCCGACTGCGGGATCGCCACCTTGCCGCCTCCCGGTTCGGTCCAGCGCAGATGGAGGTTGGAGCCGCCGTAGTGCTCGAAGTACTCGAGCTTGAAGTCATAGGCGTGACCCGCCGTCAGATCGACGGGCTCGGAGGTCTGTTCGCGGTCCCAGTCGTCCACCCAGTGGTCGATGACGGGCCTGCCGTCGATCCAGAGGCGGAAACCGTTGTCGCCGATGATCGAGAAGGTGGTGGGTCCGCTCTTCTCCGGTACGAGTTTGCCGGTCCAGCGCACGCTGACATCGTTGTCCTGCCCCGTGGCGAAGCGCAGCCGGGGTTCGAGGTCGTCGAAGTCGAGTTGCGGGTCGAAGCCGGTGGCCTTGAGTTCGTGGAAGTCGAAGGCGCCTGGGGCGGACTGGGTGTAGTAGTCGCCCTTCAGTCCGTGGACCGGGACGGGATCGTCGGCCGCGGCGGGCACGGAGGCGAGTCCCGCGGCGCCGAGGGCCGCGGCGAGCAGTAACGCGAGTCGGTCTCTGAGTCGTCCGAAACGCACGGATCCTCCTCTTTGAGGACGGGTGGGAGACGGTGGTGAGGACGGTTGCCGGATGGGCCCGGGATGGGCGTGGGGCGGAGTGGCGCGGCTCTTGCTCGGATGGAACAACGTTGTCACCAACGGCAGTTGGCATGACAACACGGGGTTCCACTTTCTGTCCAGGGACATGACAACGGCCCCGGTGCACATGGCCGCACCGGGGCCGTCGTCGGCCACCGCCGGCCGCCAAGGCTTGTCCGACGGATCGGGTCAAGAACAGGGGGCTGGGCCTAGGGCACGATCCGGCCCTTTCCCAGCGCGATCACCCCGCCCTTGGAGACCGTGTAGAGATCCGCGTCCCGCTCGGGGTTGACGCCGATCGTCGCGCCCGGCGGCACCTCGACGTTCTTGTCGAGGACCGCGCCGCGCACCACCGCTCCCCGCCCTATGTGGACGTTGTCGTGCAGGATCGAGCCCTGGACGACGGCTCCGGGGTCGACCACGACACCCGGCGAGAGCACGGACCGCGTGACCTGACCCCGGATCAGACTGCCCGCGCTGACGATCGACTCGCTCGCGATGCCCCCGGCGTTGAATCGCGCCGGGGAAAGCTGTCCGGAAGTGGTGTAGATGGGCCAGCTGCGGTTGTAGAGGTTGAAGGCGGGGCGTTCGGCGATCAGGTCCATGTGGGCGTCGTAGTAGGCGTCGAGGGTGCCCACGTCACGCCAGTAGCCCTGGTCGCGGGTGGTCTCGCCGGGGACGTGGTTGTCGCTGAAGTCGTAGAGCTGCGCCTCGCCGCGGTCGGTGAGCATCGGCAGAATCGATCCGCCCATGTCGTGCACCGAGTGCACGTCCTCGGCGTCCCGCTGGAGCGCCTCCACCAAGGCCTTGGTGGTGAAGATGTAGTTGCCCATCGAGGCGAAGACGCACTCGGGGTCGTCGGGCAGGCCCGGCGGGTCGGTGGGCTTCTCCAGAAAGCCCTCCACGGTCTGCCCGTCGGAGCCGGGGCTGATGACCCCGAAGGAGGAGGACTCGGCGCGCGGCACCCGTATCCCCGCGACGGTCACACCCGCGCCGCCCTCGATGTGCTGGGCGAGCATCTGCCGCGGGTCCATGCGGTAGACGTGGTCGGCGCCGAACACCGCGATGTAGTCGGGCCGTTCGTCGTGCACGAGGTTGAGGGACTGCAGGATCGCGTCCGCGCTGCCCAGGTACCAGCGCGGGCCGAGCCGCTGCTGGGCCGGGACCGGTGTGACGTAGTTGCCGAGCAGGCTCGACATCCGCCAGGTCGTGGTCACATGGCGGTCCAGGGAGTGCGACTTGTACTGCGTCAGGACGCAGATGCGCAGGATGTCGGCGTTGACGAGATTGGAGAGTACGAAGTCCACCAGGCGGTAGGTCCCGCCGAAGGTGACCGCGGGTTTCGCGCGGTCCGCGGTGAGGGGCATGAGCCGTTTGCCCTCTCCACCCGCAAGTACGATTCCCAGCACCGAAGGTCCACCGCGCCGCATGCCGCCGCCCCTCTAAGCCCGGTCGAGCCGCGCCCGCTGTGCCGGGCCGGCCCGTCGCTTGAACTACACCTGTCCGATGGTTACCCCGGTTTGAGGACTTCCTCGTAAAGCTGGACGGTCCGCCGGGCCACCGCGTCCCATCCGAACTCCCCCACCGCGCGCTCCCGTCCGGCCTCACCCATCCGCCGGGCCATCTCCGGGTCGGCGAGCACCGAGTCGAGGGCGAGCGCCAGATTGGCCTCGAAGTCCCCCTCCACCTGCACGAGAAGGCCCGTCACGCCGTGCTCGACCACCTCGGGAATCCCACCGACCCTGGAGGCCACCACGGCCGTTCCACAGGCCATCGCCTCCAGGTTGACGATGCCGAGCGGCTCGTACACCGAGGGGCAGACGAAGACGGCGGCGTGCGTGAGGAGTCGGACGACGTCGGGGCGGGGCAGCATCTGCGGGATCCAGTGCAGTCCCTGCCGTACGGCACTCAGTTCCTGGAAGAGATCACGGAACTCCCGGTCGATCTCGGGGGTGTCGGGGGCGCCCGCGCACAACACCACCTGCACGGCCGGGTCGATGTCGCGTACCGCGCGCAGCAGGTGGGGCACGCCCTTCTGGCGGGTGATGCGGCCGACGAACAGGACGTAGGGGCGGGCGGTGTCGATGCCGATGCGCTCCAGGACGTCCGTGCCGTGGTCCGGCCGGTACAGGGCCGTGTCGATGCCGTTGTGCACGACCCGCACCTTGGCCGGGTCCAGGGCGGGGTAGCAGGTGAGAATGTCCTCGCGCATCGCGCCGGAGACGGCGATGACGGCGTCGGCGGCCTCGACGGCGGTGCGCTCGGCCCAGCTGGACAGGGCGTAGCCGCCGCCGAGCTGCTCGGCCTTCCAGGGGCGCAGCGGCTCCAGGGAGTGAGCGGTCATGATGTGCGGGATGCCGTACAGCAGCTTGCCGAAGTGGCCGGCGAGGTTGGCGTACCAGGTGTGCGAGTGGACGAGTTCGCGGCCTTCGAGGGCGGCGGCCATGGCGAGGTCCACGGAGAACGTGCGCAGCGCGTCGTTGGCGCCGTCGAGCGAGGACCAGGACCGGTGGCGTACGACGCCGCCCGCGGCGCCCTCGCCCCAGCAGTGCACGTCCAGATCCGTGAGGGTCCGCAACTCCCGGGCGAGGAACTCGACATGGACGCCCGCGCCGCCGTACACGTCCGGCGGGTACTCCCGGGTCAGCAGTCCCACTCGCACGCAGAGCCCCCCGTCGTACCGGATACCGGCTGGTGCCCTTCATGGTCACCCAGAAGGGACGCTTGGGGAAGACCGCGGTTCTCAGCGGCGCCCCGGAGCCCCGCCCCGCGACCGGCCCGGCGGGCGGTCGAAGCAGCAGTCGCCGCAGAGGCCGCCGCCGGGGAGGCGGTAGTAGAGGCAACAGCTGCGGCGGCGCAGGGTACGGGGGTCGACAGTCGCGGACAGGTCGGGATGCGTGAACAGATCGGCGGCGAGGGCGCGGGCCCGATCGGCCACGTCCGTACGGCCGTTGGCCTCGGCCCAGCGGTGCAGCTGGCGCCAGGCACCCGCGAGCGCCGAGCCCGCGTTCCCCCACAGCAGGCCCTCCGACATGCGGTGCCGGGTACGCAGAGCCGCCGCCAGCGGGGCCAGGTGGCCGTCCCGTACGACCTCTCCGATCACCGCCACCGGCAGTGCGCGTACCTCGGACAGCCACAGGTCGTCCGGGGCACTGCCGTCCGGATCCCACCGCAGCAGCCCCGGATCGAGGTCCGGCAGCCGTCCGTACAGCGCGGCGGCGCCGAGCGAGACCGACCACAGACGGGCCGCGAGGCCCTGTTGCGCCACCGAGACCGCGATCCGGGCCTCGGGCGCCCGCAGACTCGCCGCGACCTTCCGGACGCGAAAATTCAGAGGATCCGACCAGACATCTCTGGGATCATCATCTCGGGGAGACGCGTACGCATGTGCGAGCGTCGGCAGCGGTGCACGCGGCGGTACGCCGGTGCGTAGTACGAAGAAGCCGCCGAGCGAGCCGAGCGCCGCGAGTTCCGGGTCGAGGTCCACGAACAGCAGTAGTACCAAGCCCCCTAGGGGTTCTCACCGGAGGGTCTCCCCCTCATGTCGCCCACCCAGGGGAGGACATGGGGCGAGTCGTACTCCATCGGCAGTACTACTCATTGCCTGCTCAGGTACGACGACGTGAACGGATGCGCGAGGCATCGTAGCGGGTATGAAGGCCGATCGTTCGCCGCGCCGGGCACAGCGCCCCCGCCGCACGCAGAGGAGGGACTCATGAGCGCGCTCGCGCTGTCCGTCCTGCTCTCGTTCGTCTCCGCCGTTGCGTACGCGGGCGGCGCGATCGTCCAGGAGCAGGTCGCGCTGACCTCTCCCGACCAGACGTACGCGCCGTTGCGCCGCCCCGGCTGGTGGGCGGCGGTCGCCCTGAGCGGCGTCGGCGGGGTGCTGCACGTGGTGGCGCTCGCCTACGGCCCGCTGAGCCTGGTGCAGCCGCTCGGCGCGCTGACCATCGTGTTCGCGCTCCCCATGGCGGCCGTCTTCGTCGGCCGCAAGGCCGGGGCGACCGCCTGGCGTGGCGCGATCATGGCCACGGTCGGCCTCGCGGTCCTGCTCGCCCTGGTCGGCTCGGCGGATTCGCAGTCCCTGAGTGACACCCAGATCACGGTGCTGGCCGTGGTGTCGGGCGGCGCGGTGGCGGCCTTCATGGTGGCGGGGCGCGCAGCGCACCGGCACCCGGCCGTGCGCAGCGTGATGCTCGCCGTGGGGTCCGGCATAGCCTTCAGCATGTCCTCGGTGTTCACCAAGACCGTCGCGGTGGACTGGTCACACCAGGTCTCGCTCTCCGACCTGCCGAGCCTCGCCCTCATAGGTGTCTTCGCGACGGCCGGCATGCTGCTGTCGCAGGCCTCCTACCGGGGCGGCGGTCTCGCGGCGCCGCTGGCCACGCTGACGGTCGTCAACCCCGTCGTGGCGGCCGCCGTCGGCATCACGATGTTCGGCGAGACCTTCCGCTACGGCGAGACGGGCACCGTGCTCGCGCTGGCCTGCGGAGTCGTCGCGGCGGGCGGTCTGATCCTGCTCACGACCGAGCAGATCGGCAGCGCCCGGAACACCGCGGAGGTCGCCGCACCCGCCCTCGCGGAGACCGAGCCCGAGCCGGAACCGGCCACGCCGGACTCCGCGTTGGAGGCGCTGCTGCTCGCGGCGCTGCCCGAGCAGTCCACAGGACCGGACCACGAGGACGAGCCGGCCACGGACCGCGGGGAGACGTTCGGTGCGAGGGTCGGGGAGGCGTTCGACACCGGGCTCGGCGCGGGGCTCGGGGAGGCGTTCGACACCGGGCTCGGAAGCGGGCTCGGCGCGGGGCTCGGGGAGGCGTTCGACACCGGGCTCGGAAGCGGGCTCGGCGCGGGGCTCGGGGAGGCGTTCGACACCGGGCTCGGGAACGGACTCGGAGCCGCGCTCGGAGACGGATTCGACGCCGGGCTCGGAGACGGGTTCGGCGTGGACCGTGGCGAGGACCTCTTCGTACCGGCTCCGGCGATGGTGGGGGCCGCGGAGAGCGCGCCCCACTCGGCCTCGGCCGACTCGCCCGAGTCGGCCGAGGAGGACGCGCCGCCCGCGCTGGCCTATTTCGGCCCCATGTGCGGGCCCTACGTAGTGGCGACACCTCTGCTGGACCACCACCACCACCGCACGCGCGTCAAATCCTGACGCCGCCCGCCCTCAGGTAGGCGACCGGGTCGATGTCCGTGCCGAAACCGGGCCCCGTCCGCACCTCGAAGTGCAGATGCGGGCCCGTGCTGTTGCCCGTGGAACCGGAGCGGCCGATGCGCTGTCCGCCCACCACGCTCTGCCCGTCCTTCACCGAGATCGCCGACAGATGGGCGTACTGGGTGTAGCGGCCGTCGGCGTGCCGGATCACCACCTGGTAGCCGAACGAGCCGCCCCAGCCGGCGCTGACGACCTGGCCCGCGGCGACCGCCTTCACGGAGGTGCCGGTGGGCACCGGGAAGTCGACGCCCGTGTGGTAGCCCTTCGACCAGGAGGCACCCGCGGCGCGGTAGGGCGTGCCGGTCGCGGCGTGCACGGGGGCGACGAGCGTGTCGGTCTTCCTGGCGGTGTCCGAGGACGTCTTGTGCGAGGAGGGCTTGTGCGGGGACGTCTTGTGCGTGGACGGCTTGTCGGGGGTCTTCTGCTTCTTCGACGCGGACGAGGGAGTGCTCTCGGTGTGCGCCGGGGTCTGGCCCTTGCCCCGCAGGTTCAGCCGCTGGCCCGGGAGGATCAGGTCCGGGTCGGAGCCGACGGTGCTGCGGTTCGCGTCGTACAACCGCTGCCAACCGCCCTGGACGTGGCGGGATCCCGCGATGCCGGAGAGCGTGTCACCGTGGACGACGGTGTACATCTCGGCGGTGCCGGCCCGCGACTGGGGTGTGGTCTGCGGCTGGACGTCGCGCACGGAGCGCTTGGTGGTCTGGGGCGAGGTGCCGGACCTGGTGCCGGTCCGCTCGGCGGCCGGGGTGATGTCGGGGGTGTCCCCACCCCGGGTGAGACCGGCGCGCACCGAGCAGACCGGCCAGGCACCGGGTCCCTGGCCCTTGAGCACCTTCTCGGCGATGGCGATCTGCTGGTCCTTGGTGGCCTGATCCGCGCGCGGGGCGTAGACCTGCCCCCCGTACGCCTCCCAGGTGGACTGGGTGAACTGCAGTCCGCCGTAGTAGCCGTTGCCGGTGTTGATGCTCCAGTTGTCGGTGGACTCGCAGGCGGCGACCTTGTTCCAGGTGTCCACGTCGGCCGCGTGTGCGACGCCGGTGCCGATCAGCGGGAGTGCCATTCCGGCGCCGCCCGCCGTGACGGTGAGTGAGGCGCGGTTGATCCTGTTCGGCTGATACCGGCGGTGCCGGCCGCGTACGGCCATGTGGGAGCCCCCTCGACATGCGTCAGGAGCGGCAAAAGTAAGCGCCGCGAACAGGCCATGACAAGGGCGCAATCGGCCGTGCTGTGCGCCCCGGGCGCCGCTCCCTCGCCCGGGGAGACAGCGGGTCGTTCTTCTGCGTACACGTCGCCGACGCGTCAGGATGGCCGGAGGAATACAGACGAACAGGAACGACAGGATCACCGGCAGCGGCGATACCGACTGATACCGACGAATACCAGGACCTCTTACCGGATCTCTTAGGAGCCAACCGTATGAGCAACTCAGCCCAGATCGGCGTCACGGGTCTCGCGGTCATGGGGCGCAATCTCGCCCGTAACTTCGCCCGCAACGGCTACACGGTCGCCTTGCACAACAGGACCGCGGCCCGGACGCACGCGCTGGTGGAGGAATTCGGCGACGAGGGCGATTTCGTGTCGACGGAGACGGCGAAGGAGTTCGTCGAGGCACTGGAGCGGCCGCGACGTCTGATGATCATGGTGAAGGCCGGTGAGCCGACCGACGCGGTGATCCAGGAGTTCGCCCCGCTCCTTGAGCCCGGCGACATGATCATCGACGGTGGCAACGCGCACTTCGAGGACACCCGGCGCCGGGAGCGCGACCTGCGGGGCCAGGGCATCCACTTCGTCGGCACGGGCGTCTCCGGCGGCGAGGAGGGCGCGCTGAACGGGCCGAGCATCATGCCGGGCGGCTCGAAGGAGTCGTACGCGTCGCTCGGTCCGATGCTGGAGAAGATCTCCGCGAAGGCGCCGGACGGCTCGCCCTGCGTGACCCACTGCGGTCCCGACGGCGCCGGGCACTTCGTGAAGATGGTGCACAACGGCATCGAGTACGCCGATATGCAGCTGATCGGCGAGGCCTACCAGCTGCTGCGCGATGTCGCCGGGTACTCCCCCGCGCAGATCGCCGACATCTTCCGCACCTGGAACACGGGCCGGCTCGACTCCTACCTGATCGAGATCACGGCGGAGGTTCTGTCGCACGTGGACGCGGCGACGGGCAAGCCGTTCGTGGACGTGGTCCAGGACCGCGCGGAGCAGAAGGGCACGGGCCGCTGGACCGTGCAGATCGCGCTGGACCTGGGCGTTCCGGTGTCCGGCATCGCGGAGGCGGTCTTCGCCCGCTCGCTGTCCGGACACGCCGACCTGCGCGCCGCCTCCCGGGAGCTCGAGGGCCCCAAGGCCAAGCCGCTCGGGGACGCCGAGGCGGCGGCCTTCGCGGACCGGGTGGAGCAGGCGCTGTACGCCTCGAAGATCGTGTCGTACACGCAGGGCTTCCACGAGATCAGCGCGGGCAGCGACCAGTACGACTGGGACATCGACCTCGGTGCCATCTCCGCGATCTGGCGTGGCGGCTGCATCATCCGGGCGGCGTTCCTGGACCGGATCCGCGCCGCGTACGACGCCCGGCCCGACCTGCCGAGCCTGCTGTCCGACGAGACGTTCGCGCAGGAGATCGCGGCGGCGCAGGACGACTGGCGTGAGGTCCTGGTGGCCGCCACCCGCCAGGGCGTGCCCGCACCTGGTTTCTCCGCGGCCCTCGCCTACTACGACGCGCTGCGCGCCGAGCGGCTGCCCGCCGCCCTGACGCAGGGGCAGCGGGACTTCTTCGGGGCGCACACCTATCGGCGCGTCGACCGGGAGGGCTCGTTCCACACGCTGTGGGGCGGCGACCGGTCCGAGGTCGAGGCGTAGGCAGACGCAGGAGTATCAGGCGTACGGGAACCCGGCGTACGGGTATCAGGCAGGCGTGCATGTACCAGGCAGGCGTACGAGTACCAGGACGCGTACAGGTACCCAGACGTACGGCTATTCCGCGGCGCCGAGGCCGTCACACCCTGGAACCCGGGGTGTGACGGCCTCCGTCGTTCACCCATTCAACCGTTCACCCGTGGGCCCGGCTGTTCACGTGAGCGGGGGTCCAGGCTCCGGGTTAGGTACCGGCTCGGGGCCCGGCGGCACCGGGCCGGGGCTCGGCGGGGTCGGCTCGGGGCCGGGTGGGGTCGGCTCGGGCCCCGGCGGCTTCGGCACCGGGGACGGCGGAGGACTGGGCTTCGGCGCGGGGTGAGGACCCGGATCCGGGGCCGGGTCCGGGAAGGGGTGGGGGTCCGGGAAGGGCTGCGGGCGGTCGGGGCCCGGCCCGGGCGTGGGACCCGGTTGCACCGGATCGGGATTCGGATGCGTCATGGTGTCCTCCAGCCAGTCGATACGTCGGCCCTGGACTTGTCCCACGCGTACCCTCCCACCGCTCCCCCAGTCACCCCGTCGCGCAGGGCGTGCGGACCAGTTGGACCAGACGGATCCGGCCGGCCGGTCCACCGGTGGCGCGTCCGCCCACGGCGCGTCTACCCGTGGCGCACCACGACCGCGCCGGCCGCGAGCCCCGGGCGGGGGCTGGACAGCACCGGGACCGCGGTCGTCGTCAGCCGCTGGGCCGGGGCCATGGACGCCTGGGCGAGGACGATCGCGTCGGCGTCGGCGACCGAGTCGGCGGCCGCCGCCACACTGCGGACGTACCCGTCGGTGTCGCCCGCCCCGAAACGGGCCCAGGCCCCTTCGACCAGCAGCGTACGAACCTGGACGGAGCGCCCGGCCGCGCGGGCCTCCTCCTCGACGAGGGCGACCGTCGGCTCCAAGGTGCTCTCCGACGTCGCGACGACCACCACACGGGGGCCCGCTGCGACCGCGGCGGCGGCCATCGGACGGTCCACGCGGAGCACGGGTACCCCGGCGCCCGCCCCCTCGGCGACGGCACCGATGGTCGAGCAGGTGCACAGCACGGCACGCGCCCCGTCGGCGACGGCCCGGTCGAGTGCCGCCCGCACCTCGCCGGCCACCGCGGCCGGGCCCTCGCTCCGGGCCCGGGCCAGCAGTTCCTCATCCACCATGTGCCGCAGTTCCAGCCCCTGGTGGTCCTCGTCGCGCAGCGCGTCGAAGACGGGGATGTGCAGGGGCGAGGTGTGCAGCAGGGCGAGGGGACCCGAGCGGTTCATCAGAAGCGCCCGGGGTGCGTCCTGAGCCACTCCACCGCCGCCCCGAGCAGCTCCGGGTCGGCCGCCGGAGCCTCCTCGGGGTGGCGCGCCGCCCACTTCACGACGTACGGGCACAGGGGCGCGACGACGATGCCCTCGCGCGCGGCGATGCCGTACAGCTCGCGGGCGAGGGAGCCCGCGATGCCCTTCCCCTCGTGCTCGGGTTCCACGATGGTGTGCACGGGGACGAGGGCGCGCGCGGGGGCCTCCAGGACGAAGTACTCGATGTGGCCGACGACTTCGTCCCCGGCGAAGGCCTCGAGGCGGCCGCCCGCTCGGTCGTCGCGGATCTCTACGTCGCTCATGGCCAACTCCTCGCGTCCTCAGGTCATCTGCTTGCTCAGCCGCTGCCCCGGGCCCGGGCTTCAGACGATGGCCGCCTGCGGGCTGCGCTCCTGGTCCGAGCCCGGCACCGGTTCGGACGGATCGGCGCCGAGGGCCACGATCCGGTTGTCGTGGTCCACGTGCACGACCCTCGGCCGCAGTGCCCGCGCCTCGGCGTCGGAGACCTGAGCGTAACTGATGATGATCACCAGATCTCCGGGATGCACGAGATGGGCCGCCGCCCCGTTGATCCCGACAACCCCGGAACCGCGCTCTCCCTCGATGACATACGTCTCCAGGCGGGCGCCGTTGGTGACGTCGACGATGTGCACGAGTTCACCCGGCAGCAGATCCGCGGCGTCGAGCAGATCGGCGTCGATGGTGACGGACCCGACGTAGTGCAGGTCGGCCTGGGTGACGGTGGCACGGTGGATCTTGGACTTGAATACGGTACGAAACATGAAGAAACTCCCGATATGCCTGCTCCCTGCCTGTCTTTGCAGGTCAAGGGCCGTCTCCGGAGGCTACATCGTTTCTCCTGTCTGGTCAGCTGTTGCCAGGTGTTGGAGGACTCACACTGACCCATTGCCGACGTTCAGGACGTGTTCATCGCGCACGGTGAAGTCCATCTCCTGGAACCACAGTTGCCAGGCAACTTTCACATTCGGGCGCCCGACCGGAACGGGCTGGTGATGCCGGTAGCGTCGGTGATCAGGTGCTGTTCGGTGCCTGTCCTGCCCCGCTCGACGGTGCTTCGTCCGGACCATCGGGCTGTCGCAGGCACGCGCTGCTCACCCGATGTGCGTAGCCACCCACCCCGCCGTCGTCTGCCGGTCCCAGGGCACCAGGGGCAGCAGCTTGGCCGCCCATGACGGCCAGCGTTGCTCCGGGAAGGGTACGAAGGCGACAGCTGTGCACTGCGCGTACGCGAGGGTGCGTACCAGCCGCTCCCATTCGGCCCTGGTGCCGCGGCGCGCGTTGAGCCTCGGTCCGCCCATCCCCAGATCGCTGAGGATCAGGATCCGGGTCCCGGGTGCCGGGGGTACGTACTCTCTCCAGGTCCAGCGCGGCCCCGGGCCGGCACCGCGGACGGGGCAGTGGTCGAAGTAGGCGACTTGCGTGTGTTCGTGTCCGACGGTCGCCCGGACGTGGTGGACGGTTTCGTGCACATCGCGGCTGAAGGGTTCCATGCCGACGCCCAGATCCGCCAGCACCTGTACACCGAACCGCACCGTACGGACGGGGCGGCGCGGCAGACTTTCCAGCGGAAGGCCCTGGGAGAGCTGTTCGACGACTCGCTCGACGTCCAGTTCGCCCTGGTCCACCTGCTTGGAGAGCGCCAGGTGCAGCAAGGCGGAGGTGGAGCGTGGGGCGAGCAGCGGGTCGTACGAGAGGGGAGCCTGAAGGCGGCTGCGATCCGGTGGTGGCAGTGAGGGCGCGGTCCACTCGAACGGGAGAGGGGATTCCTCGCCAGAAGGGTCCAGCAGGGGAAGTGAGTTGTCCTCACCAACGCTGCCGTTGGCCATGAGGCCCGGCGTACGCGGATGAGAG
Source organism: Streptomyces sp. NPDC090798 (assembly GCF_044768965.1). Lineage (NCBI taxonomy): Bacteria > Bacillati > Actinomycetota > Actinomycetes > Kitasatosporales > Streptomycetaceae > Streptomyces > Streptomyces sp. NPDC090798. The sequence continues at coordinate 320,102 of NZ_JBIVXA010000002.1, forward strand.
GCGAGGTCGTCCGGGCTCGGCTCCTCCGGCACGAGGCCGGGGAGGTTGGCGTCTCCGGTCGCGGGAAAGACGGCGCTGCCCGGGGCGACGTCCTGACCGCCGGTGCCCGGGGCGGTGATGTCGAAGCCCAGGAGTCTCGCGATCGCCCGCTCGGCCTCCTCGCCCTGCCCCTGGGCCAGAGGGAGGGCCCGAAGGAGATCCCGGATCCACACATCGCTTCGCATCGGTCACTCGTCCGGCTGCTGAGGCTTAAGCAGCACCAGCCGCTTCAGCAGTTCCCAGCGCTCGTCCACGGGGCTGATGCCGATGCTGCGGCAGGCACGGAAAGCGTCCAGGAACTCCGCCGTGCTCGGTGGCCTCAGCCCCTGCTTCTTCGCCGCGCCGCGGGCGCGGCTCAGCTCTTCGGCAAGCATCTCGGCCAGTTCCCGGTCCGACTCTGTGAACCCCTCGTCGTAGTGTGTGAAGTGCTCCTGTGCGATCCGCACGAGGCGGCCGGAATCGGGCTGCGGCAGCCAGGCGACGACGCAGCGGCGCAGGAACGCCTGCGGAAGTTCCCGTTCCTCGTTCGTCGTGATGATGATGAGATGGCGGTTCTCGGCGCTCCGCGCCTCCCCGGGGGGACGCTCCTTCCTGATCTGCTCGCCCGTGTCGGCGACAGTGAACTCATTGGAGCCGAGCGGCACGAGAAGGCTGTTCGGCATGTCCGGCTCAGCTTTGTCGATCTCGTCGATGAGTACGACGGCATGGTGCGGCGAACGCGTGTCGTTGATCTCGCGGAACGGATCTTCCCGGTGGCCGTGCCCCGGTCCGCTGCGGGTGGCTTCGCCGGAGCGTGCCGCAGATCCGGGCGCGAAGGCCCACCACAGCGGGCCAGGCGTGACATAGCGGTGGTCCGCCAGCGACTCGCCCGGCGCGCGCACCTGGGCGTCGCTCAGGCGGCGCACATGGTCATAGGTCCACAGCAGATCGGTGGCCCGGGTACGGGAGGTGACAACGTGCTCGTAGTAGCGCCAGCCCCGTCGGCGGGCGATGTAGGGGGCGAGGGATGACTTTCCCGACCCCGGATCGCCGCGCAGCAGCAGGGGGCGGCCGGTCGCCAGGGCAACATTGACCGCCAGCATGACCTCGTCGAGCATGACGTACACCCGGCCGTCCCGGCGGTCCGGGGAGTCGAACGGCTGTGGGGCGCCGGCCAGGCCGGCCGTGCGGACCGGGCCGGTCTGTGCGGGGCTGTCGTCGGGCATGAGCGGTTACCTCCAGCAGCCGTTTAACCGATCAGGAATGGACCGGAGATCGTGAGCCAGTTGATAGCCGAGGGTTTCTTCATCCGGCCCCAGTGGCGGTGACAGGACGATCACCTGGTCCAGGCGCCACTCTCGCAGAGCCTCCGCGGTCGGGGGGGTGTCCCCGGTGAGCAGAATGATGATCAGCTGCGGAACCACCCGGTGCAGCTCAGCGACGACTTCAGCCACGATCTCCGGCCTCAGCCGATGCATCGTGAGAATAAGGAAGTGGAAGCAGCCGGGCCTGAACATCAGCTTTTCGAGCGGCCAGCCCGGGGGCAGCCCGAGGAGATGTCTGACGGCGCCGAAGCATTGATCGAGAGTCTCCTGCGCCAGATCCTCACCCACCGCCACACCACCGGCAGCACCGATCCAATAGTGCCCGAAGTCCAGGCACATAGCGCGGTCGACGAATTGATGCGCTGTCCGGCTCTCGCACGCGTTCAGCGCCACGGTCCGTCGCTGCGAGGTGTCCCCTGCCCCGGACGGCAGAAGGTGGCGGGCCACCTCTCCGCTGATCCAGGCCGGGGTCACCTGGGTGATGAGCCGCTCCAGCGAGTCTCCGTCCAGATGGGGCGCGATCTCCAGGATGGCGTTCATGAGCTGTCCGCCCGGCGCCGCGTCCAGCATCTGCTGGGCGATGAACTGACCGACGCCTGCCTGAGCGTCCATGTTCGGCAGGTATTCGTCGGCTATGCCAAGAGCGCGGACCGCTTCGGTCAGAGCCTTCTTCTTGCGCGTACGTCCGAGGTAGTCGGCGACCAGCCCGATCCACTTCCGCATGCTGTCGGATTCTGTGCTGAGGTCGGGCAGTTCGGCGAATTCTTGGAGGACCTGTTTCACGAGGCCCTCGATGGCGGATTCGTCCTGGACTTCGGCCGGCGTACGCGCGAACTCCACCGGGAGAACGTCGCTGAAGCCGTTGTCCTTCAGGTCCGCCGTCTTCAGGCCGCCGATCAACACCGGAATAACCAGTAGCCCAGGGTTCAGGGCCCGGCGCCACATGAGGATGTTGACCTCACGTCTGACCCAGAAGGAGCCGAGTGCCTCCTGGTTGAACAGGATGACCGCCGCGTCGCACTCCGCCAGCCACTGGTACAGCGTTGGGCACCAGTCCTCCCCCGGCTTGAGGGCGTCGGTGTCCACCTTGACCTCGTAGTGCTTCGTTCCGAGGCCTGCCGCGATGCGCTCGCGCACCTGCCGGGCGAGAGGATCCGCCCGGGAGCTGTGACTGATGAACACCTGGGTCACGGCAGCGGTACCCCGTCCAGCGCTGTCTGGGCCCTCGTTGCGGTTCCGCCCCCGTCTGCCTCCACGCCATGATTCTGACTGACGGCAGAGCCACTAGGCAAAGTCCGTATGAGGGATGGGAGTTAACGCCGCGTCATACGATGGCTGTGTCCGCAGAGCGGAGCACGCGATAAGGGGGGTGGGCGGACCATGGTGAGTGACCCCGCCCGGGAGCGTGTCGCCGTGGTGCTCGCTGGTGACCTGCAAGGCAGCGGTTATCTGATCTCCCCGCGGCTTGTTCTGACCGCCGCGCATCTCGTACGGGGCGGCGGGGACATCCGGGTCGCAGTCCCGGGTCGGCGCGGGCAAGTCGCCTGCGCGCTCATCTGGTCGGGGGACGAGGACGATTGCGACGCCGCCTTGCTGCGCCCACTGGAAGACTTGATGCCGCCAGGGCTCATGGCCGACTCCCGGTCCGTGAGCTGGGCGAAGCCCGGCTCTCTCGCGCCCGTGCCGGGCTGCCAGGCAATCGGATTTCCATCCATCCAGCGGAAGGACAACAACCGCTTCGACACCGAGCAGGTGACCGGCACTTTGCATCCGGGGTCGGGGCTGCTCAGCGGCAGTCATGTCCTGTCCGTCCATCACGCGCCGCCGCCGCATCTCGACGGTGGCTCAGCCTGGGCCGGGATGTCTGGCGCCGCCGTCTTCGTGGAAGACGTCCTGGTCGGCATCGTCACAGGCAGCCAAGCGCGACGACCGGACGCACTGAACATTCTCTCCGCGGGCGTCCTGCTCGATCAGCCCGCCTTCGTCTCGCAACTCGATGGGCGGGCGCCCCTCCTGACGCTCTCACCCGACCTCGCATTCGAACGCCAGTACACCGCCTACCTCGCGAAGCGGCACAACCACCTCAGGATCTTCGGCATCGACTTCCGCGACCGTTCCCTGTCCGACTGGCCACTCGACGCGACTTTTCTGCGGCTGGACGTCACGCGGTCAGCCCGGGTCTCCGGCGATGCCCCCCCGGCGGCTACCGTCCGGGTCCCGGTCGAGCAGGCGGTGGCCGGGCACGATCGCGTACTACTGCGTGGCGAGGCCGGATCGGGCAAGACGGCACTGCTGCAGTGGCTCGCGGTATCCGCCGCCCGGCAGGACCTGCCCGAACGCCGCCTGCGGGACCGTATGCCGTTCATGTTGCCTCTGCGCACCCTGGTCCGGAACGGCGAGTTGCCCCGGCCGGAGGACTTCCTGTCCGCCGCCGGATCTCCACTGGCCAGCTCGCAGTCGGCCGGTTGGGCGGGACGTGTCCTGTCCGCGGGCCGCGGGCTGCTGCTGATCGACGGTGTCGACGAACTCCCGGAGCGCGACCGGGGACGGGTGAAGGCGTGGCTGACCGATCTACTGACCGCCTTTCCGGACAATCGGTGGCTGGTCACCTCGCGCCCTTCGGCCGTGGCTGAATCATGGCTCTCCGACGCCGGTTTCACCGAGTTCGTCCTCGCCCCCATGAGCGATGACGACATCGACGTCTTCATCGGGCGCTGGCACGCGGCGGCTCGGGAAGCGATCGACGAACCGGATCGCCGGGCAGCCCACGACGCGTACGAGAGGTCGCTCCGGACCGCCGTACACACCAGGGCGGAACTGCGCGGACTCATGACGAGCCCGCTCATGTGCAGCCTCGTCTGTGCCCTGCACAGTGACCGCCGGGGCTTTCTTCCGGCGAGCGGGACGGAATTGTACGGAGCGGCGCTCTCCATGCTGCTGTCGCGACGGGACAGGGAACGGGCCATCGGGCTGCCCATGCAGCTGCGCGAGGAGACACAGTCGTGGCTTCTTTCGCGGCTCGCCTACTGGCTCCTCCGCAACGGCCGTATGGAAGTGGATTGGGACACGGCGATCCGGATCGTCGACGAGGCTGCGCCCGGTATGCCGGAGCTAGCCGCTGCAGGTGACGCGGCGGGTGTCTTCCATCACCTTGTGGACCGCACCGGTCTCCTCACCTCGCCGACCGAGGGCACGGTGGGCTTCATCAACCGCACCTTCCAGGATTTTCTGGCCGCGAGAGCCGCTGTGGAAACGGATGACCTCCCCGACCTGGTGCGGAACGCCCACGACGCCCAGTGGGAGGACGTACTCCGGTTCGCGGTGGCGCACTGCCGGCCGCGTGAGCGGGCCACGCTTCTGACAATGCTGTTGTCCCGGGCCTCCGACGCGGACCGGGACCTCTCGGCCCGACTCACGCTACTCGCCCTCTCCTGTCTGGAGTACGCAGTTGAGCTGGATCCGGCGGTGCGCCAGGAGGTGGAGCGTCGCGCGGCGCTTCTCCTGCCACCCCGTACCGGTAGCGAGGTGAATGCCCTGGCCCGGGCCGGCCCGGCCATTCTGAACCTGCTGCCCAGCCCCAGATCCGTCACCCGAAGGGAAGCGGCGACGCTGGCGGAACTGGTCCGGCGGGTGGGCAACCCAGTGAACGAGCCTTTGGCCCAGGCGTTCGTGACACGCTCCAGGGCGCCGGTGCCAGCCTTCACTTCACCGTTCCCCGTGCCCACGGATCTCCCTCCCGGAGCCCGTGAACTGGCCGTGGCGCTCAGTCCGGCCGCGCGGATCGAGCCGGAGTTGATGCGTGCGGTACGGCTGAACGTGCTGCCGTATCTGGACGTCGGCGCCGAGTCAGACCTGTGGTTCAGCGACTGGGTGGGCTCGCGCACACCCACTGCGATCGCGCTCCGTCCCAGTGTGCTTCCCGGCCTCCGTTCCCTACTCGCGGAGAAACTCGCCACGAGCCCGGCAGACGATCCCGTCCATACCCTGTGGGAAGTAATCTCCCGCGTGCACGTCGGTCTTTCGCCCGCCCTGATCCTGGAGGAACGGGTCGCCTGGCTCCACGTCCAGGGCGACCGGGAACCGGCTGAAAGCGTCGACCAGGCGTTGCAGCCCGCCCTCCGGGCACTTGTCGCCGAGGGGCGCGGCGGGGTGGCCGACTGGCTGGCAGGGGCCTGGGAACGATTGCCGGAGCCCGTCCGGCGCACCAGGACGGCCTGGCAGCTCGCCACCGCCGCCGTGACGCGGGCGCCCGGACTGGCCCTCGCGGCCCTGGAGCCACCGGACGACCTGAGGATCGGCGATGTGGCCCTGGTCGCGTCGGCCTTGGACGACGTACCCCTGCCGGTATCGCTGACAGGTGAGGAACTCGTGGTCGGCACCGGCGCGGGCCCGCACCCGGTGGCAGTTCCGGTTCCCGACACCCACCCCAGGGTGATCGAGGTGATCCTGGACGGCGGCGGTCCGACGGACGGCTCGGTACGCACGGTGACGGTGGACGACGGCCGGTCGGTGAGCGTGCCCGTCGGGGACCGCCGGCGGATCCGCCTGCGCACCGCCCGGGGCCTCATGTACGAGCTCCGCGATGCCCGGGTATCGGCCGGAGCCGGCACCCAGGCCCCCCTGGAGCACCCCGGACCCATCGCCCTCAACACGCTCCCGCCGGCGCCGGCGCCTTTCACCGGCCGCGAGGAGGAGTTGGCGCGCCTGATGGACTTCCTGGCGCCGGATCAGCCCGATGGCGGGAGGGTCACCGCGGTGTCCATGTCGGGGCTGGCCGGCACTGGCAAGACTTCCTTGGCCCTGACGGCCGCACATAGTGCTGAGCAGCGGGGCTGGTTCCCCGGGGGCACGATCTTCGTCGACCTCCGTGGCCATGAGGCGCGGCCACTCAACATCGACGAGGCCGCGCTCACCCTGCTGCGCGCTCTCGGCGCGGACGAGTCCCGTATTCCCGTGCGAAGTGACGACCGCCTGGCCATGTACCGGTCAGTCCTGGACCACCGAGCGCGATCGCACGGTCCGGTCCTGATCGTGGCGGACAACGCTGCCAACGCCGCCCAGGTCAGTCCGCTGATCCCCGGGGGGACGCACCGCATCGTCATCACTTCGGGCCCCGTCCTGCCCCAGCTCGACGCCCCGATATTCCGCGTCTCCCGGCTGAGCAACCTGGATGCCCGCACGCTTCTGTACGAGGCCCTGCGCATGGCCGACCCGGCGGACGCCCGGCTGACCCAGGAGCTGAGCGCGCTGGGTCGGCTCGCCGAGCTGTGTGACGGCCTGCCGCTGGCCCTGCATATCGCCGCCGCGCTCCTCATCGGCGATCCAGGCATGACCGTGGAGTCGCTCATGGCCGAACTGGGCGATCCTGATACCCGTGTCGACCGTCTCGATGACGGGGAACGCAGCGTCCGTGCGGCCTTCGAGTCGTCCTACCGTGGGCTCACCGATGATCAGGTGCGGCTGCTCCGGCTGTTGGCCGGTGCTCCAGCCCCTGAGCCGAACGACACGGCTGTCTCGCTCCTCCTCCCGGGCCGCGGCACGAACAGGTTGTTGAGCGGCCTGGTCCGCCGGTCCATCATCGACAGCCCAGGGGAGGATGGTCGTTGGCGGCTGTCCGACCTGGTGCGTGCCTTCGTGCTCACGCGCACGGCTGGAGAGGCAGAGCAGGACGAGGCGGCCTGGCGGCGCCTGCTCGACTACTACGCCCACGAGACGGAGACCGCCGTCAAACGCATGTTCTCCGAACCGGACGTACCGGTCCCGGGGCCCTTCCCTGGCCCCGAGGAAGCACGGGCCTGGCTGGACAAGGAACGGGTGAACCTCATCTCCGCGGCACTCTGGGCCGAGCGCCCGCTTCATACGCCGACCGCCATGCGTCTGGGCCTGTCACTCGCGGACTACCTGCGAGAAACCCGCGATTTCCACGCACTCACGGCAGTGAGCCAGGCCGCCCGCAACGCGGCGTCTCGCACAGGTGACGCGGCCCTCGAGGCCGAGGCGTTGGGCAACGTGGGAGTCGGGCTGCGCGGGACGGGTAACGTCACCGAAGCGATCGCCGCTCACACCGGTGAACGCGACATCTACCGGCGCGTCGGCGACCGGCACGGTGCAGGCCGTGCCGGTTACCGGCTGGGCGAGGCTTTGGTTCAGGCGGAGCGGTTCGTGGAGGCCATTCAGGCGCTCGATCAGGCACTGGAGCTGTACGTGTCGCTTGACGACGCGTACGGCGAGGGCTTGACCTGCGCTGCCAGGGCCGAGGCTCTGCGGGCGACCGGACAGGAAACCGAGGCCAAGGCCATGTGGGCACGGGCCGCTGACGCCTTTGACCGCGCCGGCGCACGGGAGGAAGCGGCTTCGGCGCGCCGTCGCCACGGCGGCAGTCACTCTCCCAGCCCGGCTTTCGCGCGCAACTGGTCCTGGGAGCAGGAGGAAGCCTCCGCCGATCCAGCCATTGTGGAATCGTACAACCTGGTGCGAGGCCACCTCGTCCAAGCCCTTCCCGACATGTACCGCGGCACCTACGAGAGGGAGGCAGGCCGCCTACTGCTAGCGCTACTGGCTTTCGCGACGGACTTCATGGACGGGGATACGCAGGCCGACAGCCAGGCGACACTGGCCGATGCCGTCCAGCACTTCCTCGACCGCCGGGGGCTCTCCACGGAACGGGAGGTCCGCCACGAGGAACGAGTCGTGGATGTCCTCTGGCGTTCGGAGGCCGGTGTGTTCGCGGTCAACGTCTCCGACCGATACTCTCCTCTCTGGAAATCCGTCTCTTCGGTGAACTTCGAGCTTCTGCTGGAGCGAGAGGCACGGGCAGAGACACCCAGCCTCCTCGACTGTGTCTCCACGGCCGTCGGAGACCTCGAGAGCCACACATCCTGTCTCGTGACGATCCGTCTGCCTGCCCCCCGACCCTCCACGCCGGACCCACTGTCCGCCAAGGTGAAGTCGGCCTGCGAGGAACTCTTCGGCGCATCCGTCGCGACCTCCGACGACGACATGTCGGAAGGCTGGACGCTGAACCGCGTGGAGCTACCCCACGGACTCACGGATCTGACCATCCAGGAGGTCACCCCAGACCCGAACTCGATCGTCTGGGACACCGTGGAGGAGTACGAACACGGCTTGGTTCTGGGGCAGGTGACGGTGGACGCCGAGCTCATGCTCGAAGGTGTCATGCACAAGAGCGACTATTACCTCGCCGAGTCCGACGTGCGGCTGTCGGAGGAACTCAACGACCACATGGTCGAGGTGAGCTTCTACCGGAGCGCTCAGCTGCTCTTTGACGCCCGACGGGACTCCGAGCAGATCGAGCTCGAGTTCCGTGGCACGAACGCCCCTGAGTCCCGCCCGCACGAAGGAGACTGACGGCGAAGGACGCGTCTCGTGCATCGGTCCAGCCATGCTGCGGCATTCAATGAGAGTCCGCATGACGAACCCCCGCTTCCGCATGAATAATCGGCCCATGCAGCCCGCTCGTATATCGCCCCTGGTGTCCGACTCCTGGAGCCAGCAGGCCAGTTGGTCGAAGGCCGCGGACCGTCAGAAGCGGCTGATCGGCAGGGTACGGGGCGCGTCCCTCCTGTGTGGTGTCCTCATGGCGGTACTGGGAACGGCGGCGGCGCAGGCCGGCTCCGTGCACCCCCACGCGGCTCAGTGGCTGGCTTTCGGCGCCGCGGTCGCCGCGGGGGCCGTGCCGCTGCTGAACGGTCAGGTGGGACCGCGGCAGATCCAGGACTGGACTCGGCTGCGTTCGGTGAGTGAGGCGTTCAAGGCCGAGATGTACGCGTTCCTTGCTGGAGTGGGCCGTTACCGGACTCCGGACGCGGCGGCCCAGCTGCACAGTGCCGTGGACGACATCCGGCGAGATGCGGCGGACTTGCTACATCACCTGGCGGACGTACCGGTCGTCTCCTCCCGTCCCTTGCCGGACGTCCACGACGTCGACTCCTATCTGCAGGTCCGGGTACGTGGTCAGATCGACGGCTACTACCGGGCCCGAGCCGCCGAAATGCGGACCCGGCTGCGGGCGGTCCGGTGGGTTCAGCTGGCGCTGGGGGCTCTCGCGGTGCTGTTGGGTGCGGGAAGCGGAGCCTTCCATGCCGAGCAGGCCGCTGCCTGGGTCGCCGTGGTCGCCACCGTCTCGGCCGTCGTCGTCGCCTATTCCACTTCGGCCAAGTACGAGTACCAGGAGCTGGAGTTTCTTCGCACGGCTGATGAGTTGGAGCGGATCCTGGCAGATTGGCGGCTGTCCGCGGACCGGACCGAGCAGGCCGAGGACAACTTGATCAGCCGGTGCGAGCAGGTCATCTCGGTGCTCAACGACACTTGGATGGTCAAGTGGACTTCCGAGTCGTAGCTGTCGGGGCGGGTGATGCCGGTGGCGGTTCGTACCCCACCCAGACGCTGAAGCGGCTCGAGAGCCCATCGCTGTGGCAGCGGATCAACCTCGCCCGCAGCGGATTCCCCTTCCAACCCGCAGAGGCTCCGCCCCGAGACCCGGGGCGGAGCCTGCGTGGCCGCTATCGCAGGCCAGACGCCTGGGCACCGGCTATCGGCCGGTGACGGACTTCACCAAGGCGAGCTGTACGGCCCGGTTCGATACTGGAGCCCATCCCGGGCGGATGACGGGGAGCAGGACCAGGCGTGGCCGCGCGCGACATGGGCCCGAGGTCAATCCCCTGCACGGAAGGCAGACGTCGACCAGGCCTGCCGGGACCACGGTGTGACCACCCCTAACGCCGCCTGAAACACGCAAGGTCGGACGCTACGAAAAACAGGGCTGCCAAGCCGCCTCCTTCTGGATCCTCGGCTGTTGAAGCTCAGCGCCGCCCCAGAGTGTGGAGAAGCAGCGAGCCGCCCCGAGCACGCCGGAGTTTCCGACTTGCCCAGGGCGGCCCGGTCGGCAAGCAGCCACGCCACCTGCAGCGCCTCCCTGATGGAGAGCACCCTCAGCGGTACAGCCTCCTGCGCGCCCACAGGAACCCGATCACGCCGCCCACAACGACCATGTACGCCGTCAGAGGTCCATCGTTCAGGATGAGTCCGGGCATGGCGATGACGGCCACGATCAGGAGCCAGCCGCATCCGGCCACGACGAGGTCCGCCGAATCAGGGCGGCGTCGTTCGTTTTCCACCCGTTCCCCATTCACTGGCTTGCGCCTGGTCGGTGCGTAACGCCTACTGTTTGCATGCGCGATATCACTGCTGTAAACCGTACGCCGCTCGATCCGCTTCGGTACAGCGACGGCGGTCCGTCACCGGCGTACCGTTTGGAAGCGGACAGCGTTAGGGAACAGCGATCTACGCGCAGTGGATCGTAGCCGTCTCGGAATGGACGTTGTGGTCTCCCCAGTAGCCGTTGGCGTTGCGCAGCGTCGCGTTACCTATGTCGCTCCGGTATACCCAGCCACTGGTGGTGAGTCGTGAGCACTCGAAGTGCAGGGTGACCGGGAAGTTCTGGCCCTGCTCGTTGGTGTAGCCCGCGACGTCCTTGGTCTTCCAGATACCGAGCCCCTGGTACTGGCGCAGCGAAGACTCGAAGTTCCCCTTGCCCCTCTGGTCGCAGAGCATCGCGGCCTCGGCCTGGATGTGCGTGTACCCCCCGTGCAGGTAAGGCTTCCTGCTCTTGGTGAGCTGGCAGTGAGGCTCGGCCCTGGCAGCGGTGAGACCCGGCGAGCGCGAAGCCGTGATTCCCTGCTCGTCGACCGTCGTGGCCCAACGCACCAGGTCCTCCGTGCTGTAGGTGTTCTGCGCGGCGGTGAGCGGCGCCTCCCACATCGTCAGCAGGCCGTCCTTGGACAGGGTGCTGACCCTGGTGCCCTCCTTGCCCACGGCGGTCAGCAGTTGGCTGCCGTCGGGCAGTGTGGTCGTGCTCATCTCGTCACCCTCGGCCGAGAGCACCGACGACGGCACGTCCCCGTGGACGGTCAGGCGGGTGATGTTGAGCGGGTGCTCGACGTTCCCGTCGCCGAGACTGAACGTGAGCGTCTGACCGACCTTTTCGTACTCCTCCACGCCGGGCGCCTGGAAGAGGTCCAGCCGGGTCGTCTTGGTCAGCAGGTCAGTGAGCTTCTCCACGCCGGTCCCCTGCGCGGGAGCGATTTCCCCGATGGGCGCCATGGACTGAGGATCAACACCGCCTTCCTTGGCATACTCGGACGAGCTGACGATCTGCGGTCCGGTGCCCGCGCCAGTCGTCGGTGCGCCGTTGGCCGCGAACCCGCCGGTAGCGGTACCGGCCACAACTGCGGCAGTGAGCAGGGCTATAGCGCCCGTCCGGGCAGCGCGACGGACAGTTTTTCTCTTCAACTTGAATTCCCCACCGTAGACTCCGGCCGCCCGTCATCAGGCGCTGGTCAGGCGCCGACGGTTCGGCCAATCGGAGGTAACTTATGTGATCATTCTGGTCAGGTCCACTGAATTGATCACGTCGGAGTGTCGAGCTCCCACTCATCCACGTCAAAGTGCCCAGGCTGGGACATTCGTCGCTCTCTGGTTTCTGGAGGCTGCTTGCGGCCATTGGCACGGGGCTGTTGGCACCCCTTCCCTCTCCTGACGAGAGCGGACCGACCGACCGCCTCAAAGCCCACCACGGCCGACCCGACGGCGATTCAGCCAAGCGAGGCGGAGCCACGCGGGCGGTCCTTCCGTTTCTGATGGCGGGTCTCGTGGAGCCTCTGCTGGGCCGGCCTCTAGGACTTGTCCCTCAACCAGGCCTTCGAGTCCCTGTGCCAGCACGCCCGGCACCACCACATCCTGCTCGCGGGGTGGCCTGGGACGTCATCGACAACGGCCTTACCCCCGCGCAACCTTCGGTGTCTCACATGGGACTCCTGTGAAGGTACGGGCTTGCGGGGCCAGCGACACCTTCCGGTGCGACGGCCCCGCGGTCAACCCCTCTGCATGCGTGGGTGGTTACCAGCCGACGGCGACCAGCAGCCACTGCGGGTTGCTGTGGGAGATGAAGGAGGATTGCCCGGCCACGTCGTCGTAGGGGAAGCCGTAGGCCAGGTGGTTGATGGCGTTGTCGTGCCAGAACTTGGCGTAGTAGTTGGCCGGGGCGGCCTTGTAGTACTGGCTGGGGTCGGACTGCTGGGAGGCCGGCAGTGTGGCCACATGGCGGTTGAGGGCCGCGCACATGTCGGGGTTGGCTGCCAGCGAGGCGGCGCAGCCGAAGATGTCGGAGGTGGCCGCGTTCACGCCCACGGACTGGGCGTAGGAGGTGCAGTAGTTGGCGTTGGCGCCGCCCGCGCGGAAGCTCGGGTCGCTGCCGGGCGCGATGATCCGGTACGGGGTCTGCGTCTGGGCCAGCACCTTGAACTGGTCCGGCACCGCGTTGCTGAAGCGCTGGAACGTGGCGGCCCGGTCCTCGGCGAAGGTCTGCCGGTTCTCGCCGACCTCGACGTCGTAGCCGTCCTTGGCGTGCAGCCGCATGGCCAGTTTGAGGCCGAAGGCGTCTACGCGTGTGGTGTTGCCGTTGAAGACGTTGTTGCCGACCGTGAACTCGATGAAGTCGTAGTAGGAGCTGTTGGGCGAGCCGAGGTAGAAGTACATGCGCCCTGCGGAGTTCGCCGGCATGTCGAGGTAGGGCTGTTCGGCGATGGAGTGCACCTGGCCGTTGAAGCTCCAGTAGACCTGGCTGTCCGGGTACTTCCCGTTGGTGCGGTTGAGGATCTTGACCTCGACGGCGTTCTGCGCGGGCGGAATGTCGCTGGTGCTTCCCCAGAAGTCGTCCGGCGGGGTGGTGCCGCCGCCGGGGCCGTAGACCTGGAACTCCCAGAGGGAGTAGCCGTATTGGGTGGCTCGTGCGGTTCCGTAGAGGCGGATGTAGCGGCCGCTGCCGGTGACGGTCAGGTTCTGGGTACCGCCGGTGGCGGTGGTGGTGGAGTAGACCGTCGTCCAGGTGGCCGCGTCGGTGGAGGTCTGAATCTGGTAGGCCTTGGCGTAGGCGGCCTCCCAGGTGAGGGTGACCCGGGTGATCTGCTGGACGGAGCCGAGGTCGACCTGGAGCCATTGGGGATCGGCGAAGCCCGAGGACCAGCGGGTACCCGGGTTGCCGTCAACCGCTGCGGCTGCGGGGAAGGAGGCGTTCTCGGTCGAGGACGCCGTGACGGGCCGCCCTTGGGACAGCAGCTGGTCGTCGGCCCGTGCGAGCGAGGGCGTCAGGGCGACGAAGCAGGCTGCGAGCAGGGCGATGACCAGGCACAGAGCCGTGCGGGAGAGCGCCACACGGGCCGTTGGTCTGCGCGTGAGCACACTGAGAGAAGTCTGCATGGGGGTCTCCGGATGCCGAGTGGGCGGAGCGTGGGGGGCGGGAGGAACAGCAGGCGTGAGAGCGCTCTCGGGGTTTGTACTCTCGCCTCTGCTCGACGTCAACAACTGAAGGTGAGGCGGGCGGAGTTCACAGGAAGGGGATGGGCGCACACCTGCGCCTATTGCGAAGAGGTCACGCACAGCACTGCGGGACCTCTTCGGGACCCGATCAACTGGCCGATCCCAAGCCCTCTCCACTGTTCACGACTTGACGTGTCTGGTACAGACCTTTAGGTTCCGGCCGACGGGCTTCATGAACGCACCCACGCTTTACACCAGTTGTACTGGTGTGCCGTTCCCGTGCCCCTTTGTTCACGAAAGGCTGTGATCGTTCTCCATGGCCGGACAACCCCCCACACATTTCACCGCGTTACGGTGCAGCCTCGCCGTGGCCGCGCTCGCACTCTCGGTCTGTCTTCCGACCGCCTCCGGCGCAACGGCCGCCCCCCGGAAGGCAGACGCCCAGTGCTGGGCCACGCACTACGGGCCCCAGCCACCGGGCGCCCTCACCGCCGACGGAGAACTCTTCGACAACAACGCGGACACCGCCGCGACTTCCGTCAGCCGGCAGCCCCAGTTGCCGTTCGGCACCCGGGTCCAGGTCACCGATGTCGGCAACGGCAGGTCCCTGGTCGTACGCATCAACGACCGGGGCACCTTCGTCCAGACGCCCCAGGAACCCAAGTGCCTCGACCTGACCGACGGGGCCTTCGGGCGGCTCGGGGGAAGCCTCGATCCTGACGCCGCTCACATCGTCGTCACCCAACAAGTTCTGAACTGAGAGCGCCGTTCACCGCACCTCGCCAAGGCAGTCGCGCTCGCCCCCGGTCCATCCCGCGCCGTACCCGACCGTCACCCCTCACCCGTCACCCGTCACCCGTCACCCGTCACCCGTACGACAAAACCAAGGAGCGATCTCACCATGTCCACCTCCCACGTCAGACGGCTCTTCTCCGGGCGCATGGCTTTCGGCCGGCTCGCGGTCGGTGCCCTTCTCGCCGCGGTTCTCGCCGCACTCTTCACCTCCGCGCCCGCCCACGCCGCCGACGGTCAGATCACCGGACTCGCGGGAAAGTGCGTCGATGTGGCCGGGGCGAACAGCGCCAACGGCACGTTCGTCCAGCTGTACGACTGCAACGGCACCGCTGCCCAGCAGTGGTCCAACCCCGGTGACGGGACTCTTCGGGCTCTCGGCAAGTGTCTGGACGTCGTCGACCGCGGCACGGCCGACGGCGCGGCCGTCCAGTTGTGGGACTGCTCGGGAGGGACCAACCAGCAGTGGGTGGTCACCGCGGCCCATGACATCGTCAACCCGGCCGCGAACAAGTGCCTCGACGTGCGGGACAACAACAGCGGCAACGGCACCCGTCTGCAGATCTGGAGCTGCACAGGTGCGGCGAACCAGAAGTGGAACGCCCCGGCGAGCGGGGGTGGCAACACTCCGTCTGGATTCGTCGTCTCCGAGGCCCAGTTCAACCAGATGTTCCCGAACCGGAACGGCTTCTACACCTACGGCGGCCTCGTCCAGGCCCTCGGCGCCTACCCGGCCTTCGCCAACACCGGCAGCGACACCGTGAAGAAGCAGGAGGCCGCAGCCTTCCTCGCCAACGTCAGCCATGAGACCGGCGGATTGGTGTACGTCGTCGAGCAGAATACCGCCAACTACCCCACCTACTGCGACTGGAGCCAGTCGTACGGCTGCCCGGCAGGCCAGGCCGCCTACTACGGCCGCGGCCCCCTCCAGCTCAGCTGGAACTTCAACTACAAGGCCGCCGGCGACGCACTCGGCATCGACCTCCTGGACAATCCCTGGCTGGTGCAGAACGACGCCTCCGTCGCCTGGAAGACCGGCCTCTGGTACTGGAACACCCAGTCCGGCCCCGGCACGATGACCCCGCACAACGCCATGGTGAACCAGGCCGGCTTCGGCCAGACCGTCCGCTCCATCAACGGCTCTCTGGAGTGCGACGGCAGGAATCCCGCCCAGGTGCAGAGCCGCGTCGACGCCTACCAGCGGTTCACGTCGATTCTCGGCGTCAGCCCCGGCGGCAATCTGTACTGCTGATCAGACCCCGGTCACTTGGCGCTCTGAAGAGATCCGGCGCCGGGGACATCCTCCGGTGCGGTCTCGGTGAACGACATCTCCGGCGGCGGGACGCGGAACATCCGGGTCAGGTAGGCCAGGTACACCACGCCGAGGCTCAACCAGACCAGGCCCAGGGTGAGCGCCCTGCCGTCGAGGTGGAACAGCAGGTAGAGGTCCACGACCGCGCCGACCGCGGGGGCGACGACGTACGACAGCGGGCTGGGGGTCTCGCCGGCGCGGCGGGCCCGTACATAGGTGGCGAGCACGGAGACGTTGACGAAGGTGAAGGCGGTGAACGCGCCGAAGTTGATGAAGGATGTCGAGGTGGCCACGTCCAGGCGCAGCGCGATCAGGCCGACCGCGCCGGTCAGCAGGATGTTGAGCGCGGGGGTGCGGTAGCGCTCGTGAAGGCGGGCGAAGACCTTGCGCGGGAGGGCGCCGTCGCGGCCCATCGCGTACAGCAGGCGTGAGGTGCTCGCCTGCGCGGCGATGCCGGACGCGAACTGCGCCACCACGAGCCCGGCCAGGAACACCGAGGAGAACAGGTCGCCGCCGATGGTCTTCGCGATCTCGAAGGCGGCGGAGCTGGGGTCGTCGAAGGCGCTGCCCGGATGGGCGAGCTGGGTGGTGTAGGCGACCAGGACGAAGATGCCGCCGCCGATCAGCGCGGTGAGCAGGATCGCGCGCGGCATGGTGCGCTTCGGGTCGACCGTCTCCTCCGTCAGCGTGGTGACCGCGTCGAAGCCGAGGAAGGAGTACGCGGCGATGGCGGCACCCGCCGAGATGCCGACGGCGGTCGTCGCGCCGTTGGCGAAGGGTGTGCTGCTCACCAGCGCACCGGCGCCGCCCGTGTGGAAAACGTGACGCACCGAGAGGACGACGAAGATGCCGATGACCAGCACCTGGAAGACCATGAGCAGGTCGTTGACGCGCTCGGCGGCCTTGATGCCACGGATGTTCAGCGCTGTGGTGACGGTGACGAAGCCGATGATCCATGTCCAGTGCGGCACGCCCGGGAACTGGGCCTGGAGGTAGGCGCCGCCGATCAGCCAGATGACCATCGGCAGGAAGAAGTAGTCGAGCAGGGTCGCCCAGCCGACGAGGAAGCCGAGCCGCCCGTCGATCGCCTTGCGGACGTAGGTGTAGGCGGAGCCGGCCACGGGATACGCGGCGGCCATCTTGCCGTAGCTGTGGGCCGTGAACAGCATCGCGACCAGGGCGAGCAGGTAGGCGGTCGGAACCGCGCCGCCGGTCTCGGCGGCGACGACGCCGAAGGTGCCCAGCACGATCAGCGGGGTCATGTAGGCGAGACCGAACAGCACGACGGCTCTGAGGGTGAGGGTGCGCGCGAGGACGGGCGCGCCGGTGGCGTCGTTGGCCATGGAGGGGCTCCGGGGAGATACGGGCGGGGACGGAGAGCAGCGGGTGAGAGCCGAGGTGTCAGGCTCCCGGACGCCAGGTGCGCGGGTCGATGCGGCCGCCGTACAGCGGCAGCTCGATGGGGGCGTCGGTGTCCGTGAACTGGTCCCACATGCGGTTCACGCCTGCGGTGCCGTACGTCCGGACGCGGGTCACGTCGTCCAGGTCGATCACGTCGGTGAGGATGGTGCTGCCGCCACCGGGCACCTCCGCCCGGATCCGGCCCTCGGGGTCGACGACCAGGCTGTGCCCGCTGCCCACGGGGCCCGCGGTGTTCACGCTGACCACGTGCACCTGGTTGACGATGGCGTTGGCGCGGGCCAGGACGACCTCCTGCGCGCGGTCGGCGGTCGTGGTCATCACGGGGTTGACGATGACCTCGGCGCCCTGCCACGCCAGGTGGCGGGCGACCTCCGGGAACCAGGCGTCGTAGCAGATCGCGAAGCCTATCCGCCCCGCCTCGGGGACGTCGAAGACCACGAACCGGTCGCCGGGATCGTAGGGCTCGCTCGGCCGCCAGGGGAACACCTTGCGATACCAGGCCGCCAGACGCCCCTGCGGGGAGAAGGCCAGGGCGGTGTTGAACAGCTCCCCGGCCGGGCCGCGCTCGCACACCGACCCCGGCAGCAGCCAGATGCCCAGGTCTCCGGCCAGCGCGGCCAGCTCCTTGACCCGAGGGCCGTCCAGGGGCTCGGCGATCTCCCGCAGCTGCTCGTGCGCCTCGGCGCCGAGAGCGTCGACGCCGCACAGGTGCAGCTCGGGGAAGACCGCCATCCGGGTGTGCGGGAAGCGGGCGAGGATGCTCTCCGCCTCGGCCGCGAAACCAGCGAGCGGGGTATGCGCGGGCCGCGGGGGGAGCTGGGCGAGAGCCAGGGGCAGGGGGCGGGACATGAACGGGAAACTAGTTCAATATGAGCAGTTAAACAAGAGTGCTCAATATGAGCTTTTTTCGGCGATGGCCGACGGGGCTGGTTAGGGTGACGCCATGCCCGGCAGCGACAACTCCCCGACCACCGGCCTCACGGCCCCCGAACTGAGCGGTGTGCGCAGGCTGTCCGCGCTGGAAGCGGTCCGGGCCCGGATCGCTCTCGCCGTCGACCTGGGCCTACTGGCCCCCGGCGAGCGCCTGCCAGGCACCCCACAGGTCGCCCAGGCCCTCGACGTCAGCGAGATCACCGCCCGTCGCGCCCTGGTCTCCCTGTGTGCCGACGGCGTACTGGAGCGCCGCCGCGGACGCGGCGGGGGCACGCTGGTCGCCGCGCACCCCACCCCCGGGACCGTCCTCACCACGGACGCGTTCCGCACGGCCGGCGACGCCGTGCACCGGCTGATCGACCACCGGCTCGCCCTGGAATGCGGCATCGCCCACCTGGCGGCGGTCCGGGCCTGCGACGAGGACATGGCGGAACTGCGGGAACTCGTCGAGGAGATGGACCGCGCGCCCAGCTGGGCCGAGTTCCACGGCTACGACGAGCGCTTCCATCTCCGGCTCGCCGAGGCGACCGGCAGCCCCTCGATCACCGGTCCCTACGGCGCGGTCCTGCGCGAGCTCTACCGCTACTACCTGCCCTACCCCATGGACGCGCTGCGCGCTTCCAACCGCGAGCACCGCGACCTCCTCGACGCCCTGCGCCGGCAGGACACCGCCGCGGCGGGCGAGGCCGCCCGGCACCATGTGGAAGCCCTGCACCAGACCATGTTCGTCGGCCTGCTCAGCGCGTCCGCCGACACCGGAACCGCCGGCACGAGCAACTGAACCCGTCCTGCGTCGACTTGTCGCCCAGGGAGGGTTCGCTCGACAGCACCTCGGCCGACCGGGCCCAGCCGTTCCAGCTCGTTCACAACGGCGACGGCACGGTCGGCCCGCCGGTCTCCGCCACGGGTACGTACGTGACCGCCGAGGACGCCGGCGCCTCGGCCCCGATCACCCACCGCACGGCCATCGGCCCGTGGGAGAAGCGCACCCTGATCACCGGCCGGTACGGACCGGAGCGGCCGGCACGTCTCGCTGGGCCACCGGGCCGGGCGCGATCAGGAACATCCGCGACGTCCCTTGATCTCGACGCGGGGAGGCAAGAGGATCTCCTCAATTCACCTTCACAGCTGAGGAGTTGGAGTGCACAGCACGCTCTCGTCGCCCGTCCCGCACAAGGAATCCGCTTCCCACCAAACGAAGCGACCCCGCAAGAGGATCCGCCGGTCCGCGCTCACCGGCGCCCTAGCCGCCGCAGCCCTCGTCATCGCGCTCCCGACCGACGCGAACGCCAACGTCCTCACCCTCCTGCCGCAGAACGCCGACGGCTTGGAACAGACGTTCTCCCCCGCCTACGACTACGACGGCGACGGCTGCTACGCCACCGCCGCGATCGGCGCGGACGGCACCATCAATCCCGGCCTGTCGCTGGGCGGAGACGTGAACGGCCACTGCCACGATCCCGCCCAGCTGGCGAACGCCAACACGTACTCGCGCGAGAAGTGCAACAACGGCTGGTGCGCCGTCATGTACGCCAGCTACTTCGAGAAGGATCAGGCCACGCTGGGGCCGGCAGCCATCGGCCACACCCACGACTGGGAACACGTCATCGTGTGGATCTCCAACAACCAGGTCCAGTACGTCTCTGTGTCGCAGCACTCCTCGTACCTGGTGAGCCCGAGTTCATCGGTTCGCTTCGACGGGACCCACCCGAAGATCGTGTACCACAAGGACGGCGTGTCGACCCACGACTTCCGCTTCGCGAACACCAACGACGAGCCGCCGGAGAATGCCACCGGCGGCTGGTTCTACCCGCGCCTCGTCGGCTGGGAGGGCTATCCGGCCGGCTACCGCGACAAGCTCATGAACGCCGATTTCGGCGAGGCCACGATCAAGATCAAGGACGGCTCCTTCAACGACAACCTCGCCTACTCCAAGCCCTCCGGAATCCCATTCGACCCCTACGCCTGAGACATCGATGTCACGCTGAGGCAGCCGACAGCTGGGCGCATAGTCCCAAAAGTCCAGGACACCGTCAGGCTCCCTCGCTGCGCGGACCTGCCCGATCACAGCGACCCCATGACGTGCTTGATGCAGGTGCAGGAGTGAGACGCGGCTCGGCGGGGATCAGCCTCCGCGGGGATCGCCTCCGGGCCCGGTGACTCCGAGGTGGACGGGGTCGAGCCGTCGGCGTCGTCCATCACGAGGCGGGCCCCTCCGCATCCGTCAGCGTCGCGAAGGCCGCGTGGGCGAAGTCGAGGACGCCGATCTCGTCGCGCGCCGCCTCCGGCAGGCGGGCGTAGGTGAGCCGCAGGGCGCGCAGCACGCCCACTCCCGCGCGGGCCAGGACGGACGCCCGCAGCACGCTCTCCGGCGCGGCCGGGTCGGCACCGTCCACCGTCATGCGGTCCAGGAACGCCGATGCGACGGCTTCCTCCAGGTCGAACAAGAGAAAACGTTCGCCGCGCCCGGACGGAGCGGTCGACAGGGGCTGCGGTCCGGCGAGGAGGATCCCGGCGGCCCAGTCATCGCGAACGGCGAGCTCCAGAACGGCGTTACGCAGGGCCGCGAGGGGTGATTCGCCCTGCGGGCGGGCCCGGATCGCCTCCTCCAGCAGCGGGATGAAGTCCCGGACGTGCTGCAGGATCAGGCTCTCCTTGGAGGGGAAGTAGCGGAAGAAGGTCCGCTCCCCCACGCCCGCGGCGGCGGCGATGTCCCGCACGGTCGTCGCCTCGTAGCCGTTTTCCTGGAACAGCCGCGCCGCCGCGTGGATCAGCGCCTCATGCGTGCGCCGCTTGTTCTGTTCCCTGCGTCCCGGTTCTGTCGCGCTCTCCACACCCCGAGTATCCCAGCCCCGCGAAAACTTGGCAGCCCTGCCACTTTGTTATTGTGGCAGGACTGCCACTTTTTGGGACCGCTTTCTCACCATGGAGCGCCATGCCCGCCTTCCTTCACCGCCTCGGGCGCCTCGCCTTCCGCCACCGACGACGCATGCTGGCCCTGTGGTTGGCGCTGGTCGCGGCCGCCGTGGTCTGCATGACGGCCTTCGGCGGCACCGGCAAGCTCGACAACACCTTCTCGATCCCAGGCTCCGAGTCCCAGCGGGCCCTGGACCGGATGAAGACCGACTTCCCCACCTTCTCCGGCACGAGCGCGCAGATCGTGTTCACCGCGACGGACGGCCAGAAGGTGACCGACCCGGCCGACAGCGCCCGTATCCGGGCCGCTCTTGACTCGGCCGGGTCCGCGCCCCAAGTCGCCAAAGTGGTGAGCCCGTTCGACGCTCACACCCTCTCCGCCGACGGCACCACCGCCGTCGCACAGGTGCGCTACGAGGTCCCGCAGAGCGCGCTGGAGCCGAACGCGCTGGACGAGCTCAAGTCCGCCGTGGCCGGGGCGAACCAGCAGGGCATGCGGGTCGACGTCGGCGGCTCCGCGTTCGGCAACGCCCCGTCGCAGTCCCACAGCAGCGACATCATCGGCATCGGCGTCGCCCTGGTCATCCTCACGCTGACCTTCGGCTCCCCGCTGACCGCCAAAATCCCCGTCGTCACGGCGCTCTTCGGTGTGGCCACGGCCATCTTCGGTGCGCTGTCTCTCACCGGAACCGTCTCGATCTCCTCGACCGCGCAGAGCCTGGCCCTGATGATCGGGCTCGCGGTCGGCATCGACTACGCCCTGTTCATCGTCAGCCGTCACCGGTTCCATCTCGCCCACGGCATGGAGCCGGAGGAGTCGGCCGCGCTGGCGGTGGGCACGGCGGGCAGCGCCGTGGTGTTCGCCGGGCTGACCGTGGTCATCGCGATGACCGGCCTCACCGTCGTCGGCATCCCCTATCTGACGGCCATGGGACTGGCGGCCGCCGGTGCGGTGCTGATCGCCGTACTGGTCGCGACCACGCTGCTGCCGGCGATCCTCGGCTTCGCCGGCGCGCGCCTGACGCCCAGGCCGGGCTCCCGCGCGATGCGCCGCGAGCGCGCCGTCGGCGGTGCGGGCGAGGACGCCGTCGGCGCCATCGGCGAGAACGCCGTGAGGGGTACTGACGGCAACGCCGTGAGCGATACCGGGAAGAACGCCATGAGCGGTACCGACGACAACGCCGTGAGCGATACCGGGAAGAACGCCATGAGCGGTACCGACGACAACGCCGTGAGCGATACCGGGAAGAAAGCCATGAGCGGTACCGACGACAACGCCGTGAGCGATACCGGGAAGAAAGCCATGAGCGGTACCGACGGCAACGCCGTGAGCGATACCGGCGAGAACGTCTCGGGCACGGCCGCCAACGCCGCCGAGCGCTGGTTCCGGCTGGTCACCCGCCGCCCGCTGCTGACCCTGGTCGCGGTGGTCGCCTCCCTCGGCGCGCTGGCCTGGCCCGCCCACGACATGCGCCTCGCCCTGCCCGACAACGGCACCGCGCCCAGCTTCTCCTCACAGCGCATCGCCTTCGACAGGGTCGGCGAGAAACTCGGCCCCGGTTTCAACGGCCCGCTCCTCGTGCTGGCCGACACCAGCCACAGCTCCGACCCCACCACGGCCGCCCAGCGGGTCGCCGCCGCCATCGGCGCGCTGCCCGGCGTGGCCACCGTCGGCAAGCCCGTGGCCAACCCGGCCACCCACACCGCGCTCATCCAGGTGATACCGGACAGCGCGCCCAGCGATCCGGCGACCAAGACGCTGGTCAACACCATCCGCGACGACCGGCCCGCGATCCTGCGGGACACCGGCGCCACCGTCCAGGTCACCGGCAGCACGGCCGTGAGCGTCGACGTCGCCGCGAAGCTGAACTCGGCGCTGGTCCCCTTCGCCGCCGTCGTGATCGGGCTGTCGCTGCTCCTGCTGCTCCTGGTCTTCCGCTCACTGGTGGTGCCCCTCAAGGCCGCAGCGGGCTTCCTCCTCTCGATCGCGGCGACCCTCGGCGCGGCGGTCGGCGTCTTCCAGCTGGGCCACCTCGGCAACCTGATCGGTGTGGACACCACCGGACCGGTCAGCAGCTTCCTGCCGATCATCCTGCTGGCCGTGCTGTTCGGCCTCGCGATGGACTACGAGGTCTTCCTCGTCTCGAGGATGCGGGAGTCCTACCTCCGCACCGGGAATCCGCTGGGCGCGGTGCACAGCGGCGCGCGGCACAGCGGGCGGGTCGTGACGGCCGCGGCCCTGATCATGACCTCGGTCTTCGCCGCCTTCCTCACCTCCGTCAGCACGATGCTCAAACAGATCGCCTTCGCACTCGCCGCCGGTGTCCTGCTCGACGCGTTCGTCATTCGGATGACCTTCGTCCCGGCCGTCCTGGCACTGACCCGGCACGCGGCCTGGTGGCTGCCGAAGTGGCTGGAGCGCCGCCTGCCCGACCTCGACATCGAGGGCGACCGGCTCGGCCCCGCCCACACCGCGGCCGTACCGGAATCCGTACCCTCACCGCGTCGAGGGCCGGCTGACGACACCTCACTTCCGTCCCACCGGATCCGGTGATCCGGTGATCCGGTGGGACGCAACGGCGGCCGACGGTCCTACGGGATCGCCTCCCCCGCGACGACGATCTCCGCCACGCCGTCCCGGTCCGTGCTGACTTCGCGGTCCTTGCTGATCTCCCGGTCCTTCGTGACCTCCCGGTCCCTCTTGAACTGAGTCCGGTACAGCTCCGCGTAACGGCCCTCCGTCGTGAGCAGTTCCTCGTGGGTGCCCCGCTCCACGATCCGCCCGGCCTCCACGACGAGGATCACGTCGGCGGTCCGCACGGTGGACAGCCGGTGCGCGATCACCACGGCCGTACGCCCTTCCAGCGCCTCGGTGAGCGCCTCCTGGACGGCCGCCTCCGAGGTGTTGTCCAGATGGGCGGTGGCCTCGTCGAGGATGACGACACGCTGGCGGGCCAGCAGCAGCCGGGCGATGGTCATTCGCTGGCGCTCGCCGCCGGAGAGACGGTAGCCGCGCTCGCCGACCACGGTGTCGAGGCCGTCGGGCAGGGAGCGTACGAGGTCTTCGAGGCGGGACCTGCGCAGTACGTCCCACAGGTCGTCCTCCGTCGCGGCGGGGCGGGCCAGGAGCAGGTTGGCGCGTACCGAGTCGTGGAAGAGGTGACCGTCCTGGGTGACCATGCCGAGGGTCTCGCGCATCGACTCGGCGCTCAGGTCGCGGACGTCGACGCCGCCGATGCGGACGGTGCCCTCGTCGGTGTCGTACAGGCGCGGCAGCAGTTGGGCGATGGTCGACTTGCCGGCGCCTGAGGAGCCGACGAGGGCGACGGTCTGGCCGGGCTCGGCGCGGAAGGACACACCGTGCAGGACCTCGGCGCCGCCCCGGGTGTCGAGGGCGGCGACCTCCTCCAGGGAGGCGAGGGAGACCTTGTCGGCGGAGGGGTAGGCGAAGCGGACGTTCTCGAACTCCACGGCCGCCGGGCCATCCGGGACCGTACGGGCGTCCGCCTTCTCCTCGATGAGCGGCTTGAGGTCGAGCACCTCGAAGACGCGCTCGAAACTCACCAGGGCGCTCATGACCTCGACACGCGCCCCGGCGAGCGAGGTGAGCGGCGCGTACAGGCGGGTCAGCAGCAGCGCCAGTGAGACGACGGCACCCGGCTCCAGGCTGCCGCGCAGCGCGAACCAGCCGCCGAGCCCGTACACGAGCGCGAGGGCCAGGGCGGAGACCAGCGTGAGGGCCGTGATGAAAGCCGACTGCGCCATCGCCGTACGCACGCCGATGTCCCGCACCCGCCGGGCCCGCTCCGCGAACTCCGCGGACTCGTCCTCGGGCCGCCCGAAGAGCTTGATGAGCGTGGCGCCGGGCGCGGAGAACCGCTCGGTCATCCGGGTGCCCATCGACGCGTTCAGGTTCGCCGCCTCCCGTTGCAGACGTGCCATCCGGCTGCCCGTCCGCCGCGCGGGCACCACGAACACCGGCAGCAGCACGAGCGCGAGCAGGGTGATCTGCCAGGACAGGGTGAGCATGACGGCGAGGGTGAGCAGCAGGGTGACGAGATTGCTGACGACTCCCGACAGCGTGTTGCTGAAGGCGCGTTGGGCGCCGATCACGTCGTTGTTGAGTCGACTGACCAGCGCGCCCGTACGGGTACGTGTGAAGAACGCGACCGGCATGCGCTGCACATGATCGAACACAGCCGTCCGCAGATCGAGGATGAGCCCCTCGCCGAGCGTCGCCGACAGCCAGCGGCCGAGGAGCCCGAGCGCCGCCTCGGCGAGCGCGATGAGTGCGATGAGCACGGCAAGGCGGATGACGGTGGCTTCGTCGCCGCCGGACACGATGGCGTCCACGACGCGCCCCGCGAGCACCGGCGTCGCGACGGCCAGCAGCGCGGTCAGCACGCTGAGGACCACGAACTGGCCGATACGTCGGCGGTGCGGACGGGCGAAGGCGGCGATGCGACGCAGGGTCGCGCGGGCGAGGGGACGGCGCTCCTGCTGCGCGTTCATGACGCTGTACAGCTGGGTCCAGGCTGTGCTCTCCATGCTCATGGGAGTGACCGTAGGACCTCAAGCATCGTTGAGGTCAATGTTTCCTGGACGAAGTCCACGCACACGAGGGAAAGCGCGCGGGAACACACCGGGGAACGCGTCGGAGAACACAGTAAGGAATCCATGACGGCACCCACGACGGCGACGACCCCTCCCGCACCTTGCCCGGCACGTCAGCCGCCGGACGCGCGCCCGCAACCCCCCGTTGGCGCGGCGTGGAGAACCTCTCCCGATGTGACAGCGGTTCGACTTCCCCAGAAGCTTCCCCAGGGGTTCCCCCAAGGATCCCGACGCTTCCCGCTCAGGTCGGTCCTGTGCCTGATCCCGCTCGCCCTCGTCCTGGTCGTCGCGGCACGGCATCGGTCCGTCCTCATGGAGGGCTTCGGCCAGCTGCGCTCGGCCGAGTGGCCGTGGCTGCTGGCGGCCGCCGTGGCGACCTGCCTGACCTGGGTCGCCGCGGCCTCCGCCCGGCAGGGCGCGGTCATGCAGCGACTGCCCGCGCGCCGGCTGCTCGCCACCCAGTTCGCCGCGGGCGCGGCCAACCACCTGCTGCCGACCGGGCTCGGCGCCGGCGCGGTCAATCTGCGCTTCATGACCGTGTGCGGCGTCCCGCTCGCCCGCTCCTCCGCCGCGCTCGCGCTCTACATGCTCGCGGAGTCGATCGCCCGGCTCACCCTCCTGGTGGGCCTGCTCATCGCGTTCCCGGGAGCCCTGCACGTCGGATCCCTCCTCCCCTCCGGCGCGATCGGCCCCTTGCTGCTCGCCGCGGGAGTGGTCCTCCTGGCCGCGGTGGCCACGCTTCTTCTCGTACGACGGCTGCGCGGGGCCGTGTTCTCCTTCCTGCGCACCGCGCTCGACGAGGCCCGCTCCGTGCACTCCCGTCCGGCCCGCGCGCTCGCCCTGTGGGGCGGATCGCTCGCCTTTCCGCTGCTGCAGGCCGCCGGGCTGACCGCGGTCGGTCAGGCGATGAACCTGGCGGTGCCGCCCCTGCACATGGCGCTCGCGTATCTGGCGGCGACGGCGGCCGTCGCGATGGTGCCCACGCCGGGCGGCATCGGTTCGGTGGAGGCGGCGCTGATCGTCGCGCTGGTGGCGGCGGGCGGCCCGGTGGCCGTGGCGACGGCGGTCGTGCTGGCGTACCGGATCATCACGGTGTGGGTGCCGCTGCTGCCCGGGGCGCTGACGCTGGGGGCGCTGGTCCGTCTGAAGGTGATCTGAGCGGCACGGATCCGCGCCGCCGGCAGCCGCGGAGTAACCTCCCCGTGCGCCGCTCGGCAGAAGGCGTACATGGCCGGGAGAAGGGGACAGCACGATGTCGGTCCGGATCGAACGCCAGGGGTACGTCACCACGGTCGTCCTCTCCCGCCCCGCCGCCCGCAACGCCGTGGACGGGCCGACCGCCGCCGCACTCGCCGACGCCTTCCGGGCGTTCGAGGCGGACGAGACGGCCCGGGTGGCGGTGCTGTGGGGCGAGGGCGGCACGTTCTGCGCCGGCGCGGACCTCAAGGCGATCGGCACCGAGTACGGCAACAGGGTCGCGCAGGACGGTGACGGGCCGATGGGGCCCACCCGGCTGCGGCTGTCCAAGCCGGTCATCGCGGCGGTCGCGGGGCATGCCGTGGCCGGCGGCCTGGAACTGGCGCTCTGGTGCGATCTGCGGGTCGCCGAGCAGGACGCCGTCTTCGGCGTCTTCTGCCGCCGCTGGGGCGTCCCGCTCATCGACGGCGGCACCGTACGGCTCCCCCGTCTCATCGGCGCCAGCCGTGCGATGGACCTGATCCTCACGGGCCGCGCGGTCCCGGCCGCCGAGGCGTACGAGATGGGCCTCGCCAACCGGCTCGTGCCGACCGGCCGCGCCCGGGCCGAGGCCGAGGAACTCGCCGCGGCCATCGCCGAGTTCCCCCAGTCCTGCCTGCGCAGCGACCGCGCGTCGGTCCTCGACCAGGAGGGCCTGGTCGAAGAGGCGGCCATGCGTGTCGAACTCCGTTATGGCATGGACGTGTTGGCCGAGGGCATGGAGGGCGCCGCCCGCTTCGCGTCGGGAGCCGGGCGGCACGGCTCGTTCACGACGAAGCGGTGACGGGTCGACAGATGTGGTCCAGAGGCGTCATGTACGGGTGTGCCGGAAACGTGTGGGCCCGGTAACGGACGTACCCGTGAGTACGGCAGGATGAGAGACCGCCTCGGACGACGAACACACGTCCGGGCGTGATCGTGCATTCCCGGATTCGAGCAGGTGGCAAGTGACGACACAGCACATCCGGCCCGCGGGCCTTCCCCTCCGTCGCTCGGGAGGCGGCCGGTGAAACACTCCCTCACCCTGGACGACCTGATGATGGCCGGGATTCCCGTGGTGGCGGGTCTGCTGGCGGCGTTCCTGCTGCGCATGCTGCTGCGCTGGCTCGGCAAGCACGCCTCGCGCACCCGGTGGAGCGGTGACGACTTCATCGTCGACGCGCTGCGCACGCTCGTCCCCTGGGGAGCGATCGCCGCGGGTGTCTCGGCGGCGGGCGCGGTGCTTCCGCTGACGGCTCCGGTCGGACGCAACGTCAACAAGGTCCTGACCGTCGTCCTCATCTTCGTCGCGACCCTGACCGCGGCCCGGGTCATCACCGGCCTCGTCCGGTCGCTGGCCCAGTCCCGCTCGGGTGTCGCGGGCTCGGCCACCATCTTCGTCAACATCACCCGGGTCGTGGTGCTGGCGATGGGCTTCCTCGTCATGCTGCAGACGCTGGGCATCTCCATAGCCCCGCTGCTCACGGCCCTGGGTGTGGGCGGTCTCGCGGTGGCGCTCGCCCTTCAGGACACGCTCGCCAACCTCTTCGCGGGCGTCCACATCCTCGCCTCGAAGACGGTCCAGCCCGGCGACTACATCCGCCTCAGCAGCGGCGAGGAGGGCTACGTCGTCGACATCAACTGGCGCAACACGACGGTCCGCCAGCTCTCCAACAACCTGGTCATCATCCCCAACGGCCAGCTCGCGGGCACCAACATGACCAACTTCAACCGCCCCGAGCAGCAGATGACCCTCATCGTCCAGGTCGGGGTCGGCTACGACAGCGATCTGGAGCACGTCGAGCGCGTGACCACCGAGGTCGTCACCGAGACGATGACCGAGATCACCGGTGCCGTCCCGGACCACGAGCCCGCCGTCCGCTTCCACACCTTCGGCGACTCCCGCATCAGTTTCAGTGTCATCCTCGGCGTCGGGGAGTTCAGCGACCAGTACCGGATCAAGCACGAGTTCATCAAGCGCCTGCACAAGCGGTACCGGGACGAGGGCATCCGGATTCCGGCGCCCACGCGGACGGTGGCGCTGCAGCCGGGCGGGGCGGAGCTGCTGGAGGCGGGCATCCCGCACCAGCGGGCGGCCACGTCGGGAAGGTAGCGCCGGGCGAGGGCGAGCCCCACCCGGCTCCCCGGCCCGTGTGCCGTCGTAGCCCGGTCCGTGTGCCGTCAGAGGGTGGCGGTCGAGTCGGGGTAGTGGCCGGGCTCACGGTTGCGCGGCGCGAGCGGGCCCGGGGGGGCCGGGGCGACCGGCCAGTCGGGGTGGTTCGGCATGGGGCGTCTTCGTGCCGTACGGCCAGTCCCGCAGGAAGCCGGAGCGGTCCTGCCCCGAGACCTCGGAGGCGATGGCGATGCAGTCCCCGGTGAGCGAGCCGGGCCACCGCGCTCGGAGACGGTGCGGGCCGAGTTCGGCTGGGCGCAGACCGCGAATCCGCTCACCACGGGGCTCGCTCGACGGGTGCGGGCTGGACATCCGTTCCGTGCGGGTCGGCGGCCGCACGGCGATATTCGAACAGATAGGCGAAATACTGCGGGTCACCCCGGCGCGGCCGCCGGGGCCGTCACTCGCGATGGCGGGCGGACCCCTGTCGAGTCGGGGTCGCTCACGAGATATCTTGATGTCGAGCAATGTTGCAGACGTGGAGCGGAGCACCCGGTGACTGACTCGACCATCATTTACACGCACACTGACGAGGCCCCGGCCCTGGCGACGTATTCGTTCCTGCCGGTGGTCCAGGCGTACGCCTCGCAGGCGGGTGTCACTGTGGAGACCCGTGACATCTCGCTGGCCGGGCGCATCCTCGCGCTCTTCCCCGAGTTCCTCGAGGAGGGCCAGCGCGTTCCCGACGCCCTCGCCGAGCTCGGTGACCTGGCCAAGACGCCCGAGGCCAACATCATCAAGCTGCCGAACGTCTCGGCCTCGATCCCGCAGCTGAAGGCCGCGATCGCCGAGCTCCAGGAGCAGGGCTACGCGCTCCCGGCCTACCCGGACGACCCGAAGTCGGACGAGGAGCGCGACATCCGCGCCCGTTACGACAAGGTCAAGGGCTCCGCCGTGAACCCGGTCCTGCGCGAGGGCAACTCCGACCGCCGCGCCCCCGCGTCGGTCAAGAACTACGCCAAGACCCACCCGCACCGCATGGGCGCCTGGACCCCCGAGTCCAGGACCAACGTGGCCACCATGGGCGCCGACGACTTCCGCTCCACCGAGAAGTCCGCGGTGATCTCCGAGGCGGGCTCGCTCCGCATCGAGCTGGCGGGCGACGACGGGTCCACCACCGTGCTGCGCGAGTCCGTACCCGTCCTCGCGGGCGAGGTCGTCGACGCGTCCGTCATGCACGTCGCGCCGCTGCGCGAGTTCCTCACGGCGCAGATCGCCCGTGCCAAGGCCGACGACGTGCTGTTCTCCGTGCACCTCAAGGCCACGATGATGAAGGTCTCCGACCCGATCGTCTTCGGCCACGTCGTGCGCGCCTTCTTCCCCAAGACGTTCGCGAAGTACGGCGAGACGTTCGCCGCCGCCGGTCTGACCCCGAACGACGGTCTGGGCGGCATCTTCAAGGGCCTCGAGGCGCTGCCCGAGGGCGCCGAGATCAAGGCGTCCTTCGACGCCGAGCTCGCCGAGGGCCCGGCCCTCGCGATGGTCGACTCGGACAAGGGCATCACCAACCTGCACGTCCCCTCCGACGTGATCGTCGACGCCTCCATGCCGGCGATGATCCGCACCTCCGGCCACATGTGGGGCCCGGACGGCCAGGAGGCCGACACCCTCGCCGTCCTCCCGGACAGCAGCTACTCCGGCGTCTACCAGGTCGTCATCGACGACTGCCGCGCCCACGGCGCCTTCGACCCGTCCACCATGGGCTCGGTGCCGAACGTCGGTCTGATGGCGCAGAAGGCCGAGGAGTACGGCAGCCACGACAAGACCTTCGAGATCCCCACCACCGGCACGGTCCGCCTCGTCGACCAGGCCGGCAACGTGGTCCTCGAGCAGGCCGTCGGCGCGGGCGACATCTTCCGCGCCTGCCAGACCAAGGACGACCCGATCAAGGACTGGGTGAAGCTGGCCGTCACCCGCGCCCGCGCCACCGGCGACCCGGCGGTGTTCTGGCTGGACGAGACCCGCGCCCACGACGCGCAGCTGATCGAGAAGGTCAACGCGTACCTGCCGGAGCACGACACCGAGGGTCTGGAGATCAAGATCCTGTCCCCGGTCGAGGCGACGAAGTTCTCCCTGGAGCGCATCCGCAAGGGCCTGAACACCATCTCGGTCACCGGCAACGTCCTGCGTGACTACCTGACCGACCTGTTCCCGATCCTTGAGCTGGGCACCAGCGCCAAGATGCTCTCCGTCGTTCCGCTGATGGCGGGCGGCGGCCTCTTCGAGACGGGTGCCGGCGGCTCCGCCCCGAAGCACGTCCAGCAGCTGGTCAAGGAGAACTACCTGCGCTGGGACAGCCTCGGCGAGTTCTTCGCCCTCGCGGCCAGCTTCGAGCACCTCGCGCAGACCACCGGCAACGCGCGCGCCCAGGTGCTCGCCGACACCCTCGACCGCGCGACGGCGACCTTCCTCAACGAGGACAAGTCGCCGACCCGTCGCGTCGGCGGCATCGACAACCGCGGCAGCCACTTCTACCTGGGCCTGTACTGGGCGCAGGAGTTGGCCAAGCAGACCGACGACGCGGACCTCGCCAAGGCGTTCGCCCCGCTCGCCGAGACGCTGACCGCGCAGGAGCGGACGATCGTCGACGAGCTGCTCGCGGTCCAGGGCAAGCCCGCCGACATCGGCGGCTACTACCAGCCCGACCCGGCCAAGGCCGCGACCGTCATGCGCCCCTCGGCCACCTGGAACGCGACGCTCGCGACCCTCGCCTGACACACCGTCGGCGCCCACGCGTCACCACCGCACCGCCCCGGCCGGGCTCTCCGGCCGGGGCGGTCGTGTGTCCGCCGACGTCTCTGCCTCCGACGGCTCACCCTTATGCGCGCAGGCAGGTGACACCGGCGGGCCACCTGGGTGATCAGCGGTGGCGGGCCGGAACACCCGCTCTTAGCTTCGGCCTATGACGAAACGACAAATGGCCTACCTCGCCTGCACCGCGGCCGTCACGGCGTCGGTGCTGGGTGCCGCCCCGTCGGCCGACCACCGTTCGGTGCACTGGGTCCACCCCGGCGAGTCGATCCAAAAGGCCGTGAATTCCGCACACCCGGGGGACACCGTCTTGCTCTCCCCCGGCACCTACCACGAGAGCGTCCGCGTCACGGTGGCGAACCTGACGCTGCGCGGCTCCGGTGCCCGTTCCACCGTCATCGTGCCGGGCAAGGCCTCCGCCAACAGCTGCGCCAAGGCCGGCAACGGCATCTGTGTCACCGGAACGGACAGCAAGCGCGTCAAGGGCGTCACCGTCGGCTCACTGACCCTCAGAGGCTTCGCCAAGCAGGGGCTGTGGGCGTCGGGCACCGACCGGCTGACGGTCCAGGGAGTGGTCGCCGAGAAGAACGGCCAGTGGGGCATCGCCCAGGAGCGCTCCGTCCGCGGGGTGTTCCGCAACAACGTCGCCCAGAAGAACGGCGACGCCGGACTGTTCCTGTCCAACACGGTCAGCACCGAGGAGGGCGCCAGGGACACCCTGGGGACGGTCGTCAGTCACAACCGTCTGGCCGGCAACCGGATCGGCGTCACGGTCCGACGGCTGCGGAACCTGACCGTCGATCACAACGAGGCGACCGGCAACTGCGCCGCGGTGTTCGTCGTGGGCGACGAGAACAAGCCGCGCGTCGGGGCGCTGAGCGTGGTCCGCAACTACGTCCACGCCAACAACAAGTACTGCCCCAAGACCCCCCGTCTGCCCTTCCTCCAGGGCTCCGGGATCGTCCTCACCGGCGCCGAGAAGACACTGGTGGCGGAGAACAGGGTCGAGGACAACGTGGGCACCTCCCCGCTGTCCGGCGGCATCGTGCTCTACAAGAGCTTCGTGGGCGCCGTCAACAAGGACAACGAGATCCGCGACAACGTGGTGCAGCGCAACGGCAAGGCCGACCTCGCCAACCGCGACCGCGCCAAGGGCAAGGGCAACACCTTCCACGACAACACCTGCGCACACTCCGAGCCCGCCGGACTGTGCTAACCCCTCCCCCCACCAGCACGACCCCAGAAGCGAGGCACCACCATGACCACTGTTGATCCGGCTCCCCCGACCACGGTCGATCCGGCTCCCCCGCCGCCATCCATGCGGCTGCGGGAGCTCGCCTTCGGAGCCGCGTGCGCCGCCGCCGTACGCGCGGCCGCCCGCCTCGGCGTGGCGGACGCCCTGGGCGACACGCCCCTGCGCGTGGAGGACCTGGCGGCGACGGTGAAGGCCCAGCCGAAGACCCTGCGGCGGCTGCTGCGCGCGCTGTCCTGCCAGGGGGTCTTCACCGAGCTCCCGGACGGCACCTTCGCGCACACGGAGATGTCCCGGCTGCTGCGCGAGGACGACCCGCACAGCCTCCGCTACATCGCCCTGTGGTGCACCGAGCCGTGGACGTGGAACGTCTGGCCGAAGCTCGACGAGGCGGTGCGCTCCGGCCGGAACGTCTTCGAGGACGTGTACGAGCGGGAGTTCTTCGACTACCTCAACGAAGAGGCCCCGGAGTCGGCGTACGTGTTCAACCGGGCCATGACGACGTCCAGCGAGCAGTCGGCGCGGGACGTGGCGAACCTTCTCGATCTGCGAGGCGTGTCCTCGGTCGCGGACATCGGCGGCGGTCAGGGCCAGGTCCTGGTCAGCCTGCTGGAGAAGCACCCCGGGATGCACGGCACGCTGCTCGACCTGCCGGGAGTGGTGGAGAACGCCGATCCACGGCTGCGCGGCGGCGGTTCGCTGGCCGAGCGGGTGCGCGTCGTGGCCGGGGACTGCCGTGAGGACATCCCGGTCCAGGCGGACCTGTACATCATCAAGAACATCCTGGAGTGGGACGACGACAGCACCCGCAGGGCGCTGGCCAACGTCCGCAAGGCGGCGCGGCCCGGCGCCCGCGTCGTCGTCATCGAGAACCTCGTGGACGACACCCCGTCGATGCGGTTCACCACGGCCATGGACCTGCTGCTGCTCCTCAATGTCGGCGGTGCGAAGCACACCCGGCAGAGCATGGTCGACCGGCTGACGGACGCGGGGCTCGTCATCGACGAGTTCCGTCCGGTCAACGCGTATCTGCACGCCTTCGAGTGCACGATCCCCGGCTGATCCGGCCCATCCCGGGGCACCGGGAAAAACCCGAGGCCGCCGGCTCCGCGTTCATCGCGGGGTCGGCGGCCTCGGGTTGTGTCCGGGCGTTGTCTCAGGAGACGGCGTCCCGCTCCCAGCGGTAGAAGCACTGGGCCATGGCGTCCTTGGGGCTGCGCCACGTCTGCGGGTCGTACGCGCTGACGTACGCCGACAGCTGCTCGCTGACGCTCCGGAACTCGGGGTGCCCGACCACCTTCGCGATGGCGGGCGCCGGGTCCTTGTCGGCTTCGATGAGGTGCATGTACACATCACCGAACTGGAAGAGGCTGCGCCGCTTGACGCCGATCAGGTGCGGCAGTTCACCGCGGTCGGAGGCGGCGAACACATCGGCGATCGCCGGGGCCGAGTCGGGCGCCATGCGCGCGACGATGAGGGCGTGGTGCATCAAGTGTCCTTCCTGAGCTCCGGCTGTCAGCCGGGCAGCGGCGCGTTCTGACGGTCGCGGGCGGCCTTCTCGATCCGGTCCCGGATGAGCTCCATCTGGACGCGGGAGTTGCGGTTGATGTTGTCCGTCATCCAGGCGTCGTCGACCGGGGCCTCGGGCTTCATCGCGAAGTCCTGCACCCAGTGCATGTGGGTGCCCTCGGGGGTCTCCTCGTACTCCCACCGGATGTTCATGTGGTCGAAGGGGCCCGTCTCGACGCGGCGGGCGCGGACCGTCCGCCTGGCACGGTCCACGGTCCGCTCCGAGACCCAGCTCCAGACCTTGCCGTTCTCGTCCGGGTGCATGGTCAGGCGGAACTTCGTCGTGTCGCCGTCGCGGGAGAGCACCTCCAGCGACGCGTACTCGCTGAAGAGCTGAGGCCAGTTCTCGATGTCGTTGGTCATGTCCCAGACGAGGTCGAGAGGGGCGTCGATGGTGATGCTGTTCTCGGTGTGTCCTGCCACTTTCAGGCTCCAGCCTTGAGGGTGTTGTTGACGAGGTCGAGGAACTCACGGGGGGTCTTGCAGCGCTCGGCGTCGGGGGGCAGCGGGTGGCTGTACCGGTTCTCCAGCTCACCGACGATGCCGAGCAGGCCGAGGGAGTCGAGGCCGAGGGTGCCGAACGGGGAGTCCGACGACTTCTCGAGGTCCTTGGGGTCGACGGAGACTCCGGCCGCCTTCTTCATCAGCGAGGCCAGTTCGATGAGGGTCACTTCGGTGGTGATCATGGATCTGTTCTCCTTCCCGCCCGGTCCTATCGGGCGGAGTCGCCGCCGCGGCGCACTACCAGCGCCGCGTTGGAGCCCATCAGTCCCCTGCTGAGGACCAGGGCCGTCTGCAGCTCGGCGGGGCGAGCGCTCGACATCACCAGGTCGAGGTCGTGGCAGATGTCGAACACGTTGGGGGTGGGGGGTACCTGACCGTTCTCCATGGCCAGCACCGCGGCCGCGGTGTCCAGCACGGGTGCCCCGCAGTAGGCCCGCCCGATGCCCGTCTTGGGCGCCGTGACGGGGACCCGGGTGCCGTGCTTCCCGAGGGCGTCGGCGATGGCCAGGGCTTCGGCGCGGTCCGCCTCCGGAACGCCCAGGGCGTCGGCGAACACGACGTCGATCTCCTCCGGAGCGCAGCCGGCCTCGTCGAGGGCGCCACGGATCGCGTGGGCGAGACCCTCTCTGGACCGCTCCCAGCGGGAGGCTCCGGTGAACGTGGCCCCATGGCCGGCCACGGTGGCCCGGACGGCCGCCCCGCGCTCACGGGCGCGGGTCTCGTCCTCCACGACGAGCATGGCTCCCCCCTCCGCGGGAGCGAAGCCGCACGCTCCCGCGGTGAAGGGCCGGTAGGCCTGACCGGGTTCCTCGGCGGTGCTGATCTCGGGATATCCGAGCTGGCACACCATCGAGTACGGGGCGAGGGGGGCCTCCGCGGATCCGACGACCACCGCGCCGGTGCCGCGCCGTACACCCCGGGCGGCGAGCGCGATGGAGTCCAGACCACCCGCCTCGTCGCTCGCGACCACTCCACAGGGTCCCTTGAAGCCGCCCCGGATGGAGATCTGGCCGGTGCTGGCGGCGTAGAACCAGGCGATGGACTGGTACGGGCCCACGTACCGGGATCCCTGGCCCCACAGCTTCTGGAGCTCGCGCTGTCCGAACTCGCCGCCGCCTGATCCGGCGGCGGTGATCACGCCGATGTCGTACGGGTCCGCGGGTTCTCCGTGGCCGAGGCCGGCGTCGTCGAGGGCGAGCACGGTCGCTGCCATCGCGAAGTGGCTGAAGCGGTCGGTCTGGACGAGGAACCGCTCCTCGATGAGGTCCGCCGCGTCGAAGGCCCGGACCTCGCCCGCGATACGGAGCGGCAGGTGCTCGCATCCCTCGCGGGTGATCCGGTCCAGGACGACGAGGCCCTCTCTGACGGACTTCCAGTACGCGTCGGCGCTCTGTCCGTTGGGCGCGATCACACCGATACCGGTGATGGCCGCACGCCGGGGGCGCTGGGTGCGCTGAGTGGTCATCGGTTCCTCCCACCCGGCCCGGTCAGGAGCACCGCGGACTGGAATCCGCCGAATCCGCTGCCCACGGAGAGCACGTTGTTCAGCTTCCGCGGGCGTGCGGTGCGCGGCACGTAGTCCAGGTCGCACTCGGGGTCGGGAGTTTCGTAGTTCGCCGTGGGCGGCACCACTTGGTGCTTCAGGGCGAGGACGCAGGCGACGACCTCGATTGCGCCGATCGCGCCCAGCGAGTGCCCCACCATGGATTTGATGGAGCTCATGGGCGTCTTGTAGGCGTGCTCGCCCAGGGACCGCTTGACCGCGGCGGTCTCGTGCCGGTCGTTCTGCCGGGTGCCCGAGCCGTGCGCGTTGACGTAGTCGATCAGGGTGGGGTCGACGCGGGCCTGGTCGAGCGTGGTGTCGATCGCCCGGGCCATCTCCAGCCCCTCACTGGTCAGACCGGTCATGTGGTAGGCGTTGCCGTAGGTGGCGTAGCCGCTGATCTCGCAGTAGATGTGCGCGCCGCGGGCTCGGGCGTGCTCGTACTCCTCCAGGACCAGTACCGCGCCGCCCTCGCCCATGACGAAGCCGTTGCGGTGGGCGTCGAAGGGCCGGGAGGCGTGCTCGGGGTCGTCGTTGTTGGGTGAGGTGGCCTTGATGGCGTCGAAGCAGGCCATGGTGATCGGGGATATCGGAGAGTCCGACGCCCCGGCTATGCAGACGTCCGCCCGGCCCTCCTCGATGGTGTGGAAGGCGTAGCCGACCGCGTCGAGTCCGGAGGTGCAGCCGGTGGAGACGGTCTGCACCGGTCCCTGGGCACCGAACTCCTCGGCGACGACCGAGGCCAGCGTGCTGGGCGAGAACGCCAGGTGCAGCTGCGGGTCGGCCGCGCGGTGGTCCACGTCCCACCGCCGGCCCCGTTCGCTGACCTGGACGTAGTCGTGTTCCAGGCGGGTGGTGCCGCCGACGGCGCTGCCCAGGGAGACCGCGACCCGCCAGGGGTCCTCCTTGCCGGTGTCGAGTCCGGAGTCGCGGACGGCTTCCCCGGCCGCGACCACGGCGAACTGGATGTACCGGTCGGCGTGTTCGCTCAGCTCCGGGTCGAGGCCGTGCGCGAGCGGGTCGAAGTCGCATTCGGCGGCTATGCGGGAACGCAGGCCCGCCGGGTCGAACAGCGAGATGCCGCGGGTCGCGGTGCGGCCGTTGGACAGCAGGTCCCAGAACGCCGTCGCCCCGGTGCCGCCCGGAGCGACCACACCGATACCGGTGACGGCCACCCGCCGGGTCACTTTATGGCCCCACTTCGCTCGGACGGCTGTCCGTGGTCCGGCGCGGACAGGTCCGCCCCGGCGGTGGCGAACTCGGGGCCGGGCG
Source organism: Streptomyces sp. NPDC090798 (assembly GCF_044768965.1). Taxonomy (NCBI): domain Bacteria; kingdom Bacillati; phylum Actinomycetota; class Actinomycetes; order Kitasatosporales; family Streptomycetaceae; genus Streptomyces; species Streptomyces sp. NPDC090798. The sequence continues at coordinate 358,049 of NZ_JBIVXA010000002.1, forward strand.
CGGTGTCGTCGGTCACCTCCGTGTCGACGTGGCCGAGGCTCGGACGCGGCGCGAGCGGGCCCAGGTGGAAGACCATGCGGGCTTCCGTGTCACCGACGTTGCGGAACCGGTGCCGCATGTTGATCGGGATCAGCAGACCCTGATCGGGCCGCAGGGCGAAGGAGTCGCCGTCCAGGTCCACTTCGAGGGCGCCGTTGACGACGTACACGAACTCCTCGGAGTACGGGTGGTAGTGCTCACCGATGCGCTCGCCGGGCTGGATGAGGGCCAGTCCCATGAAGCCGCTGGTGGACCCCGCGGTGGCGGGCGTGAGCATGGCCCGGATGTCGCCTCCGCGCCTGCGGTTGGGTTCCGTCTCGCTCAGGTCCACGATGCGTGGATGCTTCTTGAACATGCTTGATACCTCCGGGTGGGGCAGTGACGTCCGGGGAGGGAGGGCCGCGGACGGAGCCGCGGCCCTCTGTCAGGAATCCGCCGAGCGGTCGGTGACGGGCATCATGTCGACGTGCGACAGGAGGCGGTTGATGTTGCGTTCCGTCTCCAGGGAGCCCTCGACGCCGATCGCGGCGCCGTCGAGGAGACGCTCCAGCTCCGCGGCCTTCTTCGCGCCCTTGACTCCGAGCGCGGCGACGGGGTCCGCGTCCAGCTCGCCCGTCACGTCGATGAGACGCACCACGATGTCGTCACGCTGGAAGACCGTGCTCCGGTACACCGGGCTCTTCGGGTCCTCCGCCGCGGCCTCGTCCTGGTGGGCGAGCAATCTGGCCAGCTCCATCCCGCGGCCTGGCTTGGCCGGGTAGTAGAGCGCGTGGCGGCGCACGTCCTCGGGTGCCTTGCGGCCGGACGTCACGTGGTGCACGGACGGCAGCGCGGCCCTGGTGAAGAAGACCCGCGCCGAGTCGGGGTCCCTCAGGTCCCGGTCCTGCTCCAGGTACGGGTTGATGGCCTCCTCGACCGCCCGTACCTCGGGCTGGCGGGCGACGTGACGCAGTGCCGCCATGAGGTCGCCCTCCACCTCCACCGCACGCACGACACGGTTGCCGTGCATGAAGAGGGAGGTGCGCCGCAGCCGCGTGGTGTCGTCGACCTGGGCCTGGGGGGACTCGTACCCGGCGAGGATCTCCGCGACCTTCGACTCGGTACCCGGCTTGACGGTGAAGGTGAGGGCATGGCGTGCCACACCTTCGCCCACCCGGGCCTCGACCTGCATCCCCGCCTTGGCCGAATCGTGGCCGTGCGGCTGGGCGGGGCTGGTCTCCCGAAGGATGCTGTAGCGCATCGAGCGCGTGTCCCGGACGCAGTTGTGCATCGGCCGGACCGTCTCGACGTGCTCCTCGCTGTTCACCCAGGCGAGGAAGGGCGGGGCGCTCTCCCATTCGCTGGTGATGAGCCACTGCGAGGGGTTCTCGATCGACTGGCACAGCTGGTCGCTGAGGTGTCCGGGCACGGACGCGACCTGATTGCGCATGTGCTCGTAGGCGTCGAGGAACTGCTCCTGGGCTCCTTCGTACAGGTCGAGCAGCAGGATCACGCGAAGCCTGGAGCCGTCGAACGCCGATTGCGATATACGTCCCGAAGTAGTCATCCGGCACACCTCTTCTCTTCTTCACGGAAGGTCAGGAACGACCGCCGTGTCCCAAAGGCCGGGGTCGCCATGAGCCGATCGTTGACGCGACCCCCGAGGCGCGCGAGCCCGCCGGTGCGGACGAGTGAACTGTGTGCCATCCGGGTGCCCGGAGCGCGCGATCCTCTCCGCACAGGGCATGGAAACTGATGGGCCGTTCAAGGCGGCCGGCATCCCATCCCTGACTCACCTCGCGGGTGACGCTGGAGGCAATCAATGAACCGATTGGAAGAGGCCGGCGAGGTCGGTCAGCACACACCGGTCCTCATCGTCGGCGGCTCCCTGGTGGGCCTGTCCACCTCGCTGTTCCTGGGCCGGCTCGGTGTGCCGCACCTGCTCGTCGAACGCCATTCGGGCACCTCGATCCATCCGCGGGGGCGCGGCAACAACGTGCGCACGATGGAGCTGTTCCGGGTGGCCGGGGTGAAGCGCCGCATCGAGGAGGCCGCGTCGGTCCTGGCGGAGAACCACGGCATCATGCAGACCCCGACACTGGTGGGCGACGCCGGTGAATGGCTGTTCAAGGAGATCGACCCGGGCGGCGGGCTCGCCCGCTTCAGCCCCGGTGCGTGGTGCCTGTGCAGCCAGAACGACCTGGAGCCGGTGCTGCTGAAAAGCGCCCGGGAGCTGGGCGGAGACCTTCGGTTCTCCACCGAGATGCTGTCGTTCGAGCAGGACGCCCAGGGGATCACGGCGCAGCTCAAGAGCCGGGAGACGGGCGAGCACAGCACCGTCCGCGCTGACTACCTGGTCGCGGCGGACGGCCCGCGCAGCCCGATCCGCGAGCGGCTCGCCATCGGGCAGAGCGGACCGGGCGACCTGTTCCACAACGTGAGCGTCACGTTCACCTCCCGGGACCTCGCGGACGTCGTCGGTGACCGACGGTTCATCGTCTGCTACCTGACCGATCCGGAGGCCGACGGGGCGCTCCTGCCGGTCGACAACAAGGAGCACTGGGTCTTCCACGCGCCCTGGCACCCCGAACACGGTGAGACCCTCGAGGAGTTCACCGACGAGCGGTGCGCGGACCACATCCGACGCGCCGTGGGCGTACCCGATCTCGATGTGCGGATCACCGGCAGGGCCGCCTGGCACGCCGCCGAGCGGGTCGCCGAGCGCTACTCGGACGGCAGGGTGTTCCTGGCCGGCGACTCGGCCCACGAGATGTCCCCCACCGGTGCGTTCGGCTCCAACACCGGTATCCAGGACGCGCACAACCTCGCCTGGAAACTGGCCGCCGTGCTGGGCGGCTGGGCCGGCCCCGGACTCCTGAAGTCCTACGACGCCGAGCGCCGCCCGGTCGCGGAGGCGACCAGCGCCCGCGCCTCGTCGCGCTCGGTCGAGCACAGCCACCCCGGGTACATCCCCGCCCCGGGAGCCGCCGGCCCCGGCGGCAAGAAGGGCGGCATCCTCAACGTGGCGCTGGCCTACCGCTATCCGCGCGGCGCGGTCCTGGGCGCCGACCAGTCGGCGCCGATCGTTCCCGACGGCCTGCGCCTGACCGGCGAGCCCGGCAGCCGGGCACCGCACATGTGGCTGAACCGCTCCGGCACCCGGGTCTCCACCCTCGACCTGTACGAGCGGTCCATGGTGCTCCTGACCTCGTCGGACAAGTGGCACAGCGCGGCGAAGGACGTCGCTCAGCGGCTGTCCGTCCCGCTCGACGCGTACCGGATCGGCAGCGGCCCCGACGCGGAGCTCTCCCCCGCGAGCGACACGGACTGGGCCCAGGTGCACGGCGTCACCGAGGACGGAGCGGTGCTGGTCCGCCCCGACGGATTCGTCGCCTGGCGCTCCGAGGGCCTGTCGGCGAGCCCCGAAACGGCACTGCGGGAGGCTCTCACGGCGATCCTGGACCGGGGCTGACGGCTCGGTTCACACCGTGATCTCTACGTCCGCGTCGGCGGAAGCACGCCGGTACCCGTTCCGGGTGAGCCGAGGGTCTCACTCGGAACGGGTACCCGACCCCCCATCCTCCCGGCGTGCGTGCCGGGCCTCCTGACCGCCGTCCAGCCATGCCTTCAGACCGCGGTGTCCCCGGTACGTCAGGAGATGGTGGTTGGCGCGGAACAGCGGGTGAAACGGCACCTCCAGTCGGCGGATGAGTGCCTTGCGCGCCACCATGTCCTGCTCGAGGACCGCCCGGCTGCCGGTCCCGTGCGGACGCACGCTCCACCCCGACACACCCTCCAGGTCCCCGCCGACCACTCCGCGCAACACCCTCGACTCCGTGTCCTCGAACGCCCCGGTGATGGTGAGGTGGAGGTCGAACGGCAGCAGCGAGCGCAACAGGAACGCCCCCGACTGCTCATCGATACGGCGCGCCCGCCGCACTCCGGGCCACCACAGGGGCCAGTCGTTGACCACGCGCAGCACCGCGAACACCTCGTCCGGCGGTCGGGCGAAGTCCCACACGCTTCTGAACCGATAACGATGCAGTTCCATGAACAGCAGTGTGCGGGCGCCCCCAGTGGTGGCGTGAGAGCGCGGAGACCCACGTCACACGGCGCGCGGAAGCTCACGCCCTCACCCGGCGCCGCTCCCCGGAAACGAGGAAGAGGCCGTATCGATATGTCCGATACAGCCTCTGACCCGCGACTTCAAAAGTCGGGACGACAGGATTTGAACCTGCGACCCCTTGACCCCCAGTCAAGTGCGCTACCAAGCTGCGCCACGTCCCGGTGCGTTCACCCGCGGTGTTCCGCGTGATCCTGCAGGTAAACCCTACCGCACGTGAGGAGGAGTCCTACATCTTGCCGTCGGCGAGCTTCCACTCCCGGTGCAGTGCGCCCAGGGGGATGGCGTGCTGGATGACGGGAGTACCGAAGACGGCCAGCTGGAGCTGGAGGGTGCCGCTCAGGTCGAGGCCGCCGTAGAGGGCCCAGGAACCACTCGCCGCGACGTCGGACTTGGCGTCGGAGCCGACCGGGGTGGTCGCGGTGACCGTGCCCGCGGCCTCACCGCGCAGGTACGGGGCCAGGTCGGCGGTGACGCCCACGGCGCCGTACAGACCGACGGTGGCCTGTGCGCCGAGGGCCGCCTTCACGCTTCCGGCGGTCGTGACGGACGTACGGACCGGAGAGCTGTCCATGTGGGACTCGTTGACCGGTGTCCAGCCGGCCGCCGAACCGAAGGTGCCGCCGGCCTTGAAGTCGCCCTTGAGTTCCTGTTCGACATCGACGGTGACCCTGCCGTCGCCGCTGATCTCGAAGTAGCAGGTCAGGTCGAGGTTCACGACGACGGGGATGGGGCCGACCTGGAGGACCGGGTCGGCGTGCAGCTTCGCGAACGGCAGCCGGACCGGCTTGGCGGAGGCGGCGGCGCGCCCCTTGAGCGCCCACTGCGAGGTCCAGTCGCCGGAGACGCCGAGGTAGGCCGCCCCCGGTCCGGAAGCGGTGGAACCGTTGGAGGTGGTGGAGGCGGTGGAGGCGGTGGACGCCGTGCCTCCGTAGGAGAAGTCCACCTCGGGCTTGACCTGGACGAAGCCGGACACGGATGCGGCCGCCGAGGCCGGTGCCCCCTCGGCCGTGGCGACCTTCGTCGCGACATCGACCCGCAGGCTGCCGAGCGGGACCTTCGTTCCCTCGGGGCCGGAGTGGATGTCTCCCGTCTTCGCCCAGGAGACCTGCACGTCGGGCAGCAGCCGCTGGACGTCGAAGGAGGCCGGGTCGACCGGGACGGTGCCCTTCGCGTCGTCGTCGCCCAGCAGCGTGTCCAGGGTCGTCGGCGCGGTCTGGACCTCGGTGCCGTCGGCCGTCTCACCGATCACCTTGGTGACCTTGGCGAGGAGTCCGTCCGGGGCGCCGGGCGCGGGAGCACTGGCGATGACGTCGCCGACGGCGGTGCGGCCCGGCGTCGCGGTGCCTGCGGGAGTCGGGGTCCCGGTCGGAGACGGCGATGAAGTCCCCTGGCTGGCCCTGGATATGACGGCCCGTCGGGTGTGGCTGTCGTACGACTTCACCTTGAGCGAGGACTTTCGGGCCTTCCCGCCTGCCGTACCGGGCCGCGCGACGGCGGTCGAGGTGGCCGCCGCGGCGGGGGCGGCGGCCACGGCGAGCGGTTGGTCGCTGTTCGCGGTCGCGGTCGCGGATGTTCCGGCGTCCGGGGTCCGTTCGGCGGCGGATCTCTGACCCGGGTCCGCGGAGCAGCCGGCGGCGAGGAAGAGGGCGGAGGCGGCGAGCGCGGGCACGAGGGCGCGCAGGGGCCGCTTGCGGATGCGCAAGATCAGTCCTGAGGGGGGTGGTGACGGCATGGGATTACCAGCGAGTAACTAGATGTGAGCATGCCATGAAGACGTGAAGCCCTGCTTCACGTTTCCACCCCCTCCAGGGTGATGTGCGCCACGATCACGCACCGAGAGTCACCAATGAGCTCATCAACTCACCGGAGCATCGGGCGAATTGACGGAACATCATGCATTGGGGTCGAACGGGATGCCGGCCGGCTTCGCCTTCTCCAGGTGGTAGTTGAAGTTGCCGTCCTTGAGGCCGAAGACGGCGCTGCCGAAGTCGTAGGCACTGAGCTTGTCGCGCAGACCGGCGGGGTAGCCGTTCCAGCCGACCAGGTCGGGGAACTGCCAGGCGTGGTAGTGGTTCTCCGGCGGTTCGTCGTTCGAGTTCGCGGGGCGGAAGCAGTGGGTGCTCAGACCGTCCTTGTGATACACGACCTTGGGATGGGTCCCGTCCCAACGGATCTGGTCACGGCCGTAGATGTTGAAGTTGCCGTGGGCGGAGGTGGAGACGTACTGGGCCTCGTTGTTCTGCACCCACACCACGACGTGTTCCCAGTCGTTGCGGTGCCCGCCGAGGCCGCTGCCGAGCACGGCCTGGTCCTTCTCGAAGTAGAGGCCGTACATGATGGCGCACCAGCCGTTGTTGCACTTCTCGCGCGAGTAGCCGTTGGTGTTGTCGAGGTCCGAGGCGTCGTGGCACTGGCCATTGAGGGCACCGGACGGGTTGAGGCCGGGGTTGATCGTCCCGTCGGGACCGATGGCGGGGGTGGGGTAGCAGCCGTCCGTGTCGTAGTCGAAGGCCGGCTGGAACGTCTGCTCCAGTCCGTCCGCGTTGGCGGGCAGGGCCTGGGGCGGGGCGGCGAGGGCGCTGCCGGGGAAGGTGACGACCAGGGCGACCGCACTGCCGAGGATGAGCGAGACCCTGCGGATGCGCGAACTTCTCTTCACTACGTCCTCCTGATCGACCGCGATGTGGGGGTGGGTCGGGCACACCCGGTCGGATTGGCATGCCCAGATCACCATTCCCCCTCTCGTCGACAACGCAAGCGTCAGGGGGTGTCTGAGTGATGAAGGGCCAACCAACTGATACGGAGGTGGAGTTGAGCGACGGCTCCCCGGCCCGCCGCCGGGGCGCGGGGCGCGGGGCGCGGGGCGCGCGAGGAAGCGGCGTTGCGGGTACGGCGAGCACTGCGGGTACCACGAGCATGGCCAGCATGGCCAGCACGGCCAGCACGGCGAGCACGGCGAGGCCACCCGACGGCAGCGCGGCGGCCACCCGACGGCAGTGCGGCGGCTGCACAGCGGCCACCCGACGGCAGTGCGGCGGCTGCGCAGCGGCCACCCGACCTCAGCTCGGCGGCTGCCGCACGGGACCTGGGCCCGATAAGCGCCCCCGGTCGAGTCGGCCCCACCCGGCGGGTCTCCCCCGATGGCGCCCCGAGGATACGGCTATGCCCCGGACGTCACTTCGGCGGAGCCGGCCTGCACGACCACCACGGCACGACCACCACGGCATCAAGCGGAGCCGTCGGACGGATGTACGACGGCTGCACGAGCGGCCGTCCGCGCGGGGCGGCCACACGGGACGGCCACAGGGGCGCCCTTATCTGCGGGTCTCGGGCCCCCAGTACTCCGGACCGACACCGCGCCAGTCGATGAGGGGGGACACCGCCGCGGTCACGGGGTCCACGTCGAGACCCGCGCGTCGCAGGAATTCGGACAGGTCCTCCAGGTTGTAGGCCAACCCGAGGTTCTCGCCGTGCACTCGGACTCGGCGGCCACCGGTGTCACTCGGTGGAGCCACGATGACAGGCAACGGTTCGGACATGGATCCAGCCTCGCCTCTCCGGTCCCGGCCTGCATCCCGGCCCTGGAAGTGTGGGTACGTCATACCCCGAATTCAATCACGTGTTCGATTTCCGGCGCACGACCACCCGACACTCGCGTGACGTCCAGCGATGAGTGATGACTTCTGCCAGAGAGCGGCCAGGCATCGCCGAGCAGCCGGCGGCCCCTACCCGGCGTCGGGAGCCTTGATGATCTTGCCGTTCTCGTCGATGGTGTGGGTGCTCCAGTAGGTGTCCCACTTGTCGCCGACGTGCTGGGGGACTTTCCCTTCGGGATAGCGGACGTACCCCTTCGGCGGCTCGTCACCGTTGGACACGCAGGCGCTGCCGGTGCCGCCCACCGCCATGACCGGATACTCGCCACCGCCGCAGCTCGCGTCCTCGGCGGAGCAGCCGGTCAGCATCGCGAGGGTCACGCAGGCCAGCGTGAGGCCCAGGGCGGACCGCGCCGGGCTCCTGCTGATCACGGACGACGGGCGGTGAACTCGGCTTGTCATACGCACGGTGGCTCCCTTTGGACGGCTTGTGGGACCAGCCTGTGCGAGGCAAGGAAATCGACCATGAGTACGCGTACTCGGATGCGGTGGGCCGTCCTACCCGATTCCGCGTAGGCACGAGGGCGGCCGGCCCCGCCCAACCGAGCCACCCTCGGGCCGAACCGCGCTCAGCCCGAGCCGGTCTCAGCCCGAGTCGGCGATTCGGTTGAGCCACTCCTCCATGAGGCCGCGTTCCGGCGCCGTCAGGGCGGCGGTCCGCGGGAGTACGGCCCGGAGGGTGACGGCGGCCGCGACGGGCCCGGGTGCGGGCGCGGCGGGGGCGTCCGTGGCGATCGCCGCGACGACGGCCTCACGGGCGGTGCGGGACAGCTCCGGGTCGCGGCGGTCTTCGGGGGTGGCGATGAGCGTGAGCGTCGTACCGCAGCCGGCCGCGTGGACGAGGTCCGCGGCGCGGTCCTCGGGGACGCGCAGCCGGCCCGCCTCGGCGATGCGCCGGATGTGCTCGGCGAGGATCTCGAAGGCGGCGAGCGCCGCGGGCGAGGGTGTTCCTGGGCGGTACCGGCCGTACATCAGGGTGTACAGCGCCGGGTTGGCCAGGCCGAGGCCGACGTGCAGATCCCAGCCGGCGCGAAGGTCCTCGACCGGGTCATCGGTGGGTTTCCGGGCGGTCTTGCTGGTCAGGTACGCGGTGAAGCCGTGGGCGACGACCGCGTCGAGCAGGCCCTCCTTGTCGCCGAAGACCCGGTAGATGACCGGCGGCTGCACGCCCGCCGCGGCGCTCACCGCCCGGGTCGAGACCGCGTCCGGCCCGCCTTCGGCCAGCAGCCGGGCGGCGGCCGCGACGATGCGTTCACGATGCCCGTCCGCCGCGGTGACGTCCTCGCTCTCCATGATTCCGACGATAACAGAATCCTGTTACCGATGAGAATTTCCAGTGATACCTTCTGTGCGTTATCGACGGAAACAGGAAGAGGTTGTCATGATCATCGTCACCGGAGCGAACGGCGGACTCGGCCGGCTGGTCACCGAGCGGCTGCTGGAGCGCCTCCCCTCCGAGCGGATCGGCGTCAGTGTGCGCGACCCGGAGAAGGCACGAGAGCTCGAAGACCGGGGCGTGCGCGTCCGCCACGGCGACTTCGGCGACCCCGCGAGCCTCGCGGACGCCTTCGAGGGCGCCCAGCAGGTCCTCGTCGTGTCCACGGACAGCACCGGCGCGGATGCCGTCCACCACCACCGCACCGCCATCGAGGCCGCGGCGGCGGCCGGAGCCAAGCGCATCCTCTACACCAGCCACATGGGCTCCAACCCGTCCTCTCCCTTCGCTCCGATGCGCGACCACGCCGCCACCGAGGCGGCGCTCCGGCAGTCCGGGGTCCCCTTCACCTCGCTGCGCAATGGCTTCTACGCCTCCTCAGCCGTGATGCTGCTGGGCCACGCGCTCGAGACGGGCGAGCTGGCCGCGCCGGAGGACGGACCGGTCGCCTGGACGGCCCACGCCGACCTCGCCGAGGCGACGGCGCTCGCGCTCACCGGCGAGGGCCTCGACGGGACGACACCCGCGCTCACCGGCCCCGAAGCGCTCGACCTGGCGGACATCGCGGCGATCGCCACACGGCTCACGGGTCGCGAAGTCCGACGGGTGGTCGTGTCCGACGCCGACTACCGCTCGGGCCTGCTCGCCCGCGGTCTGCCGGAGGCCGGCGCCGACCTGCTCCTCGGCCTGTTCACCGCGAGCCGACAGGGACAGTTCGCCCCGGCCGACCCCGCGCTGGGCCGCCTGCTCGGCCGACCCACCACGGCCTTGGCGGATGTCCTGAAGGCAACGATCACACCGACCGGCTGACGTCCGACGGCCTTACCTGTCTCACCGTTCTTGCGGACGAACCCGCGGCGTTCAGGCGCGCGTCCGCCAGCCGTGGTCGACCGGTCCGAGGCCCGAGCCCAGGGCGAATCCCGCCGCGATCGCGCCGGTGACGTACTCCTTCGCCAGCCGCACCGCCTCCGGCACCGGCCGGCCCTGCGCCAGCCCCACCGCGATGGCCGAGGCCAGGGTGCAACCGGTGCCGTGCGTATGGCGGTTGTCGTGGCGCGGGGCCCGGAACCAGTGCTGTTCGGTGCCGTCGGTCAGCAGGTCGACGGCCTCGCCGGGCAGATGGCCGCCCTTCACCAGGACCCAGCGGGGCCCGTACGACAGCAGTTGTTCCGCGGCCCGGTACATGTCCCGCTCACCGGTGGCCTTGATTCCGGTCAGCTCGGCGGTCTCGTCGAGATTCGGGGTGGCCACCGTCGCGAGGGGCAGCAGGGCGGTCCGTACGGCGTCCAGCGCGTCGTCCGCCAGCAGTCGGTCGCCGTGCTTGGAGACGCTCACCGGGTCCACCACCACGGGCGCGCCGACGTCCGAGAGCAGTTCGGCGACGGTCTCGACGAGCAGGGGCGAGGCGAGCATGCCGGTCTTCACGGCCTGCACACCGATGTCGTCCACGACGCTGCGGTACTGCGCGCGCACCGCCTCGGCGGGAAGCTCCCAGGCTCCCTGTACGCCGAGGGAGTTCTGCGCGGTGACGGCGGTGAGCACGCTCATCCCGTGCGCGCCCAGCGCGAGCATGGTCTTCAGGTCGGCCTGGATGCCGGCGCCGCCCCCGGAGTCCGATCCGGCGATGGTCAGGACGCGGGGCGGGGCGGTCGGCGTGTTCGCGGGCATGGTGGGTGTCACTCCGTACGAAGGGGGTGAGAGGGGGGCGGGGTCAGCGGCGCAGGCGCAGCGGGGCGTAGACCAGCAGGGCCGCCACGAACGCCACGCCGTAGGCGGTGTCGGCGCCGTGCAGGGCATGCGCGACCGGGCCGACGTACAGGCTGGTGCTCATGAACGGCACCGCGGCGGCGAAGGCGGCGGCGAACGCCACGAGCGCGGGCCACCACGGACGCGGGCGGGCGCTCTCGGCGGCCAGGTCGACGGGTGCGCCGCCGCGGGCCCTGGCCCGGGCGAGCCAGTCGACGGCGACGATCGCGACGAACCCGGGAATCCAGTAGCCGACGAACAGCAGGACGTTCTGGAAGCGGGCCGTGGTGTCGGCGGCGTGCATCCACAGCACGAGCGGGAAGCCGAGGACGGCGGCCAGCGCGGCGGCGGCCGGGCGTGGCAGCCGTACGCCCATGGTCTGCAGGGCGAGCGAGCCGCTGTAGTCGTTCATGGCGTTGCTGCTCAGCGCGGCGAGCGCCACCGCGAGCAGGCCGAACGCGCCGAGGGCGCCGCCGCCGAGCAGGGTGTCGACGCCGCGGGCGGTCTGGTCGGTGAAGACGGCCGCACCCCACAGTCCGAGCGCCTGGACGGCCACGAAGGACACGCTGATGCCCGCCAGGGTGTACCAGAACATGCGGGGGCGGGACGCCGTACGCGGCAGATAGCGGCTGAAGTCGCTCGCGTACGGGGCCCACGACAGCGCAAGGCTGAGCGCGATCGTGCAGGTCAGGACGAAGGCGGCGGCCCCTTCGGCGCCGTGCGCGGTGGCGGCGGGAGTGGTGTGGGCGCCGCCCAGTAGCTTCACGGTCAGGGCCACGAACGCGGCGGCGAGGGCGAAGGTCATCACGGTCTGGAGCCGGTGGATCGCCTCGTAGCCGAGGACGCCGAGCGCCCCCTGCGCCGCCATCATGACGAGCACACCCAGCCAGAACGGCCAGCCGCACAGCTGGGCCAGCGCGTCCCCGCCGAAGAGGCCGATCAGGGCGTCCCAGGCGATGGACGACAGCCACTGCAGGGCCCCGGGGACGACCACGGCCCGGCCGAACGCGAGGCGGGCGAGCGGCAGCTGTCCGGCGCCGGTCTGGCTCCCCCAGGTGCCGAGGTACGCGGTCGGTACCGCCCCCAGGAGGGTGCCCAGCACGACGGCGGCGAGCGCGGTGGAGAAGTCCAGGCCGAGCGCGATGCCGACGGTGCCGGTGAACACGCCGGTCATGGTCAGGTTGGGGGCGAACCACACGGTGAACAGACGGCCGGGGCCGCCGTAGCGGTGGTCATCCGGGACCGGGGCGATTCCGCGCGCCTCGACGTGCAGATCCCCCGGGGCGGTGGGCATCCGCCCGTCGAAAACGCCCTGCGGGCCTCCGACGGCCACCTCACCGCGAGCGTTACGGGCATACGGCAACGACATGAGACATCCCTCCGCCAGTCCTAACTGGTTCAGGTTCGACGGGTGTGATCTCAGCCCTCGTGCGGGGCACCCCGTGTCCGGTTCGGCGGCCAGGATAGCCCGCCCGGCGCGGTATGCCCCAGGGGGAGGGGCCCGCACGGCGCCGCGTCTTACGCGCCGACGCCCGGCTCCCCGCCCTGGTACGCCGCCGTCAGCAGCGCCAGCACACCGTCCACGGTGACCTCGCGCGGGTTCGGACACGTCTGTGCGGCGGCCTGCTCGGCGGCCACCGCCAGGTCGGTCTCCTTGAGGCCGAGTTCGGCGAGGCCACGGGGGGCGCCGAGGCTTCCGGCCAGCGTCCGCAGGGCATGGGGGACGTCGTCGGTGCCGCCCAGGGCGCGCGAGAGCGCGGCGATCGCCCGGGGCGCGGCGGGCGCGTTGTAGGCGAGGGCGTACGGAAGGACCACCGTGTGCGTCTCGGCGTGCGGCAGGCCGAAGGTGCCGCCGAGTACGTGGCACAGCTTGTGGTGCAGGCCCATGGTGGTGGCGCCGAGACAGGCACCGCAGAGCCAGGCGCCGTACAGGGCCCGGCCGCGCGCGTCGAGGTCGCCGGGGGCGGCGGCCACCATCGGCAGGGCCTGCGTCATCGCCCGTACGCCCTCCTCGGCCATGAGCGAGACGAGGGGCGAGACGTCGGGCGCGTAGAGGGCCTCGACGGCGTGGGCGAGCGCGTTGACGCCGCTGGTGACGGTGAGGGGGACGGGGAGCGAGAGGGTGAGCTCGGGGTCGTAGACGACGCTGCGGGGCTGGACGGCGGGGTCGCGTCCGGTGCGCTTGGCGCCGTGCTCGGTGAGTCCCCAGACCGGGGTCATCTCGGAGCCGGAGTAGGTGGAGGGCACGGCGATCAGGGGCAGGCCGGTGCGCAGCGCGATCGCCTTGCCCAGGCCGATCGCCGAGCCGCCGCCGACCGCGACACACCCGTCGGCGCCGGCCGCGCGCGCCGCCCCGACGGCCCGGTCGGCGACCTCGGCGGGTACGTGCATCCGGGCCTCGGCGTGCAGCCCCGCGCAGGCCTCGCCCAGGGCGTCCGCGACCGCGCGCGCCGTGTCCTCGCCCCTGCTGCCGCAGACCACCAGCACCCTGCGCAGCCCGAGCCGGGCGGCCTCGTCGGGGGTCGCGGTGACGGCGGCGCCGGGCCGGAAGACGATCCGCGCGGGCTGGGTCTCGTACGAGAAGTCGAGCGGGGTGTTCATGTCGGTCATGGTGCTCAATCCGGTTCCAGTACGAGGTCGAAGCGGGCGTGGCGGAAGGGGTTCGGGACGCCGAACTCCCCGGCCAGGGAAGGGTCGTCGGTCTCCGTGAAGTCCTGTACCAGGCTCTTCTTGACCGCGAACACCGCGTCGGAGTCGAGGTAGTCGCTGCCCGCGACGAAGATGTGCGTGGTGACCGGGGCGTGGCCCTCGGCCGAGGCGATGAAGTGGATGTGGGCGGGGCGGTAGGGGTGCCGGGCCGTGGCGCGCAGCAGCTCGCCGACCGGTCCGTCGGTGGGGATCGGGTACGGGCTCGGCAGGCAGGTGCGGAACCAGAAGCGGCCCTCGGCGTCGGCCGTGAACAGTCCCCGCCCGTTGCCGGCCGGCTGGACGTCCGGCTGCTGTACGTCGTAGTAGCCCTCGGAGTCGGCCTGCCACACGTCGAGGACCGCGCCCGGCAGCGGGGTGCCGCCCTTGCCCAGTACCCGGCCGCTGACCACGCACGGCTCGCCCCTGCCCACCAGGTCGATGTTCGCGCCGAGTGCGCGGATCGGCGATCTGGTCAGGTGGAAGGGGCCGAGGACCGTCGACTCGGTGGCAGCCGGGTCGCGGTGGCCGCCCAGCGTCTCCACGAGCATCGAGACGCCGAGCACGTCCGACAGCAGGATGAACTCCTGGCGGGTGTCGGTGCACCGCTGCCCGGTCGCGGTCAGGAATCCGATCGCGCGTTCCCACTCCGCCATCGTCGGCTCCGTTTCGCGCACGAAGTCGTGCAGATGACGGGTGAGCGCGCCGAGCAGTTCACGCAGACGCGGATCGACCGTGCCCCGCAGGCTGTCGACGACGGCCTCGGTGATGCCGTGCGTGAAGTCGGTCGAGACATCGGTCATGGCATCGGCCGTCGTCGAACGGTTCGATTCGTCTGTCACGCCGCTCCTCGTGGTGCTATGGGGACTGATCGCCGTCGGTGTCCGGGTCCACGAAGTGGAAGCCGGGCTCGGGAAACCTGGCGAACGCCCGGTGGGGCACGGACGAGGTGTAGGCACCCGCGAGGGAGAACACCACACGGTCGCCGGCCCGCAGCCCCGGCGCCCGGACGTCCCGGACCAGGACGTCCCTGGAGGTGCTCAACTGGCCGGTGAGCGTGACCCGTTCGCGGCGTACCACGGGCCGCGGCCAGGAGTAGGGCCACACGTCCACTTCGAGTACGGACCAGGGCTGGTCGGGCCACGGCTGGTCGGGCCTCCTGGATGCCGAGGTGCGCAGGTTCACCGCGCCACCGCGGACGACGGCGACGTCCTCGTGTGCGCCGTGCTCGACGTCCAGCACCTCGCTCGCGTACCAGCCGCAGTACGCGGTCAGCGCGCGACCGGGCTCGATACTCAGGGTCAGTTCCGGGTGCGCGGCGACGAGTCGGGCGAGTCCTTCGCCGTACGACTGCCAGTCGAAACGGCGTTCGGGGTGCTCGTAGTCCACCGCCATGCCGCCACCGACGTTCACCTCGGTGAGGCGCAGGCCGTGCCGCGTGGCGAGTTCTGCCGTCCAGGCGACGATGCTCTCGGCCACCGCGAGGTGTTCGGGGGCGTGCAGGCCGTTGGCCAAGTGTGCGTAGACGCCCCGCAGTTCGAGGTTCGGGTAGCTGCCGTCGGTGAGCAGGCCGACGATCGTGTCCGCCTGCGCCGGGTCGAGGCCGGAGGTCCTGCGGCCACGGCCGCCGCCGGCGAACAGGTGGTCGGCCACCGGGAGGTTGAAGCGCGGCAGGACCGCCACCCGGCCGTCCGGAGCGTGCCGTTGGGCCAGCCCGGCCAGCATGTACAGCTCGTACTCGCTCTCCACGAGGAAGCGTGTCACGCCCTGCTCCAGCGCGTCCAGAAGCTCCGTCGGGGTCTTGTCCTGGCCGCCGAAGGCCAGTGGGTGGTCCGGAGCCACCCGGGTGACGTGGGCCAGTTCACTGTCGGTGGAGACCTTGTAGCCGTCGACGTACGGGGCGAGCGCGGTCAGGATCTCCGGTTCCCGGTTGGCCTGGGTCGCGTAGTACAGCTCGACGCTCTCGGGCAGCGCGGCCCGCACCGACGCGGCGTGTGCGCGCAGTGCCGCCAAGTCGTACACGTAGGCGGGAAGTTCCGTGGGCGGCAGGGTCAGGATGCGGTCGCGCACCGCGAGTGAGGGTGTGTTCATGGGGCACTCCGGGTCGTATGGCGCAGGATACCGTCGGCACGCGACAAGGGCGGCGGACGGGGACCGGAGCAGCGGCCCGGCGGACTCGGGCGGTCGGGGACATGACACGTGCCACGGCAGCCACCGAAATCGACGGGGCCGAGCCTCCGGTTCGGCGCGGTGGCGGGGAACCAGGAGACCGGCGGCGCCGTGCTCCCGCACGCCGACGCCTGCGCTCGCAGGGCCCGCGCCCTGTGGCATCCCACCATCATGCTGATCCGCGACTCCATACCCGAGGCCCCACACGATCTCTACCCGGTGGGAGATCCTTCGGCACCTCGAGCGGTCCGCGGTGTGCCTGAACGCGGCGCGGTGCCCGACCCCGGGTCGGGGTCGGGCACCGCGTGTGGGTCGGTCAGCAGGTGGCGGAGGCCGGGAGGCCGCCGTACTGGTCGCCCTTGAGGTAGACGGCGCTCACATAGCCCTCGGCCAGTCGCACCCAGACGTCGTTGACGTAGCCGTTGTCGCGGATGGTCTCGCCGTGGGTCCAGCAGGAGGCGCCGCGCGGCTGCCCGGCGGCGACGTGCCCGGTGATGTCGGTGGTGGTCGAGGGTCCGGAGCGGACGTTGACGTTCACATACGGCGTGACGGCGTACGGCAGCCCCGCCGCCGCGGCCTGCGCCCCGGCCGCGCCGGTCAGCAGCAGTCCGGTGGCCAGCGCGCCGACGCCCGCCGTGGCGAACGCCCTGGTCCTCATCCTCATGGTCATGCGGTCCTTCCCCGTGGTGGAGTCCGGGCGTGTTCCCGGACCGGGCCGTGCGGCCCGCCCGGTCACGCCCGTACCCACCCTGCCGGGTCGACGCCCGGGGGTGGAACCTCTTTCGACGACGCTCGAAACGTCCGGGAGTTGGTCAAGGACGACGAGCTGACCGGCCATGCCGTGGTGGCCAACAGCACCATGAACCGCGAACGCGTCCTGGCAGGCGTCAACAGCTAGGCCCGCGAACCCGGGTTCTCCCCCGCCGAGTTCCTGAACGACCACGGAGCCGCCCCGTCCTGGCTCGACCTGTGCGACGGAGAGGAACTCGCCCTCCGCGAGGCGGCGCGGCGACTCCCCCAGGCCGTCATCACGGGCGTCGACCCGGTCGGCCCGCTGCTGCGGACGGCGCTGCCCGACGGCCTCGAACTCGTCACCGCGGACCGCTTCCCCGGTCGGCCGGCCGTCGCCTCGTAGTACCGCTGAACCTCCGGCCGCTCCCCGGAAACGAGGAAGAGGCCGTATCGATATGTCCGATACAGCCTCTGACCCGCGACTTCAAAAGTCGGGACGACAGGATTTGAACCTGCGACCCCTTGACCCCCAGTCAAGTGCGCTACCAAGCTGCGCCACGTCCCGGTGCGTTCACCCGCGGTGTTCCGCGTGATCGTGCGAACAGAACTTTACCCCACGTCGGGGGCTGCTCCGAAGAGGGCGCGGGGCGCGCGACAATCGGGGCATGAACGCAACATCCGGAGGTCGGCGGGGCGACGGGCGGGATCGGGACACGACGGGGCGGGCGCGGAACGCCCGGCCGCGGGACGGACTGGGACGGCCGCTGCCGTACGGCGCCGACGGCGTGGAGCGGCAGCCGGAGGGAGTCGTCCGCAGCCCCGAGGAAACGGTCACCGAGGCACAGGCGCTGCTGGACGCGGGGAAGCCGTTCCACGCGCACGAGGTCTTCGAGGACGCCTGGAAGTCGGGCCCCGAGGGCGAGCGCACGCTGTGGCGGGGGCTGGCGCAGCTCGCGGTGGGGCTCACGCACGCGGCCCGTGGGAACACGACGGGCGGTGCCCGGCTGCTGCGGCGCGGGGCCGGGGCGGTCGAGGAGTGGGCGGCGGCGGGTGGCCGGGCCCGTCCGCATGAGCTGGACCTCGCCGAACTCGCCTCCTGGGCACGGGAGCTGGCGACGGTCGTGGAGCGTGAGGGTGCCGCGATCAGCGCGGTGGCGTGGGCGCCCCGGCTGCGGGGGCGCCGGGACTGAGGGATGCGGTGCCGCCGATCTACGCACGGTGCGGGCGCCGTCACCCAGGTCCGGTGCGGGCGCCGTCACCCAGGTCCGGTGCGGGCGGCGTCACCCGGGTGCGGTGCGGGCGCTGTCAGTGGCGTGCGGCAGACTCGGGGTGTGCGAAAGATTCATGTCATCGGTATCGGCGCGGGCGACCCCGACCAGCTCACCTTGCAGGCGGTCAAGGCGCTCAGGAGCACGGACGTGTTCTTCATCCTGGACAAGGGCGAGGTGAAGTCGGACCTCGTCCAGCTGCGCCGTGACATCCTCGACGCGCACATACCGGAGGCGTCCTACCGCCTGGTCGAGGCGCGCGACCCGGACCGCGACCGGGCCGCCGGGGGCTCCGCCTACTCCCCCGCCGTCGGGGACTGGCGCAGTGCCCGCGCCGACATCTACCAGCGGCTGATCGCGGAGGAGCTGGGCGAGGACGAGAGCGGCGCGTTCCTGGTGTGGGGGGATCCCGCGCTGTACGACAGCACGCTCGGGATCCTGGAGGAGATCCTGGAGCGGGGCGCGGTGGCGTTCACGTACGTGGTCGTGCCCGGCATCAGCAGCGTCTCCGCGCTGGTCGCCCGCCATCGGACCGGGCTGAACCGGGTGGCCCGTCCCGTCCAGATCACCACGGGGCGGCGGCTCGCGGAGGGCTTCCCGGAGGGTGTCGACGACGTGGTCGTGATGCTCGACGCCCATCGGACCTTCCGGCAGTACGCCGACGAGGACATCGACATCTACTGGGGCGCCTACATCGGTACGCCCGACGAGATCCTGGCCTCCGGTCCGATAGCCGAGACGGCCCCGCGCATCGAGCGGCTGCGGGCCGAGGCACGGGAGCGCAAGGGCTGGATCATGGACACGTATCTGCTGCGCAGACACCCGCGCGGGTAGCGGGACCGGCCGGCGCCCGCGAGGCGAGCTGACCGGTACCTCCGTCATCGAGGGCCGAGATCCAGCTGAGCCAGGGCCGACGGCACGTCCGGCGCGGTGGTCACGTCCGCCGGGAGCGGGGGGCGGCGTACGACGACCACGGGGAGGGCGAGGTCGCGCGCGGCGGTCAGTTTGGCGGCTGTCGCCTCTCCTCCGCTGTCCTTGGTCACCAGCACGTCGACGCGGTGTGCGCGCAGCAGGGTCTTCTCGTCGTCCGGTGTGAAGGGTCCCCGGGTGAGCAGCACTTCCATGTCCTGGGGCATCGGCGGCTCGGGGGGCTCCACCGTCCGGACGAGGAAGTGGAGCCCGGAGAGGTGGGCGAAGGCCGCCAGGCCCAGGCGGCCCGTGGTGAGGAAGACACGGCGGCCCAGCGACGGGAGGAGCGTGGCGGCCTCGGGGAGGGACTCCACCCAGTGCCAGCGGTCGTCGGGGCTGGGGGTCCAGCCGGGGCGGCGCAGCACCACGGCCGGGATTCCCGTGGCCGCGGCGGCGCGCGCCGCGTTCGCGGTGATGGCGGCGGCGAAGGGGTGGGTGGCGTCGACCACGGCGTCCACGCGGTGCTCGCACAGCCACCGCGCCAGCCCGTCCGCCCCGCCGAAGCCCCCGACGCGGACGTCCCCGTCGAGCGCCACCGGCCGGGAGACGCGCCCCGCCAGGGACGTCGTCACGCGGACACCGGGGCGCGCCGCCAGTTCGGCGGCGAGTCGGCGTGCCTCGGTGGTGCCGCCGAGGACCAGGACGTGGGGGGACATGGCGTCGAGCCTACGAGGTGGTCAGCGCAGCAGGAGCTGCACCCCGCCCACCACCGTCGCCGCGATGACCAGCCGCTCGAACAGGATCTGGTTGGTGCGGTGCACGGCCCATTTGCCGAGGAACGCCCCCGGCACGACGAAGATCGCGAGTGCCGCGTCCAGGAGCAGCGAATGCCAGTCGATCAGGCCGAGGCCCACGCTGAAGGGCACCTTGGAGACGTTCACGATCAGGAAGAAGAAGGCCGAGGTGCCCAGGAAGCCGAGTTTGCGGAAGCCGGCCGACAGAAGGTACATCGACATCACCGGGCCGCCCGCGTTGGCGACCATCGTGGTGAAGCCGCCGAGGACGCCGTACGAGCGGGCCTTGACCCGACCGGCCCGGGTCGAGACCGAGTCGGGCTCCTCGTCCTGGGCGGCGGCCCGGCGGCGCCACATCGTCACCGCCGCCATCAGCAGCAGGATCGCGCCGATCGAGGTCCGTACCATCCCGTCGTCGGCCCACACCAGGAACAGCGTGCCGAACACGACGCCCGCGGCGACCGCCGGGAACAGCCGCCACAGCGTGGGCCAGTGGGCGTGCCGCCGGTAGGTGAGCACGGCGAGCACGTCCCCGACGATGAGGATCGGCAGGAGTACGCCGGTCGAGGCGCGGGCGGGCAGCACGGCGGCGAAGATGGCCAGGCTGACCGTGTTGGCGCCGCTCACGGCGGTCTTCGAGAAGCCGACGAGCAGGGCCGCGGCGGCGAGCGCGGCGAACTCCCAGATGGATATGTGCCAGAGCGTCATCGTGTTCATGCGGGAACCGATGCTAGGCGCACGCATGTCCTGACGTAAGGACCGTCTCGCCAGGTGGCCCCTGGGGCGGCGGGTGGGCCTGTGGGCCCGGGCCCGGAGAACGCCCCCGCCGGGTCCAACTCCCGTGGCAGACTGCTCGAACATCAACACGAGCGTGAGCAGAGGAGTGCCGCATGACCGCGACCGGGCCTTCCGCCCAGCGGATCGACACCAGCAGGCCGCACCCGGCACGGATGTACGACTGGTTCCTCGGCGGCAAGGACAACTATCCGGTCGACGAGGAGCTCGGGCGGCGGATCATATCCACGGACCCGAGCGCCCCCCGCTCGGCCCGCAGCAACCGCTGGTTCATGCAGCGCGCCACCCGCTGGCTCGTCCGGGAGACCGGCATCCGCCAGTTCCTCGACATCGGCACCGGCATCCCCACGGAGCCGAACCTCCACCAGATCGCCCAGGCCGCCGTCCCGGACGCACGGGTCGTCTACGTCGACAACGACCCGATCGTCCTCGCCCACGCCGAGGCCCTGCTGCGCGGCACCCCCGAGGGCGTGACGGAGTACATCCAGGCCGACGCGCGGGAACCGGGGAAGATACTCGAACAGGCCGCCCAGGTTCTCGACTTCGACCGGCCCGTCGCGCTGTCGCTGATCGCCCTGATGCACTTCATCGCCGAGGAGGACGGCGCGTACGACCTGGTGGACACCCTGGTCGACGCGCTGGCGCCGGGCAGCTGTCTGGTCCTGTCCGCGTTGACCGGCGACTACGACCCCGTGACGGTCGCGACCGGGATCGCGTCGTACGCGGCGGGCGGCGTGACCCTCGTGGCCCGCTCGCACACCGAGGTCAGCCGCTTCTTCCGGGGACTCGACCTCGTCGACCCCGGGGTGGTGTCGGTGTCGAAGTGGCACCCCGAGCTCGCCCGGGACGAGGACGCGACCGGCGACGGGCCCGTCCCGCTGTACGGCGCGGTCGGTTTCAAGTCCCCCCGTTCCTGAGGCACTCGGCCATCGCGCCCAGGTCCCGGCCCGCCGCACGGGCGGGCCGACCCGCTCGGCGGGGACCAGGATCAACTCCTGTTCCTCGCCGCCGGGTTGAGGCCTGAAGGAACCCACGGCGTAGACGGCGTCCACGACCACCCCAACACTCCGCGAGTGCTCCTTCGCGACCGCACCGGGAAGACCGCATCAACCCTGCCCCCTGGTGAACGGACAGTTCGAGGAGGAGTACGCATCCCGGTAGACCGCCGATGACCTTGAGCTTGTACCGTGCGGGCGGTGGCGACCGGGGAAGCGGGAGGCGGGCTGTGGGAGCGGATCACCGTGTGGGGGATGTCCTGTTGGTCTCGTGCCCGTACACCGACGCGCGGGTCACCCGTCTCACCCGGCGGGAAGTGGTCGTCGAGTGGCCGTGGTGGGAGGTGGACCCGGAGTGCGACTGGATCGAGTGGAACGGCCAGGTGGCCCTCGCCGGCGATCCGGCCTCGTACGACTGGGACTTGGAGCTGTTCCGCACCGAGCCGCCGCCCCGGCACCTCGAGGTCGGCGCGGTGTGCAAGGTCGGCATCCCTCCCACGGTGGTGCATGTGATGAGCGTCGAGCGGATGGATCCACCGCTGGAGACAGGACGCCTCCCTCGCCTGGGGACGCAGGTGTTGGTGTTGCGCGCGGGGCAGTCGCACGATCCCGACCTGGAGTGGCAGGGCTACGGGATCGCCCCCGACGACGGCATCCCGATCGCCCTCGACCTGCTGCTGCGCCCGTACGCCTGCCTCGTGGCGGGTGACGAGGTCGCGGACGCCGCGGGCCGCGCCTGGCGGTTCGACGCGCCGTGGGACTGGCACCCGTTCGACGGTCAGGAGCCCTCCGAACCCGCCTGGCCGCTCAGTCTCCTGACCCGCGACGGCCACCCCGACGACGCGGCGGCGACCGTCGTGGCGCGGGCGACGCGCAGCGGTTCGCACGAGCAGGAGCTCGCCCGCTGGGTGGAACTGACCCAGGCCAGACCCACCCGCCTCGTCGTCGTACGGGACTCGGCCCGGCAGCCGAACCGCTGACCGCCGAACGCTCCAACATCCTTATTGCCCCGAGGGGTTCCGCCGGTTCGCGCGTAAACAGAAACGACGCTGCCGGCGAGACCTGAGGATCAAGGAGCAGGGGACGACATGAGATTCCTGGAGCGTGAGCGCGCGGCCCTCGCCAAACTGCTGCCCGGCCTCGACGAGAGTCTGAGGGCCGTACCGCTGATGACACTGGAGGGGCCGAAAAGCCCCGGCATCGGGTTGTTCCGGGAGGCGGGCGGGCCGGGTCTGCTGGCCCCGACCGCCTTCCAGGGCCGGGGCGCCACCGCGTTGGAGACCCTGCGGGTGCAGCGCGCGCTGGGCAGCCGTTCGCCCTCGCTCGCGGTGGCGACGACGATGCACCACTTCTCGATGGCCACGCTGGTCGGGCTGAGCGACTCCGGCGAGGGGCTGGAGTGGATGCTCGTGCAGGGCGTCGCGTCCGAGAACCGGCTGATGGCGTCCGGCTTCGCCGAAGGACGCAGCGGCACCGGGATCCTGTCGCCCTCCATGTCCGCCACGGTGACGCCCGAAGGGGTGCGGATCACCGGCGTGAAACGGCCGTGCAGCCTCGCCCGTTCGATGGATCTGCTCACCGCGAGCGTGATGGTGCCGTGCGAGGAGGGCGAAGGAGAGGAGCTGGCCGTGGCGCTCGTTCCCGCCGAGAGCGAGGGGCTGAGCGTCAGCGGCTTCTGGTCGAGCACCTTCCTGGCGGGCGCCGAGAGCGACCAGGTGACGCTGGACAACGTACTGGTCCCGAAGGAGCTCCTGGTGCGCACGGCCTCGCCGGCCGGGGCCCGTCTCGACGAGGTGCAGACCGCAGGCCTGGTCTGGTTCGAGCTGCTGATGACCGGCAGCTACCTCGGCGCGGCGAGCGCCCTCGTCGAGCGGGTGCTGCTCAACGACCGGGTGCCCGACGCCGAACGGGTCCGGCTCCTGGTGGAGATCGAGGGCGCGACGGCGGCGGTCGAGGGCCTCGCCCGCCGGGTGGACGAGGACGCTCCCGACGAGTCCGCGCTCGCCGACTCGCTCTACGCGCGCTACACCGTGCAGGACGCCCTCGCCCGGATCGTGCCCCGCTCCGTCGAACTGCTCGGCGGCCTCAACTTCATGACCTCGGACGAGGTCGGATACCTCGCCGCCTGCGCCAACGGCCTGGCCCTGCACCCGCCGTCGCGCTCGCGGATGACCGGCCCGCTGTCCGCGTACCTCGCCGACGAGCCGCTGACCATCGCGTAACCCCAGCCGGCGCGAGCGCCCCGAAGGGGGCGCGAGGAACGGCGCGACCAGCCACAGACAACCCGCGGTCGCCGCCGCACAACAAGAACCGAGCTCATGGGCGCCCCGCACGCGCACAACCCCAGCACCCCAACACCCACCCGCCCGGACACCGCCCGCCCGTCCGGCAGGACCTACGCTCACTCGACCGAGGGGATCACCGCCATGCCTCTGTCCCGGCCCCGGCCCAGCGCTCCGACCAGCCCGCAACCGCCCGCGAAACGCCCCACGATTCTGCTCACCGGCGGCGCCGGGGTAGTCGGCAGAGCTCTGATCGAGGAGCTGTCGCCGGATTTCGGAATCGTCTGCCTGCGCCATCGCACGCCGGTGAACGACCACCGGGTCCGCGAGGTCCGCGCCGATCTGCTGGAACCCGGACTCGGCCTGGCCCAGGCGGACTTCACCCAGCTGGTCGCCGAGGTGGACCTGGTGGTGCACTCCGCCGCCGCCACCAACTGGAAGGCGGAGCCGGACCGGATCCGGCGGGCCAACCTCGACGGCACCATCGCGATGCTCGACCTCGCCACCCGTGCCGAGGCTCCGTTCTTCCACATGAGCACCGCCTTCGTCGCCAACCCACTGGCGCCGGAGGAGCAGGAGCGCTTCCCGGGGGCCGCCGCGTACCTCGCCTCCAAGACGGCGGCCGAGCAGGTCGTGCGCGACGCCCCGGTGCCGGGCGTGATCATGCGCCCGTCGGTGGTGATGGGTGACTCCGTCACCGGTCGGATCGCCGGGATGCAGGGGCTGACCCGGGCACTGGGCGCCATCGTGAAGGGGCAGGTGCCGGTGCTGCCGGGAGCACCGGACGCACGGATCGACATGGTGCCCCAGGACATCGTCGCGCGCGCCGTGGGTGACCTGGTGAGGGCCGGTGTCACGGCCGGCGAGTACTGGCTGACGGCCGGCACCGAGGCGCTGCTCCAGCGTGAAGTGGTGGACACCTGCCTGGAGTTCGCCGACCAGTGGGGACCGCGTCCGCATCCGCCCCGGCTCATCCCGCTGGAGTCGGTGCACCGGCTGCTGCTGCCGCTGATCGAGGGCCCCACGTTCCCGGAGTCGCTGCGCCGCCGCTTCCAGACGTACGCGGAACTGCTGCTGGTCTTCCAACGGGCCCTCCCCTTCGAATCGTCCCTCGGGTCGCCGCACTGCGGCACGGCCCTCTCGAAGGACGACCTGCGGCGGGCGCTGGTCCGCAACCTGGCCGCCTGGTCCACCGGGCGCGGCGGCATGCGCAGCCGCCTGCGTCCGGGGCCCGCGCAGGACTCGGCGGCGAGGTCCCAGCCCTCGCAGGCCACCCACACCCAGGAACTGGCGTCATGACCGCGGCCCCCGCCCCCGTCGTGGCGCCGACCGCCGAATCCGGGACACCGGTCGCCTTCCCCGCCACGGACCGTGCGCACATCGCACGGCTCTACCGTGAGCACCTCTCCTCCGGCCGCTCGGTCCTCGGCACGGTGCTCGGCGGCATGCTGGAGACGGCGTCCGACGGCGCGTGGGTGTTCACCGAGGACGGCCGCCGCTACCTCGACTTCGGCGGTTACGGGGTCTTCATCCTCGGCCACCGGCACCCCCACGTGACCGCGGCGGTGCACCGTCAGGTGGACACCCATCCGCTGGCCGGGCGGGTCTTTCTGGAGCCCGTCGCGGCCCTCGCCGCCGAGGCACTGGCCGCACGGACCCCACCGGGCCTCGACCACGTCCACTTCGTGAACTCCGGCGCGGAGGCCACCGAGGCCGGTCTGAAACTGGCGCGGGCGCACGGCCACACCGCCCTCGTCTCCACCGTCGGCGGCTACCACGGCAAGACCCTGGGCGCGCTGTCCGCCACCGCCAACCCGAAGTACCAGCGGCCCTTCCAGCCGCTGCTGCCGGACAGCACGGCGATCCCGTACGGGGACACGGCCGCGCTGGAGGCGACGCTCGCCGAACTCGGCCGCCGGGCCTGCGTGATCGTCGAGCCGGTACAGGGCGAGGGCGGCGTACGTATTCCCCCGCCGGGCCATCTGGCGGAGGTGAGCCGGCTGTGCCGGACGTACGGGGCCTTCCTGATCGTCGACGAGATCCAGACGGGCCTGGGCCGGCTGGGCTCGTGGTGGGGCATGGACGCCGAGGGCGGCCTGCCCCCACAGCCCGACGTACTGCTCGTCGGCAAGGGACTCAGCGGCGGTGTCGTGCCCGTCGCGGCGATGGTCGCGACCGCGGTGGCCTACGGGCCGTTCTCCCGCGACCCCTATCTGCACACCTCCACCTTCGCGGCCTCCCCGATCGCCTGCGCCGCCGCGCTCGCCGCGGTCGAGGCCCTGGACCGGGAGGACGTCGTCCCGCGCGCCAAGGCCCTGGGCGAGCGGCTGCTCGCGGACGTCCGGGCCGCCTGCGCCCCGTACACCGGCGGCCTGGTGCACGAGGTCCGCGGGCGGGGGCTGCTGATCGGCCTGGAGTTCACCGAGGAACAGGCCGTGGGTGAACTGATCCTCGAACTGGTCGGGCGCGGCGTCCTCGTGAACCACTCCCTCAACGCCACCCGGGTGCTGCGGCTGACACCACCCGCGATCGTCGGCGAGGGGGAGGTACGGCTGTTCCTCACCGCCCTGACCGAGGCACTGCGCGTCGTCGCGACCCACATCGGCTGACCCGTCCGCTGCCGCCGACCCGTCCCTACCGTGGAAAGGCAACACCTCCCATGCGTCACGTGACCGTACGGCTGACCGCCCACGACGTCGACCCCGAGACCGCCTACCAGCGGATCCGCGATTTCCGCCGGTATCCCGAAGTCACCGAGACCGTCCGCGAGGTCGTGGTCCATCCACCCCATGACGACGGCACGGTGGTGTCGGACTGGACCGTGCGCTTCAGGAACGGTCTGATGCGCTGGTCGGAACGGGACGCGTTCTTCCCGAAGACGCGGACCATCGGTTTCACCCAGCTCACGGGCGACTTCGAGCTGTTCGAGGGCACCTGGCGGTGCGCGTCCGGCGAGGACGGTACGGCGGTGACCTTCGACGCCGTCTTCGACCTGGGGATCCCCACGCTGGCGGAACTCCTCGACCCGGTCGCCGACTCGACGCTGCGCAGCAACATCGAGCGCATTCTGCGCGGGCTGCTCGGCAGGGTCACGCCCACCCCGGCCCAACTCGCCGACAGCGTCGCCCCCGCGCATGGCTGACCTCGCCCTCGTGCCCCGCCAGCCCCGTCCCGACGGCCCGTGCGCCGCGGGCTGGGACACCCTGCGGGACGAGCCCGGCCCCGACACGGTCCGCTGTCTCGGTCTCTACGCCAAGTTGACGGCCGGCGTCACGGTCGTCACGGCACTGGACGGAACGGGCCTGCCGACCGGGATGACGGTCTCCGCGCTGACGTCCCTGTCGGCGCGGCCGCCACTGATCCTCGCGTGTCTGCGCGGCAGCTCCCGCACGCTGACCGCCCTGCGGCGGCAAGGCGCCTTCGCCGTCAGTCTGTTGACGGACCATCAGAGATCGATCGCCGAACTCTTCGCCGACTCCTCCGTACCGCCCGCCAGGCGGTTCGACGGCAGCCCGGTGCGCCGGGTGCTCGGCCTGCCGGTGCTCGCCGACGCGCTCGCGTGGTCGGTGTGCCTGGTCGAGGACGTACGACCGTACGGGGATCACCACGCCGTCGTCGGACGGGTGATGGCGGTGGAGGTGAACGGCGGACGGCCGCTGCTCTGGCACGACCGGGCGTTCCACGCGCTGCCCGCGGCGACCGCCGACTGAGCCCACCAGAAGTCAGGACGGAGGCCCGGCCGGGGTTCGCCCCGGCCGGGCCTCCCTCATATCCGCGACCACTCCGTACACACAACCGAGGCCAAGGAGGCCCCATGTCCCTGCCCCGCATTACCGGCGTGAACTCCGAGAGCGCCGCGGCCGAACTGCTCAGAACGCGCGAGCGGCTGGCCGGCAACACCCAGTCCACCGCGCACCGGCTGGTCGCCGGACTCGACGGCGACCCCGAGACGGACGACTGGGGCCTGCCCCCGACGCCGGAGCGTCCGCACCCGGTCGTCCTCGTGCACGGCACGCTCGGCGACCGGGAGTCCGTCTGGCGGAAGCTGGCGCCCGCGCTCAGAACGGCCGGGCACCGCATCTTCCGCCTCAACTACGGGGAACTGCCCTCGCTCCCCCGCCTGTACGGTCTCGGCGACATGCGGAAGTCCTCCCAGGAGCTCGCCGCCTTCGTGGACCGGGTGCTGATGGACACCAAGGCGTCCAAGGTGGACCTCGTGGGCCACTCGCAGGGCGGGATGCTCCCGCACTACTACCTCAAGTACCTCGGCGGGACCGGGAAGGTGCGCCGTGTCGTCGGGATCGCGCCGAGCAACCACGGGGTCGAGGTGGCGGGCCTGACGAAGCTGGTCCGCCAAACCCCGGGCGTGCAGGGGGTCGTGGAGGAGCAGGTGCTCTTCCGGATCAGCCCGGCCTTCACCCAGCTGCTGCACGACTCGGAGTTCGTGGGTGAGCTGGTGGCTCCCGGCGACACGGTGGACGGGGTCGACTACACCGTCATCTGGTCGACCCGGGACGAGCTGGTCCAGCCTCCCGAGGCCCAGCAGCTGAAGCCCGCCCGGCCGGAACACCCGGTCACCAACACCTGCCTTCAGCTCCTCGCCCCGCAGAACCGGACCACCCACCTGGCCATGCCGTACGACCCGATCGTGGTGCGGGAGACGCTCAAGGCGCTGGCCGACTGAGTCCCGTACGGCGACGAAGCTCCCGTACGACGACGGAACGGACGAAAGGGAGAGGGTGGTGCGGGCCCCGGTCGGCCCGCACCACCCCCTCCTTCGCCTGGTCGGCTCAGAACGCCGTGCAGCGGCCCTTCTCGCCGGGCCAGAAGCAGACCTGGCCGATGACGTCGAAGCCCGCGACCCCGTCCGGGGTGATCTTGTCGAACCGGGGTGTGGGGATCTGCAGCCCGTTGATCCCGTCGCCGGCGAGCGGGCCGCTCGTCACGGTGCGGTCCGGCACGGGGCTGCCCTGCTTGAGGTCTCCCTTGAAGTAGAGGCTGCCGACCTCACCCGTGTTCCAGGTCCCCACGCCGTTGCCCTCCACGGAGAAGGTCGGCGGGAGCACACCGAATCTTCCGGTGCCGTCGACACCGAAGACGATGTCGGTCAGCTCCGGCGCCGCTCCGCTGGGCGAGCGGCAGTCCAGGTATCCGATGTGCCCGGTCACCTCGGCCTCCTTGACCCGCACACTGAGCGGCGGGCTGAAGTTGACCTCGGCGTCGAGGCGGCACACGAGGTCGGGGACCGGTGCGGCCCGTACCGCGGCCTGGGCGGCGGGGGTGGCCAGGGCCGAGCCCGCGAGGAGGGCGGCGACCAGCACCGACCTCCTGCCGAGGCGGGACAGCGGGGAGACCTTCGCTTTCGCCTGCACTGAGAACGTCACTGTGTCGGGTTTCCTATCCTTCAGGCCGTGGCCGTGGTGCCACGGAGAACTTCGCTCGCTGAGCCGAGATGCTCGGCGAGGTCGCGGTACGACTCCAGGACGCCCGTCTCGACGTAAGGGATCTCCCGCTCGACGCAGAACTGCTTGACGAGCGGATAGGCGCGGCGCAGCGCCGCCCTGGGCATGCCGGGGAAGAGGTGGTGCTCGATCTGGTAGTTGAGGCCGCCGTAGAAGAAGTCGCCGATGTAGCCGGTGGGCAGGGTGCGCGAGGTGAGGACCTGGCGCTCCAGCCAGCTCCACTCCTTGCCCACGCGGGTCGGCAGGCCCTTGTGGTTGACGGCGAAACCGAGACCGAGCAGATAGCCGAGGAGGACCTGGTGGACGGCGAGGAAGAGCAGAACGGACGGCCAGGGCAGGAGCACGAAGAGCCCGCCGAAGAACAGCACCGCGTGCAGCACCATCAGGCCGCCCTCCAGGAGCGGCTTGCGCAGCGCCCGGCGGCGCAGGGCGATGACGCCGGCGATCCGCAGCACCAGGGCTTCGAGGCCCAGCAGCGGGAAGAACAGATAGCGCTGGTTGGCGGCGAGGAAGCGGGCGAATCCCTTGCGGTCCTGGGCCTGTTCGGGCGCGAAGACGGCCACGCGCCGCAGGATGTCGGGGTCGAGCTCCAGGTGGTTGGGGTGGTTGTGGTGCCGGTTGTGGTGCTGCACCCACCAGCCGAAGCAGACCCCGAGCATCAGATTGCCGTGGACCAGGCCGAGGGCCTGGATGACCTTGCGGGACCGGGTGATCTGACGGTGTCCCGCGTCGTGCACGATGAAGGCGAGCTGCTCGTGCCAGACGGCGAGCCAGACCGCGGCCAGGACCACCTTCCACCAGGTGCCGCCGGAGAAGGCGAGCGCGGCCCAGCCGAGGGCGTTCATCAGCCAGACCACCGCGATCCTGGTCACGTACTGGCCCGTGCGGGGCCGCATGAGCCCGGCGGCCTGGACGCGCCGGGTCAGTTCGCGGAAGTCCTCGTCCTGCGCGGCCGGTTCATACGGTGAGGAGTTGACTGCCGGGCTGTCGGTCATCGGTGTGCCACCGACCCTTTCGTTGTTGGACGTCCGCGACGCGGGCGGGTGTGCGGGGCCTGTTCACGGGGTCAGGCCCATGTCCGTGAGGCGCGCTTCCTGGGTGACGCGCGACCATTCCGCGGCGGCGAGCATCCGTTCCTCGGGGGTGGTGTCGACCAGGCGGCGGCCCGGCCACAGCTCGTAGTCGCCGACGAGGTCGCGGTGCTGGTCCAGCCCCTGCTGATAGAGCTGTTCGCGGCGGAAGGTCATCTGCTGCACGGGGAGTTCGGACCACAACCGCATACCGCGTGCGACGAGTTCTCCGATCCGCTCCAGGTCCTCGGGGTGTTGCCGGACATGGCGGCGGACGATCGTGGTGCCCACGGACAGATGCCGGATCTCGTCGATGCCCGCGGCGCGCTCGATCTCGGCGGCGGGCGCGTCGAAGGGCCGCCATTTGCGCTCGCTCAGCTCGGCGGTGGGCGCGAGGACCCCCTCCACCAGGACGGTAAGGGTGATCACGCCGCCGATGTAGTCGCGTTCCTTCTCCATGACGGCGAGCCCGAACTCCTCCAGGGGATTCAGGACGGCGTCCCGGTCGATCCCGGCGAGCGACTCCATGGTGGCTTCCAACTCGCCCCGTGGTACGCCCAGTTCCAGTAGGTGGCCGCGGAAGGCGTAGGCGTGGCGGGCCTCGTCCATCAGCTGGGAGGCGTAGAAGTCCATCCCGGCGAGGTCGGGGGCGTACGCGACGAGGAAGGAGATGGCGCGGGTCGCCTTCTCCTCCGCCATCGAGCGGAAGGCGAGTTCCTGCATGACGGCCTGGCGCAGTGGCCCGTCCACCATCATGTGGTCCGGCACCGGCACGTCCGGGGAGCGGCCCAGGGCATCGCCGCCGAGAGTGCCTTCCGGCACGGCCCGGAACCAGTAGCCGAGGTCGCAGCCCTCCGGTGTCAGCTCGGTGCGCAACGCGCCTTCCAGGAGACCCGGGGCGCGGTGGCGGTCGGCCTCCACAGGGAACTTCTCGATGGATGTGGTCATTTCAGCCTTTCTGAGTCACGGGGACAGCCGGTGCCCGGGAGCGGGTCAGACCGACTTGGTGAGGCGCATCAGCTGCCAGACGGCGCCGGGGCTCACCCGGCCCTGGAAGGCCAGGTACTCCGGTTCGATGAGCTGTGGGCGCCATTTCAGCTTGAAGGACTCCTGGGCGGCCGCCGGATAGACGGCGCGCCCCTTGGCCGCCAGCACCTCCACGCAGCGGTGCAGGAAGGTGCTGGTCGGGCCGGGCGCCGCCGTGTCCGGGCCGAGCTGGACGAACGGGGTGAAGCCGAGGTGCAGCCAGCCTGAGCCCTCGTCCTGGAACTGGCGCAGGGCGGTGGCGAACAGCAGCTCCACCGTGCCGGGCGGCGCGTCCGGGAGCCGCCGTGTGAGGTCGTACAGCCAGCCGGCGTGTTCGCCGAAGACCGGTGAGTACGACACGTAACCGACCGTCCGTCCCTCGTGGACGGCGGTGAACAGGCGGCGGTGCGGTGCGCCGGGGCCACCGCGCTCGCCGATCAGGAACTCGAGTTCCTTGACGTGCCGCCCCTTGGCGCGCAGCCAGGCGGCGTCCACCGCGTCGAGGGCGGCGGTGACGTCCTCGCCGTCCCGCTCCTCGGCGGGCACCTCGGTGACTGAAACTCCTTCCCTGCGGGCCCGGTTGACCATGTTGCGCACCTTGACCATGCGCTGGCCGCCGAGGCTGTACCCGTCGAGCGCGATGCTGAAGGAGGCGCCGAACTGGTTGACGACGAAGCCGTGTCCGGCGTGCAGTTCGGCCTGTGGACGGGAGAGTTGAACGGCGGCGACCCGGCGCCGCTCGCTGCCGGCCCGGGCGAGCAGCGCGGTCAGCAGGCTCGGCTGGTCCTCCACCGCGCATACGGGCCCGCCCAGTTGGAACAGATGTCGTCGGCCGGCCTCCCGGTACGGGACGAAGCCGTCGACACCGTCCGTGCGGAAGCGGCGGTTCCCGCTGTTCATCGCGAGGAAGGCGCTGCTGTGGCTGCCGTACCGGCGCAGCATCTCGTACGCCTCCGTGTCGGCCGGCGCCTGCGCGGCGCTCACCGCACCGCCGCCTCGTGCCAGGGGACGGTGGCGAAGTCCCGCAGCGGGCCCTGCACGGCGGGGTGCGGAACCGGTTCGAAGGACACGGTGAACGACTTGGCGAAGTTGCCGAACAGCGCCCGGTCCCCGAAGAGATGGATGGGCAGCACCAGCAGCGCCCACTCCCAGCCTAACGCCAGGACCCAGGCGCCTAGGACCGCGCCCTGCACGCTCAGGCTGTGCATGGTGTTGTAGAGCACGTAGTAGACGCGGGAGACCTGCTGGTCGGGGCTGCGGTGATAGGCGAGCGCGCCCGGCAGATAGCCGATGACGTCGACGTAGGCGAACAGGACGACGGCGACCCACCAGCGCACCTCGGCCAGGTGCGCGAGGAAGAATCCCGCGGCCACCAGGAGCCCCAGCAGGTATTCGAGGCGCAGCAGACGGTAGGTGGTGGGGGTCTGGCAGAGATTGTGGCCGTCCACGGTCACCGCCCGCCGACCGGGCTCGTCCCGTCGTCCGAGGCCGCCCCGCCGTCCGGAATCGTCGCGGTGACCAGGATCATGCTGTCCTTCTCGACCCCCGAGAACGCGGCCAGATGCGGGGCGAACCGCTCGACGGCGTACGGCAGGGCCAGCAGGTCCGCGACCCGTGCCTGCCAGCCGTAGCCGCCCCACCAGCGCTCCGCGTCCGCGAGGTGCCACACCCACGGTGTCCCCGTGCCGGACAGGGCCTCCAGCCAGGGCTTCACGAAGGGCGAGTCGGCGGTGTCGGCGTTGAGGCACTCGGCGCCGAGGCTGCTGCCCGGTGCGGAGAGCGCGCTCACCGTGCCGATCAGACGCTCCACCGCCTCCGGTGCCAGGTAGAAGAGCAGCCCCTCGCACAGCCAGGCGGTGGGCAGGCCGGGGTCGAACCCGGCGGCGAGCAGCGCGCCGCGCCAGTCGCCCAGCAGGTCGGCGGCGACCGTGGTGCGCCGGGCGGTGTCCGGCGTACGTCCGTCGACGACCCGTGCCTTGAAGGTCTGTACGGCCGGCAGGTCGACCTCGAAGACATGGGTTCCGGCGGGCCAGTCGAGCCGGAAGGCACGGGTGTCGAGCCCCGCTCCCAGCAGCACGACCTGCGCGCGTCCCTCCCGGGTCGTGGCGAGCAGGTGGTCGTCGAAGAAGCGGGTGCGGACGGCCAGCCAGTCGGGCAGCACCTTCTGCAGGACGCCGGCTCCCGGCGGGGCGCCGGCCGCCCCGGCGGCGTTCAGGAACTCGCCCGCGAGCCGGTCGTCGAAGAGGGCGTCCGCCCGCGCGGATTCATGGGCCCGCATGCGGACGGTCCACAGGGCCGTCTCCGAGACCCCGTCCAGGGCGCCGGGAGCCGCTTCGCGCTGAGCGTCGTGTTGCTGCATGGGCATGGGTGATTCCTTTGTGCGTGCGGTTGACATGGGCTGTGGAGGGGAGCGGCGACGGTGGGTCGGATGGTGGGGTGGGTCAGCGGGGCGTGCGGCGGCGGTCGAGGAACAGGGCCGCGGCGCCCAGCGCCATCAGCCCGCGTGAGGGTGACCAGGGCCGCTGTCCGCCCATGGAGGAGGGCGTGTGCGGCTCGTGGAGCTGGAGCGCGAACTGGCGGTTGGCCGCGTCGGAGAGCAGCCCGCGCCACTGTTCGGGGGCGGACGCGGCGGCCGAGAGCAGGTCCATCGTGTTGCGGGCGACCTGGTCCACGGAGAAGTACTCGCGGATCAGGGCCAGGATGATCCCGCGCGCCTCCGCCTTGAAGACCTCCGCGAGGGCGATGTCCGGCGCGAGACAGCGCACCGAACCCTCCAGGTTCGCGAAGGACTTGCCGAGCAGGGAGATGGCGGGCGCCGAGCCGATGCCCCGCCGGGTCGCCTTCTCCAGGACGGTGGTCAGGGACACCCCGAAGTTGATGTCCTCCAGGGAGGCGGTGGCGACCTTGGGGACCAGCGCGGCCATGTCGGCGGCGAACGCGGGCAGGTTCGACCAGGCGGTGACCCGGCCCATGTCGGCCCACGCGTGGGCGAGACCGTGGCCGTCGTTCTGCGCGATGGCCATGAGCAGGGGCAGCAGCTGGAGGCTGGTGCGCCGGTCGAGTCGGCCGACCATGCCCCAGTCGATGAGGGTGGCCGGGCCGCCGGGCAGCGCGAAGACGTTGCCCGCGTGCGGGTCGGCGTGGAACATCCGGTCGACGAAGTACCCGCGGTACATGAAGCGCAGCAGGTCCTTGCCGATGTCCGTGCGCTCCCGGTCGCTGAACGAGCGGCGGTCGAGATGGCGTACGGAGGTGCCGGGTGCGAGCGACTGGATCAGCACCTTGGGGGTGGCGTGGACGACCCGGGGCACGGACAGCGACGGATAGCGGCGGATGTTCTCGCGGGCCTCGTCCATGTTGCGGGCCTCGCCGGTGAAGTCCAGCTCGGGTTCCATCGCGTCGAAGATGGAGCCGAGCATCGCCTCGACGTCGATGACCTCGTTGAAGCGGGGTGCGGTACGGGCGACGATCCGGGACGCCTTGCGCATCAGTGCCATGTCCGCGCGGACGGTGTCCCGGATCCCCGGCCGCTGGATCTTCACCACGGCGGGCCGGCCGCCGGGCAGGGTCACCCGGTAGACCTGGGCCAGCGAGGCCGCCCCGAGCGGGCGGACCGTCTCGACGTCGTCGAAGCGGCGCTTCCAGTCCATTCCCAGCTCCTCCTGGAGCACGGGCTCGAAGAGGGCGAAGGGCTGGACGTCGACCTGGTCGTGGAGGTTCTGCAGTTCGCCGATCATGGAGGCGGGCACCATGTCGGGCCGGGTGGAGAGGATCTGGCCGAGCTTCACATAGAACGGGCCGAGGCTCTCCAGGGCGTGCCGCACCGCCTTCGCACGGCGTGCCCCGTCCACGGAGGTGGCCCCGTCCCCGGCGGAGGCCTCGCCCTCCGCCGGGGAGTTCGGGTCCTGCCGAGACCGCCGGCGCTCCCGCGTCACCTGGCCGACCTCGTCGGCGACGAGGCTTCCCAGCACCTTCACAACCAGCCGGAGCCGACTGCCGAGCATGGCACCCATGTGTCACAACCTCCTGTGCCTGACGAGTTCCGTCGGTCATCCGTGCGATCGCCCACGCACGTGGGTCATGCGGCGCGATCACTCACCCGAGGTGAGGCGGTACGCGCCCGGTGGAGCCCCGGATCAGCGGCGGCTCAGCCGCTCTTCCTCGCCGCCGGTGCCCGCCCGGCGCCCGCCATGGCGCCTGCCACCCCCTGGACGCCCTCCAGCACGTTCACCAGGGAGGCGACGAGCTCGGAGAGCTGGGCGATCTGCCGGGGCAGTGCGGCCAGGCCGTCCGCCATGTCGGCCGCGCCCGAGACGGCCGAGGCCGCCCCGCCGGCGACCTGTCCGAGGGCGCCCAGCGGATTGGCACCACCGAGGGCGCCGAGCGGATTGGCACCGCCGAGGGCGCCGAGCGGGTTCGCGCCGCCGCCCGTGAGGGCCGCGAGCGGATTGGGCGCCCCACCGCCCAGTGCGGCCAGCGGGTTGGGGGCCGCGCCGGCGAGCGCGGCCAGCGGGTTGGCGGCGCCGAGGCCGGCCGCGGCGTTGGCCGCGTTGGCGAGGGCGGCCACGGGGTTGGCCACGCCGCCGAGGGCGGACAGCGCGCTCACCGTCCGCAGCACATCGCCGGGAAGTCCGTTCAGCGCCTGATAGGGATTTCCCGCGGTGATCCAGTCCACGGAATGCGTGTCACCGCCTTTCCGGTCGAGAATTTCGTCGAATGCCTTCTTGGTGCTGTCGGCGATATCGCCGATGAAATCCTTGATGGTGTCCTGGGTGTTATTCTTGCTCACGGTCACTACCCTTTCCATCTCATCCGCACTCCCGGAATTCGGGAGCCGTTTTCGTCCCCCGCTCCCGGCCTGCGCCGGACGCGGAAGGAAGGCGGAAATCCGTTATGCCGCGGCGCCGTCGAGGGCCCTGGCGCAGACCAGCCGCAGCCGAGCCCGCCCCCGGGTGAACGCGCCTTCGGCCGCCTTGACCGAGATCTGGTGCATGCGGGCGAATTCCAGCGTGGAGATCCCGTGGGCGCGGGCGAGGACCACCTGTCGCTCCCGGCCCCGCAGCAGGTGCACCTGGCCGAGCAGCCAGCGCCCGAAGTCCTGGTCGCACACGCCTTCGTCCGGCAGCTCGGGTCCGCCCACGTCCGCCGCGCGGCGCAACAGCCGCCGCCTCCGCTCCAGTTCGCGGTAGTGGTCCACACAAAGACGCAGGGCGACCGAGGTCAGAAAGGGACCGATCCGGTCCTGGTCGAGATTGCCGTGGGCGGCCGCTCTGAGCATCGCTTCCTGAACGCAGTCCTCCGCGTCCTGAGCATTCGGCAGCCGGCGGCGGACCAGCCTCATCAGTCGCTCCCGGTGACTGGCGATCACATCCCAGGAGAAATCCCGCCGCACCTCTTCCTGGCATTCGTGGCTTGCTCGATCAATTGCTCGATCAACAATTCCGCACTCATCTAAGTGGTCTAGCAATTCCCTGTGATTCATGGCCCCGAGCTTGATTCCCTGGTGCGAATCAGAAAATTCGCACGGCCTATCCCCACCCGTCGCGAAGGTTCTTTTCCGAGTCAACACACCAACAAACCAGCGGGAATACGGACCACTCATCCGCATGGAAAACGGAGGACTACGTTCCGGCGTACCTCATACCGTGCTACACATTTCATGCATGCACTTGCGGCACCTCACGTCTGCGGAAACGTCACGCCATGAGGGAGACCGCACCAAAAGGGGGCCGAAATCACATCCGCCTCAACGGCGCGGGGGTCGATCGCGCCAAAATCCTCGACCGCGGACGGGCACCCGGGGGCCGACCTCGGACCACGGCGAGGGCCCGGGAACGGGCCGGGCCACCCCGAGGGGCCACCGCCACCCCGAAAGTCGTCGCCGCCGTCTGGCTCGTTCTCGCCGCCGGGCTCGGCACTCTCGCCCCCTCGGCGGACTCCTCCAAGGGTCGCCCGGGCGCACCGGCCGGTTGACGATCTCGCGATAAAGAAGGTCATCGGACCGGGCGGGCCGACTGGTGGCCTCCCGGACGGCCGCCCCCCTTGATACCCCAGGGGGTAAACTGAACGGCACCACCCCGAGGAGGAGCCACCCCATGGCCATGTCCGTCGACGAGGAAGCCAGTACCGCGATCCTCAACCGCCTGCGCCGCGCCCAGGGGCAGCTCGCCGGCGTCATCGCCATGATCGAGGCCGGCCGCGACTGCAAGGACGTGGTCACCCAACTCGCCGCCGTCTCCCGCGCCCTCGACCGGGCCGGATTCAAGATCATCGCCAGCGGGATGCGCCAGTGCCTGGCCACGGCCGACGACGAGACGCCCCCGATGTCCGAGGCCGAACTCGAGAAGCTCTTCCTCGCCCTCGCCTGAACCTGCGCGGGAACGACGACATCACGGGAACGACGACACACCGACGCGGCGTGGGCCACCCTGGCGGGTGACCCACGCCGCGGCTGTTGCCGGGGAGGCGTCAGACGGTGTCGATCGGATCGATCAGCTGGTCGTGACGGCGGTGTCGTCGACGACGAAGCTGGTCTGGAGCGAGGAGTCCTCGACGCCGCTGAACTTCAGGGCGACGGTGGTACCGGCGAACGAGGACAGGTCGAAGGTCTTCTGCGTGTACCCCGTTGCCTTGTTGAGGTTGGAGTACGTCGCCAGCGTGGTGGTGCCGGCGGTGACCGTCAGCTTGTCGTACGCGGTGCTGGTGGTGGTCTCCGCGGTGTCGATGTGCAGGTAGAAGGTGAAGCTGGCCTTGCAGCCGGACGGGATCGTCACCGACTGGGAGAGCGTGTCGGTGTGCGTCGAGCCGTAGCCGTCCAGCCACGCCTTGTACGAACCGGCGTGCGCCGCCTGGCTGCTGGAGTTGGTGATCACGCCGCTGGTCGCGGTCCAGGTGGTGTTGCCGGACTCGAAGCCCGGGTTGCCGAGCAACTGGGTCGAGGTGCAGGTGCCGCCGCCCCCGGAGGAGCTGACGGTCCAGGTGAAGGACGCGGTTCCGGTGGCTCCGGTGCTGTCGGTCACGGTGACCGTGGTGCTGTACGTCCCGGCGGTGGTCGGCGTACCGGTGATCGCTCCGGTGGAGCTGTTGATCGACAGGCCGGTGGGCAGCCCGGTCGCGGCGTAGCTCAGCGAGCCGGTGTTGGTGCTGCTGGCCGAGACCTGAAGACTCACCGCGGTGCCGACGGTGGAGGACTGACTGCCCGGGTTGGTGACGGTCACCCCGCTCGACGGCGGCGTGACATGGCTGCCGACGTTGATGCCCGCGAAGGCGTTCGCCACCCCCGCGTACTGGGTGGAGCTCGCGCCGTACAGGGCGGTGGCCGCGTTCAGGGCGGCGGTGCGGGCGCCCGCGTAGTTGGTGCTGGACGTCATGTACGACGTCAGCGCCTTGTACCAGATCTGCAGGGCCGCGGCCCGGCCGATGCCCGCGACGGCGACTCCGTCGGAGGTCGTGCTGTTGTACGTGACGCCGTTGATGACCTTGGTGCCGCTGCCCTCGGAGAGCAGGTAGAACATGTGGTTCGCCGGGCCCGAGGAGTAGTGGACGTCCAGGTTGCCGACGCCGGAGTACCAACTGTCCGCGGAGCCGCCGTCCTTGCTCGGCTTGTCCATGTAACGCAGCGGCGTGCCGTCGCCGTTGATGTCGATCTTCTCGCCGATGAGGTAGTCGCCGACGTCGGAGGCGTTGTTGGCGTAGAACTCGACGCCGGTGCCGAAGATGTCGGAGGTCGCCTCGTTGAGGCCGCCGGACTCACCGGTGTAGTCCAGGCCCGCCGTATTGGAGGTGACGCCGTGGCTCATCTCGTGGCCGGCCACGTCGAGCGAGGTGAGCGCGTGGGTGCCGCCCGAACCGTCGCCGTAGGTCATGCAGAAGCAGCTGTCGTCCCAGAAGGCGTTGACGTACGCCGAGCTGTAGTGGACGCGCGAGTAGGCCGCGACCCCGTCGTTCTTGATGCCGCTGCGGCCGAACGTGTTCTTGTAGAAGTCCCAGGTCTCCTGTGCGCCATAGGCGGCGTCCGCGCCGGCGGTCTGGGTGTTCGAGCCGGCTCCGGTGCCCCACGTGTCGTCGGAGTCGGTCATCAACGTGCCCGTGCCCGACGTGCCGTTGTTGAGGCTGTACGTCTTGTGGCCGCCCCGCGTGGTGTCGTACAGCTGGTACGTCGAACCGGACAGCGTGGTGTTCAGCGTGACCGTGCCGCTGTACTGGGTGTTGCCCGTACCGGTCTTGATGCCCTGGTAGCGGTAGAGCTCCTGGCCGGTGGTGGCGTCGGTGACGACGTGCAGCTGGCTCGGGGTGCCGTCGTCCTGGAGACCGCCGATCACGGTCTCCCAGGCAAGCTTCGGGGTGCCGCTGCCGGCCCAGATCACCTTGCGGGCACTGTCGGTGGTGGGCTTCTCGGCGGCCAGGGACTTGGCGGCCTTCAGCGCCTTGCTCGCGGCGGCGGACTTGGTGAAGGTCGCGGTGGTGGAAGCGACCTTGATGGTCCGCTTGTTGTTGAAGGTGCTGCTCACCGTGCCGACGGCGAGGGAGGCCGGCGGGGTGTGCACGATCACGTCGCCGCCCAGCACCGGCAGACCGGCGTAGGTGCGCTCGTAGCGGGTGTGGAGCGTACCGTCCTGGTCCTTGACGACGTCCTTGACGACCAGCTTCTCCTTGGCCCCGAGGCCCAGGGTGCCGGCGGTCGCCGTGGTCTTCTGTGCCGCGCTCTTCAGCAGGGCCGAGTGCTGGGCGGGGGTGAGCTTGGCCTCCAGTCCTCCGGAGCGCAGCGGACTGGGGTGGGGGGCGGCAGGCTTGGCGGCCGCGGGGACCGTCTGTATGCCGACGGCCAGGAACGCGGCGGTGGCCGCCAGCGCTCCGGCTGCGGCCGCCTGACGGGGGATTCGTCTCACTCGTACTCCTACTGCTGCGGCCGCGCGTCGACGGCCGGTGACAGACCCGGGCAGACGGGATGTGCTGGCCGGGACGAGCTGAGCAGTGCGGGGCCCCTGCGCAGACCGTGTGAGGCCTGTCCGGCAGGTGAGGAAGAAGAATGGCAGCTTGACCCAGACATGTCATTCAGGTCGGGGGCAATCGAGGGTTAACCCTCGCCCACGTTCACGTGGGGCGCACGGACGAGGTTCACCCGGGGCGCACAGGAGGCCGCCTTCACTCGGATGGCGGCGCCCGGCGGCCCTCGCGGCCACCTCGAGGACGTCCACCTCACCGGCCGCGACTTCGCCGATGGCATGGCGACGGAATACGCGAAGGCGGAACGGGGATAAGCCCGGAGAGCACGGCATCGCGCCGGACCGTGCCCCAGGGTCGGCATCCCTCCTTGGTAGTACGACCGGGTCGCGCATCTGCTCCTCAGGGAGAGGTGCGGGTGGCCCGTGAGCACGACGCGCGTGAGCGCGGCGGCGTGGAAGCTGGTTGTACGAGTCCGAGGAGGCCGCCATGAACCGCCAGATCCGCATTCGCCCCAGCCGTCGCCCCGCCACCGGGCGCGAGGTGACGATCGACCGCAGGACGCCGTCGGGCCGCCTGCTGCCCTACTGACGCGACGGCTGCCCTGCCGATCCGACGTCTGCCCTGCTCGTCCGACGGCTTTCCCTACCGATCCGGCCGGTCGGCGTATCCGTTCCGCCGCGCGCACGTTGTGGGTGGTGAAGACGACCACCCGCACGTTGTGGGTGGTGACAATGGCCACCAGACACCACGACGAGCGCTGTGCGCGGATCCGGAAGGGTTGAAAGTATGATCACCCAATGTCTGACATGACCGAGACCACGCCGGGCTGGCTGACGCCCGACGAACTCGAAAGCGCGCGCGCACGCATGCCGATCCTGTACGTCGAGGCCGTACCGGTCCGCGTCGACGACAACGGCGAAGTCACCAGCATCGGACTGCTGCTGCGCATTGGGCCGGACGGGACGGTCAGCCGCACCGTCGTCTCGGGCCGGGTGCTGCACCACGAGCGGGTCAGGGACGCCCTCCTGCGCCACCTGGAGAAGGACCTCGGCCCGGTGGCGCTCCCCCGCATCCCGACCTCGCTACAGCCCTTCACCGTCGCCGAGTACTTCCCCACGGTGGGTGTCACCCCGTTCCACGACCCCCGCCAGCACGCGGTCTCCCTCGCCTACATCGTCCCGGTGACGGGCGACTGCCGCCCCCGGCAGGACGCCCTCGACCTGGTCTGGTTCAGCCCCGAGGAGGCCTCGTCACCCGCGGTCCTGGGCGAGATGCCGGGCGGCCACGGCGCCCTCCTCAAGCAGGCCCTGGCCCACGTGGGCCGGCTGTCCTGACTTCGGGCCTCCGCTGAAGTCGGCGCGGTCCCCGGTCAGACATGCTGCCGCGGGGGTGTTCCTGCGCTGGGGGATGACGGGCACGATGCGGTTCGAACGGATGCGACTGGCCGGGTACGAGATCCAGGAGGTCCTGGGCCAGGGCGGGTTCGCCACGGTGTACCGGGCGCGGCAGCTGGCCGTGGGCCGCGAGGTGGCGCTCAAGGTGGACAGCAGGGTGCTCGACTCGCCCCGCGACCGGCAGCGGTTCATGCGGGAGGTCACCGCCGCCGGGCAGCTGTCCGGGATCCGCACGTGGTCCCGGTGTACGACGCCGGAGTATTCGGCGACAACCGCCCGTACATGGTGCTCGAACTGTGCCCCGGCGGCTCCCTGGGGGATCGTCTGCACCTCCAGGGGAGGTCATGCTGAAGTCCAGAACGGCCGCCGGACGGGCCGTCACCGGCCGGTGGGGCACGGACATCCTGCCGCCGACCGCCCAGCAGTGGGCCGACGCACTGCGCGCCTTCCGCTGTGTCGCCCACGCGGCCACGGAGGACGGGGAGAGCACCGACAGCCACTTCGGGTAGGAGCGGCCGAGCAGCGACGAGCCGATGCCCGGTCACGTCGAGATCGACGTGACCGGGCATCGGCCTCAGAGCGCAGTCACCCCGCCCGCTAGGCGGTCACCGGCTGGAGCTTGGCACGGAAGTGCCGCAGGATCGGGGACTGTTCCACGATCCGGTAGCCGTGCACGGAGTCCGCGTTCTTGGCGATGGTCTCCAGGGTTCTGCCGACGTGGTCGTAGTGGCTGCGCGTGTAGACGCGGCGCGGCAGCGCCAGCCTCACCAGCTCGTACGGCGGGCTCTTCACCGGGTTCCCGTCCTCGTCCTCCTCTCCGAGGTACAGCGAACCCAGTTCGGCCGACCGGATGCCGCCCTCCAGGTAGAGCCGGCAGGCGAGGGCGTGGCCGGGGTACTGGTGGGGCGGTATGTGGGGCAGCAGCCGGCCCGCGTTGAGGTAGATGGCGTGCAGACCGGGCGGCTCGAGGATGTCCACGCCGGCGGCGCGGACCCGCCCGGCCAGGTGGTCGGCGCTCTCCGCCCGCTCCGCGAGGTAGGAAGGTTCGGTCACCTCCTGGAGGCCCTGGGCGATCATGTCGAGGTCGCGTCCGGCCAGCCCCCCGTAGGTGGGGA
The DNA here is from genome assembly GCF_044768965.1 of Streptomyces sp. NPDC090798. Classification (NCBI taxonomy): domain Bacteria; kingdom Bacillati; phylum Actinomycetota; class Actinomycetes; order Kitasatosporales; family Streptomycetaceae; genus Streptomyces; species Streptomyces sp. NPDC090798. The sequence goes on from NZ_JBIVXA010000002.1 coordinate 400,669, forward strand.
ACCCCTCGGTGGCGATGAGGAGGAGTTCGCACTTCTGGGCGAGTTCCGGATCGTTCAGTCCGATGAAGCCGCCGATGTGGACGATGCCGTCCTTCTTGGCGCTCATCACACAGCCGTCGGCCAGCCGGAACGCTTCTTCGGCGACCTGGCGCGGGGTGCGGTCCTTGTAGGCCGCCTCGTGCCGGGTGACCAGCCAGGCGTTCTCGGCGAACCGTGCGGCGTCCAGGATCAGGGGGACGCCGTGCCGGCGGCAGAGTTCGGAGGTCCGCTTCAGGTTCTCCATGGAGACGGGCTGACCGCCACCGCCGTTGTTGGTGATGGTCATGACGACCGCGGCGACACGCGAGCCGGTCGTCTCGGTCAGTCCCCGCTCCAGGGCCTCGAGGTCGATGTTCCCCTTGAAGGGCGCCGCGCTGTCCAGGTTCCGCGCCTCGGCGCAGGGCAGGTCGCGGGCCACACAGCCCGCCAGCTCCACATTGGCGCGGGTGGTGTCGAAGTGCGTGTTGGACAGGACGGTGTCGCCGGGCTTGAGGAGGTTGGAGAACAGGAGTCGTTCCGCCGCGCGCCCTTGGTGGGCCGGCAGGATGTGGCTGAAGCCGGTCAGTTCCGCCACCGTGTCCCGGAAACGGTAGAAGGATCGCGAGCCCGCGTAGGACTCGTCACCGGCCATGCCCACGGCGAGCTGCGCCGAGGACAGCGCACCGGTCCCCGAGTCGCTCAGCAGATCGATGGTCACCTCCTCCGCGCGCAGATCGAACAGGTTGTAGTGCACTCGTTCGAGTGCCGCCTTGCGCTGCTGGGGGGTCGTGAGCGGGATAGGTTCGACGACCTTGATCCGGTACGGCTCCATCCTGATTTCTGCTCCTGCCTTTCCGTTTCCTACTGAGTGGAGGGTCTCGCGCGGCTCGGTACCCGCCGCGCGATGGGGGGAGAACGTCTGAGGGGGCGGCTGAGCCGGCAACGGCGGCCGTACCGCGTACGCCTCCGAGGAGATGTACGCGGTCACACGGGGCGGTCGGCCACGCTCGTACACCAGCGCCAGATAGGCGATGAGCCCCACGCCGTCGTGCAGCAGCCGCGAGGTGACGGTCGCCAGCGACCGGTCGAGCGCCGCGGTGTCCATGCCGTGTCGGCGCAGCACGGCCACCGCCCGCGCGTAGGCCTCCCCGTCGTGCCGGACGTAGTCCCTGACCGGCACGTGGAGGGTGAAGCCGCTCGGCAGGCCGGTCCCGGACTCGGTGAAGGAGTGGCAGGAGAGCACGGGGCGCCCCTCCAGCCGTATGTCTTTCCCGGCGCCGGGGTGCTGCGGCGAGCTGTCGAGACCCGCAGCGACCCGCAGGAACTCCCGTACGGTCGCGGGCCGCGGGCCGGGGTCCGTGCGGGGCAGCTCACCCGCGTCGGCGGCGGCCAGGTTCCGATGGGTGACGTAGACCTTCACCCGGGGTGTCTCCCAGTCCCCGAGGTCGAGGGCGAAGAACGGATAGCCGTCGGCCCGGGGCAGCGCGGCGAACGCCTGCCGGTGGCCGAGCCTGTCCAGTGCCTCACGCACCGTCTCGGCGGCCCGATCCGCTCCGGACGCCGCCGGGTTCAGATAGACCTTGACCTTGGGGACTCCGCCGGGCCGCAACTCCAGGGCCAGCCACAGCGCCAGCGGGCCCTCGGGGGCCGGCGGGAAGAACAGGTCCTCCAGCCGGTCGAGCTGGTCGGTGCCGAAGCCCCAGCGCTCCGCCATGGCCCGGACCACGCGCAGTCCGACGCGCCCGTTCTCCGCCAGGCCTTCGGCACCGTAACCCGGTTCCAGCAGCACGCGCAGGGTGGGGGGCGCGTCCGGCACGAAGGCGAGGGAGTACTCCACCGGCGTGTGGTCGTCGGACAGGAAACTCGGGTAGGTCGGCGGCTCGTCCAACGGACGTTCCGCGACGGGACCGAGACAGTCGGTCAGGACACGCGCGTAGATCTCGCCGTCGGACGGATCCAGACCCATGGCTTGGCACAGTCGGAGTAACTGGTCGGCCACGTAACCGCCGAGCGGTTGCGTTGCCGTGACCGGGCCGCCCCCAGTGCGGGGGGAGGTGATCATCGGCCCTCCCGGCGGGTGAGCCCGGGAAGGAGGGCAAAAAGATACCCGCCTGTGCGGGCGGGTATCTCGCCATCCGGCATGTGTGGTGCGACGGGTATGGCGCGGGGGTCGAAGCTCCCTTGGGAAGTCTGTCGTCGGGGACGGCGCGTGGCTGCGGAGTGCTGTGCTGAAGTGGCGTCTGTGGTCGAGGGCTCCACGACACCTCCTTTAACTTGTGATCAACACGATTGCCGCGCTCTTCCCTACCCCTCCGGTTGAACGTTGATGCAGTGCGGGGATGTTGGCAGCTGTTGCGTATCTCACGCCTTCCACCAGGACAGGAACGAACTCCACAGCCCGCCACGCTCCTGCCGGCCCTGCGCACCTCCTTGGTCGCTGTGCGCCGCGGTCTCCGGACGGTGCTGGGGGTCGGGCTGCCGGGTGGCACGTACGGGGGTGAAACGGGCCGGAAGCGCGGCCAGCGCCCGGTTGAAGGGACCCGGACGCCACGTCAGACTGTCCTCGGGCACGGCCAGTTCGACGTCGGGCAACCGGTTGAAGAGGTTCTCGATGGCCGTCACGGTGATGAGCCGGGCGGGGTCCTTGGCCGGGCAGGCGTGCGGTCCCGCGCTCCACGCCAGGTGGGAGCGGTTGCTGGAGGCGTGACGGGACGCCGCGAGCGCCGGGTCGGTGTTGGCGGCCGCGAAGCTGACCAGCACGAGGTCGCCCGCCGCCAGTTTCTGTCCCCCGAACTCCATGTCGGCCGCCGGGTAGTGCGGCGCGTAGTTCGCCATGGGCGGGTTCTTCCACAGCGTGGTGTCGATGGCCTCTTCGATCAACCCGCCTGCCGCGTAACGGTCGTTGGTCAGCAGCAGGTGCAGGGTGTTGGAGATGAGGTTGCGCAGCGGCTCCGCGCCGGCGCCCAGGAGCAGGACGAGCTGGTGGGCCATCTCCTCGTTGGTCAGGCGTGCCTGATGCTGCATCAGCCAGGAGGTGACGTCGTCGCCGGGCCGGGAGCGCTTGAGGGCCACCAGCTCGCCCACCGCCTGGCCCAGTACCTCGTTCGCCTTCTCGGCGTTCACACCGTCGAAAATGCCGGATATACCGAAGAGGACCCGGTCGCCGATCTCCGCGGGGCAGCCGAAGAGTTCGTTGAACACGAAAAGCGGCAGCAGCTTGGCGTAGTCGTTGAGCAGATCGGCCGAACCGCGGGTGTGGAACTGGGCGATGAGGTAATTGGAGACCCGCTCGGCGCTCTGGCTCAGCCAATGCGAATCGACACGCGCGAAGCTGTCCGTGATCGCCTGCCGCAGCCGCATGTGGTCGGCCCCGTCACTGAACATGGCGTTGGGCCGGTACACCAGAAGCGGAAGCACCGGACTGTCCGGACTGATCGCACCTTCGTTGAAATCCCGCCAGCGGCGCGAGTCCTTCCCGAAGGCACCCGCGTTCTGGAGCAGCTGGAGCGCCGCCGAGTAATCCGTGACCAGGGTCGCCTCGACACCGGGGGCGAGTTCGACCGGAGCGGTCGGCCCGTAGTGACGCATGTACTCGTAATAGGCTTGCGGATCGGCCGCGAACTCCGACCCGTGCAACGGCACCGGCTCACCCGTGGCATGAGCCGGGCAGCCGGGTGGTGGCACGGGGGCGGTGGATTCAGTGTTCATGCTTGCTCCTAGCGGGCACGGTCCTGCAAATAGTGAACGAGGGTGATCAGGGCGCTTGCTGATGAATTCTCGTCGCGAGCGTCGCAGGTGACGACCGGGGTGTCGGGGAGCAGGTCCAGCGCCTCACGCAGCGCCTCTTCACCACGCATCGGCGTACCGTCGAAGTGGTTCACGGCGATGGCGTAGGCGAGTCCGTACTGCTCGATCAGGTCGATGACGGCGAAGGAATCCGCCAGCCGCTCGGGGTCGACCAGCACGAGCGCCCCGAGAGCGCCGCGCGCCATGTCCTCCCACATCTGCACGAACCGCTGCTGGCCCGGCGTACCGAACAGGTACAGCACGACGTGATCACTGATCGTGAGGCGTCCGAAGTCCATGGCCACCGTGGTGGTGGTCTTGCCGCGGACGCCCTTGAGGTCGTCGATCTCCTCGCCGGCCTGTGTCATCGTCTCCTCCGTGGACAGCGGAGGAATCTCTGACATCGTCCCGACGAAGGTGGTCTTGCCCACCGCGAAGTGCCCGACGATCAGGATCTTCACGGCGGTCTGCGCCGCTCCACCACGGACGTACGCCTTCTCATCCAAAACGGGCCCGGAGACCATCCAGCACCTCCTGAAGAATCTGCTCGTCGACCAGGCGGGCGCGCGCCACCGGCGCGCGCGTGATGAGGTAACCGCCTTCGGCGAGGGCGTTGAGAAGGATCTTCACCACGCCCATGGGCAGGCGCAGGTGTCCCGCGATCTCGGCGACCGAGAGGTAGCCGCCGGAGCACATCTCCAGCAGGCTCTGTTCCTCCGGAGAGAGCCGGGCCGGCCGCTGCTGATGGTCGGCGGCCGCCGTGACCAGCGTGATCAGGGAGAACTGGTCGCCGTCGGGAAGGTCCCGGCCATTGGTGATGACGTACGGCCGCACTAACTCCGCGGCCTCGGGCTCCTGCCGCTCGGAATCGGTCACTGGCGTGCGCCGATGTTCTCGCGCGGCGGAGTCGTCAGCGCCTTGCCCAGCTGGCCGACGAGCTGCTGCATGCGGAAGGTGATCTCCCCCATCTCGACGTTGGGAGAGGCCGAGACCGCGAGGTAGGCGCCGTCACCGGCGGAGATGAGGAAGACCCAGCCACCGTCGAACTCGACGAGCGTCTGGCGCCACTTCAGATCGGATCCGTCGCAGAAGAACCCGATGGAGCGGCTCAGTGACTGCACACCGCTCATCGCGGCGGCGACGGTGTCCGCATGGTCCCTGCCGACCCCCTTGGAGGACGCCATCAAGAGCCCGTCGGCGGAGACCAGGACCGCGTGCAGAGCCCCGGGAATCTCCAGGACGCCGTCAAGCATCCATGACAGATCGTTGTTCACGAAACCTCATGCCCTTCGCTGCTTGCGTCATGTGCGTTGCCCGTGCGGCCCGCAGGCTCCGGGAGCGCGGCTCGACCGGACTGCGTGCCGCGCTGGAAGGCACCCATGATCGAGGCGGTCTCCTCTTCGGAGCGGATCGGGGTGCCCGTGGTCATGGGGGCGCCCGTGGTGTCGGAACTCGGCGGCACGATGGCCATGGCCCGCCTGCGGCGGCGCTTGGGAAGACCGTCGGCGGTCGTGGACACGGCCGCGGCGGGTTCCGGGCCGCTCGGGTTCAGCGAGGGAACAGTGCTCACAGTCTGTGCTCGCTCCTTTGGTTGCGGCATGCTGGTGAGCAGCTCGTCCGGCAGCAGGACCACCGCTCGCACACCCCCGTAGGGAGAGGTCGAGTCGACGGACACCGTGAAGCCGTAGCGTTCACAGAGCACACCGATCACCGCGAAGCCGAACTGCGGAGGATTGCCGAGCCCGGAAACACCCGAGGCCCGCTCACTCGAAAGGAGTTTCGCCGCTCGGGCCTTCTCCTCCTCGTTCATGCCGACACCGGCGTCGTCGACGACGATGCAGATACCCTTGGGCACGGCACGGACATTGATCTCGACACTGGTTTCCGGTGCCGAGTAGCTGGTGGCGTTGTCGAGCAGTTCGGCAAGGGCCAGCGCCACCGGTTCGACGGCCCGGTTGGTGACCGCGAAATCGACCTGCGAAAGAATTTCGATCCGCTGGAAGTGCCGGATTCTGCCCTGCGCGCTGCGGACCACGTCGTAAACCGACGCGACGTCACGCTGCCGTCCCAGCCAGCCTTCGCAGAGCACCGCGATGGACTGGGCGCGCCGTCCGAACTGCGAGTTCATGTGGTCGATTTCCAGGAGGTCCTGGAGAATCACCGACTCGCCATACTTGCTCTGCAGTTTGGAAATGGCCAGCTGCTGTTCGGCGGCGAGACCCTGAAGCGTCCGCATCGCCGATTTGAGCGCGGTTCTCGTTGCTTCTTCGGCCTGCTCCTGAGCCTTCTTCACCGAGGCCGAATATTGATTCTCAAGCTCAGCGTAGTGATCCCTGAGTTCTTGATTTCCCTGCCTTAAACTCCGCGCAGAACGCTTTCCGCGAATAATGGCGGCAGCTGCAAGCGGAGTACCAGCGATAAGAGCCCAGAGAGCCGGGTCCTGCATGTATTGCGTCATAAGACTCTCTTCAAGCGACTGACAGCCAGTTACTGAATTCCGTCAGCGCGGTGGGCCAAACAGCCCACTGCGCAGGGTTTACCGTCCGGGCCACACGGTTGGCCAGAGGAGTCGTTTGGCCAGAAGAGTCGTTTTGTGCACATAGCCCGCTCGGCAAGTGCGGCGATCGTATCATCGCCCCAAGTCGTGACGGACCGTCAATATGAGGAGTACTTGCGAACATTGATGAGTAGTCAGGTACTCAACGACATCCGAAAAGGGGGCTCTGCGGCTTTCGTCAATCAGTGCCCGGAGTGGACATCGGGGAGCGGGTACCGCCGAGCGGGCGCGGGGGGGGAACCCCACGCCCGCCGGGCTCGCGTTCAGTACAGGTCGGCCGGCTCCTGGCTGTCGTCGAGGAAACCGCCCGACTGGTGCTGCCACAGCTTCGCGTAGGCGCCTTCCGACGCGAGCAGTTCCTGATGCGTGCCCTGCTCGATGATTCGTCCGCGGTCGAGGACGACAAGCCGGTCCATGGTGGCGACCGTGCTCAGCCGGTGCGCCACGACGAGCGCGGTCCGGCCCTCCATGAGCCGCCACAGCGCCTCTTGTACGAGGATCTCGCTCTCGGAGTCCAGCGCGCTGGTCGCCTCGTCGAGCAGCAGGATCGGTGCGTCGCGCAGGATCGCCCTGGCGAGTGCGACTCGCTGGCGCTGTCCGCCGGACAGCTTGACCCCGCGCTCGCCCACCATGGTGTCGAAGCCGTCCGGCAGCGCGTCGGCGAACTCCGTGACATGCGCCGCCTCGGCCGCGCGACGGATCTCGGCCTCGGTGGCGTCCGGCCGGGCGAAGGCGATGTTGTCCCGCAGTGTGCGGTGGAACATCGCCGGGTCCTGCGGCACGTAGGCCATCAGTCCGCGCAGGTCGGCCTGGCGCAGTCTGCTGATGTCCTGGCCTCCGATCAGGATGCGGCCGGAGTCGATGTCCGTCATCCGCAGCAGCAGCCGGGCCAGCGTGGTCTTGCCCCCGCCGGACCGGCCGACGAGACCGATCTTCGCCCCGCTGGGCACCGCCAGGTCGAGTCCCTCGAAGAGCGGCTCCGCGCCCGCGTGGGCGAAGGTCACCTGCTCGAAGCGGACGTCGGCGGCCCGGGACAGCAGCGCTTCCGGCGTCTTCGGGTCGAGCACGGTCGGCGGCTTCAGCAGCAGTTCGGTGAACTGCGCGGCCTCCGTCATCGAGCTTTCCAGGCGACGGTAGATCTGATTGAACTCGAACATGATCCGCGTCGCGTTGCTGTAGTACGTGAAGGCGACCACGACCGCTTCGACGCCGTGACTCCCTCCGCCGAGCGCGACCGCGAGCAGCAGGCCCAGCGCGTTGGTCAGCACGGACATCGGCGCGACCAGTGTGTCGATGCGCAGGTTGCCGTAGTCCCACGACCTCAGCATGAGCCGCCGCGAGGCCGCGACACGGGACCGGTGCTCGGCGGCCTCGCGTTCCTCGGCGGCGAACGCCCGGACCGTGTCCATGTTCATCAGGCTGTCGGCGACATGGCCCGACACCCGGGCGATCGCCTCCTCGCGCTGATCGACGAGCGCCTGACGGCGGCGGATGAGGGGCAGCACGCACAGCGCCGTCAGCGCGATCATCGCCAGGAGTCCGACGACGAGCAGCGGTTCGTAGCGCCACAGCACCACCGCCCCGAAAACGAGCGGCACGAAGCTGCCCACGACCTGGAACGTCATCGTGTCGACGAACTCCTCGAAGCGGGAGGCGAAGCTCAGCACCCGCTTGGTCAGCGACCCGGCGAAGTTGTCGTGGAAGAACGCGGCGTCCTTGGCGAACAGCTCGTCCATGCCGATGACGTACAACTGCTCGATGCCGAGAGCGTCGAGGCGGTTCAGGCAGTGCAGGCCGATGCGCCACAGCATCTCCGCGAGCAGCAGGACGCCGGCGAAGCCGAGGACGTACGGCAGCGTCGAGCCGATGGAGATACCGGCGTCGCCGGCGATCCGGCCGACGAGCTTCGCGACGATCAGAGGGGCGATGTAGTTGATGCCGATGTTGCCGAGCGCCGGCATCAGCATCGCGGGGGCCGTCAGCCGTCGGAGCCGGGCCAACTCCCGTCCGTAATAACGAAGGGCGAGGAGCACCGAGCCTTTGCCCGGTGAGCCCTCGCGCGATTCAGGCGATCCCATCCCAACCCTGTGTGGTCGTGCGGCAGCCTGCCGCGTGCTTTTCCGGGGAGATTCCGTTGCCTCAGTGGCCGTGTGGAGCTTCGGTTTCGAGTGAGCGCGTTCGCTCGGGTCGTCCTCCGACAGGCGGGGTACGACGACGGGCCCCGCGCGGACCCGCGGCGACACCCACGTGCGGGTACGGCGGGCCCGGAATCGCAGTGTCCCGCGAGGGCTCCCGCGCAGTCCAAGCGTTTTTATCGGCCAACGGCGCACGTCGCACGCCTGCGCGACCCCGGCCGAACAGGCGTGCGCCTTGCGGGCCGTGGACGAGATGGCTGTCAGAGAGCTGGGCGGCTTGGCCGTCGTCGAGGCGGGCACCGTGGCCACCGAATCTCGCCCACCTCAACGCGGCCCTTTCCCTGCCCCTGCCGTCGCTGATGAGCTGTGAGCTGCTCGCGGTGCCCTACGAGGAGCACGAGTTCTTCCAAGGGCGCGCCGGCGTCACCACCGCGCGGCGCCGACATGATCGCTCCGGGAACCGCGCTGCTGCTCCGGAATCCCGACCAGCTCGCGGGCCTGCCGGCCGCCACCCGGGATCCGCCGGCGTTCCCCGAGCCCGAGACGCTCGATCTCGCCCACCCGGGCGGACACGACAAAGGCCGTCTCCTCATCGCCGAGAAGACGGCCTCCGACCTGCTGTGAAGCTGGTCGGGACGACAGGATTTGAACCTGCGACCCCTTGACCCCCAGTCAAGTGCGCTACCAAGCTGCGCCACGTCCCGTTGCCCGCCTGACCTGGGGTTTCCCCTGGCCGAACGCGCACGGAAACAATACCGCACTCGGGGCGATGGTCGCGCATCCGTTTATTCGGGGCCGACCGGGGCGCGGGGCCAGGGGGCCGCGCGGGGAGGACGCGGAGGCGACGCTTGACCTGAAGTTCGATTGAGGTTGCACGATCGTCGGCATGACGATCATCGAGGCGGACCGCCGCCACCAGTACCAGGACCTGCCCCGCCTCATGGGGCTGATGACCGGCGACGAGAAGCACGGACCCGCGGCGACGTCCACGCTGGACGCGCTGTGGGTGCTCTACGACCGGGTGCTGCGGGTCGCGCCCGAGCGGATGGACGATCCGGAGCGGGACCGGTTCCTGCTCTCCAAGGGGCACGGGCCGATGGCGTACTACGCGGTGCTCGCGGCCAAGGGCTTCGTACCCGTGGAGTGGCTGCCGGACTTCGGCGCGTACGACTCACCGCTCGGACACCACCCGGACCGGGTGCTGGTACCCGGTGCCGAGATCGGCAGCGGGTCGCTGGGGCACGGGCTGCCGATCGCGGTCGGCACCGCGCTGGGCCTGCGCGCGCAGGGGCTGGGCGAGCCCCGTGTGTGGGTGCTGATCGGCGACGCGGAGCTGGACGAGGGCAGCAACCACGAGGCGATCGCGTACGCCGGGCCGGCCGGTCTCGACCGGCTGCACACCGTGGTGATCGACAACTCCTCCGCCAGCCATGCCCGGCCCGGCGGTATCGCCGCCCGGTTCGAGGCCGCGGGCTGGTCCGCCCTGACCGTCGACGGCCGTGACCACGAGGCGCTGTACGCCGCCTTCGCCGCGCCCCACCCGGGTCGCCCGCACGTGGTCGTCGCCCGGGTCGAGCCCAAGTCCGCCTGAGACACCTGAGGCATGTGCGGCACCTGAGGCACGTAAGACGTCAGCGGCTCCGGACGCTCCCCTCTCCTCATCCCATACGCCACTGAAAGGAACCCCTTCCATGGACACCATGCGTGATCGTTTCGCCCCCGTCATGACGCGGCTGCTCGACGAGGACCCTCGGGTCGCGGTCGTCCTCGCCGAGATCGGCAAGGACGGCTTCGCGGAAGCCCGGCGCAGGCATCCCGATCGGGTGATCAACGTCGGGATCCGCGAGCAGCTCCTGATCGGGGCGGGCGCGGGCCTGGCGCTGACCGGCCTGCGGCCCGTCGTGCACACCTTCGCCAGCTTTCTCGTGGAGCGGCCGTTCGAGCAGGTCAAGCTGGACCTCGGACACCAGGACCTGGGCGCGGTGCTGGTGAGTGCGGCGGCGTCCTTCGACTGGCCCGCCGGAGGCTTCACCCACATGGCGCCCGGCGACGTGGCCCTGCTCGACACGCTGGACGGCTGGACCGTGCACGTTCCCGGCCATCCGGACGAGGCCGAGGAGTTGCTGCGGCAGGCGGTCGCCGCCGGGGACGACAAGGTGTACGTGCGGTTGTCCGTGCAGTCCAACGCGCAGGGCCTGCCGGTCGACGGGACCCGGTTCCACACCGTCCGGGAAGGGCGCGCAGGGGTCGTCGTCGCCGTCGGGCCGATGCTCGACGCCGTACTCGCCGCCACGGAGGGACTCGACGTCACCGTCCTGTACGCGGCCACCGTGAGGCCCTTCGACGGGGCGGCGCTGCGCCGCGCCACGGAGGCGGCGGGCACCGACGTCGTCCTCGTCGAGCCGTATCTGGCCGGTACGTCCACGGCCGCCGCGGGCGACGCGCTCGCCGACGCACCCCACCGTGTCCTCGGCCTCGGCGTCCGCCGGCGTGAGCTGCGCCGGTACGGAACCATCGACGAGCACCTGACCGCGCACGGTCTCGACGCGGGGTCCCTGCGGGAGCGGATCGGCGGCTTCCTGAGCGCCTCGGGCCGACCGCGCCCCTGAGAGTGCGCCCCTGAGGCCGCCCCCGCGCGGAACCGTGTGGACATGCGTGTCAGTCGGCCCTCGGAAGTCCCAGCTCCGGGTAGGCGTCGAGCAGCCGGGGCGGAGCCGCCTGGCGCCAGGAGTCGGCCAGGATGTCACGGAGTTCGTCGCCGTTCTCCAGGGCGGCGAGCCGGACCCTGACCCAGGCGAAACCCGCCTCGTGGTCGGCGATCCAGAACTTGCCGGGCTCCGCCAGGACGAGTTCGTCGCGCTCCTCCTTCGGGCACCGCACCGCGATGGAGGTCTCCTCCTCGGGCAGCGTGGCGAACATCTTTCCCGCGACCCGGAAGGTGGGCATGCTCCAGGCGATCTTCTCCGTGGTGTCCGGCAGGGAGAGGGCGGTACGGCGTACGTCTTCGGCATCCGGCATGGGACGCACCGTAGCCAATGGCACTGACATCGACTGGGGCCGGCAGGTTCGGTCGCTCCCGGCTCCCCGCCCGAGATGGTCGATGATTGAACGAGCTGCAATCGGACCGATACCGACCGTAATATTCTTCGAGCACCGGCTGCACGTTCGGGTCACCCCGGACGCTTCATGGGTGGAGGCGGATGGTGCCTCTGGTGCCGGGGTGGGGACACGGCACCTTCGATCAGCACAGGTACAGGGGAGGACCCCGTGCAGCAGAGCGCTGCCGCGTGGTTGTTCGAGATCGCGCTTGGCTTGAGGGTGTTCGGCCCGGACGTCGTCCGCGGCTGCCGTCGGCTCCTGACGGCCGGCGTACGGATCGGCATCACCGGACTGACCGGCACCCGCGCCCCGTCCCGCTCCGCCGAGTCGACCCGGGACGTCCCGTGAGCGGCGACGGCGGGCCGGAGGAGACCAGCGGGGCCGTCGGCTCACCGCGGGTGGTACCCATCGACCAGTGGGACCCCACCGCGCAGATGGCGTACTGGGGTTTCCACCATCAGCGCCGTCAGGACTACATGCGCTACGCCTATCTCCAGCTCGGCTCCGACGCCGACGCGGAGGAGGCCGTGGACCTGACCTTCGACCAGGTCATGGACCGCTGGCCGCGGATGCTGCGGATGGAGAACCTGGAGGGCTACGCCTGGACGATCCTCAAGCGCCGCATCATCGACATGCACCGCAAGCGCCGGCGCCGCCCGGAGCTGATGGAGATCGCCGCCTTCGAGGCGGCGCTCGCCGATCCGGCCGAGGATCCGTACGACACGCTCACCGACGCCATCGCCCTGTACGTCGCGGTCGGCTCCCTCAGCGAGCGGCAGCGGGACGCGATCCTCCTCTACTACGGCATAGGTTTCACGGCCGCCGAAGCCGCCGTACTCATGGGCAACGAGGAGGCCACCGTCCGCTCCCAGCTCCGTACCGGACGCCGGCGCCTCGCCACCCTGCTCAAACTCCGCTGCCCGGAGCACTCCGACGGGAAGAACCCCTGATGAGCACCCTGCCGTCCGACCGCCGCACCATCGACGAACTGTTGGCCAAAGCGCATACGCAGGATCGTTACGCCGACTACGACCTCGCGGCCGCCGAAGCCCGTCTGCGCAGCCGTCAGGCGGCCCGGCACCGCCCGCGCACCCCCGATGCCGCGCTCGTCCGGGCCGTGTGGACCACCCCCGAGGACGACCGCACCCCGGACGCGGACCGCGCCTGGTGGGACCTGAACGCCGTGAGTCTGCTGGTGCTGTTCGGGCCGGACGCCGACCGTCATCTGAGCGAGTTCATCGACAGCCAGTACGCGGACAAGACCGGTGCCCTGGTCTTCGCGTGTCTTCTGCACGTGGCGGGCGACAGCAGCGGGGCACGCTTCTGGTGGCGTTTCGCGGCCGGGGTCGGTCACCAGGTCGCCGAGTACTGCCTGTTCCTCGAACACGCCCACAGCGGTGAGTACCACGACGCCGACCACTGGCGCACCCAACTGGTGCGCGAGCACTTCGAACCCACCTACATGTGCGGCGACCGCGTCACCGCGCCCCTGGTCAACCCGGCGTTCATCGACCACGTCCACCCGCACATCGCCCGCCCGCACCACCCGGAGATCGGCACCGTCCCGCTCCCCCGGCCTCCTCTCGTGAAGGAGCTGCGCCACCTCACCTCGCTGCTGTAGCCGCGGCCGGGAGCGGCGGCCCTCACGCGCCGGGGACCGTCGCTCCCACCCGCTTGTAGAAGATCGTCGTCGGGCGCAGCTCACCCGACGGCGTCGCCGCGTAGTCGGGTATCGCCCCGAGCCGGGTCCAGCCCGCGGAGCGATAGAGGGACTCGGCGGGGCTGCCGGTCTCGGTGTCCAGGTGCAGGAGGGTGATTCCGGCGGTGGCGGCCGCACGCTCGGCGGTGGTCAAAAGGCCCCGGCCGAGGCCCTGTCCGCGGCCGTCGCGGTGCACCATCAGCTTCACCAGCTCGGCGCGGTGGCGGCTGTTGGGTTTGTCGGGGAAGACGAGGCTGACGGTCCCCAGGACGCGGTCCGCGGTGTGCGCCACCCACACGGCGAGGCGCCCCGCCGACACCGCGTCCACGCGCTCCTCCCACCAGGCGACGGCAGCCGCCCGCTCCAACGGGGCGAGAAAACCGATCGAGGCCCCGCCCGCCACGGTGTCGATCAACAGCTCGGCCAACTCGCCCGCCGAGGCGCGCAGGCGCTCGGCGTCCAGCCGGGAGACGGTGGTCACGGCAGCACCACCACCAGCGCGTACCGTACGCCCTCGGGGCCGGGGCACCGGAAGCGTGTGGGCCCCCACACCCGCAGCCGCAGACAATCACCGGTGCCGAGCCGGTGTTCGACGTCCTGCGCGGTCACCTCCAGCGTTCCGCCGAGGACCCAGATGTGCTGCTCCAGGCCGGGCACGGGAGGCCGGTCGTAGGCGATGTCGGCACCGGCCGTGAGCCGCCCCTCGACCAGTTCGCCGCGCAGCCCCGCGTGCGGCGGGGACACCGATCGTCGTACGAATCCGGAGGCTTCGTCGGCCCAGACCGTCTGGTCGGCGGCCCGCACCACCGGGACGGGCTCCGCCTCGACCTCGCTGAGCAGCTGCGACATGGTGCGTCCGTACACGGCGCACAGACGGTTCAGGAGTGAGGCCGTGGGGCTGATCTCGGCCCGCTCGGCACGGGACAGCGTGGAGCGGCTGACCCCACTGCGCTCCGCCAACTCCCCCAGGGACCAGCCGCGTTCGGAGCGCAGCTCGGCCAGCCGGGCCCCGAGCCGGACATCGACGACATCGAGTTCCCCATCGTTTCCCATATTCGGGATGCTATCTCAAATGTGGGATGACCCCTTTGGGGGCCTCCGCGACCGCTCCTCTCAGTCCACCGTCGCGGCCTCCGCCAGCGCGTCCAGCACCGGGCGGATCAGCGGATGCCCCTCCGCGCCCCGGCGTACGGCCGCGAAGACCCGGCGCGTGGGCGCGACGCCGTCGACCGGTCGGACCAGCACGCCCGTGAGGTCCATGCCGCGCAGGGCGGAGCGCGGCACCAGGGCGACACCCGCGTCGGCCGAGGCGAGGGCGACGACGGCCCGGAAGTCGTCGGAGGAGTGTTCGAGACGGGGTTGGAATCCGGCGTTCTCGCAGGCCAGGACGACCACGTCATGGCAGGGGTTGCCGGGGTACGGGCCGATCCACGGGTCCTTGGCCAGCTCGGCGAGCGGGACCTCGGCGGCGTCGGCCAGCCGGTGGCCGAGCGGGACGACCGCGTCGAAGGGCTCGGCGTACAGGGCTACGGGGGTCAGGCGCGGGTCGTCCGCGTCCGGGGCGCCCCGGTACTCGACGGCGACCGCGATGTCGACCAGCCGGTCGAGCACCATCGGCAGACTGGCGTCGCCCTCGGCGTCCTGGACGCGGACGTGGATGCCGGGTGCCGTGCGGGCCAGGCGGGCCAGCGCGGGGGCCACCACCAGGCCGATGCCGGTCGCGAAGGAGGCGACGGTGACCGTGCCCGCCGAGCCCGCACTGTACGCGGCCAACTCCGCCTCGGCGCGCTCCAGTTGGGCCAGCACCTCGTTGGTGTGGCTGAGCAGGATCTCGCCGGCCGGAGTCAGCCGTACGCCCTTGGCACCGCGCTCGACGAGCCGGTGGCCGGTCTCCTGCTCCAGCGCGGTCAGCTGCTGGGAGACGGCAGAGGGGGTGAGATAGAGCGCGGCGGCCGCCGCCGTGACCGTGCGGTGGTCGGCCACCGCACGGAGGATGTGGAGCCGCCGCGCTTCGATCATGCGACCGATTCTCTCAGGTCACAGACGTCTTTCAGCCCTCGAGCTCCGCGCGGGCGGACACGAACGCGTCGACCGCCCGGTTCACGTCCTGCGTCGAGTGCGCGGCCGAGAGCTGGACCCGGATCCGGGCCTGGCCCTGCGGGACGACCGGGTAGGAGAAGCCGATCACGTACACGCCGCGCTCGAGCAGGAGCTCCGCCATGCGTCCGGCGACGGTCGCGTCGCCGATCATGACGGGGGCGATCGCGTGGTCGCCGGGGAGGATGTCGAAGCCCTCCGCGGTCATCCGGGAACGGAACAGCGCGGTGTTCTCGGCGAGGCGGGTGCGCAGGTCGTCGGCCGACTCCAGCAGGTCGAGCACCTTCAGCGAAGCCGCCGCGATCACCGGGGCGAGCGTGTTCGAGAAGAGGTACGGGCGGGAGCGCTGGCGCAGCAGGGCGACGATCTCGGCGCGGGCGGCGACATAGCCGCCGGAGGCGCCGCCGAGCGCCTTGCCGAGAGTGCCGGTGATGATGTCGACGCGGTCCATGACACCGTGCAGCTCGGGGGTGCCGCGACCGCCGGGGCCGACGAAGCCGACGGCGTGCGAGTCGTCGACCATGACCATGGCGTCGTAGCGGTCGGCGAGGTCGCAGATCTCCTTCAGGGGCGCGACATAGCCGTCCATCGAGAAGACGCCGTCGGTGACGATCAGACGGCGGCGCGCGTCGGAGGCCTCCTTGAGCTGGGCCTCCAGGTCGGCCATGTCCCGGTTGGCGTACCGGAAGCGGCGCGCCTTGGAGAGGCGGATGCCGTCGATGATCGAGGCGTGGTTCAGGGCGTCGGAGATGACCGCGTCCTCGGCACCGAGCAGGGTCTCGAAGACGCCGCCGTTGGCGTCGAAGCAGGAGGAGTAGAGGATCGTGTCCTCCTGGCCGAGGAACGCGGACAGCCGCGCCTCCAGCTCCTTGTGCACCTCCTGCGTACCGCAGATGAAGCGCACGGACGCCATGCCGTAGCCCCAGCGGTCGAGGGCCGCGTGGGCGGCGGCGACGACCTCGGGGTGGTCGGCGAGGCCGAGGTAGTTGTTCGCGCAGAAGTTGAGGACCTCGCCGGGGCGGCCGCCCGCGGTGACGCTCACGGTCGCGGACTGCGGGGTGCCGATGACGCGCTCGGGCTTGTGCAGACCGGCGGCGCGGATCTCGTCGAGGGTGGTGCGGAGGTCGTCGCGCACGGAGTCGAACATGGAAGGGCTCCTAGAGGGTTACGCGGTTCGGAGTGGCTCTTGCGGACGCTCACGCGCTCCAGTCGAGGATGACCTTGCCACCACGGCCGCTCGCGGCGTCCGCGAAGGCCGCCTCGTAGTCGCGGTAGCCGTAGCGGCCGGTGATGACCGGCGCGAGGTCGAGGCCGCCTTCGAGGAGGACGGACATCGCGTACCAGGTCTCGAACATCTCACGGCCGTAGATGCCCTTGATCGTGATCATGGAGGTGACGATCCGGGACCAGTCGACCGGGAACTCCTCGGCGGGCAGGCCGAGCATCGCGATCCGGCCGCCGTGCGTCATGTTGGCGATCATGTCGCGCATGGCCTCGGGGCGGCCGGACATCTCCAGGCCGATGTCGAAGCCCTCGCGCAGACCGAGGGCGCGCTGCCCGTCGGCGATGGTCGACTCCGCGACGTTCAGGGCGAGGCTGACGCCGATCTTGCGGGCGAGGTCGAGGCGCTCCTCGCTGACGTCGGTGATGACGACGTTGCGGGCACCCGCGTGCCGGGCCACGGCCGCGGCCATCAGACCGATCGGGCCCGCGCCCGTGATGAGGACGTCCTCGCCGACCAGGGGGAAGGACAGCGCCGTGTGCACGGCGTTGCCGAACGGGTCGAAGATCGCGGCGACGTCGAGGTCGACCGGGACCCGGTGCACCCACACGTTGGCGGCGGGCAGAGCCACGTACTCGGCGAACGCGCCGTCGCGGCCGACGCCCAGGCCGACCGTGGCGCGGCACAGGTGGCGGCGCCCGGCCAGGCAGTTGCGGCACTTGCCGCAGACGAGGTGGCCCTCGCCGCTGACCCGGTCGCCCGTCTTGATTTCGGCGACGTCGCGGCCGGTCGCGACGACCTCTCCGACGAACTCGTGGCCGAGGACGAGCGGCGTGCGGACGGCCTGCCGCGCCCAGCCGTCCCAGTTGCGGATGTGCAGGTCGGTGCCGCAGATCCCGGTCCTGAGGACCTTGATCAGTACGTCGCCGGGGCCGATCTCCGGTTCCGGGACGTCCGTCAGCCAGAGCCCGGGCTCCGCCTTCTCCTTGACCAGCGCCTTCAAGCTGCGGCTCCCGTGGTGAGGTCCCGGAGCAGGGCACGCGGAAGGGGCCCGTACCGGGGAGAGGGGTGATTTCCCGGAGAAATCTGCCGCACAGGGGCTCTGTTGGTCCATCGAGGATTTCTTAAGCGCTGCCGCAGCTTTCCTTCACGCCTCCGGCCAGGGCTTTCTTTCACGCCTCCGGCCGCGGGCGTCAGATCCCCCCGGTGTCCTCCCTGCGCCCGATCTGCTCGACCAGTTCCGCCGCCATCGACTTGATGGTCTCCAGGCCCGCCTTCCCCCACGGGCGCGGTTCGAGGTCGACGACGCAGATCGTCCCGAGGGCGATGCCGGTGTGGTCGATGAGCGGGGCGCCCAGGTAGGAGCGGACACCGATCTCGTCGACGACCGGGTTGCCGGCGAAGCGCGGGTAGTCGCAGACGTCTTCCAGGACCAGCGCCCTGCGGCGGACGACCACATGGGGGCAGAACCCGTAGTCGCGTGTCATGTAGCGCCCGACGACCTTCACGGTGCCGTCCGGGGCGACCGGGAGCGGCCGGGTGACCGAGACGTTGCCGTCCGGGGTGTGCAGGCCCGCGAAGAACTGCCGGTTCTCGTCGATGAAGTTGACCATCGAGTACGGCACCGCGGCGACCTCGGCGAGCCGGTCCGCGAAGGCGTCGAAGGCGGGTTCCGTGTGCTCCCCCAGGCCCAGTCGGCGCAGCCGCCTGACCCGGGCGGGGGCGTCCTTGTCCTCCGGGGTCAGGAGCAGACGACCGGCCGGGCGCGGCGGGTCGTAACTCATCTACGGGCTCCCTGGCGTGGGGCGGGCGTCATGGTGTGTGGGCTCCGTGGCGGGGGACGTGGGTCGGGTGCGGGCTCGGCGGCTGGGCGTGAGCCGGGTGCGGGCTCAGCGGCTGGGGGCGTGCGTCGGTGCGTGGGCGAGGAGGTGGCGGACCAGGGTGAGCAGGGTCTGCACGCCCGAACTGGAGATCCGGGCGTCACAGCGCACGATGGGGATCTCGGGGTCGAGGTCGATGGCCGCGCGCACCTCCTCGGGGTCGTAGCGGTAGGCACCGTCGAACTCGTTGACGGCGACGATGAAGCCGAGACCGCGCTGCTCGAAGAAGTCGACGGCCGCGAAACAGTCCTCCAGGCGACGGGTGTCGGCGAGGATCACCGCACCGAGCGCGCCCTCGGACAGCTCGTCCCACATGAACCAGAACCGCTGCTGCCCGGGAGTGCCGAACAGGTACAGGACATGTTCCGGATCGAGGGTGATGCGGCCGAAGTCCATCGCCACGGTGGTCTCGACCTTGTTCTCGATGCCGTCGAGATTGTCGGTCGCGGCGCTGACCGTGGTGAGCAGCTCCTCCGTGCTGAGCGGCGCGATCTCGCTCACCGCGCCCACGAAGGTCGTCTTGCCGACCCCGAAACCTCCCGCCACCAGGATCTTCAGCGCGGTGGGGAAGGGATCAGAGCTGTCGTCGTAGTCCATCGAGCACTGCCTCCAGAAGAGACCGGTCAGTGGGGTTGTGGTGGAACTCGGGCGGCTTGGTGGTCAGTGCCCCGCAGTCGACGAGGTCGGAGAGCAGCACCTTGGTGACCGCCGCGGGCAGCTTCAGGTGTGCGGCGATCTCCGCGACCGAGACGGGTGCCCGGCACAGTTCGAGTGCCTGGGTGTGCTCGGGGCCGAGGTAGCCCAGAGGTGTGGCCCCGGTGGCCATCACCTGCGACAGCAGGTCGAGGGCGGTGGTCGGCCGGGTCCGGCCGTTGCTGACCGTGTAGGGGCGCACCAGCCGTCCGGCCGCGTCGTCGAGCCAGGGCCCGTCGCCGGCCGCGGCCATGCTCAAGGCCTCATCGCCGGCGGTTCCACGGCGGCCTGCCGGGGCGCGGTCATCAGATACGGACGGACGCTCTTGACCAGCATCGCCATCTCGTAGCCGAGCACCGCCGCGTCGGCCTCGCGGCCGGCGAGCACGGCGAGACAGGTGCCGGAGCCCGCGGTGGAGACGAACAACAGGGTCGAGTCGAGTTCGACGACGACCTGGCGTACGTCTCCGCCGTCGCCGAAGCGCACGCCGGCGCTGCGGCCGAGCGAGTAGAGGCCGGAGGCGAGCGCCGCCATGTGGTCGGCGCTGTCCGGGTCGAGGCCGTGGACCGACTTCACGAGTCCGTCGCAGGAGAGGAGTACCGCGCTGTTCGTGTGCGGTACGCGCTGTACGAGGCCGCTCATCAGCCAGTCGAGATCGGATACATGGGCGGTCGGCGCGTCGCTCGCCATGGTGGATCGACTCCTTGAAGTACGAAGGTCTGCCGGAGCGGAGGGTGTGGGGGTGTGGGAGGGCGTGCGGGTGGGGGTCGTCAGGGGGGTGGTCATCCGGCCGTTGTGCTCCCGTCGTGCCGGGCCGCGTGGTCGTGTCCGGGCGCGGGTGCGCTGTCGCGGGTCCCGTGCGCCTCGTGCGGGGCGGGCGCGTGCGCCGTGTGGGTGTCGGCTATGCGGGGCGCGCCCGTGGATGTCTGGTCGACGCGGATCACGTCGAGCGGCGGCAACGGGTCCAGGTGCCGCAGCTCCGGGTGCGGCGGGTCCCGGTGCAGCAGGTCCGGATGCAGCGGCTCGGAGTGCGCCGGATCGGGGTGCGGCCGCTCCATGTGCGGTGCTCCCGTGTGCGGCGCCTCCGTGCGCTGTTCCTCCGCGTGCTGAGCCTCCGCGAGCCCGATCCCCCGCTGGAACGCCGCCATCAGGCCCGGGTCGTGGCCGACGACCTGCTCCGGATCCTGGCGGGGCACGGGCCCGTCGCGCAGTTGGGGCGCGATGTGCTCCTGGGCGCGCCGCTTGGGCAGCTGCGGCTTGCCCATGGTGCCGCGCACCGCGCCGTTGCGGGGGGTGGGCGGCATGGCCGCGTTCTCCGCGACCACGGGCCGGTCGTCGGGGCGGATGCCGGGCAGCGCCTCGGCCGGGTTGGGCCGCTCCGTGCGGGCGCCGCGCACGGGGAGCGGCGCCGGGCCGCTGCCGCCCGTGCCCGACACGGCGGGCGGCGTCTGGTCCCGCTGCGCCTGCCGCGGCACGGAGGCCGCCATGGCGCCGGCGGTCGGCACCGGGGCGGTCGGCCCGGCCTGTGGTCCGGCGGGCGGACGCGGGCCGCCTGGCGTGGGCTGCTGGGCCGGCTGGGACTGCGCCTGCGATACGTCCCCGGGGGCGCCCGGCGACGCGCCCAACAGCGCCTGCGGTACGACGAGTACGGCCTGGACACCGCCGTAGATGTTGGTCTGGAGCCGTACGTGGATGCCGTGCCGCCGGGCGAGCTGGGAGACCACGAACAGGCCGATCCGGCCGTCCTGGAGGAGGCTGGCGACATTCACCTGATCGGGGTCGGTGAGCAGCGCGTTCATCTTGTTCTGTTCGCCCAGGGGCATGCCCAGGCCGCGGTCCTCGACCTCGACGGCGAGGCCGGAGGTGACGAGGTTGGCGCGCAGCAGGACTTGGGTGTGCGGGGCGGAGAACACCGTGGCGTTCTCGACGAGTTCGGCCAGCAGGTGGATGACGTCGGCGACGGCGTGCCCGCGCAGGGTGCCGTCGATCGGGGGTACCAGCTTGACCCGCGAGTACTGCTCGACCTCGGCGATCGCGGACCGCAGCACCTCGGTCATGGAGACGGGGTTGCTCCACTGGCGGCGTGAGACGGCGCCGCCGAGCACGGCGAGGTTCTCGGCGTGCCGGCGGATGCGGGTGGCGAGGTGGTCGACGTGGAAGAGGCCCTTGAGCAGGTCCGGGTCCTCGATCTCGTTCTCCAGCTCGTCGAGGATCGAGATCTCGCGGTGCACGAGGGACTGAAGCCGCCGCGCGAGATTGACGAAGACCTCGACCTTCTGCTCGCTGCCCGCCTGGCTGGAGAGTTGGGCTGCCTGCACGACGGCGGTGACGGCGCCGTCGTGCGCGCGGGAGAGGTCGGCGGCGAGCAGCTCGAACTCGTCGGCGTCCGGCTTGGGCCGGTGGCGCGGCTTGGGCGCGGGAGGGCTCTCGCCCCGGCGCAGGCCCTCGACGACGACGCGCAGGTCGGCCTCGGTCCGGGCGCTGCTGCGGCGCAGGGCGCCGATGCGTTCCCGTACGGACGTGGCGGCCCGGTCGGCGCCCACGGCGGCGATCACGATGCCCGCGAGGGCCACGCTCCCGGCGCCTGCGAGCACCGCCCACAGGACGGCGCCGGGGCGTGCGCCGGTGGAGCGGACGGTGAACAGCACCGCCGCACACCCGCTGAGCGCCACCGCGATCGGCGGCAGGACCGCCAGGCGCAGCAACTGGGGCCGTAGGCGGGCCTCGGGCTGCGGGGGGACCGTGCGGGTGACCGGCCGCCCGTGCCGCCCGCCCTCACGGCGGTCTGCGCGTGCGGCCGGTGCGCGGAGGTGAGACATCTGCGTCCTCGTACTGGTGCGTCGGGGGCCACGGGGGCTCCCGCGGGTCTGCGCGACTCGGGCGTGCGCCATCGCGATGCCGGTCGAGAGAGCCGAAAAAAACGGCCCCGCGTCGCCCGACGGCAACTGACAGTAGTCGCCAAGCCATCATGTGCGGTGGGCAGTTGACAAACTCCCCCGGAAGGCGTCCCGCTCTGGTATGAGGCCTCGCACGGCAGACCGATATCCCCTTCGGACGCACGTTCCCTTGCACCATTGATCCGATCAGAGCTGGTCAGAACCGGTCGCGAACAAACGGCGAGGGTCGGGGAGCAGTGCGCTCCCCGACCCTCGCCGTCGATCGGACATTCAGGAAATTCAGCTCGCGGACACCGTCTCCGGCTCCCCGGTGCCCTCGGAAGCTTCGCCCACGACATCACCCGGAGTGTTGGAAGCGGATACGCCCGCTCCGGATTTCTCGACGGCGGGCCAGCCGCCCTTGGGCGGCACGGCCACGCCGCGCCACCAGGGCTCGGAGGGGACGGTCCCGGCGGTGGGCTCGAAGGGCTGGCCGGGGCGGGGCAGCGCGATGCGGGCGCCCACCGCGCGCGCGGCGGCCATCGTCCCCTCGCCGGGCTCCACCCACGGGTGGGTCGCCAGGTTGAACGTGGCCCAGTGGATGGGCAGCATCACGCCGGTGGGGCGCCCGCCCTGGAGGTCCAGGTGGGTGCGCATGCCCTCCTCGGGCGTCATGTGGATGTCGGGCCAGAACTCGCTGTACGCCCCGATCTGGATCATCGTGATGTCGAACGGGCCGTGCTCGGCGCCGATGTCCTTGAAGCCCTCGAAGTAGCCGGTGTCCCCGCTGTGGTAGATCCGGTGCTCGTCGCCGGTCACCGCCCAGGAGGCCCAGAGCGTGTGCTGGGTGTTGCGCAGGCCCCGGCCGCAGAAGTGCCGGGCGGGTGTCGCGGTCAGGGAGATGCCGCCGACCTTGGTGCTCTCGTTCCAGTCCAGCTCGCGCAGGCGGTCGGGCGAGACGCCCCAGTGCTCCAGGTGGGCGCCGACGCCGAGCGGCACCGCGAAGACCGTGTCCGTGTCGGCCAGCGCCTTGATGGTGGGCAGGTCGAGGTGGTCGTAGTGGTCGTGCGAGATGACGACGACGTCGACCGGGCCGAGCGCGGCCAGCGGCAGGGGCACCGGGTGCAGCCGCTTGGGCCCGACGAAGTTGAAGGGGGAACAGCGCTCGCCCCACACGGGGTCGAACAGCACCCGGTGTCCGTCTATCTCGGCCAGCACGCTGGAGTGCCCCATCCAGGTGATCCGCAACCCGCTCGCCGCGGGCTTCGCGAGGTCGGCGAGCGTGGTGGGATACACCGGCACCGTGCCCGCAGGGGCGCGGTGGGCGCGCTCCTCCTTGCGGAAGAAGACCTTCGCGAACTCGATCATGGAGCCGTCGGGGCGGGTCCGGGCACTCACCGGGTTCTGGAAGACACCGTCCGCGAAATTCGGTGATCTGCGGATACGCTCCATGCGCTCACCGCCGGGGTCCGCGCCGAAGGCGGCGGGCTGCAACGTGCGGAGCCCGGAGCTCAACGTACGGAAACCGGTCACGGTACCTCCAAGTGGAGTCGGTCAGGCCTTCCATTATGGTCGGCCCCTCTGACAGCGCCGGGTCGACGGTGTCACAGCGCGATGTCCCCGGTACACACCGCGAGGTCCGGGCCCCGGTGTGACCCGCCTGCGGGTGACACGCCCGGGACCCGATGTCGCATCCACGGGTGCCGGTCCGTCGTCTCGGTGAGGGCGCCGAAACGCGGCACCCGGCCCGGACACGGAGGCGGCCCCCATGGCCCGCCTTTCCCTAACCCCGGGGCGCACGATCTTCTTCCGCGTCATGGAGTGGTACTCGAAGCGAACCTATGGAAAGGTCCTCAAGGCGCTCGCGGAGACGGCGGTGTCCACGTCGGTCGGGTGCGCCTGGCGCATGGACTTCGGCTACCGGATCAGCCGCGAGAGCGGGATGGCCCGCGAGAAGCCGCCGGCCGCCGAGCGACCCCACATACCGGACCCGGATCACCGGCGTCTGCGCGGCGCCGAACCCCGAAGCCCGAACCCCTAAGGCCGGACGGGCGGCGCGCCGCAGGGCCCACTACTGATGATCCGTTCAGTAAATTGACAGACCTCCGGGCCACTTCCGATACTGACTGACGATTCAGTAAAAGGTCCGGTGGGTCTTCCGTCGCGCCGCTCGCTCCGCACGTGGAGGCACCATGGAGGCCGACCCGCTCACCGACCCGCGCACCGGCGTGCTCAACGGCGTGCTCACCGGTGGCGAGGCGCTCGTCCGGGCCCTCGCCGCGCATGACGTGACGCGGGCGTTCGGTATCCCCGGCACGCACAACCTGGAGATCTACCGGCACTTGGCGGCGTACGGCGTCCGGCACGTGACCCCGCGCCACGAACAGGGCGCCGGGTACGCCGCCGACGGGTACGCGCGCGTGGCGGACCGCCCGGGTGTCGTGATCACGACCACCGGTCCCGCGCTCCTCAACGTCACGGCAGCCGTCGGGCAGGCCTACTCGGACAGCGTGCCCCTGCTGGTCGTCTCCCCGGGGATGCCGCTGCGCCACCCCCGGCTGGCGACCGGGCTGCTGCACGAGATGCGCAGCCAGACCGAGGCGCTGCGGGGCGTCGCCGCGTTCAGCCACCGGGTCTCCTCGGTGGCTGAGATCGGCGCCGCCGTGGCGCGCGCGTTCACCCTCTTCCGTACACGGCGGCCGCGGCCCGTGCACCTCGAGGTGCCGCTGGACCTGCTGACGGCGGCCGAGACCGCGGGGCCGGTGCGCCTCGCCCCGGCCGCCGCGCCGACGCTGCCGGACGCCGGGGCCCTGCGACGGGCCGCACGCGCCCTGCGGGAGGCGCGGCGGCCCGCACTGGTGCTCGGCGGTGGCGCGCGCGGCGCCGCAACCGCCTGTCTCGCCCTCGCGGAGGCGTGCGGCGCGCCCGTCGTGACGACCGCCAACGGCAAGGGCGTCGTTCCCGAGCGGCATCCGCTCTCCCTCGGCGTCTCGCTGCACACTGAGTCGGTGCAGAACTGGCTGGCGGGTCGCGATGTCGTCCTCGCCGTGGGCACGGAACTGGCCGAGTCCGATTTCTGGTCGCCGCCGACCGCCCTCGGGGGCACGCTCGTCCGGGCCGACCTCGACCCGGACCAGATGCACTCCGGGCTGCCCACGGACATCGCGCTCGTCGGCGACGCGCGGGCCTCCCTGGAGGGGCTGTTGTCGGAAATGGGCCTCCACGCGCACGCGCGTCACGACATCCCCGGCCCACGAGGCGGAATCGACGTCGACGAGGTCGCCGCGGTGCGGGAGGCGCGATACGCCGGGAGTGCCGCGCGCGACGCGCGCTGGATCCCGTACCTGCGGGCGATCCGCGCCGTCCTCGCCGACGACGCGGTCATCACCTCGGACAGTGCCCAGTGCTGCTACTACGGCGCGCTCCCGCACCTCCCGCTGAGCCCGGCGGGACGTTATCTTCACCCGACCGGCTTCGGCACGCTGGGCTACGCGCTGCCCGCGGCGCTCGGTGCCAAGGTGGCGTGCCCGGAGCGCGAGGTGGTGGCGCTGAGCGGGGACGGCGGCCTCCAGTTCACGGTGCAGGAGCTGGCGACCGCCGCGCAGCTGCGACTCCCGCTGCCCGTCGTGGTGTTCGACAACGGCGGCTACGGAGAGATCCGCGACGAGATGGCCGCCCGCGGCGACCGCCCGACCGCGGTGGACCTCGCTCCGGTCGACCTGCCCGCCCTGGCCCGCGCCTACGGAGGACAGGGCACACGCGTGTGCCACCCCGACGAGCTCGCCCTCGCCCTCACCGAGGCGCTGCGCACGCCTGGTCCCACCCTGATCGCCGTCCCCGAGGAGACCCCATGACCGCCCCCACGACCACGCCCCCGACCGCACCGTCGGCCGCATCGGCCGCGTCGCTCACCCCGCCTTCGACCGCGCCCCTGATCACGCTCACCTGGACCGACCACGTCACGGGCAGACCGGGCTATCTCGTGGTCGACCGGCTCGTCCGGGGCGTCTCCAGCGGCGGCCTGCGGATGCGCGCGGGCTGCACCCTGGACGAGGTCGCCGGGCTCGCCCGCGGGATGACGATGAAGGAGGCCCTGCACTACAACCCCGAGGGCCGCTACATCCCGCTGGGCGGCGCCAAGGGCGGCATCGACTGCGATCCCCAGGACCCGGTCGCGTACGGCCTGCTGGTGCGTTACCTGCGCGCCATGCGCCCCTACCTCGAGAGCTTCTGGACCACGGGTGAGGACCTCGGGCTCACCCAGGACCTGGTCGACCGGGCCGCCGAGGAGGCGGGGCTCGTCTCGTCCATCCAGGCCGTGTACCCGCTGCTCGACGACGAGACGACGGCCCGTCGACGGCTCGCGGACGCCTTCGCGGTCGACGTGGAGGGGATCGGGCTCGACGAACTGGTCGGCGGCTGTGGTGTCGCCGAGTCGGTGCTCGCGGCCCTGGACCGGGCCGGGGTGGCGCACGCGGGGACGGGCGTGGCCGTGCAGGGCCTGGGGACCATGGGCGGAGCCACGGCCCGCTTCCTCTCCCGTGCGGGCCTGCGCGTCGTCGCCGTCGCGGACGTCAAGGGCACGATCGCGAATCCGGACGGGCTCGACGTCGACGCACTGCTCGCGGCACGGGACGCCTACGGGACGGTCGACCGCGGGGCGCTGCGCCCGGCCGACCAGGAACTCCCGGGCGACGCCTGGCTGTCCGTGGACGCGGAGGTGCTGGTTCCCGCGGCGGTCTCGTACGCCATCGACACCGAGAACCAGCGGCAGATCGGCGCCCGCTGGATCGTCGAGGCGGCCAACATGCCCGTACTGCCCGAGGCGGAACAGCTGCTCGCCGCGCGCGGGGTCGTCGTGCTGCCGGACGTCGTGGTCAACTCCGGGACGAACGCCTGGTGGTGGTGGACGCTCTTCGGCGACATCGGCGCGGACGCGGACGAGGCGTTCGCGTACACCCGGCGCTCCATGCGTGACCTGATCGACCGGATGCTGGCCCGCGCGGAGACCGACGGGACGACACCGCGGGCCGCGGCGCACGCCATCGTCGCCGACCGGCTGCCGGTGATCGCGGAGCGGTTCGGGTGGTACCGCTGACGGGCACCCGCCTCCCGGGCCTCCCGTCATTCCTCCTGGGGAATTGAGGCGCGGGACGGGTCACAGCAGAGTCGGTGGAGCGAGGACGCGCGAGCACGAGTGACCGCCCCTCCCCACACCAAGTCCGACTCGTACCGGGAGTATCCATGCCCACCATCGACCCGCAGGACCTGATCGAGCGCTACATCGGCGTCTGGAACGAGCCCGATCCCGAGATCCGCCGCAAGACCGTGGCCGAACTCTGGACGGAGGACGCTCTGCACGCCCTCCGGCCGCCCCAGCAGCTGCGGGACACCGCGGTGGACCTCGGCTTCACCACCGCCGTCCTGGAGGCCCGGGGCCACGACGAGCTGCACACGCGCGTGACCCGCGCCCACGGCCGCTTCGTCGCCCCGGGGACCTACGTCTTCCGGATCCAGGAACCCGCCCAACAGCTGCGGGACGTCATCACGTTCCGCTGGGAGTCCTTCCACACCGGGGAGGGACGGGCCACGGGCGGCGGCCGGGAGTTCCTGGTCCTCGACGAGGACGGCCGCATCCGGTTTGACTACCAGTTCGTCGACTGACCCCGCCGAGCATTAGGGTTACCGCGTGGCAAGGGTGCGGTTGAGCGTGGCGGAACGGCGCGAGGAGTTGCTGCGCGCCGCCATCGAGCAGATCGAGGCGCGGGGCGTGGCGGCGGTGCGGATCGCCGACGTGGCCTCGGTGCTCGGGGTGAGCAACGCGTTGGTGCTGTACCACTTCTCGACCAAGGAGAAGCTGGTCGCCGCCGCGTTCACCTACGCGGCCGAGGACGACCTCGCCCATCTGCGCAAGCTGCTCGGCCGTCGGACGTCGGCGCTGCGCAGGCTGCGCGCCGCCGTGCGCTGGTACGCGCCGACCGGCCAGGCCAAGGGCTGGCGGCTGTGGATCGAGGGCTGGGCGGCCGCCCTGCGCGAGCCCGCGCTTCAGGAGGTCACACGTGATCTCGACAAGCAGTGGAAGGCCGCGATCACCGAGGTGATCGCGGAGGGAGTGGCGGGCGGCGAGTTCACGTGCCCGGATCCCACGGGCGCCGCCCTGCGGCTGACGGCGCTGCTGGACGGGCTGGCCGTGCAGATGACCGCCTACACGGGAGCGGTGTCGCGGGCGCGGGCCCAGGAGTGGGTGGACGAGGCGCTCGCCCGGGAACTGGGGCTCGCGCGGGAGGCGTTGGCGGCGGCGGTCCGCTGAGGCGCACGCCCCGGCGCGCGACCGGACGGTTCGGGTCGGCAGTCGCCGCCCCACCGCCCACCGCGCGGGTCGGTCCGGCGACAGCCGACGCACCAAGCCACGGCAGCACACCGCCGCCCCGCGGTAGCCGCGGGCACGGTGGCCGGTTCGGCCCGCGGCTCCCGGGCACGCCGTCGAGGCGGGCCCGGTGCCGGGCGGCGCGTTCCCCGTCCGGGCCGTCGGCTCCGGGCGCGCCGATGGCACGACGGACACCGACTTCCCGCGCACGGCGAAGCCGACACCGGCCGCGCGCCCCGGGCACCAGGTCTCCGGCACGTCGGAGACCCGTCGTTCAGGCCACCGACTCGATCCGCATCTTGATGTCGTCCGGCGAGAGGCTGCCCTTGGCGGCCACGTGGTCGCCGGAGGACTCCCCGCGCAGTCGGCGCCCGATCCACGGGACGAGGTACTCGCGTGCCCAGTGGATGTCGTCACGCCGGACCTCGAGCGTGCCGCGGGGCGGCAGCGGAGGCCAGGGCTGGTCGGGGTCCGCGGGCACTTCGAGGCCGAGGACCTGGCCGGCGCGCAGCGCGACCCGGGTGTGGCCCTCGGGCGAGAGGTGCAGGCGGTCGCCGTCCCAGGCGCGGCGGTCCTGGATCGTCTTCAGGGACCACAGGTCGAGGACCGGACACCCGTACCGGTCCGCGATGGCCCGTACGTGCCCGTTGTACGTGGCGATCTTGCCGCGCAGATGCTTCAGCACGGGGACGGTACGGGTGTCGAAGCCGGTCGTCACCAAGACGGTGCCGACGGCGGAGGTGAGGTCGGCGACCGCGCGCTCGAAACGCTCGGCAACCTCGTCGGGGTCGGTGCCCGGCCGGATGATGTCGTTGCCGCCCGCGCTGAAGGAGACCAGGTCGGGGCCGAGTTCCTTGGCGCTCCGGAGCTGGTCCTCGACGATCTGGTCGAGCAGCTTTCCGCGTACGGCGAGGTTCGTGTAGGTGAAGTCGCCTTCGGGCCGCCGGTCGGCGAGGAGTACCGCGAACCGGTCGGCCCACCCGACGAAGGCCCCGTCGGGGCCGGGGTCGCCGACGCCTTCGGTGAAGCTGTCCCCCACCGCCACGTACGACCCGATCACTGATCTGTTGTCACTCTTCGAATCGTCTGCCACGTCGGCCCATGATTCACCTTTCGATGTGAGCTACGCGACCGTAGGAAGGGGTTGACGGGTGGTGAGATAAGCCACTCGTAAAGTGTGGCTGAACCCGGAATAAGGCCCTGTCAGGAGTGGTTGAACAGCCGCCACACCTGGAAGTCCTCGATCCGGAAACCAGCCGTCCGTTGTTCCACCAGCGGACCGCGGAGCCGTCCGAGACGATCCGGACACGGTTCGGCTCGTTGGCCTGCGTCTTCAGGTAGTCGTATTCGTCCAGGGCCCCCGGGGCGGGGCGAAGCGGTCGTCCGGGGAACGGACGTCGACGGCGTTTTGCCGTCGCCGTCGAGGTCGTACACGGTGAGTCGTCGTCATTGCGGTAGCCGCCGATCGGCGTCGAGCCGCTTCTGCGGGTACTGCTCACCGGGCCAACCCGCGTCCGTGAAGCAGCGGTTGAAGTCCCACTTCACATAGCCGACCGGGGCGCTCGAGAGCAGACTGTCGAGCTGCTCCCACAGATACTCGTGGACGTCCGGGCGGGCGAGGTGGAGTACGAGCCGGTTGCGGAACTTCGTCCTGGTCCGCCCCGGCTGGAACTGCACCCAGTCGGGGTGCTCCCGGTACAGCTCGCTGTCCGGATCGACCATCTCCGGCTCGACCCGGATCCCGAACTGCATGCCGAGCGCGTGCACGTCGTCGGCGAGCGGCTTCAGTCCCTGCGGGAAGCGGTCCGGGTTGGGGATCCAGCGGCCGAGCCCGGCGCGGTCGCTCATCCGTGCCCCGAACCAGCCACTCGTCGACGACGAACGGTTCGACGCCCATCACCGCGGCCCGCCGGGCCGGCTCCCGCTGCCGCTCCTCGGAGATGTCGAGGCGCACGGCCTCCCAGGAGTTGAAGAGCACCGGCTGGTCCCTTTTCCGCATCCGGGATCACGTACACGCGCTGGTACGCGTGCCATGTCCGGCTCGCCGCGCCGAAGCCGCCGTCGCTCCACAGCCCCACGAAGACGGGGGATGGTGAACGACTCCCCCGGCTCCAGCCGCAACGGTCCGGAGTCTTCGTACCCCGCGCCGCCGGAGATCTGCACGCACCCGTCCGGGAGTTGTGCCACGCAGACCCGCCACGAGCCCGACCAGCCGAGCGCTCACCCGTAGACCTCGCCGCTCTCCTCACTGGCCCCGCTGTTCACTCGCCCCGCTGTCCAGCGCGACCCACGGCAGGTGCTGGTGCCCGGTGTGCCCGGGGCGGCTGCCGATGACCTTGTCACCGTAGGTGAGGGGGGAGCGTGCGAGCCGGGACTCGGCCGCCCACCGCCCGTGCAGCTGAACGGCGTCTCACCCGCGAGGCAACGGCTGTGGACAACTTCATTGCCTGAGGAACCCATGTCGTATCGTCGAAGGCGCGATTCCCGTCGGCGAGCGTCGCCGAGCAGCGCCGGCGGTCCAATGGGAGGAGCCCCCGTGACGCAGCAGGTCCCGTCCACCGAGCCGGAGCTGGCCGGAGTGCGCAACTTCCGAGACGTGGGCGGCCTGCCCACCGTGGACGGCCGGCGGGTGCGCTACGGACGGTTGTTCCGCAGTGGTCATCTCGCGCACGCCACGGAGGAGGACGCCACCTTCCTCTCCTCCCTCGGGCTGCACACGATCTTCGACTTCCGCAATGCCGCGGACCAGAAGCTGGAGGGACCGGACGTCGAGCTGCCGGGCGTACGGAACGTCAACCTTCCGCTCACCGACCCTGCCGACGGCAGCGAGTTCTGGAAGATGGTCCGCGACGGTGACGTCGAACAGCTGCGCGGGCACCTCGGCGACGGCAAGGCCGCGAACCGGATGATCCGTTCCTACCGCACGATCGTGAAGGAGCGCACGGCCGAGCACTCGCACGTGCTGCACGCCCTGGCCGAGGACAGCGTGCCCGCGTTGATGCACTGCGCGGCGGGCAAGGACCGTGCGGGCCTGTCCATAGCCGTGACGCTCCTCGCCCTCGACGTCGAGCGCGACGCGATCGTGGCCGACTACCTGGAGTCGAACGCGACGCACCGTCGCTACAAGGTGCGCCGCGACGGCTCCTCGGAAACGGCCCGCTCCCCCGAGGTCATGGAGCTGCTCAGCCCTCTGTTCGACGCCCGCGCCGAGTACCTGACCGCGGCCTTCGAGACGATCGAGGAGACCTGGGGCGGCATCGACGCCTACCTGGAGCGGGGGCTGGGGGTCACGCCCGAGCAGCGGGAGCGGCTGCGCGAGAGCCTGCTGGACTAGAACGCTGAGGGGCTGAACCCTGGGCTACTGGTTCTGGCCGCCCAGCTCGAACAGCAGATAGATGAAGGCCGCGAAGATGTGGCCGACGGCGATGTAGACGATGAGACGTACCCACAGGGCGCGGGGGAACTTCTCGACCATGCGCCGCCGGGTTTCGGGGGCGGCGGACTCGCTGGGCTCCGTGGGTTGCGTGGATTCCGTGGTGCCCGTGGTGTCCGTGGTGTCCGTGGATTCCGTCATGACAGCTCTCCCATGGTCGGGTGCCCTGCCGCTGGGCCGAGGCACAGCGCGGCGGTGGGGCTCTGCAGCAGGGTGTGTACGAAGAGGAGTTCGGCCCCCGACCGATCGGCGGCCGCGATGCGGTGCGGGGTCAGCGAGTCGAAGTGCGCGCTGTCCCCGGGCGCGAGCACCTGGGCGGTGTCCCCGAGGCGCAGCCGCAGCCGCCCCTGGAGGACGTAGAGCCACTCCTCGCCGGGGTGGACGCGCACGATGTCGCCCTGCGAGCCGTAGGGGACGTGCACCCGCAGGGCCTGCATTCCGCGGCCCGGGGCACCGGCCTGCCAGTAGGTCCAGCCGCCCGCCATCGTCGGCTCCATGTCGGCGGCCCGGACGATCGCGTCGCGTTCGGCGACCGTCTCGCCCAGCAGCTCCGAGACCGTCGTACCGTAGATACGAGCGAGTGCGAGCAGCATCGGCAGCGAGGGCTGGCGCTGCCCCGTCTCCAGTCGGGAGAGATGGGCAGCCGAAAGGCCGGCGGCGCGGGCCGCGGCCTCCAGGGTCAGCGAGGCTTGGCGACGCAGCGCACGCAGCTGCGGTGCGACGGCGGGCAGCGCCTCGGCTGCCGCGGACTCGGGCGGCGTGGCGGCCGCCCCCGACTCGACAGGGCTCATGCCCTCCATTGAGCCGCACCCTTGCCTTTCGGGCAAATTTCTTGCCTCAGAGGCAAACCAGCCGGTCGCCCACCGCAGGCCGGAGCGGGCCCCATACTTCGGGCCCGCCCCGCCCCTTCGTGCCGCGTGCCGCGGGGCTAGCGGTTGGCGACCGCCTGCTTGACCAGGGTTTTCCCGAAGTCCCACATCAGGCCGCCGCCGCTGTGCGCGTCGTCCATCACGGCGGTGAAGGCCTCCACGAACCGGTCCACGTCCCGTTCGCCGATGATCAGCGGCGGGATCAGCTTGATCACCTCCAGGTGGTCGCCGGAGACCTGGGTGAGGATGCGGTGCCTCTGGAGCAGCGGGACGACGACCATCTGCGCGAACAGGCCCTTGCGCGCGGCCTGCAGCATGGTCCAACGGCTGCGCAGCTTCAGCGACCTGGGCCGACCGAACTCGATGCCGATCATCAGGCCCCGACCGCGTACGTCGCTCAGCAGTTCGTATTTGTCGACGAGCGCCGCGAGCCGGGACTTGAGTTGTTCTCCCGTGGCCCGGGCGTTCGCGACGATCTGTTCGTTCTCCATCACGCAGAGCACGGCGAGGCCCGCCGCCATGGCCTGCGCGTTCGAGCCGAAGCTCGCCGAGTGGACGAGGACCCGGTCCATGGACGAGTAGACCTTCTTGAAGATCCAGTCCTTGCCGAGCGTCGCGCCGACCGGCACATAGCCGCCGGACAGCGCCTTCGCCACGCACACCAGGTCCGGCTCGACGCCCTCCTCGTGCTGGTAGGCGTAGAAGTCCCCGGTCCGCCCGAGGCCCGTCTGCACCTCGTCCGCGATGAGCAGCGCCTTGTGCCGGTGCAGCAGCTCCTGCGCGGCGCGCAGATATCCGGGTGGGGCCTCGTGCACGCCCTTGCCCTGGATGGGCTCGACGATCAGCCCGGCGACATCCCCCTTCTTCAGCTCCCGGGCCAGCGCGTCCAGGTCACCGAGCGGAACGGCGGTGTCGGGCAGCAGCGGGGCGAAGCCGTCACGGAAGCCGTCCTCGCCGTTGACGGACAGCGAGCCGGTGGTCAGCCCGTGGAAGGCGTGGGAGCAGTAGAGGATCCTCGGCCTCCCGGTGGCGTACCGGGCGAACTTGAGCGCGGTCTCCACCGCCTCCGTACCGCTGTTGCCGAAGAACACCCGGTCCAGGTGGGGACTGTGGGCGAGCAGCCTCTCGGCGAGGAGCCCGGGCAGCGGCTGGCAGTCGAAGCGGGTGAGGTCGGCGAGCGAGGCGTCCAGGACGTCGTGCAGCGCCTTGCGGACGACGGGGTGGTGGCGGCCCAGGCCCATCACCCCGAACCCGGCGAGCATGTCCAGGTAGTCGTTCCCGTCCGCGTCCCAGAAATGCGCGCCCTCGGCCCGCTCGTACACCTTGTCGAAGCCGATGGTGTGCAGCATGCGCGGGAGCTGGTGGTTCAGGTACTTGGTGTGCAGCTCGTAGCGCTCGGCTCCGCGCTCGGCGAGGAGCGCGCCGAGGTCGAACTCCCCCTTCTCCGCAGGGTCGGTCATTCCTGTTTCTCCTTGGACAACTCATCCTCGAACGGCACGTCCTTCGACAGCGCGTCCTTGACGGCCAGGCCGGCGCTGATCCGCCCGGCGATCTCGACAGGGGTGAGACCTATGTCGGCCAGCACCTCCCCGCGCTTGGCGTGCGCGAGGAACTGCTCCGGGATGCCGAAGCGCCGTACGGGCACGTCGACCTCGGCGTCCCCGAGCGCCAGCGCGACCGCGGCGCCGACGCCGGCCGCCCGGCTGTTGTCCTCGACGACCGCGACGAGCCGGTGCTCGGCGGCGAGGCCGGGCAGCGCCGGGTCGACGGGTTTGACCCAGCGCGGGTCGACGACCGTGCAGCCGACCCCACGGGCCTCCAGCAGGTCGGCCGCCTGGAGGCAGACCGGCGCCATCACGCCGACGGCGACCAGGAGGACCTGCGGGGTGTCGTCGGAGCGGTGCAGGACGTCGAGTCCGCCCAGGTGGTCGACCGCCGGGATCGCGGGGCCCACCGACTCCTTCGGGAAGCGGATCAGCGTCGGCGCGTCGTCGACGGCGACCGCCTCCCGCAGCTGGGCCCGCAACTGGTCGGCGTCGCGCGGCGCGGCGATCCTCAGGCCCGGCACGACCTGCAGGATCGACATGTCCCACATGCCGTTGTGCGAGGCCCCGTCGACGCCGGTGACCCCCGCCCGGTCCAGCACGAAGGTCACTCCGCAGCGGTGCAGCGCGACGTCCATGAGGAGCTGGTCGAAGGCCCGGTTGAGGAAGGTCGCGTAGACGGCGACGACCGGGTGGAGACCGCCGGTGGCGAGCCCGGCCGCCGACACCGTGGCGTGCTGTTCGGCGATTCCGACGTCCCACACGCGGTCGGGGAACCGCTCGGCGAACTTCCCGAGCCCCACCGGGTGCAGCATGGCCGCCGTGATCGCCACGACGTCGTCCCGCTCCTCGCCGATCCGCAGGATCTCGTCCCCGAACACCGAGGTCCAGGACGGCCCGTTGGACGGCGCGAGCGGCTCGCACGTCAGCGGGTCCATCACACCGACCGTGTGGAAGTGGTCCTCCTCGTGGGCGAGCGCGGGCTCGTAACCGCGCCCCTTCTCGGTCAGGCAGTGCACCAGCACCGGCCCGTGGAAACGTTTCGCGCGGCGCAGCGCGGACTCCACGGCCCCGAGGTCGTGCCCGTCGATCGGCCCGACGTACTTGAGCCCCAGGTCCTCGAACATGCCCTGCGGCGCGAAGGCGTCCTTGAACCCCTTCTTCGCGCCGTGCAGTGACTCGTAGAGGGTGTGTCCGACGACGGGGGTGCGCAGCAGTACGTCCTTGCCCCAGGCGAGGACCTTCTCGTAACTGTCGGTCGTCCGCAGGGTCGCGAGGTGGTTGGCGAGGCCACCGATGGTCGGCGCGTACGAGCGTTCGTTGTCGTTGACGACGATGATCAGCGGGCGGTCCTTGGCGGCGGCGATGTTGTTCAGCGCCTCCCACGCCATGCCGCCGGTCAGCGCGCCGTCCCCGATGACCGCGACGACATGGCCCTTCTCGCCCTGCACCTGACGGGCTTTGGCGAGCCCGTCCGCCCAGCCGAGCGCCGTGGAGGCGTGGCTGTTCTCGATGATGTCGTGCTCGGACTCCTCGCGCGAGGGATAGCCGGACAGGCCGCCCTTCCCGCGCAGCTTGGAGAAGTCCTGGCGTCCCGTCAGCAGCTTGTGTACGTAGCTCTGGTGGCCGGTGTCCCACAGGATGCGGTCGACGGGTGACTCGAAGACCCGGTGGAGCGCGATGGAGAGTTCCACCACCCCCAGATTGGGTCCGAGGTGACCGCCGGTCCTGGCGACCGCATGCACCAGGAACTCCCTGATCTCATCCGCCAGTTCACCGACGTCCGCCTCGGACAGCGCCTTCAGGTCGCGTGGTCCCCGGATGCTCTCCAGAATCGTCACGCTCGGGCCCCCTCTCGGTCCGTGCTGATCAGCTCACGGTGACGGCGGGTTCGCCGGAGGCGACGCCGTCCTTCTCCATCTGCTCGGCGATCTTCATCGCCTCCTCGATGAGGGTCTCGACGATCTTCGACTCGGGCACGGTCTTGATGACCTCGCCCTTGACGAAGATCTGCCCCTTGCCGTTGCCGGAGGCGACCCCCAGGTCCGCCTCCCGCGCCTCGCCGGGGCCGTTGACGACGCAGCCCATGACCGCGACGCGCAACGGGACCTCCATCCCCTCCAGACCGGCCGTGACCTCGTCGGCCAGCTTGTAGACGTCGACCTGGGCGCGTCCGCAGGACGGACACGAGACGATCTCCAGGCGGCGCTGCTTCAGGTTCAGCGACTCCAGGATCTGGAGGCCGACCTTGACCTCCTCCGCGGGCGGGGCGCTCAGGGAGACCCGGATGGTGTCCCCGATGCCCTCGCTGAGCAGCGCCCCGAAGGCGACGGCGGACTTGATCGTGCCCTGGAACGCCGGACCGGCCTCCGTCACACCGAGGTGCAGCGGGTAGTCGCACTGGGCGGCGAGCTGCCGGTACGCGTTGACCATCACCACCGGGTCGTTGTGCTTCACCGAGATCTTGATGTCCCGGAACCCGTGCTCCTCGAAGAGGGACGCCTCCCACAACGCCGACTCGACCAGCGCCTCGGGGGTCGCCTTGCCGTACTTCCGCAGCAGCCGCCGGTCGAGCGACCCGGCGTTGACCCCGATCCGGATCGGCGTCCCGGCGTCCGAGGCGGCCCGCGCGATCTCGCGGACCTTGTCGTCGAACTGCTTGATGTTGCCCGGGTTCACCCGCACCGCGGCGCAGCCCGCGTCGATGGCCGCGAACACGTACTTGGGCTGGAAGTGGATGTCCGCGATCACCGGGATCTGCGACTTGCGGGCGATGGTCGCGAGGGCGTCCGCGTCGTCCTGCGTGGGGCAGGCGACACGCACGATCTGGCAGCCGGACGCGGTGAGTTCCGCGATCTGCTGCAGGGTGGCTCCGATGTCCGACGTACGCGTCGTCGTCATCGACTGCACCGAAACGGGTGCTCCGCCCCCGACCGCCACCGCTCCGACCTGAATGCGCCGCGACACGCGGCGTTCGGCGATCGGTCGGACCGGCACCTCGGGGAGGCCCAAGGAAACGGCGGTCATGTCGTCACCCGCGGCTTTCCGTGAAGGTCTCGCGGGCGGCGCGCAGGGACTCCTTGAGGGAGCCCATCGTGGCGAGGACGGCGGTCGGCTCGTAGCCGCAGTGCGCCATGCAGTTCGCGCACCGCTCGTCCTTGCCGCGCCCGTAGGAGTCCCAGTCGGTCTCCTCCAGGAGCTGCCGGTACGTCTGCACGTACCCGTCGCTCATCAGGTAGCAGGGCCGCTGCCAGCCGAAGAGCGAGTAGCTGGGGATCGCCCACGCGGTGCACGGGAAGTCGACCTTGCCTTCCAGGAAGTCCAGGAAGAGCGGGCTCTGGTTGAGCCGCCAGCGGCGCCGGTTGCCGCCCGAGAAGGCCTTCTTGAACAGCTCCCGGGTCTGCTGGACGCCGAGGAAGTGCTCCTGGTCGGGCGCCTTCTCGTAGGCGTAGGCGGGCGAGAGCATCATCTCGTCCACCTTCAGGTCGTCATTGAGGAAGTTGAGGACCTCGATGACGGTCTGCGGGGTGTCGGTGTTGAAGAAGGTCGAGTTGGTGGTGACCCGGAAGCCGCGCCGCTTGGCCTCCTTGATGGCCGCGACCGCCTCGTCGAAGGTGCCCTCCTTGGCCACCGACTCGTCGTGCCGCTCGCGCAGCCCGTCGATGTGCACGGCCCAGGCGAAATACGGCGAGGGCTTGAACTTGTCCATCTTCTTGCGCATCAACAGCGCGTTCGTGCACAGGAAGACGAATTTCTTCTTGGCCACCAGCTGCCGCACGATCTCGTCGATCTGCGGGTGCATCAGCGGTTCGCCGCCGGCGATGGACACCATCGGCGCGCCGGATTCGAGGACGGCTCCCACGGCCTGGGCAACGGGCATGCGCTGCTTGAGCACCCCCGCCGGGTGCTGGATCTTGCCGCAGCCCTCGCATTTGAGGTTGCACGCGAAGAGGGGTTCCAACTCGACCAGCAGCGCGAACTTGTCCCGCTTCCTGAGCTTCTGTTCAAACAGGTACGCAGCGACCTTCATGGACTGCCGAAGCGGCATGGCCATCTGGCTCACCTCCGGGGGAGCAACAAAGAACGGTGCCATTCAAAGAAAGCGGGAAGGACGGCACGAAGAACACGGAAAGCTGATATTCCACCGCGCACTGTGCCGATTCGGACGAGTTCATGTTCTGGAGCGTCCACGACCACCCGTACGGCCGCAACCGGGCGCGCGCCCGCACGTACGGCGCTGTGGAGCGTGGCCGCGGATTCCATGTCGACCGCGATCGCACCGGTCGCGAACAGCTCCGACCGCTCGTGACCTCGGACGACGTGATCGGAACCGGTGAGCGGCCCGGTATGGACGGTGCGCCCGGGCACGGTACGCACGAGTTCCTTGACGAGTAGTTCGGTGCCCACGCACGGGGTGCCGCCGCGCGGGTCCCGGGTCTCCTCGGCGACCACCAGGTCACCGGGGTGCATGCCCGGGGCGAGCCCCGCGCAGAAGCCCGTGGCCAGGACGGCGGCCTCGCGCAGCGCCGGGTCGGCCAGGACCCGGGTGAGCGAGCGTTCGGCGGCCTTGGGACCCATGCCGGTGCGCAGCACGGTGACGGGCCCGTCGGCCCCGGTGCGGTCGCCGCTGCGCAGGGCGAGGTGCTCGATGCCGAGCGCGCAGGCGATCAGCAGCGGGGCCGGATCGGGCTTCGTGCTCATCAACCCCCCTTGACCCCGGCGAACGACTCGCCGTGAACGAAGCTCGGTTCGCCGTGGACATAGCGGCCGAGCGCGGTGAGTGGGAAGACCTGCCGGTAGAGGTGGTAGTTGATCGAGAAGTCCCACGGAAACCCGGTGCCGGTGAAGTACGGCTCGTCCCAGGAGCCGTCCGCCAGCTGGGTCTCCGCGAGCCAGGCGATGCCGCGTTCCACCGTCTTGGAGTCCCGCTCCCCCGCGGCCAGCAGGGCGAGCAGCGCCCAGCCGGTCTGGGAGGCGGTCGAGGCGCCGCGTCCGCTCCACTCGGCGACCTCGTGGTAGGAGCGCAGGTCCTCGCCCCAGCCGCCGTCGTCGTTCTGGACGGTTTCCAGCCAGGCGACGGCCCGGCGGATCGCCGGATGCGAGGCGGGCAGCCCGGCGGCCACGAGCGCCGGGAGCACCGACCCCGTTCCGTAGACGTAGTTGACGCCCCAGCGCCCGAACCACGAGCCGTCCGGCTCCTGGTGGGCGAGCAGCCACTCGATGCCCCGGCGGGTGCGCGGGTCGTGCGAGAGCCCCTCGACCGCGAGCATCTCCACCACATGGGCGGTGACGTCGGCGGACGGCGGGTCGATGACCTCCCCGAAGTCGCAGAACGGGAGCCGGTTGGGGAAGGCGCTGGTGTTGTCGACGTCGAAGGCGCCCCAGCCGCCGTCCTTGGACTGCATACCGAGGTTCCAGCGCACCCCGCGCCCGATGGCGTGCTCGACGCGCTCCGGGTCGTGGTGGCGGACGCGGCGCAGCGCGAGGGCGACCTCGGCGGTGTCGTCGATGTCGGGGTAGTTGTCGTTGTGGAACTCGAAGGCCCAACCCCCGGGCGGAAGGTGGGGCCGCTTCACCGCCCAGTCCCCGGGCCGCACGATCTCCTCGCCGAGCATCCAGTCCGCGGCCTTCACCAGCTGCGGATGGTCGGCGGGCAGGCCCGCGTCGGCGAGCGCGATGGTGGCGAGGCAGGTGTCCCAGACCGGCGACTGGCAGGCCTCGATCATCCTGGCGCCGTCCTCGCGCCAGATGGCGAACCGGTCCAGTGACGCCAACCCCTCGCGCATCACGGGGTGCTGGAGGTCGTAGCCGAGCAGGTGCAGTGCGATGACCGAGTACACCGCGGGTGGCTGGATGCCGCCCCAGCAGCCGTCGTTCTCCTGCCGTTCGATGATCCAGCGCGCCGCCGTGTTCATCGCGGCCCGGCGCACTCTGCGCGGGACGACCTTGCGGTACTGGTGCAGGACCTTGTCGAGACGCTGGAAGACCCCGTCCCAACTCGCCACGGGGGCGAGGGGTTTGACCGGGTTGGGGTCGCGGGCGTCGGTGTGCAGCTCGTCGAGCGGGAACGGCGCGGGCCGCACCGGGCGCTTCGCCGAGACGATGGTCAGCGGCACGATCGTCTGCCGGGCCCAGCAGCCGAAGTCGTAGATGTTGAGGGGCATCCACTTCGGGAAGTAGATGAGTTCCGGCGGGAGTTCGGGCAGGTCGTCCCACTTCCACCAGCCGAACAGGGCGAGCCAGATCCGGGTGAAGACGCGGGCCGAGGCGATGCCGCCCCGCTCGCGGATCCAGGCGGCCGCCCTCGCCATGTGCGGCTCGTCCGGGCCGTCCCCGGCCAGCCGCAGGGCGACGTACGCCTCGATGGTGGCGGAGAGTTCGCCCGGGCCGCCGTAGAAGGTGGCCCAGGTGCCGTCCTCGCGCTGCTCGCCGCGGATGAACAGTCCGGCGGCGCGTGTGGTCGTCTCGTCGCGGATTCCCAGGAACTGACGGAGGAGCAGGTCCTCGGCGTCCATCGTGACGTTCGTCTCGAGGTCGCCCTTCCACCAGCCCTCCGCGTCCTGCCGCGAGAGCAGGAAGTCGGTGGCGCGCTGTATGGCGTGCGTGGCGACGTCTCGGGTCTCGACTGTCCCGGTCGCCACGGGAATCGTCTCTGGGTGGATTTCGCTGGCCGCGGCAGCGCGGGGCGGCAGTGCCCCGGTGCTTCCGTCGGTCGTCGCTGTCATGGCTTCCCCTTCGTGCAGTGGTACGTCTCTGCTGGGTCCGCCGTCGGCCGGTGCGCCTGTCTCCCGCGGCACCGGCCGGCGACTACGCGAGGTTTATTCGACCGATAGTGATCATCTCTTCCGTACGACGACGAAGTCGGCGAGCGCCACGAGCTGGGCCCGCACCTGGTCGGGCATCTCCACGGCGTCCAGGGCTTCGATGGCGATGGTGTGCTGGCGGCGTGCCTCCTGGGCGGTCCACTCGCGGCCGCCCGCCTCCTCGATCAGCGCGGCGCGCGCGGCGAACTCCTCCTCGGAGAAGTTCTCGAAGTCGCTGGCCTTGGCGTCCTCGGCGAGCAGTTCGCCGAGCCGCTCGGAGGCGGGCCCGCCCGCGGCGAGCGCGGCCACGACCGGCAGGGACTTCTTGCGCTGGCGCAGATCGCTCCAGGTCTGCTTGCCGGTGGCCTCCGGGTCGCCCCAGATGCCGAGGAGGTCGTCGACGGCCTGGAAGGCCAGGCCGAGGTGGTAGCCGTACTTCTCCAGCGTGTCCGCGGTGCGGTCGTCCGCGCCGCCGAGGACCGCGCCGATGGAGCAGGCACAGGCGAGCAGGGCGCCCGTCTTGTTGCCCTCCATCTCCAGGCACTCCTCGACGCTGACGCGGTCGCGGTGCTCGTAGGAGATGTCCTGGGCCTGACCGTCGATGAGGGCGCGGGTGGCGCTGGTCAGCCGGCGGGTGGCGCGGCCGGCCTCGACGGTGCCGAGTTCGAGGAGGATCTCGTTGGCCAGCGCGAACAGGGCGTCGCCGACGAGGATCGCCTGGGCGGGGCCGTGCACCTTCCAGACGGTGTCGCGGTGGCGGCGCTGTTCGTCGCCGTCCATCAGGTCGTCGTGCAGCAGGGAGAAGTTGTGCACCAGCTCGACCGCGACCGCGCCGGGCACGCCGACCTCGGGGGCGGCACCGGCGGCCTGTGCGGAGAGCACGGCCAGCGCGGGGCGCACGGCCTTGCCGCCGTCGCCGTCCGCGGGGTTGCCCTGGGCGTCGATCCAGCCGAAGTGGTAGGCGGCGACGGTGTCCATGGGAGACGCCAGGCGGTCGACGGCCGCCTTCAGCACCGGTGTGGCCAGGGTCCGGCCGCGCTCCAGGAGCGCGGTCACGTCCACCGCGTCGGCAGCCTTGTCGGCCGGGGGCACAGTGGGCACAGTCTCTCCTCTTGTTGCGGTACCGGGGGTGCGGGGGTCTGCCGCGCGCTCGTCGAGCATCAGGCCGCCTCCTCGAACGTGAGGAGGTGGTCGCGGGGCCGGCCCAGGGCGCCCAGGGCGGCTCGCGCCGCACCGACACCGCTGCGGACCGCACTCTCCATGGTCGCGGGCCACCCGGTGGCGGTCCACGCGCCGGCCAGATACAGGCCGGGGGCTCTGGTGCGGACGCCGGGCCGCAGCCGCCCGACGCCTGGGGTGGGGGCGAACGTCGCGGTGCGCTCCCTGGTCACGAAGAAGTCCTTCACCTCCGCGCCACGCGCGGCGGGCAGCAGCCGCTCGAGCTCCGGCAGATAGCGCTCGCGCAGGACGGCGACGGGTTCGTCGATCTCGTCCTGGGCGGCCGACTGCGACAGGGCGAGGTACTGCCCTTCCCGCAGTCCGGACGCGTCCGTGCGGTCGAAGACCCACTGCACCGGGGAGCCGAGGGCGGCGAAGAACGGTCGCGCGAGCACCTTCCGGTCGTAGACGACATGGACGTTGAGGATCGGCGCGGTGCCGATCTCCAGCAGCCGTTCGGGGGCGTCGAGCGCTCCCTGGGGCAGCAGATCGTGGGCCTCGCGCTGGGGTACGGCGAGGACGACGGTGTCGGCATCCAGCGTCTCGCCGGGAACCTGAACGCTCCAACGCCCGTTCTCGTTGAGGGAGATGGAGGTGACGCGTGTACGGACTTCGGTACGCACGCCCGCGGAGTCGAGCGCCTTGCGGGCCAGCGTGTCGTGCAGTTCGCCCAGCGGGACGCGTGCCCAGCCGATGTCGGCCGCGCCCGGGTCGGACAGCAGACCGGTCTTGAACACCATCGCGGCGAGCCCGAGCGAGGAATCGCCGGCCACCGCGTTGAGGGTGGCGACCCCCACCAGGTCCCACAGTGCCTCGACGGCACGCTCCGACTGACCGTGTTCGGCGAGCCATCGCCCGAAGTTCTGGTCGTCGAGGGCCGGATCGTCGAGATCGAGCGCTTTGAGCGCCAGTGCGGCACGGCCGACCTTGGCGCGCTCGGCGAGCGACAGATGCTGATACGTCGCCAGGCTGCGCGCGAGATGCAGGGGTACGGGCAGCGCGTTGCGGCCGATCCTGCCGAGCCGCCGGCCGGGTTTCGCCTCGGCGTCGAGAACGGGCACGTCGAGACGATCCTGCAGGGGCGCGAGCGAGGCCCCGTCGATGCGGTCGAGGAACCAGCGGTAGGCAGTGCAGCAGCGCAGATACACATGCTGTCCGTTGTCCACGGTGAGTTCGCCGCGCTGGAAGGAGAAGGCGAGGCCGCCGAGCCGCGGCCGGCCTTCGAGCAGGGTGACACGCACCCCGGCGTCGGCCAGTGCGAGCGCGGCGGTGATTCCGGCCAGCCCGCCGCCGACCACCACGGCGGCAGCCCCTTCCGGGCGGCCCGAAGTCCCCGTGGGCTGCGTGTCCTCGCTCATCGTGCACCCTCCCCAGCGGCCGTGCCGCGGTGATTGAACGGTGCACGGCAGGCCATCGCAGTCAGGGACGCCACCCGGTGCCGGAGGGTTGCGTGCCGCTTTTCGCCGGTGGAATCACCTTGGCCCATATTGTCCATCAGGTACGCCTCCTGACGGTACGCCGGGAGACATGCCGGGCGTCCAGACCGGAGAGGCCGCGCACGGCGACGTACGCCTTCTCGCGTCCCGGCAGCGAGACGCGGC
This sequence comes from Streptomyces sp. NPDC090798, assembly GCF_044768965.1. Classification (NCBI taxonomy): domain Bacteria; kingdom Bacillati; phylum Actinomycetota; class Actinomycetes; order Kitasatosporales; family Streptomycetaceae; genus Streptomyces; species Streptomyces sp. NPDC090798. The sequence goes on from NZ_JBIVXA010000002.1 coordinate 444,566, forward strand.
CGCGCAGCACTGCCTCCGGCTCGCGCTCGATGCGGTCGAGGAGCCGCCGGTAGATGCCGGCCATGGCCGCGACACAGGCGCCGCTGCGCCGGTCGAGCATGGGCAGCAGCCGGTAGCCCTCGGCGAATAGGGTGCGGGCCCGTCGCACTTCGAAGTGGACGAGGCCCGCGAAGTCGGAGCCCTCGGGCGGGGTCGGGCCGTTGAACCCGGCCGAGCAGCCGAACTTCGCGAGGTCGTCGGCGGGCAGATAGGTGCGCCCGCCCGCGGCGTCCTCCCGCACGTCCCGCAGGATGTTGGTGAGCTGGAGCGCGAGCCCGAGCGTGTCCGCGTACTCCGGCGCTCGCTCGGCGCCGCGCGCCCCCGGTTCCGTACCGAACACGCCGAGCGAGAGCCGCCCGATCGCCCCGGCCACGCACCGGCAGTACACCTTGAGGTCGTCCCAGGTCTCGTACGTCTCACCGCGTACGTCCATCAGGACGCCGTCGATGAGTTCGTCGAGGCCGCCCAGCGGCACCGGGAAGTACGCGGCGGTGTGGCTCAGGGCGACCGCGACCGGGTCGGTGTCGTCCTCGTCGACCCGGCCCTCGCGGACCCGGGCGAGCAGTGCCCGGGTGTCCTCGAGCCGCGCCGTCTTCACATCCGGTGCCAGCGCGCCGTCGCCGATGTCGTCGACACGCCGTGAGAACGCGTAGAGCGCCGACATCGCACGACGCTTGGGCGTCGGCAGAAGTCTGATGCCATAGGCGAAATTACGAGCCTGCTGACCGGTCACTGCCTCGCAGTAGCTGTAAGCGGCGAGTACCGGTGCGGACACGTGTTGTTCCGACTCCACGGTCCGGATCACCCCTCTCCTCGCAGAGTCACTCCCACCTCGCGCAGCAACTGGAGCTTGCCGGGCTTGGGCGGGCCGGGAAGTACGTCGTATTCAGCGGCGGCGATCGCACGGATCGCCGCCCTTCCCCCTGCCACGAACCCCGCGAGCAGCAGCTTCAACCTGCCGTGGACGCTACCCACGAGGGGGGTGCCTTCATTCAGGAGGTGGAGCGCGCGTTCTGCTTCGTATGCAACCAGCGCGCGCACCGATGCGCCTGCTGTGGCCGTGGCGAGGTCCGCTTCCTGGACATGGAAGCGCTTCATGTCCTCGGCCGGCAGGTAGATGCGGTCGCGGCCGAGGTCCTCGGCGACGTCCTGGAGGTGCTCGACGATCTGCAGCGCCGTGCACACCGCGTCCGAGCGGCGGATCCGCTCGGGCGTGGAGGTGCCGGTGACGGACAGCACCAGGCGGCCGACGGGGTTGGCGGACAGCTCGCAGTAGGCCACGAGGTCGTCATAGGTCTCGTACCGCTTGATCAGCTGGTCCTGGCGGTTGGCCGCGATCAGCCCGAGGAAGGGTTCGGGGGTGAGGTCCGCGCGGCGGACCGTGGGCTGCAGGCGGCGCAGCAGCGGGTGGCGCGGCGTCGAGTCGAACACGCGGTGCAGGTCGGCCTCGAAGGCGTCCAGGAGTACGAGACGGTCCTCGGCCTCTTCGGGCGACACGCCGAGCAGCCTGGCGTCCGCGCCGCCCGGGGCGAGGTCGCCGTCACCGATGTCGTCGACGAGGCGGGCGAAGCCGTAGACGGCCATCAGGTCGTCGCGCCAGGCCTGGGGCAGGAAGAAGGGTGCCACGGGGAAGTTCTCGCCCGCGGCCTTGTCGAGCGTTCCGCGCTCCGTCTCACCAGTGCGCGCCGTACCGGCTTGGGTCACCGCTCGCCGCCCGGCGCGGGGACGGCACACGCGTCGCGGAGCTGGAGAGTTTCCGTAGCCATTGCCGTCACATCTCCCGTTCTACACTGCCGACCCAATAGTGCCCTTTTCGGACACGCCGCCCGGGACTCCGCGCGGCGCGCCGGTGCCGGGTGTCGCGCAGTATCGCCCCACTTGCCGCGATTCAGCACCGGTACAGCTTACGTTGTACAACGCAGCGAGGTTCGTCGGGGTGTCCTGCACATCACAACAACACACCGATTGGTGTCAAGATTCCGACGGCCAGCAGGAGTTGGCGTTTCCTTTGCAGACGCAGGGCCCCGCCGAATCGTTGCGGCGGGGCCCTGGGCGTCGCGGGCTACTTGCCCGTGAACTTCTCGTACTCCTTGAGGACCTCTTCGGTCCCGCCGTCCATCCGCAGCTCACCGCGCTCCAGCCAGAGCACGCGGTCGCAGGTGTCGCGGATCGACTTGTTGTTGTGGCTGACCAGAAACACCGTGCCCGCGCTCTTGCGCAGCTCGCGGATGCGGGCCTCGGACCGCTTCTGGAAGGAGCGGTCTCCGGTGGCGAGGGCCTCGTCGATCATGAGGACGTCGTGGTCCTTGGCGGCCGCGATGGAGAAGCGCAGCCGCGCCGCCATGCCGGAGGAGTAGGTGCGCATCGGCAGGGTGATGAAGTCGCCCTTCTCGTTGATGCCCGAGAAGTCGACGATCTCCTGGTAGCGCTCCCTGATCTGCTCGCGGGACATGCCCATCGCGAGCCCGCCCAATATGACGTTGCGTTCGCCCGTGAGGTCGTTCATCAGGGCCGCGTTCACGCCGAGCAGCGAGGGCTGGCCGTCGGTGTAGACCTTGCCCTTCTCTGCGGGCAGCAGACCGGCGATGGCACGCAGGAGCGTGGACTTGCCGGAGCCGTTGGAGCCGATCAGGCCGATGGCCTCGCCGCGGTAGGCCGTGAAGGAGACGCCCTTGACGGCGTGCACCTTGCGTACGCCCCGCTCCTCGCCGCGCTTGATGATGCGGCTGAGGGCGGCGGTGGCGCTGCCCTTGCCGGTCTTGGCGCCGTTCACGCGGTAGACGATGTGCAGCTCGTCCGCGATGACGGTCGGGATGTGGGATGTCTGCTCAGCCACGGCCGTACCTCTCTTCCGCCTTCCAGAAGTACACGAACCCGCCGGCGGCGACGACCACGGCCCAGAAGGCGGCGATGGCCCACACGTGGGGCGGCAGGTGGGAGGCGCCGTAGCCGTCGATGAGGGCGAAGCGCATCAGGTCCATGTAGATCGCGGCCGGGTTCACCTGGAGCGCGCGGATGAACCACTCGGGCCGTCCGACGAGCATGTTGCTGATGGAGAACATGACGCCCGAGGTGTACATCCAGGTGCGCAGGATGAACGGCATCAGCTGGGCGAGGTCCGGCGTCTTGGCGCCCATGCGCGCCACGATCAGCGCGAGGCCGGTGTTGAAGAGGAACTGCAGCACCAGGACCGGGACGATCAGCAGCCAGGACAGACCCGGCGCGCTGCCGAAACCGATCACCACGACGAACAGCACGATCATCGAGAACAGCAGCTGCTGGAGCTGCTGGAGCGCGAAGGAGATGGGCAGCGAGGCGCGTGGGAAGTGCAGCGCGCGCACCAGCCCCAGGTTGCCCGAGATCGCGCGGACGCCCGCCATGATCGAGCTCTGTGTGAAGGTGAAGACGAAGACACCGGTCACCAGGAACGGGATGTAGGTGTCGTGCGACATTCCCCGGCTGGCCTTGAGGATCACGCCGAAGATGAAGTAGTACACGGCCGCGTTCAGCAGCGGCGTCGCCACCTGCCACAGCTGGCCGAGCTTGGCCTGGCTGTACTGCGCGGTGAGTTTCGCCTGCGAGAAGGCGAGGATGAAGTGCCGCCGCCCCCACAGCTGACGCACGTACTCGACGAGTCCGGGCCGGGCGCCGCTGACCGCGAGCCCGTACTTGGCGGCCAGGTCGGCCGCGGAGAGCCCGTCATCGGGGGACGGACGGTCGCTCACCGCGACAGTTCCGTCATGCGTTGTCTCACTCACAAATGGAAACTTTCGTCTTCATGATGCGCACGGCCTGGTGGGGCAGGGGCTGGGGGCACGGGACCGGAGTACGGCGAACGTGCTCCCGGTGTCGAGCTTGTCAGATGGCGTAGCCGCTTGTCAGATGACAGGAGGACGACCGAGGCGGGTCAGCCGCCACACCGTACGCCACTTCATGGGACGCCGGGGTCCGCAGGAACTGGTCCAGCCCTCCTTGAAACCGCCGAACCAGGCCTTCAGGGCAGGTCCCGAGGGACGGCGGGCCAGGGTCAGGAGCATCCAGACGCCGAGGTAGACGGGGACGAGCGGCGCGGGAAGGTTTCGGCGCGCGAGCCAGACGCGGTTGCGGGCCACCATGCGGTGGTAGACCGCGTGCCGCGAAGGGGCGGTCGTGGGGTGGTACAGCACCATGTCGGACCGGTAGTCGATCATCCAGCCCGAGTCGAGGGCCCGCCATGCCAGGTCGGTTTCCTCATGGGCGTAGAAGAACTCGTCCGGAAGCCCGCCGACCTCGGCGAAGACCTTCGTACGGACCGCGTTGGCGCCACCGAGGAAGGTGGTCACGCGCGAGGAGCGCATCGGGTCGGAGGCGCGCAGCCGCGGTACGTGGCGGCGCTGGGTCTCCTTGGTGTCGGGGTCCGCGATCCGGAAGCTGATGATGCCGAGCTCCGGGTCGGCGGCGAAGGCACGGCGGCACAGCTCGGCGGTGTCGTGGGTGGCGAGGAGGCCGTCGTCGTCGAGGAAGAGCAGGATGTCGACGTCCGTGCCACCGGGGCCGAAGGCCTCGATGCCCACGTTGCGGCCGCCGGGAATGCCGAGGTTCTCGGGCAGCTCGACGGTGCGTACGCCCTCGGGTACGTCCGGGACGGGCGAGCCGTTGCCGACCACGACCACCTCGACCCGGTCGCCGTCCTGCTTGGCGACGGAGTCCAGCAGGGCTCGGAGTTCGTCGGGGCGGTTGCCCATGGTGATGATGACCGCGCCGACCTTCATCGCGGTACTCACTTCAGCCTGCTGGAGGCGAGGATGGACACGAGGTGCAGCACGGTCTGGAGGATGGCGATGCCGGCCAGGACCGCGACACCGAGGCGGGTGAAGAACAGGTCCCCGCGCACCGAGTCCACGACGGCCAGCACCAGGATCAGCAGGGACGCCTCGATCCCGAGGACCAGCCGGTGGAACTTCAGCGCGGCGGCGGCCTTGCGAGCCAGCGCCATGCCGGACGAGCGCGGCTCGGACGCCGACTCCTTGACCGGCGGCAGCCCGCCCTGGTGGCGGGCGACGCCGACGAGGTCGGTCTCGGCCTTGATCAGGATCGCGCCGAGGGCCGCGAGGGTGCCGAGGAAGGCCCAGAGCCAGTCGATCCGCCCGGAACCCCAGGGATCGGCGGCGCGCAGGCCGAAGCCGACGAGTACCGCGGCGTCGGTCAGATAGGCACCGACCCGGTCCAGGTAGACCCCGCCGAGCGAGAACTGCTTCTTCCAGCGCGCTATCTCACCGTCGACACAGTCGAGCAGCAGGTAGAGCTGGACCATGATCACACCGAGCACGGCGCCCGGGATCCCCGGCACCAGCAGGGCCGGGGCGGCGAGCACGCCGAAGACAGTCATCAGGTACGTGAGCTGGTTGGGCGTGATCCTGGTGTTCACCAGGTAGCGGTCGCAGCGCAGCGAGATCTCTCGCATGTACAGGCGTCCCGCCCAATGCTCACCGCTGCGCCGGTCCTTCACCCCAGCGGGATGAACGACGGGGCGGAGTTCAGCTACTGATGGCCTTGGCATAGTCGGAGTAGATGTCCTTGATCTGGTTGGTTTTCAGGTCGAGGTGTTCCAGGATCGTGTAACGGCCCGGCCGGGTCTGCGGAGCGAACTCCACGACCTGCACGAACTCGTCCACGGTGAACCCGATCTCCTCGGGCAGTACCGGCAGCCCGTGCCGGCGCAGCACCTCGGCCATGTACGCCGACTCCTCGTGCGCCCCCCGCAGGTACATCGCGAAGGCCGCGCCCAGACCGCACTGCTCGCCGTGGCTCGCCGCGCGCTTGGGGAAGAGGAGGTCGAAGGCGTGGTTGATCTCGTGGCAGGCGCCCGACGAGGGCCGTGAGTCGCCCGACACCGACATGGCGATCCCGCTGAGGACCAGTGCCTCGGCGAGCACCTGGAGGAAGTCGTTGTCGCCGATGCCGCCGGGGTGGCGCAGTACGGCCTCTCCGGCCTGGCGTGCCATCGCGGCCGCGAGACCGTCGATCTTCTCGCCGTTGACGCGGTTGGCCAGCTCCCAGTCCGCGATCGCGGAGATGTTGGAGATGGCGTCGCCGATGCCTGAGCGCACGAACCGTGCGGGGGCGTCGCGGATCACATCGAGATCGATGACGACCGCGATCGGGTTCGGCACACCGTAGGAGCCGCGGCCCGCGTCGTTGTCGAGGGTCGCGACGGGCGAGCACAGGCCGTCGTGCGCGAGGTTGGTGGGCACGGCGACCAGCGGGAGGCCGACGCGCGCCGCGGCGAACTTCGCGCAGTCGATGATCTTGCCGCCGCCCAGGCCCACGACCGCGTCGTAGTGGCCGGCCTTGATGGCACCGGCCAGCCGGATCGCGTCGTCGAGGGTGCCGCCGCCGACCTCGTACCAGGTGGCGCCGGGCAGGACAGGGGCGATCCGCTCGCGCAGCTTCGCGCCGGAGCCGTTGCTCACGGCGACGGCCAGCTTCCCGGAGTGCGAGATCCGCTGGTCGGAGAGCACGCTCGCCAGGTCGTCCAGGGCACCCGGCCGGATGTCGACGACGACCGGCGAGGGGATGAGCCTTGTCAGTACTGGCACGCGATCTCCCGTCCCTTGGCGAGGTCGTCGTGGTTGTCGATCTCGACCCACTTGACGTCACCGATCGGCGCCACGTCGATCTTGAAGCCGCGGTTGACGAGCTCCTGGTAGCCGTGCTCGTAGAACTGCTGCGGGTCCGTCTCCCACACCGTCTTCAGGGCGTCGGTCAGGTCGGCGGCGGCGTCGCCCTCGATGAGGGTGACACCGATGTACTCGCCGGTGGCCTCCGCGGGCTCCATCAGCTTGGTGATCTTCCGGACGCCCTTGTCGGGGTCCACGACGACCTTCATCTCCTCGTCGGCGAGCTTCTTCACCGTGTCGAGGGCGAGGATGATCCTCTTGCCGTCGCCGCGGGCGGCCAGCAGCGTCTTCTCGACGGAGACCGGGTGCACGGTGTCGCCGTTGGCGAGGATCACACCGTCCTTGAGGGCGTCACGGCCGCACCACAGGGAGTAGGCGTTGTTCCACTCCTCGGCCTTGTCGTTGTCGATGAGGGTGATCTTGAGGCCGTACTTGGCCTCCAGGGCGTCCTTGCGGTCGTACACGGCTTCCTTGCGGTAGCCGACGATGATCCCCACCTCGGTCAGACCGATCTCGGCGAAGTTGCCGAGGGTCAGGTCAAGGACCGTGATGCTGTCCTCTATGCCCGCGGGGCCCACCGGCACGAGAGCCTTTGGGAGGCTGTCGGTGTAGGGACGCAGACGCCGTCCGGCGCCGGCCGCCAGCACGAGGCCGATCATGCGGGTTCTCCTTCATCGTGTACGGCGGGGGCCCCGGAGGACACCCAGAAGCGGATGCTCTCGACGAGCACCAGCAGTGCCACGGCCACGGCGAGCGCCGTGAGCGCGACCTTGAACTGTGCGGCGGTGAGCAGCGCGGCCAGGACGGTGACCAGCAGCGTCCTGCCTTCGTGCCCGCCGATCGCCCGCACCAGCCAGTGCGGGGGGGCTCCGGCGTTGCCGCGGATGCGGTACACCGTGTCGTAGTGATGGTAGGCGACGGCGGCCACCAGGCCGAAAGCCGCGGGAAGCGCTCCGTTCACATCGGCTTTGGCCGCCAGTACCAGAACGGTGAGGTATTCGGCGGCGCGGAAGAAGGGGGGCACCAGCCAGTCGAGGGCGCCCTTGAGGGGGCGGACGACGGCGAGGGCGGACAGGAGCACGTAGCCGACGGCGCACAGGACGGTCTGCCAGCCCGCTCCCCAGAGCAGGGCCGAGGTCACCACGAGGACGCCGCCGACGGCGGCACTGACGGGCGCCGCGATACGGACCGTGCCGCGCGCGAGGCGCGCCGGCAGTTCGACGAGCGGTCCGCTGTCCGCGAGATCCGCCAGCGCCTGCGCCGCCCGGTCCGTGCGCCGGGCCTTTCGCGTGAGCGAGCGCAGTACGCGGCCCGCCGTGGTGTACGTCGCGGCGAACGCGCAGCCGACGAGCAGCGCGTAGAAGGTGATGCGGGGGGTCGTCAGCGCCGTGAGGACGGCGATCATCGCCCATCGTTCACCGATGGGCAGGACTATCATCCGGCGCACCCAGACCGTCCAGCCGACGCTGTCGAGCTTGTCCGAGAGGGCGGCGGTGGGGCTGGTGTTGGCGGTGGCGTCGTGGTTCGCCTCGTTGAAGGAGAAGTCCACGACGTGCCGGCAGGTCTGGAGGATCATCGCGCCGAGGGCGAGGGCCCATACGTCGTCGCCGCCGCGGGCAGCTCCGAGGGCGAGGCCCGCGTAGTAGGCGTACTCCTTGGCGCGGTCGAAGGTCGCGTCCAGCCAGGCGCCGAGCGTCGAGTACTGGAGCGAGTAGCGGGCGAGCTGCCCGTCCGTGCAGTCCAGGACGAAGGAGAACAGGAGCAGCAGCCCGGCCGCGACGAATCCGGCGCGGGTGCCGGTGGCGGCGCAGCCCGCGGCGATCAGCGCGGTGAGCAGGGACGCGGTGGTGACCTGGTTCGGGGTCAGGCCGCGGCGGGCACACCAGCGGGCGATGTAGCGCGAGTACGGGCTGATGCAGTACGTGGTGAAGAAGCCGTCGCGGGCCTTCACCGCGCTGCGCAGGCGTACGGCCTCGTCGTCCACGGCGGAGACGGCCTGCCGGGACTCGTTGCGCTCCTGCGGGTCGGCGGGGACCGCGGCGACGAGCGTGCCGAGCTCGGGGCGGAACACGGCGACGCCGTCCGCGTCGAGGGCCGCGGTGAGCCGCTCGGCGAGGTTGTCGGTGGCGACGGCGAGGCCGCCGGAGGCGGAGCTCTCACGGGCCACGGCACGGGTCAGTGCCCGGCGGGCCTCGGGCTGCACCGATACGGCGCCGGGTAGCGCGGAGGCCGCGAACCGTGGGTCCGTGAGGCCGAGGCGCAGTGCGTGCAGGTGCCCCACGAAGCGGGCGTCGACGACGGCGACCCGCTGGTCCGCCGGTACGGCGGCCAGGAGTGTCTCGGCGTCACCGGCTTCGCCGGCGAGCCGCACGTCGAAGCCGAGCGACCGCAGATCGCCCTCGAGCGACGATCCGGGGACCGGCTGGCCGGTGAGGATGGCGGTCGACAGCGAACTCACTCCCTGAGTGCCGACGCGGCCTCGCGCCGGGCGTGTACGTGGTGGGAAGGCCCCGGCCCCGGGCCCGCGGGGGCTCAGGCCGCCGGGCGGCATGTCGGCAGAGGTTATCGGATGATGAGAAGTGGGCGTTCACCGCCCGTTCACTGCGTGATCAACCACATCTGCGTACCGCCTCCGCCGCGATCATCATCGGTGATCCGGGGGCCGCGTCACAAACCCGCACTCACAGAACGCATTATTTGCGTCATTGAGCACGACACCCCCCGGACCCTCCCGTAGTGGTGCAGGACGGTCGGATCGGTGGCCGGCACCGGCGCCACCGGCGGCGGACCCACATAGGGTGGTCGTCCATGACATGGCTGATCACAGGCGGGGCCGGATACATCGGGGCACACGTCGCGCGGGCGATGGCGGACGCAGGGGAGCGCGTCGTCGCCCTCGACGACCTCTCGGCCGGGGTTGCGAACCGGCTTCCGGAGAGCATTCCGCTGGTGCAGGGCTCGTCGCTGGACGGGGACCTGCTCAAGCGGGTCCTCGCGGAGCACGCGGTGACGGGTGTGGTGCATCTCGCCGCGCGCAAGCAGGTCGGCGAGTCCGTGGCCCAGCCGACGCGCTACTACCAGGAGAACGTGGGCGGGCTCGCGACGCTTCTGGAGGCGGTCGCCGGGGCCGGCGTCAAGCGCTTCGTCTTCTCCTCGTCCGCCGCCGTCTACGGCAACCCGGATGTGGACCTCATCACGGAGGACACCCCCTGTGCGCCGATGAGCCCGTACGGCGAGACGAAGCTCGCCGGGGAGTGGCTGGTCCGCGCGGCGGGCCGGGCCCACGGCATCGCCACCGTGTGCCTGCGCTACTTCAACGTGGCGGGTGCGGCCACGCCCGAGCTGGCCGACACCGGCGTGTTCAACGTGATCCCGATGGTCTTCGACCGCCTCACCCGCGACGAGGCCCCGCGGATCTTCGGCGACGACTATCCGACGCCGGACGGCACCTGCGTCCGTGACTACATCCACGTCGCCGACCTCGCCGAGGCACACCTCGCGGCGGCCCGGCGGCTGGCCGGCGGCGCGACGGGCGACCTCACGGCGAACATCGGCCGTGGGGAAGGGGTTTCGGTACGTGAACTGCTCACGTTGATCGGCGAGGTCAGCGGGGACACCCGGCGGCCGGTCGTCGAGCCGCGCCGCCCCGGGGACGCGCCGCGCGCCGTCGCCTCGGCCGGGCCGGCCGCGCGGGAACTCGACTGGAGCGCGCGGCGCGGAGTCCGGGAGATGGTGGAGTCGGCGTGGCGGGGATGGGTGCTGCATCACCCCCGAGTGCAGGATTAACGATCTTGACCATGCTCTGACCTGCGCATCGTTTCCGCAGGTCAGAGCATATGACAACGGTGTTCAGTGCCGCGTTGCCGGATACCCCCCACCCGTAGTTCACTGTGATCTCGGGCAGAGCACAGGAGGCGGCTTCCATGGGGGCTGGGCACGATCACGGGCACGCGCACGGCGCGCCCACCAGCGGCACGGCGGCAGCCGCGTACCGCGGGAGGCTGCGGGTCGCGCTGTCGATCACGCTCACCGTGATGGTGGTCGAGATCCTCGGCGGCCTCATGGCCGATTCCCTCGCTCTCGTCGCCGACGCGGCGCACATGGCGACGGACGCGGTGGGGCTGGGCATGGCACTGCTCGCGATCCACTTCGCCAACCGCCCGCCCAGCGGCAACCGCACGTTCGGCTACGCGCGGGCCGAGATCCTCGCCGCGCTCGCCAACTGTCTGCTGCTGCTCGGTGTCGGCGGCTTCGTTCTGTACGAGGCGATCCACCGTTTCGTGACACCCGCGGACACCGAGGGCGGTCTGACCATCGTCTTCGGTCTGATCGGTCTGGTCGCGAACACGATCTCGCTCACGCTGCTGCTGCGCGGCCAGAAGGACAGCCTGAACGTGCGCGGCGCCTTTCTGGAGGTGGTGGCGGACGCGCTGGGTTCGGTGGCGGTGATCATCTCCGCCGTGGTGATCATGACCACCGGCTGGCAGGCGGCCGACCCGATCGCCTCGATCCTCATCAGCATCATGATCGTCCCGCGCACATGGAAGCTGCTCCACGAGACGCTCGACGTACTCCTGGAGGCGGCGCCCAAGAACGTCTGCATGGCGGAGGTGCGCGCCCACATCGTGGCCCTGCCCGGCGTGGAGGACGTGCACGACCTGCACGCCTGGACCATCACGTCGGGCATGCCGGTCCTCTCCGCCCACGTGGTCGTCAGCTCCGACGTCCTGAACGCCATCGGCCACGAGAAGATGCTCCACGAGCTCCAGGGCTGTCTGGGCCATCACTTCGACGTGGAGCACTGCACCTTCCAGCTGGAACCGAGCGGGCACGCGGAGCACGAGGCGAAGCTCTGCCACTGAGAGGCCCCATCGGGAGGCTCCTGATCCAGCGGGCTCTTAATTCGCGGGTGCGGTCGGTACCTCCGGTGCTAACGTGGCCGGAGATCCGAGGAGGAGGTGGGTTGATGACTGTCGCGTTCGGTGCCGCTGTGCGCGGCGACAGGTGCATCCCCATCCTCCGGGTCCACGGCTGACCCACGCCGAGCGGCGTGCGCGGCGGCCCGGGCCCCCGCATCCAAAGGTTTCCCACGTTGTCCGAGCATCATGACTCGTCCGACCGCAACGCCCTCCACGAGGCGTTCTTCGCCCTGCGCCACCGACTGCCCCGGCAGGGCCCCGGCTCCGACGCCACCACCCGCCACCTGCTCTCACTCGCGGGCCCGCTGCCCGCCCGTCCCCGCGTCCTCGACCTGGGCTGCGGCCCCGGCCGCTCGGCGCTGCTCCTGGCCGCCGAGGCCGCGGCCGAGGTGACGGCCGTCGACCTGCACGAACCGTTCCTCGACGAACTGCGGACGGCCGCCGAGGCCCGGGGTCTGACCCCCTCGATCGAGACCGTCCACGGGAACATGGGAGATCTCACCCACCCCGACGGCTCGTTCGACCTGGTCTGGGCCGAGGGCTCGGCCTATCTGATCGGTTTCGACACCGCCCTGCGCCTCTGGCGGCGGCTGCTCGCCCCCGGCGGCACGCTGGTTCTCACCCATTGCGTGTGGACCACCGACACGCCGTCCGACCAGGCCCGCGTGTTCTGGGAGGACGACTCGTTGCGCACCACCGACCAGGACACCCGGGTCGCGCGCGACGCCGGGTACTCCGTTCTGGGGGTGTACCTCCAGCCGGAGTCCGACTGGGACGAGTACTACGACGCGCTCGGCGTCCACGCCGACGTGGCCGATGTCACCCGGCCCGGCATGGCCGAGGCCGTGGCGGGCGCCCGGGCGGAGATCGCCATGCGCCGCGAACACGGGAGGGAGTACGGCTACGTGGGCTATGTCCTGCGTCCGGTCACCGTCGGCGACTGACGCGTCCCGTCCGCCCGGTGCCCGCGTCGGCGCCTGCGTCCGTCGCCGTACGGCGGGTGCGCCGCGCACCGCGGTGAACCGGCCGCGGACTACGGCGTCCGGCCCGGGTTCGACGGGCCGCACGAGCCCCGGCTCCCGGGGTCCGGGCGAACATCTGATGGCCCCTGTCCTGGACGGTTCCCCGTCCGTGGCACCGGGCACGATCAAGTGTCCGGCCGCTTTCGGTGACTGACAGACGTCGGCCACGTGTCCCGCTCCGGGCTCCCGGAGCGGGACATGCGGGGAGCCGCGAAGTGCCGGGAGTGCCGGTTTCGTACGGCAGACTTGGGGCTCGAAGACCGATGCGAAGGATGGGTATGCCGATCACACCTGCCACCGCGACGCACAGTTCGTCGAACGGCACCGTTGAAGCGATCTTGCTCGAGTTGGTCGACGAGGACGGCAACACGATCGGCACGGCGGAGAAGCTCGCCGCCCATCAGCCACCGGGACAGCTGCACCGGGCCTTCTCCGTGTTCCTCTTCGACGAGCACGGCCGGCTGCTGCTCCAGCAGCGTGCCCTGGGCAAGTACCACTCCCCCGGTGTCTGGTCCAACACCTGCTGCGGCCATCCCTACCCCGCCGAGGCGCCCTTCGCGGCGGCGGCCCGGCGGACGTACGAGGAACTCGGCGTGTCGCCCTCGCTGCTCGCGGAGGCGGGCACGGTCCGCTACAACCACCCGGACCCGGATTCGGGCCTGGTGGAGCAGGAGTACAACCACCTCTTCGTCGGCATGGTGCAGTCGTCGCTGCGCCCCGATCCGGAGGAGGTCGGGGACACCGCGTTCGTGACGGCCGCCGAGCTCATGGAGCGGCACGCGAAGGACCCCTTTTCCGCGTGGTTCATGACGGTCCTGGACGCGGCCCGTCCGGCGATCAGGGAGCTGACGGGCCCGTCCGCCGGCTGGTGACGGACCCGTCCCCGCGAAAACTCCCCCGGATCGCTAGACGATGCTCACAGTGAGCGGCAGGGCGGCCCAGATCACCTTGCCGCCACTCGCCGTGTGCTCGACGTCGCACACCCCGCCCGACTCCCTGGCGACCTCCCGCACCAGCAGCAGCCCACGGCCGCCGGTCTGGCCGTGGTCGGCCTCCAGGGCGGTGGGGCGGTAGGGGTGGTTGTCCTCCACCGAGACCCGCACCCACTCGGCTCCTACGGCCACCTCCACGGCGAGCATCGGGGACAGCAGTGCCGCGTGCCGTACGGCGTTCGTGACCAGTTCGGAGACGATCAGCAAAAGCCCGTGGACGAGGTCGTCCGAGACGGGCACTTGTTGACGGAAGAGCAGGTCACGAACGGCGTGTCGTGCCTGCGGAACCGAGGCGTCGATGGCGGGAGCGGTGAACCGCCACACCCCCTCGTACGGCAGCGGACCCGGCGGTCTCCGATCGGGAGGCCCATCCCCGGCGCCTTCAGGGCGGGAGTCGAACCCCCGCCCGTGGTTCTCCATCGTCCGGTCGCCACCCTTACGCTCGATTGTCACCACACGTCGAGTGTTGGTAACGCGCTGGTCCGGACCGCATCCCTGAACAGAAGTCAGCGACTATCGACGGCTTCTGACCGTTGGCGTATGGCACGGTCAGCCGCGCGACCGCTCCTGTCCGTGTGGTGTCTGCTTCGAGAACTATTCGGGTTGTACGGGTTGGGCGCCGGGCTCGCCCGATTCGTCCGTCAGCGGTCGCGCCCCGAGACCAGATGTACGATGCGCCGCCCGCCGAAGCCGGTGGCGATCAGGCCCAGCCCGTCGAAGAGCAGCGCGAGCGAGAAGAAGCAGCCGATGACGTACTTGCTGCTGCTCGGCCAGTTGTCCAGCACCAGGATGCCGAGGAGCAGGTCGAAGGCGCCCTGCAGGAGGGTCCAGCCGAACTGCGTACCGCGCACCACGAGGCTGCCGACCAGCCGGAACACCCCGCCGGTCAGGAACAGCAGGGCCGCGAACATGGTGAGCGCCTCGGCCGCGGCGTCCGGGCGGCGGAGCACCACCACTCCGGCCGCGATGTTCAGGGCCGCGACCACCACCCCGAGCCAGAAGAAGTTGGTGCCGCGGGCCTGAACGGCGTGCAGCAGTCCGACCGCGCCGCCGATCAGCAGCAGCCAGCCGAACAGGATCATCGAGGTCAGGGTCGCGACGCCGGTGTAAACGAGCCCGACGAGTCCCGCGATCACCAGGATCACGCCGAACGCGGCGGTCCAGCTGAGGCCGCGGTTCAGTTTCGTGGTCGCGTCGCTCGGCGCCCGGTCCTTGGTCCTGGCCATCAGCGCCTCCTCGCGCGCGGCCCCTTCTTGATCGTACGTTCGAGGGTTGCGGATAGCATCCGGCCTATGGAGCCGCAGCTGCTGCACAGCGTCGGCGACGGGGTCGCCACCGTCGTCATTCACCACCCGGCCAAGCGCAACGCCATGACGGCCGGCATGTGGAGGGCGCTGCCGCGCCTGCTCGACGCGCTCGCCGCCGACCCGGAGGTCCGTGTACTGGTGCTCACCGGCGAGGGTGACACCTTCTGCGCGGGGGCCGACATCTCGACACTGCGGGGCTCCTCGGACGAGGCACAGGGGCTCGCCATGAAGGCGGAGGACGCGCTCGCCGCGTTCCCCAAGCCGACGCTCGCGGCGATCCGCGGGTACTGCGTCGGCGGCGGGTCCCAGCTCGCGGCGGCCTGCGACCTGCGGTTCGCGCAGGAGGGCGCGCAGTTCGGAGTGACGCCGGCGAAGCTGGGGATCGTCTACGCGGCCTCGGCCACCCGTCGGCTGGTGTCGCTGGTGGGTCCTGCGACCGCCAAGTACCTGCTGTTCTCGGGCGAGCTGATCGACTCCGAACGGGCGCTGCGCACAGGTCTGGTGGACGAGGTGCTGCCCGAGGGCGAACTCGGCAAGCGGATGGGGGAGTTCACCCGCGTCCTGGCCACGCGGTCGCTGCTGACGCAGGCGTCCGCCAAGGAGTTCGCCAACGGGCGGACCGACCGGGACGCGTACTGGGCCGAGCAGGCGCGCGGGAGCGACGACACCGCGGAGGGCGTCACCGCGTTCCTGGAGCGCCGGCCGCCGCGCTTCACCTGGACCACGCCGGTGTCCACCGCCACCACCACTCGGTCGTCGTCCACCGCGACCACTCCGCCGTCCGCCGCGACTACTCCATGATGAAGCGGCTCTTCGCCCGGAACTCCGCCACGAGATGTGCGGGAGCCTTCTGCGGTGACCCGGCGTCGTAGGGCGGCTGCGGGTCGTACTCCGTCATCAGCTGTACGGCCTGCGCGTGTTCGTCGCCCGCGATCCGTCCGAGCAGGGCGAGCCCCATGTCGATGCCGGACGACACGCCGGCCGCGGTGACGTACTTCCCGTCGAACACCACCCGCTCCCCGGTCGGCTCGGCGCCGAACCGCTTGAGGTGGTCGAGGGCCAGCCAGTGCGAGGTGGCCCGGCGGCCCTCGAGAAGCCCGGCGGCGGCCAGCAGCAGGGAGCCGGTGCACACGGAGGTCGTCCAGGTGCTCGTGGCGTCGGCGGCGCGCAGCCAGTCCAGCAGGACCCGGTTCTCCATCTGCGGGGTCTGGCCCGGTCCGCCGGGGACCAGGACGATGTCCGGGTGCGGCACCTCGGCCAGGGTCCTGTCGGCGGTCAGGGCCAGGTTGCCGCTCTCGTTGCGGACGGGGCCGGTGTGCTCGGCGACGAAGACGGTCTCCGCGTCGGGCAGGCGGCCGAGGGTCTCGTAGGGTCCCACGGCGTCCAGGGCGGTGAAGCGGTCGAAGAGGACGATGGCGATCTGCATCGGGTTCCTTTCCACGGGCGGGTGGGGCAGGGCCGTCAGGTGAGGGCTGGTCAGCGGGTGGGCGCGGGGCGGAAGCGGCGCCGGTACTCCGCCGGTGCCGTGCCGAGCGTCTTCAGGAAGGCACGGCGCATCGCCTCGGGGGTGCCGTAGCCGCAGGCGCGGGAGATCCCCTCGACTCCGTCGGCGGTGTCCTCCAGGAGGCGCCGGGCGTGTTCGAGGCGGACGCGGTCGACGTACCGGCCGGGGGTCATGCCCGTCTCGGTCTGGAAGGCGCGGGCGAAGTGCCGGGGCGAGAGCCGGGCGCGGGCGGCGAGCGACTCGACGGACAGGTCGTCGCCGGGGTGCTCGGTGATCCACTGCTGGACCTCGCGGAGCGGTTCGCGCCGCGCCGTCTGCGCGGCCAGCTGGGCGCTGAACTGGGCCTGGTTGCCCGGGCGCCGCAGGAAGACGACGAGGTGGCGGGCGACCGTCAGGGCGGCCTCGCGGCCGAGGTCCTCCTCCACGAGTGCGAGGGCGAGGTCGATGCCGGAGGTGACGCCGGCCGAGGTGGAGACCTGTCCGTCCCGCACGTAGATGGGGTCGGGGTCGACCTCGACGGCCGGGTGGTCACGGGCGAGCTTGTCGCAGTACGCCCAGTGGGTCGTCGCGCGGCGGCCGTCCAGGAGTCCCGCCTCGGCGAGCGGGATGGCGCCGGTGCAGACGGACACCAGGCGCTCGGCGCGCGGCCCGTGCGCGCGCAGCCAGTCGGTCAGCCGGGGGTCGGGGCGCCGGGTGCCCCGGCCGCCCGGGACCAGCAGGGTGTGCGGGGCGGGCGCGTCGGCGAGGGGGTGGTCCGGGACGAGGGTGAGGCCGCTGGTGGTGCGCACGGGTGCGCCGTCCAGGGAGGCGGTGTGGATGCGGTACGAGCCGCCGCGGAGAGCCTCGGCGCCCGCGAAGACCTCCACGGGGCCCGTGACGTCGAGGCTCTGCACGTCGTCGAAGAGGACGACCAGGACGGTTCGCATGGTCTCGATTCTTGGCGGGTGGAGTGATGGCCGCAATGACGAGTACCCCACCTTTCCTGCCATCGCCCCTCCCGCCTTCCCGGCGTACCGACCAGTCGGTAACCTTCGGGCATGACCACACCTCTGCCGGAGCGCGCCGGGCGGCGCTGCCACAACGTTCTCAACCCGCTGCACTCGACGCACTACTTCTCGCCGGACCTGGGCCGGGAGCTGGCCGCCGTCGGGATCGAGGACAGCAGCGGCGCGTACTTCGCCGTGCGGGCCGCCGCCATGGGGCCGGTGGGTCCCGGCACGGTGACGGCGACGTTCTACAACTTCCGCCACGAACTGGTGGCCCGGCATGTGCCCGAGGTGTGGGAGAAGGCGTCCCCGCAGACCGTCCTCGCCGCACGCGCGCGTGCCGTCGACGCGACCTGGCGGCGGCTCCTCGGCGAGGACGTCCTCGCCTCCAAGGAGGTCGCCGAGGCGGCGGAGCTCGCCCTTCGGGCCGCGGAGGCCTGCACCAGGACCGCGCGTCCGCTGTACGCGGCGCACGCCGACCTGCCCGTGCCCGACGCGCCGCACCTCGCCCTCTGGCACGGCGCCACGCTGCTGCGCGAGCACCGGGGCGACGGTCACCTCGCGGCGCTGCTCGACGCGGAACTCGACCCGGTGGAGGCCCTGGTGAGCCACACCGCGACCGGCAAGGGCATGGCCCCGAAGTGGGCACTGGGCACGCGCGGCTGGTCGCGGGCGCACTGGGACGCGGCGGTCGAACGGCTGCGCGAGCGTGGACTGCTCGACGCGGAGGGCGGGTTGACCGAGGCGGGGGCGGCCCTGCGCCAGGAGATCGAGAACCGCACGGACCGGCTGGACCGTGCCCCGTACGAGCATCTGGGCGCCGCGGGCGTGGAGCGCCTCACCGAGCTGGCGCGGGGCATCCTGACGCGGGCCCTGGCGGCCGGCGCGTTCCCCGAGGGCATGACCGGCAAGGGCTGATGTGACTGGTGGAGATAGCTGTCACTCGGAGCGACAGCCGACCTGGAGTTCGGGGCTCACGAGCTGCGGTACTTGTCCACCATGGCCAGGAACACCTGCAGATTCGGGACACTCTTGGCCATGGCGCGGGCCCAGAAGGCCGATTCGCCGGTCTTCATCACGGCGACAGCGCCGCCGCCGAGCTTGACCTGCGCCACCTGGGTCCAGGGCAGCAGCTGCTTGCGGTGCGCGATGCCGGCGGTGGAGAGGTCGAACTCGCCGAAGTCCAGGACTTCGCCGGCCAGGAACGCCTCCTGCACCGTGGTGCCTTGGGCCCGCAGTACCGCTCTCTGCATGGCCGGGGCCCAGGTGCCGGCGTCTTGGTAGAAGTTGGTGACTGTCACGCTCGCCCCCGGGGTCATCGCCACGCAGGTGTGCAGGATCGGGCCCGGTATGCCGTTGATGACCTTTTGTACCTGCTCCTCGTAGAGCCGGACCCGGTCCCACCGCACGGCCACCGTGCCCGCACCGGTCTCCTGGTCGGCGATCATGCCGTGCTCGAACAGGTGCAGCCGCTTTGCCCCCTGCCGGTGGTTGAAGTCCGGATAGCGGCGTAGCGATACGTAGTAGAAGACCACGGCCGGCACCACAAAAAGGAAGAACAGTACCGTGAGCGTCAGGTAGAACGACGACTTCACGATCACCCCGAACCGCTGGGGCCTGAAGGTGGCGGTCAGCGCACCCAGTTCGTGCTGTGCTGCCAGTTCAGCAACGGCGGGGGGCAGGGGTGCCAGGGGGACAGTCGCGGGCATCAGTCTCAACTTCACTAGGAGAGGGGTCTGTTGCCTGCTCATACCAGGCGATACGCGCAGCCTCTCCTACTCTGCTCCCTCCGTCCAGAAGATCACTGAAATTCTGGCCTCGTGCCAGTCATTGCCCATTGAGAAGATCGTCCCCGTGACCACCCCGCTCCACAACGATCGAATCCTCGGTGACCGTCCCTTCACCGAGGTCGGCCTGGCCGTCGGTATCGCGATCATGTGACAACCATCTGGCCCGACCAGTCACAGCTGACAGCGCCGATCGGCGCCCTGATCCCCCGTTGTCGGTGCCACCTGCCACAATTGCCGCGCAACCTCAGTGGAGAAGGCGGTACGGGATCGTGACGACACCCCTCGTAGGGTCCATCGAAGGCAGGATCGCCGAGGAGCTCGGCGTACGGGAGCGGCAGGTCAAGGCCGCCGTCGACTTGCTCGACGGCGGGTCGACGGTGCCCTTCATCGCCCGCTACCGCAAGGAAGCGACCGAGATGCTCGACGATGCGCAGCTGCGCACCCTCGAGGAGCGGCTGCGCTATCTGCGGGAGCTGGAGGAGCGGCGCACGGCGATCCTCGAATCGGTGCGCGAGCAGGGCAAGCTCACCGAGGAGGTGGAGGCGCAGATCCGGGGCGCCGAGACGAAGGCGCGGCTCGAGGACATCTATCTGCCGTTCAAGCCGAAGCGGCGCACGAAGGCGCAGATCGCGCGCGAGGCGGGCCTGGAGCCGCTGGCCGAGGGCCTGCTCGGCGACCCGTCGGTCGACCCGCTCGCCGCCGCGACGGCGTTCGTCGACGCGGACAAGGGCGTCGCCGACCCGCAGGCCGCGCTGGACGGCGCCCGGTCGATCCTCACGGAGCGGTTCTCGGAGGACGCCGACCTGATCGGCGAGCTGCGCGAGCGCATGTGGGTGCGCGGGCGCCTGGCCGCCAAGGTGCGGGACGGCAAGGAGGAGGCGGGCGCCAAGTTCGCCGACTACTTCGACTTCGCCGAGCCCTTCAAGGAGCTGCCCTCGCACCGCGTCCTCGCCATGCTGCGCGGCGAGAAGGAGGAGGTCCTCGACCTCGTCCTGGAGCCCGAGGAGCCCTCCGAGCAGCCCGGCCCCTCCTCGTACGAGGGGATCGTCGCCCATCGCTTCCAGATCGCCGACCGCGGTCGTCCCGGCGACAAGTGGCTCACGGACACGGTCCGCTGGGCCTGGCGGACCCGCATCCTCGTGCACCTCGGCATCGACCTGCGGCTTCGGCTGCGCACGGCCGCCGAGGACGAGGCGGTGAACGTCTTCGCGGCGAACCTGCGGGACCTGCTGCTCGCCGCCCCGGCGGGCACGCGTGCGACGCTGGGCCTCGACCCCGGTTTCCGTACGGGCGTCAAGGTCGCCGTGGTCGACGCGACCGGCAAGGTCGTGGCGACGGACGTCATCTACCCGCACGTCCCGGCCAACAAGTGGGACGAGGCCATCGCCAAGCTCGCCCGCCTCGCCAAGGAGCACGCGGTCGAGCTGATCGCCATCGGCAACGGCACGGCCTCCCGCGAGACCGACAAGCTCGCCGGTGAACTCATCACCAAGCACCCGGAGTTGAACCTCACCAAGGTGATGGTGTCCGAGGCGGGGGCGTCGGTGTACTCGGCGTCCGCGTTCGCCTCGCAGGAGCTGCCCGACATGGACGTGTCGCTGCGCGGCGCCGTCTCCATCGCGCGCCGCCTCCAGGACCCGCTGGCCGAGCTGGTGAAGATCGACCCGAAGTCCATCGGCGTCGGGCAGTACCAGCACGACCTGTCCGAGGTGAAGCTCTCCCGGTCCCTGGACGCGGTGGTCGAGGACTGTGTGAACGGCGTGGGCGTGGACGTGAACACGGCCTCCGCCCCGCTGCTCGCCCGCGTCTCCGGCATCACCTCCGGGCTCGCGGAGAACATCGTGGCGCACCGCGACGCCAACGGCCCCTTCAAGTCCCGTACCACTCTCAAGAACGTGGCCCGGCTCGGCCCGAAGGCGTACGAGCAGTGCGCGGGCTTCCTGCGCATCCGGGGCGGGGACGACCCGCTGGACGCGTCCAGCGTGCACCCTGAGGCGTACCCCGTGGTGCGGCGGATGGTGAAGACGGCGGCCAGCGAGGTCGCCTCCCTGATCGGCAACACCGGTGTGCTGCGCTCGCTCAGGCCGACCGACTTCGTGGACGAGACGTTCGGTCTGCCGACCGTCACGGACATCCTCAAGGAGCTGGAGAAGCCCGGGCGCGACCCGCGGCCCGCCTTCAAGACGGCCACCTTCAAGGAGGGCGTCGAGAAGATCTCCGACCTGGCCTCCGGGATGGTGCTCGAGGGGGTCGTCACGAATGTGGCCGCGTTCGGGGCCTTCGTGGACATCGGCGTCCACCAGGACGGTCTGGTGCATGTCTCGGCGATGTCGAAGACGTTCGTGAAGGACCCGCGCGATGTGGTGAAGCCGGGTGACATCGTCAAGGTGAAGGTGCTCGAGATCGACATCCCGCGCAAGCGGATCTCTCTCACGCTGCGGCTCGACGACGAGGCGACTTTGTCGGACCAGCAGGGTGGGGGCGGGCGTCCGCAGCGGGGTGGCCGGCCTCCGCAGCAGCGCCAGCAGCAGCGTCAGCCGCGGGGCGGGGCGAGCGGAGGTGGCGGCGGCGGTTCGCGGCAGGCCGCTCCGCCGCCGGCCAACAGTGCGATGGCCGACGCGTTGCGGCGGGCGGGGCTTGTCGATCCCAAGAAGGGCAGGCGCTGAGCGGCTGAGGGTGCGTGGGGAACTGCGGGTCGTTCGTGGTGAGCGCGCAGTTCCCCGCGCCCCTTTCGGGGCGCCGCACCGACCCCGGATCCTGAAGCGCCCAAGACCGTTCGGGGCGTGCGGCTGAGCAGACTCACACCTGCTCAGTCCAGAGGGAACGGTATGTCGTGGACTACCCCGCGATGGCGCGCCGGCCGGCCACGGCCTGGTGCCGCGACAGGCACTGGTTCAGCGTTCGGTCACCTTGCCCGCCGCCACTTCCAGCCGGCGTGTGGTGTGGACCGCGTCGAGCATGCGGCGGTCGTGGGTCACGAGCAGCAGGGTGCCCTCGTACGAGTCGAGCGCCGACTCCAGCTGTTCGATCGCGGGCAGGTCGAGGTGGTTGGTCGGCTCGTCGAGGACGAGGAGGTTGACGCCACGGCCCTGGAGGAGGGCGAGGGCCGAACGGGTTCGCTCGCCGGGAGAGAGGGTGGCCGCGGGGCGCAGGACGTGTTCCGACTTGAGGCCGAACTTGGCCAGCAGGGTGCGGACCTCGGCCGGCTCGGTGTCGGGGACGGCGGCGCTGAACGCGTCGAGCAGGGACTCGGAGCCGTGGAAGAGCTTGCGGGCCTGGTCGACCTCACCGACGACGACGCCGGAGCCGAGAGTCGCGTGACCGGCGTCCAGCGGGACCCGGCCGAGCAGGGCGCCGAGCAGGGTCGACTTGCCCGCGCCGTTGGCGCCCGTGACGGCGACCCGGTCCGCCCAGTCGATCTGGAGGGTCGCGGGGCCGAAGGTGAAGTCGCCGCGCCGCACCTCGGCGTCACGCAGGGTGGCGACGACGGCGCCGGAACGCGGAGCGGCCGCGATCTCCATCCGCAGCTCCCACTCCTTGCGCGGCTCGTCGACGACGTCCAGGCGCTCGATCATGCGCTGGGTCTGCCGGGCCTTGGACGCCTGCTTCTCGCTGGCCTCGCTGCGGAACTTGCGGCCGATCTTGTCGTTGTCGTTGTTCGCCTTGCGCCGGGCGTTCTTCACACCCTTGTCCATCCAGGAGCGCTGCATCTGGGCGCGGCCTTCGAGGGCGGAACGCTTGTCGGCGTACTCCTCGTAGTCCTCGCGGGCATGCCGGCGGGCGGTGTCACGCTCCTCCAGGTAGGCCTCGTAGCCGCCGCCGAAGAGGGTGATCTGCTGCTGGGCGAGGTCGAGTTCGAGCACCTTGGTGACCGTGCGGGTCAGAAACTCGCGGTCGTGGCTGACGACGACGGTGCCCGCGCGCAGCCCGGCGACGAAGCGTTCGAGCCGCTCCAGGCCCTCCAGGTCCAGGTCGTTGGTGGGCTCGTCGAGCAGGAAGACGTCGTAGCGGGACAGGAGGAGCGAGGCGAGTCCGGCGCGGGCCGCCTGGCCGCCGGACAGCGAGGTCATCGGCTGGTCGAGGTCGACGCCGAGCCCGAGGGTGTCGGCGACCTCCTCGGCGCGCTCGTCGAGGTCGGCGCCGCCGAGGTCGAGCCAGCGTTCCAGGCTCTCCGCGTACGCGTCGTCCGCGCCCGGCGCGCCGTCGACGAGTGCCTGCGTCGCCTCGTCCATCACGCGCTGGGCCTCGGCCACACCGGTGCGCCGGGCCAGGAACTCCCGGACGCTCTCGCCCTCCCGCCGCTCCGGCTCCTGCGGCAGATGCCCGACGGTCGCCGACGGCGGGGAGAGCCGCAGCTCCCCCTCCTCGGGTGTGAGCAGTCCGGCGAGCATCCGCAGCAGGGTGGACTTGCCCGCGCCGTTGGCACCGACGAGTCCGATCACGTCTCCGGGCGCGACCACGAGGTCGAGCCCGGAGAAGAGCGAGCGGTCGCCGTGTCCGGCGGCGAGGTTCTTGGCGACGAGAGTGGCAGTCATCAGGAGGCCGATCCTAACGGCCCGGCCGCCGAGGCCGCGCCCCCGTTCGTGTGCGGGGCCGCACCCGCGTTCGCGTACGGCCCGCTCAATGGGCCATCGCCTCCACCAGCACACTCCCCGAGGTCCGCGCCACGAGGAAGGACTCCCCCTTCACGGCCTTGGCGTCCAGGGCGATCCGGTGTCTGCCCGCTTCCAGGATCCCGTCGAAGACCTCCTCGGCGTGCGTGCGGTACAGCCGGTCGATGCGGTACGCGGTGATCTGGACCCGGCAGGTGGAGGTGACCTCGATGCCCGCCTCGCCGTCGGCGGCGACCAGGCGGGTGAGGCGGCGCAGTTCGTGGGGACTGCGGTCCAGGGCGTGCTCGATCTGGGCGACGAGGAGCGGGATGACGGGGGCCAGGCCGTCGACGTAGGCGACCTCGACCCCGGCCCGCTCGAAGGACCGCCGTACGGCCGCGCGCTCCTGCTCGCCGACGGCGCGCCCGAAGGCCACCGCGCCGTACCCGCGGAGTTCCTCGGCCGGGACGTCGGTGGCGTCACGGGTGATGTCGGCGCCGATGCCGATGGTGCGCAGGGCGGCGGCGAGCTTGGCGAGCACGGCGACCCTGGCGCCGATGAGCAGGACCCGGCGGCGCGCCCCGGGGTCGCCGAGGAGCAGCGAGTTCAGGGCGCTGCGGTACTCGGCGCCCTGGAAGCGGAACGGCCCTATCCCGTGGTAGCCGTTGAGCTCGAGATCGGCGTGTTCGCCGGTCTGCCAGGCGAAGTCGCGCCACACGTAGTCGTCGCTGGAGTCGTCCTTCTCGATGACGGCGGTCACGGCACCGCATTCGATGCCCTCGCACTCGGGACAGCCGTAGATCACGTAGCGGCCGTCGTCGAGCGGAGCCTCGGCCTCCAGGAGGAGGCTTCGGACCTGGGCGGTGAAGATGGCGGGTGGTACGTCGGAGGCGAGCGGGGAGACCGCGTCGAGGTCGGAGAGCTGGTACAGCAGCGGGCGGCCGTCGACGATGAAGTCGACGAAGTCCCGGTGCACTTGGTAGTCACCGTTGGCGAGGACTCCACCGGCACGCATCGCCGGTGCCAGGCCGAAGGTCGCGTACTCGGCAGACATGCTGTGAGTATCCCCAGACTGGGAGTGATGTGAGCACGGCATGACATATTCCGCTAACGTCCCGGCATGGACAACGCGCGCAGCGGTGACGTGGTCGTGGTCGGTAGCGGTGTCATCGGGTTGACGACGGCGGTCGTCCTGGCCGAGCGCGGCCGGCGGGTACGGGTGTGGGCGCGGGAGCCCGGCGAGCTGACCACCTCGGCCGTTGCCGGCGCGCTGTGGTGGCCGTACCGCATCCGGCCGAAGGCCCTCGCGGGCGAATGGGCCCTGCGATCACTCTCCGTGTACGAGGAGTTGGCGAGCCGCCCGGCGGAGACGGGCGTACGCCTGGTCGAGGGCGTACAGGGCGAGACGCGACTGGACGAGCTGGAGCCGTGGACCGCCCGGGTGCCGGGGCTGCGGGCGGCGACGGCCGAGGAGTACGCGGGTACGGGGCTGTGGGCGCGGCTGCCGCTGATCGACATGCCGGCGCATCTGCGCTGGCTGCGCGAGCGGTTCCTGAAGGCGGGCGGGACGATCGAGACACGGACAGTGACGGATCTCGCGGAGGTCGAGGCGCCGGTCGTCGTCAACTGCACGGGTCTGGGTGCCCACACGCTGGTACCGGATCCGGCGGTACGGCCCGTGCGCGGGCAGCTCGTGATCGTGGAGAACCCCGGGATCCGCACCTGGCTCGTGTCGACGGACTCGGACGCCGGGACGACCACCTATGTCTTCCCGCACCCGGACCGGCTCGTGCTGGGTGGCACGACCGACGACGATGACTGGTCGCTCACGCCGGATCCGGGGGCGGCCAGGTCGATCGTCGAACGGTGCGTGGCGCTGCGGCCGGAGATCGCCGGGGCGCGCGTGCTCGGCCATCGGGTGGGGCTGCGGCCGGTGCGCGACGCGGTCCGGCTGGAGCGTGAAGTACTGCCGGACGGGCGGGTGTTGGTGCACCACTACGGTCATGGCGGCGCGGGCGTCACGGTGGCCTGGGGCTGTGCGCGGGAGGCGGCCGGGCTCGCGCTGGGCGAGGAACCGGCCGCCGTGCGCCCTTGAGGGTGTCAGTGGATCAGTGAGTCTCCCCCGGCACCCGGAGGGCACTGCCCGGATCGCGTACGCCGTCGAGGCCGGCCGTGCTCGCGGCGGCGGTGGATCCCGCCGTCGCCCTGGCGAAGGCCTCGGCGCCGCCGACGAACGGCACGCGGGCCGACGTACGGGACAGGTCCAAGGTGAGAGTCGGCGTGCTGGACGGCGGGTCGATGAGGTCCTTGTCGGTGCCCGCGACGATCAGGGCGAGACGGTGGCCCGCCGGGACGACGTGGTCCGTGGCTGCCAGGTCGAGCGTGATCGTGTACGCCTTGCCCGGGGTGAGCGGGACGCCCTTGAGGTCGGAGGCGTAGTTGCCGAGGTCGGCCCAGCCCCGGCTGAAGACCGTGGCGGCGACGTCGGTCTTCTTCGCCTGGGTGGTCTTGTAGCAGGAGCTGTCGCCGGTCGTGCTCGGACCCCAGCAGGTGCGGTCGGTGAGGGTGGTGATGCCCTCGCCGCCGTCGGCGTAGTCGCGGATGGTGTCCGGGCCCAGGTCGACCAGGACCGCGGAGAGGTGGGCGCTCGAGGTGGTCGGCGTGGCGGTGACGGTCACCTTGGAGGAGCCGGACAGACGCAGGTCACTGGTCAGCGGCTTGGTGACGAACCCGGCCTTCTCGGGGGTGGACCGGTCGAGGTGCGCGGCCCAGTCGGTCTCGCTCAGCTTCGGGTCGTCGGTGAAGGTCTCGGTTCCGGAGCCGGTCCGCAGTCCGAGGGTGCCGACGCCTGCCTGGGTGCCGGTGCCGGTGCGGAGGGTCGTCGTCCGGGTGGCGCGGGGCGGCCAGACGCTGGAGGTCACCCACTGGTCGGGGTGACGCTCGATGTCGGCCATCGGCTCGTCGTCGATGCCGTTGTCGTAGCCGAGAAGTTCGTGGTCGAACCAGCGGTGCAGGGTGTCGACCCAGGCGGCGCGGCGGAAGTCGAAGGGGTCGACATGGCCGGTCTGGGAGAGCCAGATCTTGCGCTCGACGCCGTTCTTGGCGAGGGCGCTCCACCACTGGCCGAAGTTCTTGGTGCGGACGTTGAGGTCCTGCATCCCGTGCACCAGGAAGACGCTCGCCCTGACCTTGCTCGCGTCCTTCACGTAGTCGCGCTCGGCCCAGAACCTGGTCCAGTCACCGGTGCGCGGCGCCCCGTCGACGAGCTTCTGCTGTACGGCGGCGCACTTGGCGGTGGCCTCGGGGCTGTCGACGTAGCCGGAGAGCCAGTCCGGGCCCGAGTCGTACAGCGGGGCGCCCTTGGCGAAGTAGTAGTCGTACCAGGAGGAGATGGCGCTGATCGGCACGATGGTCTTCAGGCCCTTGACGCCGGTCGCGGCGACACCGTTGGCGATGGTGCCGTCCCAGCTCTTGCCGATCATGCCGGTTCTGCCGTTGGTCCAGCTCGCCTGGGCCCGGTCCGCGCCGGTGCGTGTGGTGTAGGCCCTGGCCCGGCCGTTCAGCCAGTCGATCACGGCTTTGGCGGACTGGACGTCGGAGCGGCCGCCGACGTCCACACAGCCGTCGGAGCGATTGGTTCCGGCCAGGTCGACGCCGACGAAGGCGTAGCCGCGCGGCACGAAGTAGTTGTCGTAGAACAGCGGCATCTGGACGACGTCGCCGTTCGCGTCGTACGTCTTGAGCTGGCTCTCGTTGCCGCGCCCGCAGCAGGAGTAGTACGGGCTGGCGTCCATGATCACGGGAACCTTGCGGCCCTGCTGGGCGAGTTCGCGGGGCCGGACGATGTCGACGGCGACACGGTCGGTCTTCCCGTCTCCGTCGCCGTCGAGGCCGGTGTCCACCCAGACGGATTCGCGGATCGCGTTCTCGTACGAGTAGCTCGGGGTGCTCTCCCGGGGCGCGCCGTGTGCGGCGGCGGGGGCGAGGAAGACGGCCAGCAGGGCGGCGGTGGCCGCCGTCGCGAGCGATCTCCAGGTCGTGAAGCGCATACGGCGCGCTGGTTTCGGCATGCGCGGAAGGTACCCCGGCCAACTCCCGTACAAAAGAGGGTCTGTGGAGGCAGCCGGGCCTGAATCGGTCATGTCGGCCGAATGGCGATCGTGTGACAGGAGGGGCGATGGACAGGGTGACGGCACAGGGAGTCAATAGGCTCCGAACCGTCCTTGTTTCCCCACGACTTGGAGCTCTCCGTGCACCGCAGACTCATCGCCCCGGGCGCGCTCGCCGCCTCCCTGCTGCTGGCGATCCCGGCATCGGCGGCGGACTACACCCCCGGGGCGCCCGGTATCGGCGACCCCTACTACCCGGCCTATGGCAACGGCGGATACGACGTCTCGCACTACGACCTGCGGCTCCAGTACCAGCCGGCGACCGACGAGTTGCAGGGAACGGCGACCGTCCTGGCCACCACCACGCAGGACCTCTCACGCTTCGACCTGGACTTCCTGCTCGACGTGAGCGAGGTGCGGGTCAACGGGGCCAAGGCCTCGTTCACCACCTCGGGCCAGCACGAGCTGGAGATCACCCCGGCGACTGGGCTGCCGAAGGGCACGCCCGTCACGGTCGTCGTCCGTTACAGCGGGGTGCCCTCGACGAAGAGCGCGTACGGCTTCTCGACCTGGCACCGCACTCCGGACGGGGCCGTCGCGGCGGACGAGCCCGAGTCGGCCTGGTGGTGGTTCCCCAGCAACGACCATCCGAGCGACAAGGCCACGTACGACGTCTCGGTGGCCGTGCCGGACGGTACGCAGGCGATCTCCAACGGCACGCTTCAGTCGACGAGTTCACGGCTCGGCTGGACCCGCTACAACTGGCGGTCCAACAAGCCGCAGGCGACCTATCTCGCCACGCTCGCCATCGGGAAGTTCGACATCACGACGGGCACGACGTCCGACGGCGTCCCGGTCGTCAACGCGTACAGCAAGGACCTCGGCGACAACGACGGGCCCGCGCGGGCGAGCGTCGAGCGGACCGGGGAGATCGTCGACTGGCTGACCGGCTACTTCGGCCCGTACCCCTTCAGCTCGGTGGGCGGATACGTGCCGAACACCACCACCGGGTACGCGCTGGAGACCCAGACCCGCGTCTACTACAGCCCCAAGCAGTTCGCGAACGGCTCCAACACGTCCGTGGTCGTCCATGAGCTGGCGCACCAGTGGTACGGCGACGACGTGTCCCTGAAGGGCTGGAAGGACATCTGGATCAACGAGGGCTTCGCGCGGTACGCGCAGTGGCTGTGGTCCGAGCACGAGGGTGAGGGGACGGCGCAGGAGCTCGCGGACTACGTGTACGCCTCGCATCCGGCGGACGACGCCTTCTGGAAGGTCGCGCCGGGTGACCCCGGTCCGGACAACCAGTTCGACACCGCGGTCTACGACCGGGGGGCGGTGGCGGTGCAGGCGCTGCGCAACGAGGTCGGGGACGACACGTTCTTCGCCATCCTGAAGGGGTGGCCGCGGGAGCACGCGTACGGGAACGCGTCGGTGGGGGACTTCCAGAAGTACGCGGAGAAGGTCTCCGGCAAGTCGCTCGCCACGCTCTTCGACACCTGGCTGTTCAAGCCGTCGAAGCCGGCGGCGCCCGCGGCGCGGGGTGCGTCGATCGCGGAGGCCCCGGCCAGGGCGGGTGTCCCGGCGCAACCCAGGTCGTGGAAGAAGATCGCGGCGACCGATTCCGTCCACTCCGGCTGAACCGGTACCCCGGGCCCCTGGGTGGGGCCTTCGCCCGCTCGCCCGCCCTTCTCCCTTTCGGGGCGGGCGAGCGGGGGCCGTTCGCGTACGGGCGTCAGTGGCCCTGCTCCACCGGGGCCGCGATCCGCTCGCCCACGATGCGGCTCGCCAGCTCCGAGGCCAACTCCGACACGGACATGCGGAGTTCGGTGTCGGCCGCCGCGCAATCGGACTCGATGCGGGCGCGGCCATCGGCCACCACGGCGTCGCGTTCGCGCTGCCCGTCCGCGCGGGCCTCGGTGATCAGGGCGGAGCCCTGTTCGTGGGCCCGCTGGCGGATGCGGGCGGCGTCGTGGCGTGCCTCGGCCAACAGGGCCTCGGTCCCGACACGCTCACTCTCGGCGCGGGCACGCACGGCTTCGGCGCGCTCCTTGACGCCGTTGATCGCGTCGTCCCGCAGTTCGAGCGCCCGGTTCATCCGCGGGAGTACGCGGGCGACGAGCACGTAGATGAGGGCGAACAGCGCCAGGGCCCAGCCGACGTCCTGAACCTTCGGGTTGAGTGGACCTATCGGGTAGGGGATGAGTTCCATGACCGTGATTTACCCGCTCATGCGTGCGAACCAACGCACATCTGCGCCAGAGTTGACCGAAAGCAGCCCCTCCGGCCGACGCCGCGCACTCAACTACGCCGCCGCGCGAGCCCGCGGCCGGGTTGCGGGCCCCGCTCACTTCCCATGGTCGTACACCGTCACCGCCACCCCCCGCTCCACCAGCCGCCGCATGATGAGCGGCTCCACCCGGGACCAGTCGCCGCCGGCCAGACCGCAGCCGATGCGGGGCATGTGGACGGACGCGTCGAGTTCGGCGGCCTTGGCCGCCAGGTGGGCGAGGCCCGTGTCGATCGCCTCGTAGCGGATGGGGACCCCCTTGCTGCCCGTCCGAATGCCCCGCTGGCCTATCAGGTTCGCCACCCACACGTACTTCTCGACCTGGACGAACTGGGCCGCGCCCAGTGCGAAGTCGTTGTGCGCCCGGTCCCGGTGCCACGCCCTGTACGCCGCCTCCGGCTCGGGCCAGCGGCGGGAGAGGGCCAGGACGAAGCCCTTCCCCCAGCCCCCGATGTCATTGCAGACGTGGGCGATCAGCTTGACGCCCTTGACCGACGGAGCGGTGGCGTCACCCCGGACATACGTGATCTCCGACATGACGCCACCGTAGGCGCCGCCACTGACAACGGCGTCCGGCCCGCTACTTCGTCAGCTCGCTCAGTTCCTGGTCCGTGGCCTTCGCGACCCGATGGCGGATCGCGAACCAGCCGCCGACCAGCAGGGCCGCGATCACCGGGATGAGGAGCAGCGTCTTGCGGCCGACCTCGGGGTCGTTGCCCATCAGGCCGAGCACGGCCACCAGGAAGGCGATGGTGACGATCTCGGTCACGGGGCTGCCGGGGAGCCGGAAGGACGGGCGGG
This sequence comes from Streptomyces sp. NPDC090798, assembly GCF_044768965.1. Taxonomy (NCBI): domain Bacteria; kingdom Bacillati; phylum Actinomycetota; class Actinomycetes; order Kitasatosporales; family Streptomycetaceae; genus Streptomyces; species Streptomyces sp. NPDC090798. Next base: position 475,576 of record NZ_JBIVXA010000002.1, read on the forward strand.
TGACCAGGCCGTCCTTGGCACGGCGGACGAACACCAGGTGACAGACCATGATGATCACCCAGGTGCTGATGATGCCCAGGGACGCCACGTTCAGGACGATCTCGAAGGCCTGGCTGGGCATGAGGTAGTTCAGGCCGACACCGAGCACGCACACCGCGCAGGTGAGCAGGATGCCGCCGTACGGGACCTGGTTGCGGTTCATCTTCGCGGTGAACCGGGGCGCGGAGCCCGCCGTCGCCATGGAGCGCAGGATGCGGCCGGTGGAGTACAGGCCGGAGTTCAAGGACGACATGGCCGCGGTGAGCACGACGAGGTTCATGACGTCACCGGCTCCCTGGACGCCGATCTTGGACAGGACGGTGACGAAGGGGCTCTCGTCGGCCGAGTAGAGCGAACCGGGCAGCAGCAGCGCCAGCAGCACGACCGAGCCGACGTAGAACAGGCCCACGCGCCACATGATCGAGTTCACCGCGCGCGGGACGACCTTCTCCGGCTCGGCGGTCTCGCCCGCGGCGACGCCGACCAGCTCCAGGGCCGCGTACGCGAAGATCACGCCCTGCATCACCAGGACGACCGGCATGATCCCGTGCGGGAGGAGACCGCCGTGGTCCGTGATGACGCTCAGACCGGGCTTCTGGCCGCCCACATCGTGCTGCGTGGCCAGCAGGAAGATGCCGACCAGCATGAAGGAGACGAGGGTGGCGACCTTGACGATCGCGAACCAGAACTCCATCTCGCCGAAGATCTTCACCGAGATCAGGTTGACGGCCAGGACCACCGCGAGGGCGATCAGCGCCAGCACCCACTGCGGGATGTCGGTGAAGAAACTCCAGTAGTGCGTGTAGAGCGCGATCGCGGTGATGTCGGCGATGCCGGTCGTCGACCAGTTGAGGAAGTACATCCACCCGGCGACGTACGCACCCTTCTCGCCGAGGAACTCGCGCGCGTACGACACGAAGGACCCGGAGGAGGGCCGGTAGAGGACCAGCTCGCCGAGCGCGCGCACGACGAAGAAGGCGAAGACTCCGCAGACGAGGTAGGCGATCGCCAGCGCGGGGCCCGCGTTGTGAAGGCGGCCGCCGGCGCCGAGGAAGAGTCCGGTGCCGATCGCGCCGCCGATGGCGATCATGTTGACGTGGCGGGGCTTGAGGTCCTTGCTGTAACCGGCGTCGCCCGCGTCCGCGGGCGTGCGGGCCGCGTCGATGCGGGATGCGGCCTTGGCCGTGTCTACGGCGTCCTTGCTCACGCGTGGATCTACTCTCTGGTGCGCCCACGCACCGAGTACGCGGGTTTCCGGATGTTCCTCGGCCCGCACCACCCCTGACGCGGCGCAGACCAAGGAACCACCTTCCCCCAGGGATCCCCCGGATGCGATGGCACACCTCACACCGCGGAACATCTCACATGGTGATCAAAGGGTGCAGAGCTCGTCGACAGCGCTTTCACAGGACCGGTGAGACAGCAATACTGTTGCACCTGATCGCTGCACCATCGAAGAGGCGAGGACCTGCCATGACGACGGACACCGAGGAGCCGACACTCACGGTCGACGAGCTGGCCGCACGCGCGGGCGTCACGGTCCGTACGGTCCGCTTCTACAGTTCCAAGGGGCTGCTCCCGCCGCCCGTGATCGGACCCCGCCGGGTGGGGCACTACAGCCAGGAGCATCTGGCCCGGCTCGCGCTCATCGAGGAGCTGCAGCGCCAGGGCATGACGCTCGCCGCGATCGAGCGCCATCTTCAGCGGCTGCCGGCCGACCTGAGCGCCCAGGATCTCGCCCTTCACCGCGCCGTGGTCGCCTCCTGGGCGCCGGACGCGGCGGAGGACGTGACACGCGAGGAACTGGAACGGCGGGCCGGCCGCCCCCTGGGCGAGGAGGACCTGGAGCGGCTCGTCGCGATGAACATCATCGAGCGGGCCGAGGGCACCTCCGGCACCTCGGACCCCTTGGGCTCCCCGGACTCCTTGACCTCCCCGGACTCCTTGGCCTCCTCGGGATCCTTCCGCGTGGATCCGGCGCTGCTGGCGCTCGGCGTCCAGCTCCTCGACGTACCGCTCGCGCACGAGTCGATCCTCGCCGCGCGCGGCGTCCTGCTGGAGCACTCCCGCGCGGCGGCACGCGAGCTGTCCGCGTTGCTGCGCGAGGCGGTGGGCGAGCACGAGTCGGTGGCGGCGGTGAAGTCCCTGTCGGCCCACATGCAGCCGCTGGTGGTGCAGGCGCTGCTGACCACGTTCCAGCGCTCCCTGAAGGCGGAGCTGCGGGAGTGGCTCAAGGAGTCCTGAGCCACTGGGGACTCCTGAGCCACACCCGCGCGCCTCCTGCTCGGCGATACGTCAGTTGTCGCTGAACTTCTCGCCGTTCTCCGCCTTCTCGACGAGCAGCGCGGGCGGCGTGAACCGCTCCCCGTAGCGCTCGGCGAGTTCACGCGCGCGTGCCACGAATCCGGACGGACCTCCGTCATAACCGTTGATGTACTGGAGCACGCCGCCGGTCCAGCCCGGGAAGCCGATCCCGAAGATGGACCCGATGTTGGCGTCGGCGACGGACGTCAGCACGCCCTCCTCCAGAAGCCGGACGGTGTCCAGCGCCTCGGAGAAGAGCATGCGCTCCTGCATGTCCTTGAACGGGATCTCGTGGCCGGGCTTGGTGTAGTGCTCGCGCAGGCCGGGCCAGAGCTTGCCGCGCTTGCCGTCCGCGCCGTACTCGTAGAAGCCCGCGCCACCGCTGCGCCCGGTGCGGCCGAACTCGTCGACCATGCGGTCGATGACCGCCTCCGCCGGGTGCGTCTGCCAGGTGCCGCCCGCCTCCTCGACGGCCTGCTTGGACTCCTTGCGGATCTTGCGCGGCAGGGTGAGCGTCAGCTCGTCCATCAGGGAGAGGACCTTGGCCGGGTAGCCCGCCTGGGCCGCCGCCTGCTCGACGGAGGCGGGCTCGATGCCCTCGCCGACCATCGCGACGCCCTCGTTGATGAAGTGGCCGATGACGCGGGAGGTGAAGAAGCCGCGCGAGTCGTTGACGACGATCGGGGTCTTCTTGATCTGCCGTACGAGGTCGAAGGCGCGCGCCAGTGCCTCGTCGCCACTCCGATCGCCCTTGATGATCTCGACGAGCGGCATCTTGTCGACGGGCGAGAAGAAGTGCAGTCCGATGAAGTCCTCCTGCCGCTCCACGCCCTCGGCGAGCACGGTGATCGGCAGCGTCGAGGTGTTGGAGCACAGCAGCGCGTCGGGCTCGACGACGTTCTGGATCTCCTGGAACACCTTGTGCTTGAGGGCCGTGTCCTCGAAGACGGCCTCGATCACGGCGTCGCAGCCGGCCAGGTCGTTCGGGTCGGCGGTGGGCGTGATGCGGGCGAGCAGCTCGTCGGCCTTCTCCTGGGTCGTACGGCCCCGGGAGACGGCCTTCGCGCAGAGCTTCTCGGAGTAGGCCTTGCCCTTGGCCGCCGCCTCCGCCGACACGTCCTTCAGGACGACGTCGATGCCCGCGCGGGCGCAGGAGTAGGCGATGCCGGCGCCCATCATCCCGGCACCGAGGACGGCGACCTTGCGGACCTGGCGCGGCTCGATGCCCTGGGGGCGGTTGGCGCCGGAGTTGACCGCCTGGAGGTCGAAGAAGAACGCCTGGATCATGTTCTTCGAGGTCTGCCCGGTGACCAGCTCGGTGAAGTAGCGCGCCTCGATGACCAGCGCGGTCTCGAAGTCCACCTGGGAGCCCTCGACGGCGGCCGCCATGATGTTGCGCGGGGCCGGATAGGGGGCGCCGTTCAGCTGCTTCCTCAGGTTGGCCGGGAAGGCGGGCAGGTTGGCGGCGAACTTCGGGTTCGACGGCGTGCCGCCCGGGATCCTGTAGCCGGGCTTGTCCCAGGGCTGCTGCGACTCGGGGTTGGCGTCGATGAAGGCGCGCGCCTTGTCGAGCATCTCCTCGGAGGTGGCCGCCACTTCGTGGACAAGCCCGTTCTCCAGGGCCCGCTGCGGGGAGTACTGGGTGCCCTGGAGGAGCACCTTCAGCAGGGCGTCGGTGATGCCCATGAGGCGGACGGTGCGGGTGACGCCGCCGCCCGCGGGCAGCAGACCGAGGGTGACCTCGGGCAGGCCGATCTTGGAGCCGGGGGCGTCGAGGGCGACGCGGTGGTGGGAGGCGAGGGCGATCTCGTAGCCGCCGCCGAGGGCCGCGCCGTTGATGGCGGCGACGACCGGCTTGCCCAGGGTCTCGATGCGGCGCAGGGAGGACTTGATGGCCGTGCCCGTGTCGAAGGCCTCCTGGGCGTTCTCCGGGCCTGCCTTGATCATGTCCTTCAGGTCGCCGCCCGCGAAGAAGGTCTTCTTGGCGGAGGTGTAGATGATGCCCCGGATGGAGTCCTTCTCGGCCTCGGCGCGTTCGGCGATCGCCGCGATCGAGTCCTTGAAGGCCTGGTTCATGGTGTTGGCGGACTGGTTGGGGTCGTCGAGGACGAGGGTGACGACACCGGTCTCGTCCTGTTCCCAGCGGATGGTGGTGCTCTCGGTCATGAGGAGGGTCTCCGTAGAAGCCGTTTAAGCCGTGGAAGTCTGGGGGTCCGCCGGGGGTTACAGACGCTCGACGATGGTCGCGATGCCCATGCCGCCGCCCACGCACAGCGTGGCGAGGCCGTAGCGCTTGTCCTGGCGTTCCAGTTCGTCGACGAGGCTGCCGAGGATCATCGCGCCGGTGGCGCCGAGCGGGTGGCCGAGCGCGATCGCGCCGCCGTTGACGTTGACCTTGTCGAGGGACAGGCCCATGTCCTTCACGAAGCGCAGGACGACCGCGGCGAAGGCCTCGTTGATCTCGACGAGGTCGATGTCGTCGATGGTCAGCCCGGCCTTGGCGAGCGCCTTGCGGGTCGCGGGCGCGGGGCCGGTGAGCATGATGGTGGGCTCGGAGCCGGAGACGGCCGCGGCGACGATCCGCGCGCGGGGGGTCAGGCCGTGGCGCTCGCCGACTTCCTTGGAGCCGATGGCGACCAGGGAGGCGCCGTCGACGATGCCGGAGGAGTTGCCCGCGTGGTGGACGTGGTCGATCTCCTCGACCCAGTGGTACTTCTGCAGCGCCACGGCGTCGAAACCGCCCAGTTCGCCGATGTCCGCGAACGAGGGCTTCAGCTTGCCGAGCGAGTCGGCGGTGGTGCCGGGGCGCATGTGCTCGTCGTGGTCGAGGACGACGAGCCCGCTGCGGTCCTTCACGGGGACGACGGACCGGTCGAAGCGGCCGTCCTTCCAGGCGGCGGCCGCGCGCTCCTGGGAGAGGGCCGCGTACTCGTCGACGTCCCGCCGTGAGAAGCCCTCGATGGTGGCGATGAGGTCGGCGCCGATGCCCTGCGGCACGAAGTTGGTGGCGAGGTTGGTCATCGGGTCGGCGAACCAGGCGCCGCCGTCCGAGGCCATGGGCACGCGGGACATCGACTCGACGCCGCCCGCGAGCACCAGGTCCTCCCAGCCGGAGCGGACCTTCATCGCGGCCAGGTTGACGGCTTCCAGGCCCGAGGCGCAGAAGCGGTTCTCCTGGACGCCGGCGACCGTGTCCGGCAGTCCGGCGGCGATCGCGGCGATCCGCGCGATGTCGGAGCCCTGGTCGCCGACCGGGCCCACGACACCGAGCACGATGTCGTCGATCGCGGCCGGGTCCAGGCCCGGCAGGCGGCGCTGGATCTCGTGGATGAGGCCGACGACCAGGTCGATGGGCTTGGTGCCGTGCAGGGCGCCGTTCGCCTTGCCGCGCCCGCGCGGGGTGCGGATCGCGTCGTACACGTACGCTTCGGTGCTCACTGATAAGCCTTTCGGGGAGGGTTCGGAGGGTCAGCCGAGCAGGGAGCGGCCGATGATCTCCTTCATGATCTCTGTGGTCCCGCCGTAGATGGTCTGGATGCGGCCGTCGGTGAAGGCCCTGGCGACGCGGTACTCCGTCATGTAGCCGTAGCCGCCGTGCAGCTGGAGGCAGCGGTCCGCGACGCGTTTCTGCAGTTCGGTGGCCCACCACTTGGCCATCGAGGCGTGCACGGCGTCGAGTTCCCCGTTCGTGTGGTCGACGACGCAGCGGTCGAGGAACGCACGGGTGACGGCGCACTCGGTCGCCATCTCGGCTATCTCGAAGCGGATGTGCTGGAGCTTGGACAGCTGCCGTCCGAAGGCCTCGCGCTCCTTGACGTACTGGGTGGTGATCTCCAGCAGGTACTCGGCCGCCGCGATCCCGGCGACGGCGATGCCCATGCGTTCCTGCGCGAGGTTCGTCATGAGATGCACGAAGGCGCCGTTGAGTTCCCCGAGCAGGTTCTCCTTGGGGACGCGTACGTCGTGGAAGAACAGCTCGGCCGTGTCCTGCGCCTTCTGCCCGATCTTGTCGAGATTGCGGCCACGCTCGAAGCCTGCCATGCCACGCTCGACGACGAGCAGAGACAGACCGTGAGCACCGCCTTCCGGGGTCGTCTTCGCGACGACGATCACCAGGTCGGCGAGGATCCCGTTCGAGATGAAGGTCTTGGAGCCGTTGAGCAGCCAGTGGTCGCCCTGGTCCTCGGCGTGCGTCCTGATGCCCTGGAGGTCGGATCCGGCGCCGGGCTCGGTCATCGCGATCGCCGTGATGAGCGAACCGTCGCAGAACCCGGGCAGCCAGCGCCGCTTCTGCTCCTCGGTGGCCAGGTCCGTCAGATACGGCCCGATGATGTCGTTGTGCAGCCCGAGGGCGAGACCCGAGGCACCCGCGCGCGTGAACTCCTCGGCGAGTACGGCGCTGTAACGGAAGTCGGCATTGCCGCCGCCCCCGTACTCCTCCGGTACGGCGAGGCCGAGCAGCCCCTGTTTCCCGGCGGCGCGCCAGGCCTCGCGCGAGACGATGCCGTCCTTCTCCCACTGTTCGTAGTACGGCGTCACCTCCTTGGCGAGGAAGGAGCGCACGGTCTCCCGGAACGCGTCGTGCTCGGCGCCGAAAATCTGCCGCTTCATGCGCGGTCGCCCTCCTGGAGCCAGCTCTTGACGGTCTCGACCAGCCGGGCCGGCTCCGGCCCCACGGGAGTGATGTTGAGCATGTCGACCCCGGCCTCCCGGAAGACCTCGACACGCTCACGTACATAGCTCTCCGGCCCGCAGAGCGAGATCAGCTCGCAGAACTCGGCCGGTACGGCGGCCTCGGCCTCCTTCTTCCGACCGGAGAGGTACAGCTCCTGGATGAGCCGGGCCTCCTTCTCGTAGCCGTAGGCCACCGCGAGGTCGTTGTAGAAGTTCTTGCCGGGGGCGCCCATGCCGCCTACGTAGAGGGCGATTTTGGGTCGCGCGAGCTCGCGTACGGCGGCCGCGTCCTCGCCGATGGCGAGCAGGCCGCCCGCGACGGTCCGCAGGGGGCCGAGCGACGGGTCCCGCAGTGCGGCGCCCTCCGCGAGGGGGGCGCCCCACACCTGGTGGGCCTTCTCCGGGATGAAGAGGGTGGGCAGCCAGCCGTCGGCGAGTTCGGCGGTCATCCGGACGTTGGCGGGGCCCAGGGAGGCCACGTACAGCGGGACGTCGGGGCGCACCGGCTTGGTGAGGAGCTTCAGGGGCTTGCCCAGGCCGCCGGGGCGGGGCATGTCGGTGATGCCGTGGTGGTCGATGACCTCGCGGCGCAGGATGCGGCGGGTCAGCTCGATGGCCTCGCGGGTGCGGCCCAGCGGTTTGTCGTACGCCTTCCCGTGCCAGCCCTCGACGACCTGCGGGCCCGAGGCGCCGAACCCCAGGATGGCGCGACCGCCCGAGATCGCGTCGAGTCCGGCGGCGGTCTGCGCGAGGAGCGCCGGGGTGCGCGAGTACACGTTGAGGATCCCGGCGCCGATCTTCACGCGCTCGGTGCGGGCGGCCAGATAGCCCATGATCGTGGGCGCGTCGAAGCCGTAGGCCTCCGCGACCCAGACGGCGTCCAGGCCCGCGGACTCCAGGGCGGCGACCTCGTCGGCGGCCTGCCGGGGGTCGCCCGCGTAGTCGAGCGGGAGGGAGAGCTCCATCAGTCGCCGTCCTTCGTCGAGACGTCCTTCACGAGGTCGTGCCGCGTCAGCCGTGGTACGTCCCAGTCGCGGGCCACGTCCGCGGTGTCGGCGCCCGGCAGGGCGGGGCCGGTGCGGACGGAGGTGCGGGTCAGGGAGAAGCGGGGTGCGGGGGCGGGCTGGGTGATGCCGCCGTGGTCGGTGAAGGTGCCGCGGGCGGCGAGGTGGGGGTGGGCCGGGGCCTCCCGCAGGGACAGGACGGGGGCCACACAGGCGTCGGAGCCCTCGAAGACCGCGGTCCACTCGTCCCTGGTGCGGGTCCTGAAGCGGGCGGCGACCGCCTCGCGCAGCTCGCCCCAGCGGGCCAGGTCCTTGCGGGAGTCGGCGTGCTCCTCGATGCCGAGCAGTTCCACGAACTCGGCGTAGAACTGCTGCTCCAGGGCGCCCACCGCCATGTACTTCCCGTCGGCCGTCTCGTACGTGCCGTAGTACGGGCAGCCGCCGTCCAGGAGGTTGGCGCCGCGCCGGTCCTGCCAGCCGCCCGCGGCGAGCATGCCGTGGATCATCGAGGCGAGGTGCGCGGCGCCGTCGACGATCGCCGTGTCCACGACCTGCCCGGCGCCGGTGGCGCGTGCGTGGTGGAGCGCGGCGAGGACGCCGACGACGAGATAGAGCGAGCCGCCCGCGTAGTCGCCGACGAGGTTCGCGGGGACCGTGGGCGGCTCGTCCGGCCCGCCGATCATGCCGAGGGTGCCGGTGAGGGCGATGTACGCGATGTCGTGCCCGGCACGCGGGGCGAGCGGACCCTGCTGGCCCCAGCCGGTCATCCGGCCGTAGACGAGCCGGGGGTTGCGGGCGTGACACGTCTCGGGGCCGATACCGAGGCGCTCGGCGACGCCGGGGCGGTAGCCCTCGACCAGGATGTCCGCGCGCTCGACCAGGTCGAGGACGCGGGCGGGGCCGTCCTCGGCCTTCAGGTCGATCACGACCGACCGCTTGTTGCGGTTGGTGATGTCGTACTCGGGGTTGACGGCGAGCCCCGTGCCGCCGGGCCGGTCCACGCGGACGACGTCCGCGCCGAGGTCGGCGAGGAGCATGGCGGCGAAAGGGCCGGGGCCGATGCCCGCCAACTCCACCACGCGCACTCCGGCCAGCGGGCCGTACGCCGGCGTCCCTGCCACTGCCATCGAGCCCCCAGCACTGTGACACCACTGATGTGACATCAGAGATGTTAAGAACGTGTTCCATCTCGGGCAAGCCCCCAACGAGCAAGCGCTTAGTTAAATCCCGGGTAGCGGATCATGTCGAAAGGTCATGAAACAGGGCACGTCAGCGGCGTATGCCACCGCACGGCCGACGCGCGTTCCCCTGCACGGCCACGGCCACCTCCGACCTCTATGTCGACCTCGTCGTTCGGCTGCTCGTACCTCACGCTAGCCTCGGCCACCGACAACGGCGCTTCGCGCACGACAGATGGGGTGTCATGAGCAGGCTGAACGGGACGGCTCGCACGTACGACATAGTGCTCTTCGGAGCCACCGGGTTCGTCGGGGCCCTCACCGCGGAGTACCTCGCCGCGCACGCGCCCCAGGGGCTGCGCTGGGCGATCGCGGGCCGCGACGAGGAGAAGCTGGCGCGGCTGCGGGAGCGGCTGTCCGACGCCCCCGACGTGCTCTTGGCGGATGTCGCCGATCCGGCGTCACTGCGCGAACTCGCCCGCGGCGCACGCGTGGTGGCGACGACCGTCGGGCCGTACATCCTGCACGGCGAGGAGCTGGTCGCCGCCTGCGCCGACGAGGGCACCGACTATCTGGACCTCACCGGCGAGCCCGAGTTCGTGGACCTGATGTACGTCCGGCACGACGCCCGCGCGCGGGAGACCGGGGCACGCCTGGTGCACGCCTGCGGTTTCGACTCCGTTCCGCATGACCTGGGCGCCTACTTCACGGTGCGGCAGTTGCCCGCGGACGTGCCGCTGCGGGTGGACGGTTTCGTCCGCGCACAGGCGATGTTCTCGGGCGGCACGTTCGCCTCCGCGCTCATCCAGTTCGCGCGCGGGCGGCACATCCTGGCCGCGGCACGGGATCGCGGGCGGCACGAACCGCGGCTGGTCGGGCGGCGGGCACACGCGCCGCTGAGCGCGCCGCGGTTCGCCAAGGAGGTCGGGGCATGGGCACTGCCGCTGCCCACCATCGACGCCCAGATCGTGCAGCGTTCGGCGCGGGTGCTGGAGCGCTACGGGCCCGACTTCCGCTACCGGCACTACGCGGCCGTCGAACGGCTGCCGATCGCGCTGGGCGGGGTCACGGCCGTCGGCGCGGTGTTCGCGGCGGCCCAGGTGCCGCCGGCGCGACGCTGGCTGTCCGACCGGATCAAGCCGGGCGAGGGGCCCAGTGCCTCGCGGCGGGCGAAGAGCTGGTTCTCGGTGCGGTTCGTGGGCGAGGGCGGCGGGCGCCGCGTGTTCACGGAGGTCGCGGGCGGCGACCCCGGCTACGGCGAGACCGCCAAGATGTTCGCGGAGTCCGCGCTGTCGCTCGCCTTCGACGACCTGCCGGAAACGGCCGGACAGGTCACGACGGCGGTGGCGATGGGCGACGCGCTCATCGAGCGGCTGCGCGGGGCGGGGATCACCTTCCGGGTGGCCGCGTCCCGGTAGGACCCTCCGGAAGGTCTCCTAGAGCGGCCAGCCCAGCACCGTGTAGATCATCCCGCCGATCCAGCCGACCCCGGCGAGCACGGAGAGGACCAGCGCGGCCATCACGGTGCGCTCGACGGGCTGGGTGGCGCCGGTGGCGGGCTTCGGGGAACGGTGCGTCGTCATGCGCAACAGCCTGCCGGTCATGACGGCGCCCCCACATCCGTACAGGTACTCAGAACGCGTACTCAGGGCACGTACTCAGTCAACGGGTGGGGCTCCCGAGGGAGTCGTCTCCTTCAGGGTCCGTCGGCACAGGGAGTCCGCGCTTCGGGTGGTCTCCGGGAGGCGGTACTCAGGGGCGAGCGCGAGGGTGTGCGCGCAGGCGTTGTCGAGGCTCACCCGGTGGCCGACCGAGACGAAGACCGGCTTGACGCCGTCCTGGGTGCGCAGTGCGCGACCGACCTCCTCCGGGCCCGTCGGTTCGCCCGCGAGCAGCGGGGAGGCGCTGCCGCGCCGGGCGCCGGGCTCCTCGTAGGAGAAGGTGAACGGGTTCTTGGCCACCCCGATCGTGGGGAGCCCGGTGAGTACGCCGAGGTGGCTGGCGAGGCCGAACCGGCGGGGGTGGGCGAGCCCGTAGCCGTCACAGACCACGAGACCCGGCGCGCACGGCAGCGCGTCGAGCACGGCCAGCACGGTCGGGATCTCGCGGAAGGCGAGCAGCCCAGGGACGTAGGGGAAGGAGACCTGCCCGACGGCGGTGGCCTCGGCGACGACGGCGAGGGTCGCCGCGTCGAGCACGACGGCCGCGGCCACGACGACGTCCCGCTCGTCGTCGTACGCCACGTCGACGCCCGTCACCCTGCCGGTGCCGGGCGGCGGCCCGGGCTCGTCGAGCACCACGCGCCCCCGCAGTTCGTCCTGCACGGCGCGCGCCTGCTCCTCGGTCGCGGGCCAACCCGCGGGAATCGGTACGGTGTTCAACGAGGTCTTCATGGTGCCGACGAGCCTAGGGCCTCTTCGGCGGATCAGGTCGCCGGACAGGCTCTGAGCCCACAGCGCCGGAGGAGGCCCCGAGGGCGGTCACTTGCCGTCCAGCGCGCGCCTCAGCTGCTCCTTGTTCATGTCCGAACGGCCGTGGATGTCACGGCGCTTGGCCTCCGCGTACAGCTGGTCGTACGTGGGTCCCTGAGCGCCCTGGTGGGAGCGCAGGCCGCCGCGCCTGCCGGAGGAGATGTCCTGGGTGGACGTGCGGCTCGCGGTCTTCGACTCGCCGGACCTGGCCCGCTCCTTGTTCACGGTGCGCGCGGCGATCTCCTCGGCGCGCTCCTTGTTCTCTCCCCGGTCGAGAGCGCTCTCCTTGATGTGCTCGTACTGGCGTTCGCGCTTGGGGCTGGAGCCACGGGGCATGGCGGCTCACTTCCTTCCGTGTCGCCGATCGCTTGCTTGCGCGTCGGCGACACGGGTACCCCACTCGCCGCGGGGCACGCGGCGAGTCAGCGCTCCAGACGTGCCACCCGGCCCTTCTCCCCGGACGCCCAGCAGCCCAGGTCGGGGGTGCAGTCCACGGTGTCGTACGAGCCGGTGTCCAGGGTGCGCCAGGTACGGCCGCCGTCGGTCGTGAGGTCGGTGCCGGTCGGTCCGACCGCGAGCGCGGAGGTGCGACTGTGCGGGAGCCAGGCGACACCGGAGCGGTAGGCGGACGGCGGCTGGGCGGCGGGGGTCCAGGTGCGCCCGGCGTCGGGGGTGACGGCGGCCGCCTGCGGAGATGCCTGGTCGGCGCGGTAGTCGCCGCCGACCGCGAGGCCGTGGGCGCGGTCCCGGAAGGCGAGGGCGAAGACGCCACGCGCCGGGTCGCCCGCCGGGATCGGCGTCTCGGCCGCCTTCCAGGTCAGTCCGCGGTCGGTGGAATGCAGCACACGCGCGTGTGCGCCCCCGCCGGTGGCCAGCCAGGCATCGTGCGATCCCGCGCTCACGAGGCACTGTCCACTGGCGGCGAAGCCCGCCTCGCCGTCCTGCGCGGCGGGCATGCCGTCGCCGGGCAGCACCTTCCAGGACCGTCCGCCGTCGCTGGTGGACAGGATGCGGAACCTGCCGTCCACGGGGTCGCTCATCACGAGGCCGTGGCGCCGGTCGAAGAAGGTCAGGCAGTCGTAGAAGGCCTTCGCGTCGGTGTTGCGGAAGGACTCGGTCCAGGTCGCGCCGCCGTCGTCGGTCCTGAAGACCCGGGAGGCCTCGCCCTCACCGATGGCGAGGACCACCGCGCGCCGCGCGTCGAACGCCTCGATGTCGCGGAACTCCAGGTCGGCGGCGCCGGGCGGCGAGACGTTCCGCCAGCTCGCGCCGCCGTCGGTGGTCCGCAGGACGGTGCCCTTGGCGCCGGCCACCCAGGCGGTGTCCCGGCTGACGGCCGACAGCCCGCGGAAGCGAACGTCGCTGCCGCTGTCCTTGAGCGCCCAGTGGGCCGCCTTCCCCGCCTCGTGTGCCTGCGCGGGCGCCGCCGTCAGCGCGGCGGCGAACGCCGCCGCGCACAGTCCCACGGTGGTGACCGCCCGACTCGTACGTCTCGACTTCCCCAAGCCCCTCATGGCGGGCGAAGCTAGTCCACTCCCCCGGCGCCGTCCAGATGCCCTCGGCGGGAACCCGGGGGCCGCGGTTGGTGTCCTCTCCGATATCGGGGGCATGTCGGAACGAGAAATGGATCACTACGCGTCACCGAGGTGAATGAACTCGGTGACAGAGGTCACTTGGGCTTCAGGTGCACTGAATGGCTCATTCCGTCGTCTCATACATTGCCCGGCCTCATCCGCCCACAGTTCGTCCAGCCGTCACAAGGGAGCAAGGCGTTGTCCACCGTCATCGAGCAGCCCGTAGAGGCCCGCCTCGTCGCCGCGGCCCCGCGGATGCCGAGCATTCCCGCAACGCTCCACTACGACCGGAGTGACCCCTTCGCCGTCCGTATGACCTTCCCCGCCCCGGCCACGCTGGAAGGCGTGGAGGTCTGCTGGACGTTCGCGCGCGAGCTGCTCACGTCCGGCATGGAGGACTCCGTGGGGTACGGCGACGTACGGGTGCGGCCGTACGGCTACGACCGCACCGTTCTGGAGTTCCACGCCCCCGAGGGCACCGCCGTGGTGCATGTGCGCTCGGGTGAGGTGCGGAAGTTCCTCCAGCGCACGACCGAGCTCGTACCCGTCGGACTCGAGCATCTCCAGGTCGACCTGGACCACGACCTGGAGGAGCTGATGCGGGGCACCTGCTGAGCGGCGCCCCCGCCTTCAGCGACCGTCGCCCAGCACGGTGTTGAGCTCGGCGTAGTCGAGTCCACCGGTCAGCGAGTCGTAGGTCCCCGCGCTCAGCAGCTCCCGCGCGGCACGGCGGACCACGGCGTGCGCGGCCTGCGCGATGCTCGAGCCCGCGCTGATCCGGGCGACCCCGAGCGCGGCCAGCTCGGCGACGGGCGGTGCGCCGGGACCGACCAGCACATTGAGCGGGCCCTCGACACCCGCCACGAGCGACTTCACCGTTCCCGGGTCGACGGCCCCGGGAACGAAGATCCCGTCGGCTCCGGCGGCGAGGAAGGCCGCGGCTCGCTCCAGGGTCTCCTCGACCCCTCCCGCGCCCCTCAGAACCGTGTCGATGCGGGCGTTGATGAACAGCGGGACTCCCGCCGCGTCGGCTGCGGCACGGGCCGCGGCGATACGTTCCGCCTGCTCGGCGACCGGGCGCAGCGGGCCACGGCCGCCGCCGTCGTCACCCGCGCCGTCGAACAGCGCGTCCTCGATGTTGACGCCCACGGCGCCGGCCGCGAGCACCGCGCGGATCGTGTCCCCGACGCCCGCCGCGTCCTTCGCGTAGCCGCTCTCGATGTCCGCGCTCACCGGGACCCGGACCGCGGCGGCGACGCGTGCGACCGCGCCGAGGGCCCGGTCCCTGTCCAGCCGGTCCCCGTCGGCCGTTCCCAGGTCCCAGGCGAGCCCCGCGCTGGTCGTCGCCACGGCGGCGGCGCCCGCCTCCTCGACCAGGCGCGCACTCGCCGTGTTCCAGGCGTTCGGGAGGACGAGTGGGCGGCCTGGGGTGTGCAGGGCGCGGAAGGCGAGGGCGGTTTCGCGGGTGGGGTTCTGGTTCGTCATGGGGACGATCCCATCACCGGGGGCCGGGTGGGGGCTGGCAGGAATGCGCCAGGTGTGTGGGGGGGGGCGGAAAGCATGGCCGGGAGCGGGTTGCCGGGGGGTGCTCGTGCTGTTCCCCGCGCCCCTTCCGTGGCTCCTCAGCCCCCCGTTGCCGCGCCCGAGGTCGATGCCGCCGTGGCCGCCACGACGATCGCGGTGCGCACCTCCTGGATGACCTTCTTCAGTGCCGGGGCCGCCGCTCCGCTGCGGTCGGTCAGCTCCTCGATGCGCTGCTTGTACAGCTTGCGGTCCTTGCCGGACGCCAGCGTGCGCAGTTCGGCCGCGGCGGCGAGGGCGACGAGGGCCGCGTCACGGTCGGAGACGTCCTCGACGGGCACGGGCCCCTGCAACACGGTCCGTGCCTCCTCGCGCAGCGCCTCCACCGCGGACACCCGCTCCAGCTCGTACTCCACGGACGGGAAGAGCCCGAGCACCCGTTTCTTCTCGGCCCGCAGGTATCCCTCGGCGGCGAGCTGCGCGCGGACCGCGTCCAGGGTGACGCGCGCCCGCAGGGTCACCCACGCCTTCCACTTCCGGGGCCGGGACTCCTCCACCAGTTCCAGGAGCCCGTCGAGGACGAGGTCCCCCGTATGGGCGTCGGCGTCGACCGGTGTGGCGATGCCGTCCACGTCGGCGAGCAGTCCGCGCTGGGCGAGCTCCGTGAGGGCGCCGGCACGCACCAGGTGGTGGAGGTGGCTCGCCCCCGTGACCTTGAGTCTCGTGGTGTCCCAGGCCAGCAGATAGAGCCGGGCGGGCAGCGACAGCGAGCCGTTGGGCACGGCGTCTCCTTCGGGGTCGAGGTCGGGGCAACGTTAATGCGTTGACAGCGTTCAGGGCGGTTCCTACCGTGTACAGCGGTCCTGTTGCCGTCGATTGGAGAAGGACGTTGCTCGTCTGAGGTCTGAGACACCGCGTCACACCGTGGGCTTTCGTCGCCCCGTGTGCGCAGCGTGCGACCTCGGCGTATGAGCCGTCCTCCGGTTTTACGGGCCTTCCTTCCGCCCTCCTGACTGGATCGTCGTCACCTCGCGGTGTCCCGAACGCGTGCCCCTGACCGCACCCAGTAATCGCGAGGCCCTCATGTCTACCTTCCCCACCTCCCTCACCTGTACCTCCCTCTCCTTCGCCTGGCCGGACGGGACCACCGTCTTCGACGACCTCCAGATCGCCTTCGGCCCCGGCAGGACCGGGCTCGTCGGCGTCAACGGATCAGGGAAGTCAACCCTGTTGAAGCTGATCGCGGGCGAACTGACCCCGGCCGACGGCACGATCCGTGTCACCGGCGAGGTCGGTTACCTGCCGCAGAACGTCACGCTCGACACCGCCCTGCGGGTCGACGAGGCGCTCGGCGTCGCCGCCACGCGTGCCGCGCTGCACGCCATCGAGGCGGGCGACGTGGCCGAGGAGCACTTCGACGTCGTCGGCGACGACTGGGACGTGGAGGAGCGGGCGCTCGCCATGCTCGGCGAACTCGGACTCGGGCACGTCGAGCTGGACCGCACCATCGGCGAGGTCTCGGGCGGCGAGTCGGTACTGCTGCGCCTGGCGGCGCTGCTGCTGCGCCGGCCGGACATCCTGCTGCTGGACGAGCCCACCAACAACCTCGACCTGTACGCGCGCCGACGGCTGTACGCGGCCGTCGAGGCCTGGTCCGGGGTCATGGTCGTGGTCAGCCACGACCGCGAACTGCTGGACCTGGTCGACCAGATCGCCGATCTGCGCTCGGGCGAGGTCACCTGGTACGGGGGCAACTTCTCCGCGTACGAGGAGGTCCTCGCCGGCGAGCAGGAGGTGGCGGAGCGCATGGTGCGCGTTGCCGAGGCCGATCTGAAGAAGCAGAAGCGCGAACTGGTCGACGCGCAGGTCAAGCTGGCCCGTCGCAAGCGCTACGGCCAGAAGATGTTCGAGCAGAAGCGCGAGCCGAAGATCGTCATGGGTGCGCGCAAGCGGGCCGCCCAGGAGTCGGCCGGCAAGCACCGCATCATTCACGAGCAGAAGCTCGCCGAGGCGAAGGATCGGCTCGACGACGCGGTGGAGGCCGTACGGGACGACGACGAGATCCGTGTCGACCTGCCGTACACGGCCGTACCGCCGGGCCGCACCGTCCTCACGCTGGAGAACCTGGAGCTGAGGTACGGCGCGCGGGTGGGCGGTGTGTTCGATCTGCGCGGGCCCGAGCGGGTCGCGCTGACCGGGCGCAACGGCGCGGGCAAGACGACGCTGCTGCGCACGATCGCGGGGGAGCTGGAGGCCGTGTCCGGCCAGGCGCGGGCCCATGTGCCGCTGCGGTTTCTGCCCCAGCGGCTCGATGTGCTCGACGGGGAGCTGACCGTGGCCGAGAACGTGGCCCGTTTCGCGCCCGCCGCCACCAACAACCGGATCCGGGCGCGGCTCGCCCGCTTCCTGTTCAAAGGGGCGAAGGCCGACCAGCGGGCGGCGACGCTCTCCGGCGGCGAACGCTTCCGGGCGGCGCTCGCGGCCCTGATGCTCGCCGAGCCCGCGCCGCAGCTCCTGATGCTCGACGAGCCGACCAACAACCTCGACCTGGCGAGCGTCCGCCAGCTCACCACGGCGCTGGAGTCCTACGAGGGCGCGCTGATCGTCGCCAGCCATGACCTGCCGTTCCTGGAGTCGATCGGAATCACACGCCGGCTGCTGCTGGAAGGAGGAGAACTGAAAGAAACCACGGCGGAAGCTGTCGGGTATCCGACATAGCGCCGGGCGCGGAGGCTGACTAACGTCGTTTTCGGGCACCGCCCCGCGTCGCGTTCGGACGCGGGTGCGCCCGCCGTCCGGCCCGGGGGTGCCGAGTCGGGGGCTGTCGCGCGCGCGAACGGCGCTGCATGATGTGCGCCGATGCACCCTGCCGATTCGGAGACCGCACGTGCCCAGCCAGAAAGCACTCATCCGCAGGCCCAGTCCCCTTCTCGCCGAGGGACTGGTGACGCACATCGAGCGCGAGAAGGTGGACGTCGACCTGGCCGTCGAGCAGTGGGAGGCGTACGCCGAGGCGCTGCGCACGCACGGCTGGGAGACCGTCGAGGTCGACCCGGCCGACGACTGCCCCGACTCGGTGTTCGTCGAGGACGCCGTGGTCGTCTTCCGCAATGTCGCGCTGATCTCCCGCCCCGGCGCCGAGTCCCGGCGCGCCGAGACCGCCGGGGTCGAGGAGGCCGTGGCCCGGCTGGGCTGCTCGGTGAACTGGATCTGGGAGCCGGGGACCCTGGACGGCGGTGACGTCCTGAAGGTCGGCGACACGGTGTACGTGGGCCGCGGCGGGCGCACCAACGCGGCCGGGGTCCAGCAGCTGCGGGCGGCCCTCGAACCGCTCGGGGCCCGGGTCGTTGCCGTACCTGTGAGCAAGGTGCTGCATCTGAAGTCGGCGGTCACCGCGCTGCCCGACGGGACGGTGATCGGCCATGAGCCCCTGGTGGACACGCCCTCGCTGTTCCCGCGCTTCCTGCCGGTGCCGGAGGAGTCCGGGGCGCATGTCGTACTGCTCGGCGGCGGGAAGCTGCTGATGGCGGCGAGCGCCCCGAAGACGGCGGAGCTGTTCGCGGGCCTCGGTCACGAACCGGTTCTCGTGGACATCAGCGAGTTCGAGAAGCTCGAGGGCTGTGTGACCTGCCTCTCGGTACGACTGCGGGAGCTGTACGTCTGAATGTGCCCGCTCCGCCCGCTGGGACCCCCACTGATCAGGCACACTTTACAGCGAACTTAACCTACGGTTTCGTAACCTACGGATACGTAGCCTACGATGCCGTAGGTTTCGTCTCCGCTCGGTAACCCGCCGGGCGACTCGCTCGGCTGCATGCCCGGCAACACGCTCAGTAACTCGCTCAGTAACTCGCTCAGTATTTTCACGTCCCCCTGGAGCACCCGTGACGATCACTTCTCCCCACCTTGGCAGCCCGTCCGCCGCCTGGACCGACGCTCGGCTGCTCTACGCGCTGGAAGAAGTGGTCGAAACCGAGCTCAACCGCCATCTCAAGGTGGCCAAGGACTGGATGCCGCACGAGTACGTGCCGTTCAGCGACGCCCGGAACTTTCCCGGCTTCTTCGAGGACGGCGAGGCCTGGGGCAAGGAGCAGTCCAAGGTCACGGAGATCGGCCGGATCGCCCTGGTCGTCAACCTGCTCACCGAGGACAACCTGCCGAGCTACCACCACGAGATCGCCGCGCTCTTCGGCCGTGACGGCGCCTGGGGAACCTGGGTGCACCGCTGGACCGCGGAGGAGGGCCGACACGGCATCGTGATGCGCGACTACCTGCTCGCCTCGCGCGCCGTCGACCCCGACAAGCTCGAGATGTTCCGTATGGCGCACATGAACGAGGGCTTCGAGTCGGACAACCGCCACTCGATGCTGCACACGGTCGCGTACGTCGCCTTCCAGGAGCTCGCGACCCGCGTCTCGCACCGCAACACCGGTCACCAGTCGGGCGACCCGGTCTGCGACCGCATGCTGGCGCGCATCGCGACCGACGAGAACCTGCACATGGTCTTCTACCGGAACCTGCTCAAGGCCGCGTTCGAGCTGGCCCCCGACCTGACCATGCAGTCCGTGCGCGACGTCATCGTCAACTTCCGGATGCCCGGACACGGCATGCCCGGCTTCGAGCGCGCCGCCGCGCAGATGGCCATCGGCGAGGTCTACAACATGCGCATCCACCACGACGACGTGCTGCAGCCGGTGCTGCGCCACCTCAAGGTCCTGGAGATGGACGGCTTCGGCCCCGAGGGCCTTCAGGCCCAGGAGGAGCTCGGCTTCTTCATGGGCGGCCTGGACGCTGAGGCCTCGAAGTTCGACGAGAAGCTCGCGGCCCGCAAGGCGCGGATGGCCGCGCGCGCCGCCGGCTGACCCTCTCCGGTCGAAGCCGCCTCACTCGTACGCCGTCACCTGGTCCAGCGCCGCGTCCCGCACGTCGGCCACCGGGTGGCGGCGCAGTGCTCTCAGCCGCTCCCGCCAGGGAGCGGCCCAGCCCGTACGGACGCCGATCGCCCCGGTGACGGCCGCCGCGAGCAGCCCCTCACCGTGCCCACCGTGGGCGCCCAGCCGCCGCACCACTTCCAGCAGGACGTCGGGATCCCCCTCGTGTGCCTGCCGCCGCAGTCGCTCCCCGAGCTCCTGGGCCGTCCGTGCGGCCAGCGCCGGGCGTCCCTCGGTGAGAGCGGCCAGGCGCCGCAGGTCCCCCGGTTCCGCGTTCAGGTCCAGGTGGAACGCCGTGATCGCGGCCGCCTGCGGTACGAAGGCGTCGTACCCGGCGAGCAGCTCGCCGGCGGCGAGGGCCGCGGGCCGGATGGGGCCCGGGGCCGTTCTGGCCTGCTGGGCGAGGCGCACGACGAGGTGGTCGACGCGCCGCCTGGCAGGTCGGTCGCGCCGCTCGTCGGCATCGGCGCGGCCGGCCTCCTCCGTCGCTGCGCCCGTCTCCGCCTCCGCCAACGCCCGCAGCGCCTGCTGAAGGCCCCGGCCGCCACGTGGTGAGCCCGCCGCCGCGGTCACCAGACCGTTGGCCGCCGCGCGCCAGCTGACGCGTCCCGCCAGATCGGTGACGGCGTCGGCGAGGACCGTCGGCGACTCGGGGGACCAGGGCGCCCAGCGGGCCAGGGCGTCGAAGGCGAGGGTGGCGGTCTCGGGGTCGTCGGTGGACGACACGTCGCGGACCAGCCCGGCGTACCGCTCACGGTGGGGCTCGGGCAGGTCCAGCGGGGTGACGCGCAGGATCGCGGTACGGAGCACCGGTGCGGCGCCCGCGGCGTCGCACAGCAGGCCCCAGACCGGTTCCTCGGCGAGCAGACCGCCCGCGAAGGCCACGACGGCGGCACGGACGTCGACATGGGCGCCCGGCGCCGCGTACGCCTCGGTCAGCAGCGCCGCAGCCCGCGGCATCGGGAGCCGTACGGCGGCGAGCCGGGCGGCCTCCTTGCGGCTGGTCACCTTGGCACGCGGCGCGAAGAGCACCGCGCGCAGCTGCGCGGCCAGCAGCGAGGGTGCCGCGTAACGGGATGCCTGCGTGGCCGCGTAGACCGCGACCCGCGCCCGCTCGCCACCCGCGTGCGCCAGCAGCTCGGGCAGCGCGTCGGCCGGCCGGTCCGTGCGGGCGAGTGCGGCGAGCGCCGCCTCGGCGAGCAGCACGTCCGGGGACCCGGTCCAGTGGCGTACGAGATCGGCGCCGCGGCCCGGGACGAGGGCGCCCTGCGCGACGGCGGCGGCCCGCTCGAAGAGCGGCAGCGCGACGTCCTCCGCCTGGTGCGCCAACTGCCGTGCCACCGCGCACTGTTGGCGTGGCACCCAGCGCCGTATGTCGCGGTCCACCGGCACGGTCCAGGGGGTGCCCTTGGTCAGAAGGCGGCCGTACGGAGGAGTCTCGGCGAGCAGCGGGTCGAGCAGATCGGTGCGGCGCCGGGTGACGATCCGCAGGACGGGCCACAGCGCGCCCGCGGACGGTTCGAACGCGAGGACGCGTGCCACCCGCTCGTCGCGGGTCTCGGCCGGCTCGAGCCACAGTTCGACCGCGTGGCGCAGGGTCGCGTCATTGCCGTACCGGACGGCCTGCCAGAGGAGTTCCTGAAGTTCGGGCATGCCGGCGGCGCGCCGCCCGACCGCGCGGGCGAGCGTGAACGCGAGGCTGTAGTCGGCCTTTTCGGCGCCCGCCTCGATCCAGGGGCGCAGGGCCTCGTACACCTGGTGCTCCTGGCCGCGCCGCAGGGTCGTGTCGAGACGGCCGAGGTCGGCGGCACCGGTGTTGCCGGAAATCCGGACCAGGGTGCGCAGGGCCCAGTTCACCAACGCTCGCTGTCCGCCCGCCGCGTGCTCGCGCAGTACGGACAGGGCGAGGTGGCTGAGGTTCTGGCGGGTGGCGGGCGAGGAGTCGCGGGCCTCGACGGCGTCCGCGGAGATGCGGTCGAGGTGCGGTTCGGCGTCCTCGGTGAACAGCGCGGGCCGCACCCCGGACAGTGCGCCGAGCGCGGCCGAGCGCACCGGGTCGTGTTCGTTGCGCAGCCGGCCCATCTCCTCCAGTACGGAGGTGACGGCCGCGCTGTCGCCGGAGCGGGCGGCGTTGTGGATGAGCAACGGCCAGGCCTCGGCGCGGTCTTCGGCGGCCGGGCGGCGGGTGGCCTCGACGAGCCGGGCGCGCGCCTCCGCGACGGGCAGGAAGGACTCGGCGAGCAGCAGGGAGCTCCAGAGGGCGCCGCGCTCGCGTGCGACGGCGGCCATGCGTCGAGCCTCCTCGGCGACACAACTGCGCGGCAGCACCGCGAGGATGATCGCGTCGATGGTGACGTTTCCGGCTCCGCGGCCTTCCTGCGCGGCCTGGTAAAAGGCGTGGCGTCGCGCCGGCGGCAGCGCCTTCACGAGAGGCGCGAGATCACCCCAGTCGGCCAGGACCCTGCTGAACGCCGGGAGTTCGGGCGCGTCGGAACGGGCAAGCCTGCGCAGCACGGCGGGGCTCAGGGACCGGTAGCGGCGCGCGGCGAATCCGGTGGGGGTGAGCAGCAGTCGCAGCAGCCGGCTCGGGTCGGCCGCCGCGAACCGCGGGAAATGGTCGTGCAGTTGGAGGGGCAGGGTGGCGGGCCCGAAGCACTCGAGAAGGTCGAGCACGCGCAGCGGCTCCGCCGCGACCGTGGCGGCCACGCCCGGGGTGTACCGGCCCCACCAGGTGTCCCGCAGTGCCTCGGGGAGCGCGGCCAACTCGCCTTCGGCGACGTCGAGAAGGGTGCCGGGATGCCGCTTGGCGAGGGTCTTCCAGCCGGTGACGGCGTGGAAGAGTTCGGGCAGCAGCCGGGCGACCGTCTCCGGCGCGCAGCCCGGCAGCAGGCGGGCCGCCTCCGCGTCGCCCCAGTCCCGCCGCAGCCCCGGCAGCAGCCGGTCCGCCAGTGCGGTGCGCCGTCCCACGACGATCGCGCGCAACAGCTCCCTGCGGACCGCCTCCGGGGCGTCGTCGAGCGCCGACTCGTAGGCGGAGTCGGGCACTTGGAGGCTGTCCGCGACCCGGAGGGCCTGTCCGCGCACGAAGGCGTCCGGGTCGGCGATGCGGTCCGCGATCCACTCGGCGTCACGGCCGACGGCGGCCGCGACGACGGCGATCCCCCGTTCGTACGGTCCGCGCGCTTCGAGTTCTTCCAGCATGGGCCGCAGCGGGGCCGGCTCCCTTACCCGCAGGGCGAGTTCGCGCATGCGCTGGGGGAAGGGCAGCGGGTCGAGGGCGTTGAGCAGACTTTCGGCGTGCCGCTGCGGGGTGCGATCCATGAGGGGATTGTGCCTGCTGAAGTGCGCGCGGCGTACCGATTTCCCGGTGCGCTCCGGCGGGCCGGGGCCATCACCTGAAACCCTGAGGGGAAGGGGGGCGGGGCGGCTGGATTCGAACCAGCGTGTTCCGGTTTTGGAGACCAGGTGCGCCTGCCTCTGCGCTACGGCCCCGCCCTTGAGGCCTAGCCTAGCGGCGCCGTGCGGTGGACGCTGCGTACGGCGGCGACGTCGGCGGGGACCGACGGCATCGGGAGGTGCGCGCTGAGCGCGTCCAGGCGCCGCTTCACACTGGCCGCGATGGACTGTCCCAGCACGAACCGGGTCGCGGTCGCGGCGTGCGGGGCGCTGTCGAGCAGACGATGGGCCTCGCGGCTGCGCATACCGGTGTGGGCGAGGACGAGGTGGGTGAGGCGGTGTTCGGCGCTCGCGAGGGTGTGCGCGATGTCGGTGGCCGCCGTGAGGTCGACGCGGTTGTCGGCGGCGCCGAGCACCGCGGCCGCCCGCACCCGCCCGAGGTCGAGCAGGGCGGCCCCCGCCGTGGTCGCCGCCGCCACCAGCCGGGCGGCGGCGCTCGGCCCGATGCCGTTGCTGGCGACGGAGAGCCGGGCGAGCCTTCCGTGCGGTGCCCGCGTCAGCGCCTCGGCGAGACGCAGCGCGCCCGCGTCCCCCAACCCCGCGGCGGATACGTAGAGTTCGTCGACCGCGCCCCCGGCGATCAGCGCGGACAGCGGCACCGCACCCGCCTCGCGCAGCGGATTGCCGCCCACGAACAGCCGCTCGATGCGGCGGCCGTTCTCCGTCGCGGCGAGCAGGGCATCGGCGAGGACGACGGCGCCCGTCGCGTCGAGCCCGGTCTGCACGAGGTCCAGCGTGCGCAACGACCGTGCGGCCTCGACGAGTTCGGCCGCGGCCTGCCCTCCCCCGCTGCCGAGCGGGTTGCGTTTGAGCCAGACGCCCGTGACGACCCGCGGCGAGGCGCGCAGGTTGTCGGCGATGCGGCAGGCGCCGCCCGCCGTGATCCCGTTGCAGCCGAGGTACAGCGTCTCGACCTCGGCACGCGCGGCGACCACGGCGGCACCCTCGTCGCCGAGCCCGTCGGTGCCGAGCAGCAAATGCCGTACGGGAGAGGGTCTGTCCGAGACGGCGGACATCTCGGAGAGGGCCTCGGCGACCAGGGCCGCGCCCCGCGCTCCGAGTCCCTGCTTGCACAGGTCGAGCCGCCCGTCGGGCAGCGCCGTACCGGCCGTGAAGTCCAGCCGCTCGCCGGCCGGACGGCCGTCGCGCAACCAGTCGAGCAGCGGGGCGAGTTCGGCCAAGGGGCGCGGTACGACCGGCGGTACGCCGGTGAGCCGCGGGTCCGGCCGCCGCTCCGGATCGGTCACCATTCCGCCTCCCGGTAGTCCTTGAGGAACACCCCGGACACGGGTGTGCCCGCCTCGCCCCGCACGATCGGGTCGTACACCCGGGCCGCCCCGTCCACGATGTCGAGGGGGGTGCGGAACCCCGCGCCCGCCATCCGCTCCTTCTTGGGGGCGGGGTTCTCGTCGGTGATCCAGCCGGTGTCGACGGCGCACATGTGTACGCCGAGTTCGGCGAGTTCGGCGGCGCTGGTGCGGGTGAGCATGTTGAGGGCGGCCTTGGCCATGTTGGTGTGCGGATGGCCGGCCATCTTGTTGCGTACGGCGAAGCGGCCCTCGACGGCGGTCACGTTGACGACATATCGCCGCGGGTGGGGCGAGGCGAGCAGCAGGGGCAGCAGCCGGTCGCAGAGCAGCGCCGGGGCGAGCGCGTTGACCAACTGGGTCTCCAGGACCTCGGCGGGGTCGAGTGCGCCCAGCCGGGCCGACCAGGAGTTCTCCGGGGAGGGGTCGGGCAGCAGCCCGGCCTCGTCGGCCTCCCGCAACGCCGCGGGGAGCGCCGAGGGGCCACTCGCCAGCGCCCGTATCGGCGTGAATCCCGGCGCCTCCCGAGCCCCTTCGGGCAGCCCGGCGCGCTCCCCGGCGGCCAGCAGCGCGTACGACTCGGCGGGCCGCCGCACGGTCTGCGCGGCGTTGTTCACCAGGATGTCGAGGGGCTCACCCTCTTGCCTCAACTGCGCGCAGATCCCCAGTACCTGGCGCGGATCACGGAGGTCCACCGCCAGCACCGTCAGCCGGTCCAGCCACTTCGCGCTGCCCGGTTCGGCGCGGAAGCGACGCATGGTGTCGTGCGGAAAGCGGCTGGTGACCAGGAGTTCGGCGCCGTCGCGCAGCATCATCAGGGCCAGCTGGAAGCCGATCTTGACCCGGCCTCCGGTAAGCAGCGCGCGGCGGCCGCTCAGGTCGGTGGTGAGCGCACGCCGGGCGGTGTTGTCCGAGGCGCAGTCCGGGCACAGCCGGTGATAGAAGGCGTCGACCTGTCGATAGGACGTCTTGCAGACATAGCAGGAACGGGGCTTCACGAAGACGCCGCCGCCCCCGGGACGGTCGAGCGGCGCGTCCTCCCGCCGGTCGAGCGCTCCCGTCGCGGTCGCGGCCATCACGGCCGCGTCGGCGGCGGAGAGTTCGGCGCCGCGCACCTTGCGCCTGCGCACCCGCCCGTCCCGCGCGAAGGACGCGGCGACCTGTTCGGCGCGCAGCCTCACCGGGTCGTCGACGGGCAGCGCCCGCAGCTTGCCGACCGTACGGTGGAATGCCGCCAGTTCGTCCCGCGTGATCGCGCCGCCGTCACCCATGTGTCCCCGCCCCGCGTGTGCGCCGCCGTGGTCCTGACCGGATTCGAACCGGCGTATCCGCCTTGAGAGGGCGGCGAGTCTGCCTCTGCTCTACAGGACCCTGCTGTCCCGGTCCATCCGGCGGACGCAGCCCGGACGACCGGATTCGAACCGGCGTGTCCGCCTTGCCAAGGCGGCGAGTCTGCCTCTGCTCTACGCCCGGGTGCGCCACGGGGATCCTAACCACCGCGCACCGGGTCGCCCCACCGAATTACGGCGGGGTCCCGGGGTCGAATTCGGCGTCGTAGGGGGCAGTTCGGCGTCGCAGGAGTCAATTCTGGTCCGCGCGCCGGAGGCCGAGCCGTTCCTTCTCGGACAGGCCGCCCCAGACGCCGAAGCGTTCGTCGTTGTCCAGCGCGTACTCGAGGCAGGCGGAGCGCATCTCGCACATCCCGCAGATGCGCTTTGCCTCACGCACCGAGCTGCCCGGCTCGGGAAAGAAGAACTCGGCCCCGGTCTGCGCGCACAACGCCTGCTCCTGCCAGGCGGAGTCGGCCGGGGTCATGGTGTCGGTGTGCATGACGAGGATCGTGCCGCGCGGCGAAAAACGTTCGATCAACGCGGGATCAACGCCACGTTCCGAGGTGCCGGGCGACTCGCCGCAAAGTATGAAAACAAAACAAACATAACTGATCACCCAGGGTAATCGCAATGGTCTCTCCTGCCCGCGGTGGGAGTCCTGGCAGCGATTGTCAGTGGGCGGTGCCAGACTCGGCAGTACAGGCAACGGGACCCCTCAAAGGAGGGCACAACATGCTCACCACCCGCTTTGTCACCGGCGCTCCGAACTGGCTCGATGTCGGCACTCCCGACATCGAAGGCGCCTCATCCTTCTATGGCGCCCTCTTCGGCTGGCGGTTCCAGTCGGCAGGGCCCGACGCCGGCGGCTACGGTTTCTTCCAGCTCGCCGGAAAGACCGCCGCGGGCGGTATGCAGACCACCGCGGAGCAGGGGCCGCCCTCCTGGACGGTGTACTTCCAGAGCCCCGACGCGCAGGCCACGGCCAAGGCGGCCGAGCAGGCCGGCGGCAGTGTGATCGTCCAGCCCATGGATGTCATGGGCCAGGGTCACATGGCGATTCTCGGGGACGAGGCGGGTGTGCCCTTCGGTATCTGGCAGCCGGCCCTGACCAAGGGCATCGACGTGGCGGGTGACCCGGGTTCGCTGTGCTGGGTCGAGCTCTACACCGCGGACGAGCCGGCGGCCGCCGCGTTCTACAACTCCGTGTTCGGCTGGGAGACCTCGGCCGCTTCGTTCCCCGGCGGCACGTACACCTGTATCAACCCCGCCGGGGCGGAGGAGTCGGACATGTTCGGCGGCGTCGTCCCGCTGGCCGACGACCCGACCGAGGCTCAGTCGGGCGCGTACTGGCTGCCGTACTTCGAGGTCACCGACACGGACGCCGCCGTCAGCAAGGCCCTGGAGCTCGGCGGCACGGTCCGCATGCCCGCCACGGACCTGGAGGGCGTCGGCCGCATGGCGAAGCTCGCCGACCCGTACGGGGCGCGCTTCGCGGTCATCAAGAGCGCGACGCGGGAGAGCTGAACACACGGGGCGAGTCGGTGGGGCCCATGCGCGCGGGCCCCACCGTCCCCGTCATGACCGGAGCCGCCGGACCCCCGTCCGGGAAAGCACCCTCAGCCCCCGTACCGAGGGCCTCCGCACCCCCGGCGACTCCGGCGATCCATGAACTCGCCCCGCGAAACGTCCCGTTGCCGCCCGGCATCCGAACGGCGAGCGTCACGCCCCGCCTCCTCCCCCAGAAAACGGGGAACACTCCCCGGTTCCCGATTCGACGATACCATCAGTTCCGGGGAGTGCTCCCCGGTACTTCCGAGAGGCGACATGATGAAGGTCGACGTGAACGGGCCCGATCCGGTGCGGCGGCGCGACGCGCGGCGCAACCGCGAGCTGCTGGTCGAGGCGGCTCGCGAGGTGTTCGCCGCACAGGGCCTGGACGCACCGCTCGATGTGATCGCCCGCCGGGCCGGTGTCGGAAACGCCACTCTCTACCGGCACTTCCCCAGCCGCGCCGCACTGGTCGACGCGGTCTTCCGCGACTCGCTCACGCAGACCATGGACGCGGGAGACCGGGCCCGGACCGCCGAAGACGCCTGGACGGGCCTGCTGGGGTACGTCGAAGAGGTCTTCGAGGGCCTCGCCGCCGACCGCGGTGCCAACGACCTGATGACCACCCACCTGGAGGGCGTCCACTCCCTCGACTCCGTGCACGCCCACAACCGGGAGACGGTGGAGGTGCTCCTGCGCCGCGGCCGCGAACAGGGCACGGTCCGCGACGATCTCACCACCGAGGACTTCCTCGTCGCGCTGGCCGTACTCGGCCGCGCCGTCCCGGCCCTCACGAGCACGGCTCCGGACGCCTGGCGCCGCCCGCTCGCCCTCCTCCTCGACGGGCTGCGTGCGTCCCCCACCGCCGTCCCGCTGCCCGAGCCGTCGCTCACCGCACCCCAACTCGGCATGTTCCTGGGGAACTTGGGACCGCACCGAGACTGAAGGAAGCGAACGGAGGCGAACCAGAGCGGGCGGGCGCGCCACGGGGACGGTCCTACGCGGAAACCCGCCGTACCAACGTCGTCGGCAGCACCACGCCGGGCGGGCCGCCGTCCGCCTCCTGCCTGCCCGCCCGGCGATCGAGGTCCCGCAGCAGCAGTCGGGCCATCAACCGGCCCATCTCCTCTATGTCCTGACGGACCGTCGTGAGCGGTGGGTCCGTCTGTTCGGCGACCGGCAGCATGTCGTCGAAGCCGATCACGGCGACGTCGTCCGGCACCCGCCGCCCCCGCTCGCGCAGCACCCGCAGGGCTCCCGAGGCCGTCAGATCGTTCGCCGCGAACACCGCGTCTACGTCCGGGCGGCGCTCCAGCAGCTCCCGCATCGCACGCTCGCCGCCCGCGGGCGTGAAGTCGCCCTCGACGACGAGCCCCGGATCGGCGTCGCCCATGACGTCCCGGAAGCCGTCGAGCCGGTCGACCGCGGACGTCTGGTCGAGGGCGCCGGTGATGTGCGCGATACGCGTGCGGCCGAGTCCGACGAGATGGCGTACGGCCTCGCGGGCGCCGCCCCGGTTGTCGCTGTCGACAAAGACGGCCCGCCGTGCGCCGTCGCCCCAGTCGGGGCGCCCGCCGAACACGGTCGGCACGCCCGCGCCGTGGATCAGCGCCGGCAACGGGTCGTCGAGGTGCAGCGAGAAGACGAGCGCGCCGTCGACATGGCCGCCGGCGAGATAGCGGCCGACGCGCGCGTGGTCGTCGCGGCCCTCGGTGAGCAGCAGGACGAGCTGCGAGTCGTGCGCGGTCAGCTCCTTGCTGATGCCGCGGAGCTGGAGGGCGAAGAAGGGGTCGGCGAAGACCCTGGTCTCCGGTTCGGCGATGACGACGGCGACGGCGTCGTGGCGCCGGGTGACCAGGCTTCGGGCGGCCTGGTTGGGGACGTAGCCGAGCTCCTCGACGGCCCGTCTGACCCGCTCGACGAGCGGTTCACGCACTCCGTCACCGCCGTTGACGACGCGCGAGGCGGTGGCCCGTGAGACCCCGGCCCGCGCGGCCACGGCCTCCAGCGTGGGTCGCGACGCTGTCTCGGTCACCTCAGGGCTCCTCCT
This sequence comes from Streptomyces sp. NPDC090798, assembly GCF_044768965.1. Classification (NCBI taxonomy): domain Bacteria; kingdom Bacillati; phylum Actinomycetota; class Actinomycetes; order Kitasatosporales; family Streptomycetaceae; genus Streptomyces; species Streptomyces sp. NPDC090798. The sequence goes on from NZ_JBIVXA010000002.1 coordinate 504,964, forward strand.
CGGCGGTTGCCAAGAAGGATAGCCCCAGGCAACACGCGATGAGAGCGCTCCCCGACCGGCGTCCACCCCGCCGAAAGTCCGTTGCGCGGGCAGCTCCCCCGGACGAGGATCACGCCATGACCATGAGAAAGGCCCATGTCGCCTGACCGCCCGGCCACCCGCCTGGCTCCGTACGCCCGTCTCCCGCGTGTCCACAGGGACCGGCATGTCCTGCACAGCACGGTCGACGCCCACGGACGCGTCCACTGGCTGCTCACCGAGCGACCGCCCGACCACCTCCGCGAGAATCCGTACGACGCGCTCGTCGTCACGGTCGAGGAGGGTGGGCGACCGTACGAGACACAGCTCAGTGCGGTGCGAGCACGGTTCACCCGGTTCGACGCGCTGCCGGACGGCGGCTTCGTCCTCGCGAACGCCCGCAGCCGTCGCGGTGAGGAGCATGTCCAGGTGTTCGACGTCCTGGGACGCACCTCGCACGTCTTCCGCGTGGGCGACGCCATCGCAGATCTCCTGGTCGACGAGGCCGGTGACATCTGGGTCGGCTACTTCGACGTAGGCGTCTTCGGTGATGACGAGTTGAGCTGGCCGGGCCTGCGACGCTGGAGCGGCACCGGCGACCCGCTCTGGGCGTACAAGCCCGGTCCTGGCCACGGCGAGATCTGCGACTGTTACGCCCTGAACGTCGGCACCCGGGCCGTCTGGGCCTGTCCCTACACCGACTTCCCCCTCCTGGAGATCCGCGACAACCGCGTGGTGCGCGCCCGCGCGAACCCGGTGCGGGGTGCGCACGCGTTCGCCGTCCATGCCGACCGCGTGGTGTTCCTCGGCCCATACGGCGAACCCGACCGGATCGTCGACTGCCGTCTGACCGAGAAGACGGTGGAACAGGTCGCGCTCGGCCGCCTGCTCCGCCCCGACGGCGCTGACCTCGGCCGCCACCACCGGGTCGTCTGCCGAGGCCCGCGTCTCTACGTGCGGAACGAGTCCTCCAGCGACTGGGGGGTGCTGGACATCAGCGCCCTCTGAAGCACCCTCCCGGTGCTGCGGGACCCGTTGTCAGTGGCGTGCGGCATGCTGTGATCAGTGGCAGCCGTACGCCACTGGCCACGGGGGAGGTTCATGTGTTCACGGGGATCGAGGATGTCGACTGGGCGTCGATGGGACACGCCTATACGGACTCGGCGACGGACGTCCCGGAGCTGCTGTGGGGTCTCGCCTCGGACGACCCGGCCCGGCGGGACATCGCGCTGGACGGGATGTACGGGGCGGTGCACCACCAGGGGGAGCCGCCCCGCTGGCGCCGCGCTTGCGGGAGCTGATGACAGCCGGCGGCAGCGCTGCCCGCACGGCCGTCGCGCTGTGGAGGGTGACCGGCGACGCCGACGAAGTGCTCCCGGTGCTGATAGAGGCATGGACGTCGGCCCCTGCCGGGCGCCCGGAGACGGCGGCCTGCCTGGTCGAGATGGGTCCGGCCGCGGCACCCGCGCTGCCCCTCATACGCCGGGAGTTGGCCTCGCCGCGCCGCCACCGCAACGACGACTCCACGGGGAACGTGCGCTACGACGTCGCCTCCGACGAGGCGCTGCTGAGGGACTGCCGTCGCCTCGTGGCGGCGCTCGACGGGTGACACGGTGACACCACGGCCGGCCGCCGACCGCCCCCCGGCGCGGGCCTCGGAGTGCCCCCGGTCCGCCAGAGCCTGTCCGACGGATCAGGCCACGCAGGAGCAACAACGACGGACGGGACAGGGCCTACGCCCTGCCGTCCTCGCGCTTGGCTCGGCTCGGTTGTACCCGTTTGGGCTCACCCGGCATCTTCGGGTACTCGGGGGGATACGGCAGGTCCCCGAGACCGTGGTCGTGTTCGTCGCGGCTGGCCAGCTCCAGGAGCGCTTCGAGGGAGAAGGCGTGGTCGTCCATGTCGGCGTGCACATCACCGAGTTCGGCGAAGCGCTTGGGCATGGTCGCCAGGTCGAAGTCCCGGGGATGCGCTTCGCCCACCTCGTCCCAGCGCAGGGGCGCGGAGACGGGGGCGTGCGGGCGGGGCCGTACCGAATAGGCGGAGGCGATCGTGCGGTCCCGTGCGGTCTGGTTGTAGTCGACGAAGATCTTCTCGCCGCGTTCCTCCTTCCACCAGGCGGTGGTCACCTGGTCGGGCATCCGGCGTTCGAGTTCGCGCCCGGCGGCGATCGCGGCCCGGCGGACCTGGGTGAAGGTCCAGCGCGGCGCGATCGGGACGAAGACGTGCAGCCCGCGGCCACCGGAGGTCTTGGGCCAGCCGCGCAGATCGCCGTACTCGTGCAGGACCTCGCGCAGCTCATGGGCGGCGCGCACCGCGTCGTCGTAGTCCGTGCCGGGCTGTGGGTCGAGGTCGATGCGGAGTTCGTCGGGGTGGTCGACGTCGTCGCGGCGCACCGGCCAAGGGTGGAAGGTGAGGGTGCCGTACTGCGCGGCCCACACCACGGCCGCGACCTCGGTGGGGCACATCTCGTCGGCGGTGCGCCCGCTGGGGAAGGTGATGTGAGCGGTCGGAATCCAGTCGGGCATGTTCTTGGGCGCCCGCTTCTGGAAGAAACTCTCGCCCGTGACGCCCTCCGGGTACCGCTCCAGGGTGGTGGGGCGGTTGCGCAGGGCGCGCAGGATGCCCTCGCCGACGGACAGGTAGTACTGGGCGAGGTCCAGTTTCGTGAAGCCGCGCTCCGGAAAGAAGATCTTGCCCGGGCTGGACAGACGTACGGTCCTCCCGGCTGCGTCGAGTTCCACCGCATCGGCCATGCGAGCCACGGTAGGCCCAGCGCGCTCGCCTCGCACACCGGGCGAAAGGCATCATGTCGCCGCAGAATCGAAGCATGGATCTGCCGGTGATGCCGCCCGTGAAGCCGATGCTCGCCAAGTCCGTGGCGAAGATCCCACCGGACATGCAGTACGAGGCGAAGTGGGACGGGTTTCGCGCGATCGTGTTCCGCGACGGCGACGAGGTCGAGCTCGGCAGTCGTACCGGCAAGACGTTGACCAGGTATTTCCCCGAGTTGGTGGCGGCGTTGCGGGAGCGGCTGCCGGAGCGCTGTGTGATGGACGGCGAGATCGTGATCGCCAGGGAGGGCCGGCTCGACTTCGACGCGCTCACCGAGCGCATCCATCCCGCGGACTCCCGGGTGCGGATGCTGGCGGAGAGGACTCCCGCCTCCTTCGTGGTCTTCGATCTGCTGGCGCTGGCCGACGAGTCGCTGCTCGACGTACCCCTCGGCGACCGGCGGGCCCTGCTGACGAGGGCGCTGTCGGGGGTGACGGCCCCGGTGCATGTGGCACCGGCGACCAGGGACCGCGAGGTGGCGGAGCGGTGGTTCGAGCAGTACGAGGGCGCGGGCCTCGACGGGGTCATCGCCAAGCCGCTCAACCTGCGCTACCGGCAGGACGAGCGGGCCATGTTCAAGATCAAGCACGAGCGCACCGCGGACGTCGTCGTCGCGGGGTACCGCCTCCACAAGAGCGGGCCCGTCGTCGGTTCCCTGCTGCTCGGTCTGTACGACGACGGGGGCACCCTCCAGCACGTGGGGGTGAGCGCCGCCTTCCCGATGAAGCAGCGGGCACAGCTGGTGGAGGAGCTGGAACCGCTGCGTATGGAGGACGTCGAGCGGCATCCCTGGGCGGCCTGGTCGCAGGAGTCGGCGCACGAGTCCGCGCGGCTGCCGGGCGCGCCCAGCCGGTGGTCGACGAAGAAGGACTTCTCCTGGGTGCCGCTGCGGCCCGAACGGGTGGCGGAGGTGGCGTACGACCACATGGAGAACGGCGTGCGGTTCCGGCACACGGCCCGCTTCCGCCGCTGGCGCCCGGACCGGACCGCGGAGAGCTGCACGTACAGCCAGTTGGACGAGCCCGTCGGGTACGACCTCGCGGAGATCCTCGGCCCGCAGAACTGACTTCGTCACCCGCACAACCGACCCGCGGTCCGATCGGTCCAATAAGGGGGCTGATCGGCCCAACTCGGCGCGCGCGAACAGAAGTGGGCGGGTATGGCCACCGATGAACCTATGAGCGCACAATCGATGGCACGGGACAGGGTGGCACGTTGAGCAAGCGACAGATGGCGCGGACGCGGCGCGGCGCGATGACGGCGGCGCTGCTGACCGTCGCCGCGGCGGGCTCTGTGATGACGGGCTGCTCCTCGGGCAGTGGCGCCACCGACGACGGACGCGCCCCGGCGCCGAGCCGCAGCCAAGGGCAGGCGACGGGACCGGCCCAGAGCCCCTCCAGTGCCGCCGGTGCCGGTCCCGTACTCGCCGTGAAGATCGACAATGTGAGCGCGGCGCGCCCTCAAACGGGTCTCGACGCGGCGGACGTCGTCTACGCGGAGCAGGTCGAGGGCGGTCTGAGCCGGCTGATGGCCATCTACGCGAGCAAGCTGCCCAAGGCCGTCGGGCCGGTGCGCAGTGCGCGCGAGTCGGACCTGGAGCTGCTGCGCCAGTTCGACAAGCCGACGCTCGCCTTCTCGGGTGCCCAGCACAAGCTGCTGCCGGTCATCGCCAAGGCGCCCCTGCACGCGGTGTCGGCCGACCAGGGCTCCGGCGCGTACTACCGCAGTGCCTCCAAGGTCGCCCCCCACAACCTCTTTCTGCACCCGCAGCAGCTCATGCACTCCGCGCCGGGGGCCGCCGCCCTCACCACCGGGTTCCACTTCGGTGCCGCCCCGGCGGGCGGCAGCCCGGAAACCTCCCGCACCGTGCGCTTCCCCGCGGCCCGCTTCACCTTCGCCTGGTCGGCGAGCAAGCACCGCTGGCTGGTGTCGATGGACGGGACGCCGACGGTGACGACGGACGGGAAGCGGGTGGCGCCCGCGACCGTGGTCGTGCAGTACGTGAAGGTGCGCAACTCCAAGTACCACGACGTCCTCGGCAACAACACGCCGTACACGGAGACGGTGGGCTCGGGGACGGCGAAGGTGCTGCGCGACGGCAAGGTCTTCGACGTCGACTGGAAGCGTCCGACCGCCGGCGACGGCACGGACTTCACGACCACCGACGGTGGGCCGATGAACTTCGCGAAGGGGCAGGTGTGGGTGGTCCTCGCCAAGGCATGACGACGAAGCCGTGACGGCGGCGGGCGACGGGACTTGTCGGGCTATCGGGCTCGCGGGCCCATCGGTCGGCGAGGGCCTACCCGATGACCACCACTCGTGCCCACGCGGGCGGTGAGTCCGGTACGTAGTCGGGATCGTCCTCGTCCCCCGACCCGGCTGCCGGCTCCCGGGGGAACAGACCCACCACCGTCCGGCACGGCGGCCGGTCCGGCCACGGCGTCTGCCCGTCCGTCAGGACCACGACGACGTCCGGTCGGGGCTGCGCCCGGAGCGCCTTGGCGAAGCCCGTGCGCAGGTCCGTACCCCCGCCGCCCACCAGCGGTATTCCCTCGGCACGGCACAGCGGGTGCGCGATCGGGGCCGCCGCGTCGCAGGGCACCACGGTGACCAGGTCGCGGCGGCCGCCCACGGCGCGGGAGATGGCGGTGACCTCGAGGAGCGCGCTGCCCAGTTCGGCGTCACTGACCGACCCGGAGGTGTCGATGACCACGCAGACCCGTGGCGGCCTGCGCCGCAGGCTCGGCAGCACGGCGCCGGGCACCCCGGCCGAGCGCCGCGACGGCCGGCCGTATGTGTAGTCCTCACCCACGCCGGAGCTGGAGGCCGCCGAGCGGACCGCCGCGCCCAGCAACTCGCGCCACGGCTGCGGCGGGTGGAACGCTTCGTCCGCCCACCGCCGCCACCCGTTCGGGGTGTCTCCCGGACGGGCGGTGATGCCCTGCGCCACCCGGAACCTGACCGCGTCCCGTTCCTGCGGGCTGAGGCCGTGCGCGCCGTCCGGGCCGAGGTCCCACTCCCGTTCGAGACCGTCGGCGCCGCTTCCGCAGTCCAGCCAGGCCAGGCTCTGGGTGAGCGCCCCGAGGTGGAACTGGTGCAGGTAGTCCTCCATGAGCTGTCCCTCGGGCAGCTTCAAGAACTCCGGCGTGACGACGCCTTCGGGCCGGAGCAGTCCGTCGCCGAACGCGTCGTCGTTGATCTCGCAGTCCGCGGCGATGTTCATCCGCAGCCGCTCCCCCGGGCCGGTCAGCCCGCGCTCCCGCGCGACCCTGTCCCCGCGCCCGTGATGGTCGCGCAGGAGATGCGACACCTCGTGCACCCACACCCCGGCCAGTTCCTCCACCGGGGTCCGGTCCACGAACGCCGGCGAGACATAGCAGCGCCAGTGCCGGTCGACGGCCATCGTCGGTACGCGCCGCGACTCCACGGTGTGCAGGGCGAACAGCGCCGTGGCCAGGTAGGGCCGGACCCGGGCGGCGTGCAGCCGGGCGGCGAAGAGCTTGTCGAGGTCCAGCGTCCCCGGTGCGGACGCGGGCGCCGTCATCGGCCGGCCTTCGCGGCAGCCGCGGTCCGGACCGCCGCCTGGTCCGCCCGCCGGGACAGGGACACCGCTCCGGCGAGCCGTTCGATCGCTGCCGGAACGTCCCAGTCCTCCTGACGCAGCGAGGCGAGTGTGGTCGCGGGGACGACCACCAGGTCCGGGGCTCCGGTCTCCAGCGCCCGCACCAAAAGCGCCCATGCCGCGTCCCAGCGGGACTTCTCCGGACGCCCACGGACCGCGGCCACCACACCGTCGAGCACGGCTTGGCGGAGATCCCCCCGCTCGGGCAGCTCGGCACCCGCCGGGTCGGCGAGCAGCGTCTCGGGGTCCGGGAGGTCCATCCGGTCCAGGCTCGCCAGCAGTTCCAGCCCAGGACCGTCCCCCACTGTGCCCCTGACCAGCAGGGAAAGCACTTCCCGGGAGGAGCCGGCCGCGGTGGCGAAGGCGATGAGGCCCAGGGTCATCTCCCAGCTTCGGGGCGACGGCCAGGGGCCGCCCCGGCGCGTCTCATTGCTGGGCAGCCGGTGCACGAGCCCGGGCCGCGCCGAGAGGAGCCCGCACACCGCGCGGCGGGCGAAGTCCACGGCCTCCGGCAACCGCGCCGGGTCGAGCCGGGGCAGTGTCGCCCGCGGCCACGTGCCACCGAGGCCGCGCACCACGACCTCGTGGTCGTGGGTCCACTGAAGATGCACGAACCGGTTGGCCAGAGGAGGACTCAGCTCCCAGCCGTCGGCGGCCGAGGACCGCGGGTTGGCGGCAGCCACGATCCGTACCTCGGGCGGCAGTTGCAGGGCGCCGATCCGCCGCTCCAGGACGAGGCGGAGCAGGGCGGCCTGGACGGCCGGTGGCGCGGTGGACAGCTCGTCCAGGAACAGCAGCCCCCGGCCCGCCCGTACCAGTCGCACGGCCCAGTCCGGCGGGGCCATCGGGACACCCTGCTGCGCGGGATCGTCTCCGACGATGGGCAGTCCCGAGAAGTCGGACGGCTCGTGCACGCTGGCGATCACGGTGGTCAGCGGGAGGTCCAGGGCCGCGGCGAGCTGTGTCAGGGCCGCGGTCTTGCCGATCCCCGGCTCACCCCACAGGAGCACGGGCAGGTCGGCGGCCACGGCCAGCGTCAGTGCCTCCAGCTGGATGTCGGGGCGCGGTTCGGTGCCGGCGTCACGCAGCAGGGCCAGCAACGCGCCGGCGACGTCGATCTGAGAGACGGGGGCCGGGTCGGAAGGGATGTCGGTCGCAGCGAACGGTGTACATGTGGGCATATTTCATTACCTTTGGGTCGTGGCGGAACGAGTGGGTGGGTGCTTGTGGGTGCTCGGTGGGTGCTTCGTGGGTGGCCGGTAGATGCTCGGTGGCCGGGTGGGCGCGGGGGGCGGAGGTCCCCGGGTCAGCGAGAGGTCGTGTGGGCGCGCGGGGGCGGAGGTCCCCGGGTCAGCGAGAGGTCGTGTGGCGCGGGTGCGCTCTGCGCCCACGGGGACGGTCGGGGCCTGGGAGCAGGCGGCCGGATCCTGGGCCGGGACCAGTCATGCCCGCCCTGAACAGGCCGTACGTGATCCGCCGCAGCGCGGCCGCCTCGAGCTCGTCCCGTAGAGGGCCGCAGCGCAGCACCGCGTCCGGTCCCAGCAGGCCCTCGACGACATCCAGCGCACCGGCGGTGTCGCCATGGATCAGGCGTTCGCGGACACCGGTGAGGCAGTCCGGACGACGGTGCGCCTCGTCGATGGCCCGCAGGCAGGGAAGCGGCGTACCGGTCAGTGCGACCAGCAGCTCCTCCCGGCGGATCTCGGCCGGGTCGTGGTCCAGCGGCGCCAGTACCCCGTCGACCAGGCCGATACGGTGCTGGGCTCCCCGGCAGTCCACGAGGCGTGGCTGCCCGGCCCTGCCCGGTGCCCGGGAGGCACCGGTCGGGACATGCTCCGGCGCCGGGGAGGTAGCCGTCGGCGAATGATCCGGTACCAGTGCCGAGGCGACCAGCGGATGCAGCCGCTCGACCTCGAGCGAACCGGTGCGGATCAGTTCCAGGTCGGGCAGCAGCCAGGTGGCCGCGTCGGGCAGGACGGGCAGCGCGCGGACGCTGCCGTCCGTGGGCGCCGCCGCGATCCGTACCCCCGGCGCCCCGACACCGTTCCTGTCCGCGACCACGTCCAGGACCAGCCGGTCCCTGGCCCCGAGCCGCACGGCGACGGCACCGGTCGTCCGCCCCTCGGCATGGAGCAGAATCCCCGCCTCGGCCGCCCACCGATCCACGGCACACCCGCGCCCCCGCGGCACGGTCCCCAGCGGGTCCGGGCTCTCCGGACGGCCGTCGGCGGGCAGCCGGTCGGCCCCGGACCGCACCCGCAGCTCATCGGTCCTGCGCGCGTCCCACAGATGGCGGTGCAGGTCGAGACGGAAGCGGCGGCTGGGACGGGGGTGTGGATGCCGGCGGACACCGCCCTCGAAGGGGGATCGGTCGTTGGATCCGTCGTGCGAACCGCGGAGTTCGTCGCGGGGCCCGTCGTGCGGCGCGGCCCACAGGGCGAGGCTGATCCGCTGGCCGCCGTCCGCCCAGGCCGGCGGAGTCCGCACGACGAGGTGCACCGGACCCGCGCCGTCACGCCCTTGGATGCCGTACCGAGCCAGGGCGATGGTCAGACCCGAGCGCAGCAGCCCGTGCGGAGCGATCCTCGGCATGTGCCAGCGCAGTAGGTCGGGAGCCAGATGGCGGAGATCGGCCCGTACCCGAGCGGCGAGGTCGTGGCCGTGAGTACGCGCCACGGAACGCAGGTTGAGATCGACATCGATGCCTGCGGCGGCGCACGCCCCCGCCCAGTCCCCGGCACGGCGGCGGGCGGTCGCGGTCTCGATCATGGCGGGCGGCACGGCGAACTCTCGCACGGGCAGCCAGAAGGAAAGGCGGGAATCCCCATTCGCGGTCTGAGTGAGCATCAGCACTCACCTTGCGCGGACGGGACCCCCATTCTGCGGACAGAGTGAGTCATCATCGCGGGGAGCCTAGCGCTCCTGACCGTGATCTGTCAGATGTTTTCGCCCGGCGCCGCCCGGTGTCACCGGTGTCACCTGGTGTCACCTGGTGTCACCCGGCGAAGGAACGCCTAGCGTCGCGTGGTGAGAGGTTCCGTCGGATTGCGCAGCCCCTCCGCGGCGTCCGAGACACGCTGGATGAGGTCGAAGAAGACGGTCTGCTCCTCGGCGGAGAGCGGGGCCAGGAAGACCTGGTTCATACGCGCCGTACGCACGGTCAGCTTGCGGTGCGTCCGCATCCCCTCGTCGGTGAGGCGCAACAGGAAGCGGCGGCCGTCCTGCGGATCGCGCACCTTGTCGAGCAGGCCCCGGCGACCGAGCCGGCTGATGACCTCGGCGATGGTCGACCGGTCCAGGCCCACCCGCTCCCCCACCGTGCGCTGATCCAGTCCCGGCTCCTCGACCAGCGCGTTCAGGACCGCGAACTGCGGCGAGGTGATCTCCTCGGAGACCATGGTGTTCCACAGCAGATAGTGGGCCTGCTGGAGTCGCCGGGCGAGGTGCCCGGGGTGGGTGGTGAGGTCCACCGCGGCCATGTGCGCTCCCCCTGGGTGAGTCCGTCATTTCGTCGGTGCACTGAACGATACCGTGCATCACCGGGATGCGTATCAGCGCGTTCATGGACGTCCATCCGCCGATCTCCTGGAGGTCTTGACGGCTCGGGCCGCTGATGGCAGCGTGAGTGAAACCTCGCAGAAATAATCAGTGCCCTGAGTAATTGAGGGTCTGGACGCTTGGAAGAGATGGGGCTTCACGCATGGACAAGGTGGTCGCCACAGCCCTGGAGGCGGTGGCCGATGTGCCGGACGGCGTGACCCTCGCGGTCGGCGGTTTCGGGCTGAGCGGTGTGCCGAACGTGCTGATCGAGGCGCTGTACGAGCGCGGGGTCGGCGGTCTGGGCGTGGTCTCCAACAACTGCGGGGCGATGGAGTCCGGGCTCGCGGTACTGCTGTCCGCCGGGCGGATCGCACGGGTGACCGGCTCCTACATCGGGGCGAACAAGGAGTTCGCGCGGCAGTATCTGGCAGGTGAGCTGGAGGTGGAGATGATCCCGCAGGGCACGCTCGCGGAGCGGTTGCGGGCGGGTGGCGCCGGGATCCCCGCCTTCTACACCCCGGCCGGGGTGGGCACCCAGGTCGCGGACGGCGGCCTGCCCTGGCGCTACGACGGCTCCGGCGGGGTGGCGCTGGCGTCGCCGCCGAAGGAGGTGCGGGAGTTCGACGGCGCCGAGTACGTGCTGGAGCGCGGCATCCGCACCGATTTCGCGCTGGTCCGGGCGGCGAAGGGCGACCGGCACGGCAACCTCGTCTTCAGCAAGTCCGCCCGGAACTTCAACCCCCTCGCGGCGATGGCGGGCAGGGTGACGATCGCCGAGGTGGAGGAGCTGGTCGAGCCCGGCGGGATCGACCCGGACGCGGTGCATCTGCCGGGGATCTTCGTGCAACGGGTCGTCGCGCTGACTCCGGAGCAGGCCGCCGCGAAGATGATCGAGAAGCGGACGGTGAGCGGCTGATGGCGTGGACACGCGAGGAGATGGCGGCCCGTGCGGCACGCGAACTCCAGGACGGCCAGTACGTCAATCTCGGCATCGGACTGCCGACGCTGATCCCCAACTACCTCCCGGCCGGCGTCGAGGTGATCCTGGAGTCGGAGAACGGGATCCTCGGCACCGGCCCCTACCCCACCGAGGACCGGGTCGACCCGGACCTCATCAACGCCGGCAAGGAGACCGTGACGGTCCTGCCGGGCGCCTCCTTCTTCGACTCGGCGCTGTCGTTCTCGATGATCCGGGGCGGGCACATCGACGTGGCCGTGCTCGGCGCGATGCAGGTGTCCGCGGGCGGTGACCTGGCGAACTGGGCCATCCCGGGGAAGATGATCACCGGGATCGGCGGCGCGATGGACCTGGTCCACGGCGCCCGCACCGTCATCGTCGTCATGACCCACACCGCCAAGGACGGCACCGCGAAGATCCTTCAGGAGTGCGCGCTGCCGCTCACCGGCAAGGCGTGCGTCAACCGGATCATCACCGACCTCGGCGTCCTCGACGTCACCGACGAGGGACTGGCGCTCATCGAGGCCGCGCCCGGCGTCACGGTCGGAGAGATCGTGGCGAAGACCGCCGCGAAGGTCCGTGTCGCAGCCGAACTCACCGAGGAGACCCAGCCGTGAAGGACGTCTATGTCGTCGATGCGGTCCGCACCCCCATCGGCAAGTACAACGGAGCCCTCGCCTCCGTCCGCCCGGACGACCTCGCCGCCCACGCCATCCGGGAACTCCTGGCCCGCACCCCGGACCTGGACCCCGCCCGGATCGAGGACGTCTACCTCGGCAACGCCAACGGCGCCGGTGAGGAGAACCGCAACGTCGCCCGCATGGCCGCCCTGCTCGCCGGTCTGCCCACCTCGGTGCCCGGGGTGAGCGTCAACCGGCTGTGCGCCTCCGGACTCGAAGCCGTCATCCAGGCCGCCCGCGCGATCGCCGTGGGCGACGCCCACATCGCCCTGGCCGGCGGCGTGGAGTCGATGACCCGTGCCCCGTACGTCCTGCCCAAGAGCGACCGGCCCTTCCCCGCCGGACACACCCAGCTGTACTCCACCACCCTCGGCTGGCGCATGGTCAACCCGAAGATGGATCCCCAGTGGACCATCCCACTCGGCGAGTCCGCCGAACTCATCGCCGACAAACACAAGATCAGCCGCGAGCAGCAGGACGCATACGCCCTCGGCAGCCACCGCAAGGCGGCTAAGGCCCAGCAGGAGGGACTGTTCGACCGCGAGATCGCCCCCGTGCCGATCCCGCGGCGCAAGGGCGACCCGGTCGTCTTCGCCGCCGACGAATCCGTCCGCCCCGATGCCTCCCCCACCGCCATGGCCGGGCTGAAGCCGTCCTTCCGCAGCACCGACGGCACGGTCACCGCGGGCAACGCCTCCCCCCTCAACGACGGCGCCGCCGCCCTCCTCCTGACCGACGAGGAAGGCCTCGCAGCCACCGGTCGCGAACCCCTCGCCCGCATCCGGGCCACCGGCGTCTCCGCGACCGACCCCCAGTACTTCGGACTCGCCCCCGTCGAAGCCGTCACCCGCGCCCTGGCCAAGGCCGGCAAGAGCTTCGCGGACCTGTCCGTCCTCGAACTCAACGAGGCCTTCGCCGCCCAGGTCCTCGGCTGCCTCGCCGAATGGCCCGAGTTCGACCCCGCGATCCTCAACCCCCAAGGCGGCGCGATCGCCCTCGGCCACCCCCTCGGCGCCTCCGGCGCCCGCCTCGCCGGCACCGTCGCCCACCAACTCGCCCGCCAGGGCGGCGGCACCGGCATCGCCACCCTCTGCATCGGCGTCGGCCAGGGCCTCGCCCTCGTCCTCGAACGATAGGAAGTCGACCATGGCCCTCACCCAGTCGGACATCGACGTCGAGATCAAGGATCTCCAGGACGCCTACGACAAGGCGGTCGCCGGCGGAGCGCCGGTTCACAACCACCCGTCGCGCGACTACCCCCCGTACCGCAGCTCCCTGCTGCGCCACCCCGAACAGCCGCTGGTCGCCGTCGACGGCGGCGACCCGGAGACGGTCGAGCTGTCGGGGCCGGTGTTCGGCGTCACCGACATCACCGAGCACGACAGCGACCTGACCATCCAGCACCGGGGCGAGCCGATCGGCGAGCGCATGACCGTATCGGGCCGGCTGCTCGACCGCGACGGGCGTCCCGTGCGCGGTCAGCTCATCGAGATCTGGCAGGCCAATGCCGCCGGTCGTTACGCCCATCTGCGCGAGCAGCACCCGGCCCCGCTCGATCCCAACTTCACCGGTGTCGGGCGGACCCTGACGGATGATCAGGGCCGGTACAGGTTCACCACGATCAAGCCGGGCCCCTACCCGTGGGGCAACCACACGAACGCGTGGCGGCCCGCGCACATCCACTTCTCGCTCTTCGGCACGGCGTTCACCCAGCGGCTGATCACCCAGATGTACTTCCCGAGCGACCCGCTGTTCCGCTACGACCCGATCCTGCGGTCCGTGACGGACCAGGCGGCCCGCGACCGTCTGATCGCCACCTACCGGCACGATCTCTCCCAGCCCGAGTTCTCCATGGGCTACGAGTGGGACATCGTCCTCGACGGTCCCTCCGCCACCTGGATCGAGGAAGGCCGCCCCGCATGACCGAGCGACTGCTCCCCACCCCGTCCCACACCATCGGCCCCTTCTACGGCCACGCGCTGCCCTTTCCCGACGGCGGCCGGGTCGCGCCGCAGGGCCACCCCGAGGCGATCACCCTGCACGGGTACGTGCTCGACGGCGCGGGCAAGGTGATCCCGGACGCCCTCCTGGACTTCTGGCAGGCGGCACCCGACGGCTCCCTCAAGGGTGCCCCCGGTTCGATGCGCCGCGACCCGTCGACCGGCGCATTCCTCGGCCGGAGCGGCGTCGCCTTCACGGGCTTCGGCCGGGCCGCCACGGACGCCGACGGCCAGTACGCGCTGCACACCCTGCCACCGGGCAATGCCGGGCTTCCGTACATCAGCGTGTGTGTGTTCGCGCGCGGTCTGGTGCATCACCTCTTCACCCGCGCGTACCTCGCCGACGGCGCCGACCCGCTGCTCGACTCGCTCCCGGCCGACCGGCGCGCCACGCTGATCGCGGCCGAGGGCGCGAACCGGACGTACCGTTTCGACATCCGCCTTCAGGGCGAAGGCGAAACGGTCTTCCTGGAGTTCCAGTGACAGCTGCCGGCCCGGTCCGTTCCGAGTCCGAGTCCGATGCCGACGCCGGGCTGCTCGCCCCCGGGTGGGCGGGCTCCCCCGCGGCATCCGTGACCTCGGACGGCGCGATTCTGGGGGCGCTCCTCGACGCGGAGGCGGCGCTGACCCGCGCTCAGGCGGGGCTCGGACTCGCGCCGGACGCGGCTGCGTCGGCGGTGTCCGCCGTGGCCGCGGCGGGCCTCGACGTCAGGTCGATCGCGCTGCGCGCCCGAGGCGGCGGCAATCCGGTGATTCCGCTGGTCGCGGATCTGACAGCGGCGGTCGGCAAGGAGTACGGGCCCTACGTCCACCGGGGCGCGACCAGCCAGGACATCCTGGACACGGCGCTGATGCTGGTCGCCCGTCGCACACTGGACCTGGTCCTGGCGGATCTGGAGCGGACGGCGCGGGCCCTGGGCCGACTCGCCGCCGCGCACCGGGACACGGTGATGCCGGGGCGGACCCTCACGCAGCACGCCGTACCGACGACGTTCGGGCTGAAGGCGGCGGGGTGGCGGTCGCTCGTGCTGGACGCGCGGGACCGGCTCGCGGTTCTCCGCCTCCCCGTCCAACTGGGCGGCGCCGCAGGGACGTTGGCCGCCTTCGCGGCGTTCGGCGCCGAGGATCCGGACGCGCTCGTGGCGGCGTACGCCGGTGAACTCGGGCTCGCGGAACCGGCGTTGCCCTGGCACACCCTGCGGACGCCGATCGCCGACCTGGCCGCCGGCCTGGCCTTCACGGCCGGGGCCCTCGGCAAGATGGCGGCCGATGTGCTCACCCTCTCCCGCACGGAGATCGCCGAGGTCTCGGAGGGGAGCGGTGGCGGGTCGTCCGCGATGCCGCACAAGGCCAACCCGGTGGCGGCCACCGCGATCGCCGCCTCCGCGCGGCGCGCGCCGGGGCTCGCCGCCACGCTCTACGGGTCGATGGTCGCCGAGGACGAGCGGCCGGCCGGTGCCTGGCACGCCGAGTGGGAGCCGTTGCGCGAGCTGCTGAGGCTGGTCGGAGGCACCGCCCGGAACGCCGCCGGGCTGGTCGAAGGGCTCCGGGTGAACCCGGACGCCATGCGCGAACACCTCGGTCTCACCCATGGGTTGATCGTCTCCGAGCGCCTGGCCGTCGAACTCGCTCCGATCCTCGGGCGGGCCCGCGCCAAGGAGCTGCTGACCCGGGCCGCCGAGCGGGCCGTCGCCGAGAACCGGCCCCTCGTGGACGTACTCGGCGAGGAGCCGGAGCTCAAGGAACTCGACCGCGTGGAACTCACCGACCTCACCCGCTACACGGGCTCCGCGGGAGCCCTGACCGACCGTGCTCTGGAGCGAACGTGACCCGCAAACTGCTCAACCACCTCGCCGAGGGCCCCCAGACCGCTCCCCCCTTGCTCCTCGGGCCCTCGCTCGGCACGTCCTACGCCCTGTGGGACGAGGTCGCGCCCGAGCTGGCCGCCACCCACCGGGTGGTTCGCTGGGATCTGCCGGGACACGGGGGGTCGGCGCCGGACCTGATCGGGCCGGGAGCCACCGTCGGTGACCTCGCCGCGCTGGTCCTCGACCTCGCCGACTCGCTCGGCATCGACCACTTCGCCTACGCGGGCGTCTCGCTCGGCGGCGCGGTCGGACTGCACCTCGCCGTCCACCACCCGGAGCGGGTGTCGTCCCTCGCCGTCATCTGCTCCTCGGCGCACTTCAACGGCTCCAAGCCGTGGGAGGAGCGTGCGGAGCTAGTACGACGGGAAGGGCTGGCCGCGCTCGCCGAGAGCGCGAACTCCCGTTGGTTCACGGCCGGTTTCACCGTGCCGCGGTTGATCGACGACCACCGCGACGCGGACCCGGCGGCGTACGCCGCGTGCTGTGACGCGCTCGCCGCCTTCGACCTCCGCGACCGGCTCCCCGAGATCTCCGCGCCCACCCTGCTGATCGCGGGCCGCCAGGACCCGGCGACGCCGCCCGCCCAGCTGCGGGAGATCGCGGACGCGGTGGCGAGCGCCACGCTCGTCGAGCTCCCGGGAGCCTCGCATCTGGCGCCCGCGCAGTGTCCGGCGGCGGTCCTCACGGCACTGCGGGCCCACTTCGACGGGGGCGCCAAGCGGGGCATGGAGGTGCGGCGTGCGGTGCTCGGCGACGCCCATGTGGACCGGGCGCAGGCCCGGCAGACCCCCTTCACCGCCCGCTTCCAGGACTTCATCTCGCGCTACGCCTGGGGCGAGATCTGGACCGACCCGACGCTCTCGCGCCGCGAACGCAGCATGATCACCCTGACCGCGCTGGTCGCGCACGGTCACTACGACGAGCTGGCCATGCACGTCCGGGCGGCGCGGCGCAACGGGCTGACCCCGGAGGAGATCGGCGCCGTACTGCTGCAGACGGCCGTGTACTGCGGTGTCCCGGCGGCGAACTCGGCGTTCGCGACGGCTCAGCGGGTGCTCGCCGAGGAGGAGGGCGACGACGGCGCCGCAGGGTGACCCTGCGGCAGTGGCGTGAACGCTCGGGACACCTCGTCCTCGCTCAGGTCCGCGCGCTGCCTCCCGCATTGCGGCTACTTCCAGACCTCCCGGTCGTACGCCTTCTCGGTCACCGCGACGAGTACCCCCGCGGCCCCGAGCGTCCGGCGACGGTGACGGACCGGCTCCTCCAGAGCTGACCGGCGCGCGCCTCAGGAGGCTGTCGGCCCCGGGCGGCTACCTCAGCCCTCTGCCCGTCGCCAGGACCTCCTCCGCCCTCGCCACCAGCCCGTCCGCCCCGCACGAGCGCGCCAGCGTCAGACCCTTGCCCAGCTCCGAGACCGAGCGCGCCGCGATGCCGTACTCGACGCGCGCCGCCGCGTGTTCGTACTGGCAGGGCGAGGCCTCCAGGTAGGTGACGGCCTGGGCGGCCAGGCGTACCGCGCGCTGGCCCGATTCGAGGGCCGCCGCGCAGCGCAGAGCCTCGCCGATCGCGGTGTCCGTGCCGAAGCGCTCGGCCTGGCGGCGGGCGTCGGTGGCCAGCGCGGCGGCGCGGGCCGGGTCGTCCGAGGCGAGCGCGCGGGCGAGGTCGAGCGCCCAGGGCGCCATCACCGTGTTGTGGTGGCCGCGCGCCGCGGCGGCCTTCTCGGCGGCCTCGAGTTCGTTGATGCCGTCCTTGACACGGCCGACGGCGAGCAGCAGCCGGCCGCGTACGGACCGGGTGTCCGGCAGCACGATGGTGGACGGGTACGGCGGTGCGAAGCCGTACTGCTCGGCGATCGCCCAGGCCTCCTGGACGTCGCCACGGGCGAGCAGTGTGTCGACGAGGCCGCAGGTGGCCGACCAGTACAGGGGCAGCCCGCGGCCGACCCGCTCGGCGATGCGCAGCGACTCGCGCAGGGTGGTCTCGGCGTCCCTGAGGCGGCCCCGCCTGCGGTGGGCGAGACCGAGGAAGGCGTGTGCCAGGGCGAGGTGGCCGCCGCTCCATCCGGCGCTCGTGTAGGAGCGCAGCGCCTCGGAGAAGAGGCTCTCGGCCCGGTCGAGCCGGTCCGTGTAGGCGTACGAACTGCCCAGCATCATGAGGAGTTCGATGCCCCACTCGGTGTCGGTCCAGCCGAGTCCGGGCGCGAGGCGGCCGTTGACGAGGGCGCGGTCGCAGAGTTCCACGACCTCCTCCGCGCTCTCGCCACGGGTCATCGCGTCGAAGCCGCGCAGTATCAGCAGGGCGCGCTCGGAGTTGTCGCGTCCGGTGCAGGTCTTGACGAGTTCGGCGAGGTTTCGGGAGCGTCCCGGAACGTGGTCCTCGCCCGCGTGGATGCCCTCCCACATGTAGTGGACGGCCTGAAGCCGCATCCGGGCGGGGCCCGGGTCGAGCCGGGCGGCCTCCGCGTCGACCGTGCGGACGGCCTCGTCCAGCTGGTCGTTGTGGACCAGGGCCTGGGA
The DNA here is from genome assembly GCF_044768965.1 of Streptomyces sp. NPDC090798. Lineage (NCBI taxonomy): Bacteria > Bacillati > Actinomycetota > Actinomycetes > Kitasatosporales > Streptomycetaceae > Streptomyces > Streptomyces sp. NPDC090798. The sequence goes on from NZ_JBIVXA010000002.1 coordinate 523,001, forward strand.
GAGGCGGAAGACGGCGTCCACCCGCAGATCCCCGTCGAGGCCGGACTGGTCGAGCGCGGTGCGCAGATGGCTGATCGTGGTGGCGGGAGCGGTCAGCAGGGTGGCGCAGCCCAGTTCGTAGAGCACACGCGCGTGGATCTCCGGAAGCGGGGGTTCCGCCAGGGCGCGCTCCAGGCAGCGCCTGGCCGCGTCGGGCGCGCCGACGGCGAGGTGTTCGCGGGCGGCCTCGCGCATCTGCTCGACGAGTTCGGGGTCGTCGTCCGGGTGCACTTCGAGGAGGTGGCGGGAGGCCGCAGCGGCTCCGCGGCCCGATTCGGTGACCGCCCAGGCGGCCTGGCCGTGCATCGCGGTGCGCAGCGCGTCGGGGATCGAGCGGTAGACGGCGCTGGCGATGAGGGGGTGTACGAACTCCAGGTCACCGCCCGTCAGATCGCGGCTCGTGGGCTCGGTCGCGGTGAGAATGCGGGCCGCGCCCAGCAGTTCGGCGCAGCGCTCGGCCTCGTCGCTCTGCATCCCGGCGAGCTGGGCGGCGAGGTCGAGGGAGATCCCGGTGCCGAGGATCGCGGCCGCCCAGGCGAAGCGGGTGGCGTCGATGCCGAGTCCTTCGAGGCGGGCGACGAGTCCGCGGCCGCGTGCCGAGCGGTTCAGGGCGCGCAGTTCGGCGGCCGAGGCCTCGACCGGTTCCAGCTCGCTGTCCTGCACCTTGGCGAGCAGTTCGACGGTCTCGTACGGGTTGCCGCCGGTGACCGCCCACACCTCGCGGCAGAACGGGGCGTCCGCGTGCTCCCCGAGCGTGGCGCGGGTGAGTCCGGCGGTGGCGTCGGGGGTCAGCGCGCTGAGCGTGAGGATCGGCCGGGCCGCGGCGGCGACGGCCTCCAGCTGGCGGGCCCGCTCACCGCTGACGTCACCCGGCCTGCGGGCGACCACGACGAGGACCGGCAGGTCGTCGAGGCGCTCGGCGAACGCGACCAGCCACTGCAGGGTCTCCTGGTCGGCCCAGTGCGCGTCGTCGACGATCAGGACGAGGGGCCACTCGCGCTTGGCCAGCCGCCGCACCGCCGCGACCAGTCCGTCGCACACGCCCTGCGGGTCGGCCTGGCGGTCCCCCGGTTCGGCGATGCCGAGCGCGGGTCCGGCGATGTCGTACCAGTCGCCCAGGTATTCGCGGGCCTCTTCGGGCATCAGCGAGACGAGGGCGGGCTGGAGGAGTTGCCGTATGACGTTGAAGGGAACGGAGGTGACGGTCTCGCCGCCGCGGGCCGACCACACCGTGCAGCCGTGGGCCTCCGCGATCCGGCGCGCCTCGGCGAGCAGCGCGGTCTTGCCGATGCCCGCCTCGCCGCTGAACACCAGCAGGCTGCCGGAGGACGAGGCGTCCGCGCGCAGGGCCTTGACGGCCTCCACGACGTCGGCGATCTCCGCCTCGCGCTCCCACAGGGAGGACGAGGCGGCCGGTCCCGGCCGTGCCTCCGTCATGCCGCTACCTCCCCAGGTCGCCCGTACGACGTACAGACATTGAGCCTAGCCGTCCGGAAGCCGATGTGGAGACGGGTCGGCGCACCTGTTGCCGAGACGGGTGACGGGAGGTGTCCGCAGGCGACGCGGTGGGGCGCCGACCAGCCGTGGTGACAGTCGTCGACAGTCAAAAGCCCTGAAAATGATGCTGGTTTTCCCATGAACAGCGAGGAGGAGGGACCCATGAGCGGCGCCCGCGTGCACGACTCCGTCCCGCACACCGCCCGTCCCCCGCGCCCGCGGCGCGGGGCCCTGCTGGCGGGCTCGGTCGGCAACCTCGTCGAGTGGTACGAGTTCGGGGTCTACGGCTACTTCGCGACCGTCATCGCGGCGCGGTTCTTCACCCCGGAGGGCGGCAGTGCGACCGAGGGTCTGGTGAGGACGTACGCGTCCTTCGCGCTGGCGTTCTTCTTCCGGCCGGTGGGCGCCGCGCTGTTCGGACGGCTGGGCGACCGGATCGGGCGCCGCCCGGTGCTGATCCTGGTGATCGCGCTGATGACGGCCGCCACGACGCTCATCGGCGCGCTGCCGACCTACGCCACGGTCGGCGCCCTCGCCCCGTGGCTGCTGACCTTCCTCCGGGTGGTCCAAGGGCTGTCCGCGGGCGGGGAGTTCGGGGGCGCGGTCTCGGTCATGACGGAGTTCGCGCCGCCGGGCAGGCGGGGGCTGTACGGGTCGTGGCAGTCGTTCACGGTGGCGCTGGGGCTGCTCGCGGGCGCGGGTGTGGCGGCGCTGTCGGCGACGGTGCTGACCGAGGGGCAGTTGAGGGACTGGGGTTGGCGGCTGCCGTTCCTGCTGACGCTGCCGCTGGGGCTGGTCGCGCTGTGGCTGCGGCTGCGGCTGGAGGAGACGCCCGCCTTCCGGCACGAGGGGAAACGGGAGCACCCGCCCTGGCGCGAGGTCGCGCGGGCCGTCGTCCTCGGCGCGGGACGCGTGATGGGCTGGTCGGCGGCCGGCTACACCTTCCTGGTCGTGCTCCCGTCGTACCTCCAGAACACCCTCCACGCCGGCTTCCGGCAGGCGCTGCTCGCCACGGTCCTCGCCAACCTCGGCTTCGCGGCCACGATCGTCCCGGCGGGCCTGCTCAGCGACCGGATCGGGCGGCGCCCCGTGCTGCTCACCGGCGCCGGCCTCGTCGTGGTCCTGTCCGTTCCGCTGCTCAACCTCCTTCAGGACACTGGGACTTCGAACGCGGTGAAGGGTGTCGCCGTGTTCGGGGCGGGTGCCGTCGTCGGGCTGATGGCGGGACCGGGTCCCGCCATGCTCTCCGAGATGTTCCCCACGAGCGTCCGCCACACCGGCCTGGGACTCGCCTACGCCCTGTCCAATGCCGTGTTCTCGGGCTGCGCCGGCCTCATCATCACCGAGACGATGAAGCGGACCGGAAGCGTGGACATCCCCGCGTACTACGCGGCGGCGACGTGCGCCGTCAGTGCGCTCGCCCTGGCCACGCTCCCCGACAACCGAGGGAGTTGAGCACGTGAGGGTGATCGGCCTGATGTCCGGGACGTCGTACGACGCGATCGACGCGGCGGCGGCGGAACTGACCCTCGAAGGCGAGGACCTCGCCCTGCGGCCGCTCGGGATGGTCGGTGAGGCGTACGACGGCGCACTGCGCGAGGCGCTCGCGGCGGCGCTGCCCCCGGCGGCCACCACGCTGGCCGAGGTGTGCCGCCTGGACACCCTGATCGGGCAGGCGTTCGCCGCGGCGGCGGTCCGGGCCGACCGTGAACTGTGCGACGGGGGCGCCGAGTTGGTCGCCTCGCACGGGCAGACCGTCTACCACTGGGCTGAGGACGGGCGGGTGCACGGCACGCTCCAGCTCGGTCAGCCCGCCTGGATCGCCGAGGCGACCGGGCTGCCGGTGGTCGCCGACTTCCGCCCCAGGGACATCGCCGCCGGTGGTCAGGGCGCGCCCCTGGTGAGCCTGGTCGACCTGCTGTGGCTGCGCGGCAGGGCGGGGACTCCGGTGGCGCTGAACCTCGGCGGCATCGCCAACCTCACCGCGCCGGACGGCACCGCCTTCGACTCCGGGCCCGGGTGCGCCCTCGTCGACGTGGCCGTGCAGGGGTTGACCGGGGGACGTCTGCACTACGACGTGGACGGCGCCCTCGCCGCCCGCGGCGCCGTGCACGAACCGTTGCTGGAACGCCTGCTCGCGGAGCCGTACTACGCGCTGCCCGCGCCCAAGACCACCGGCAAGGAGCTCTTCCACCTCGGCCATCTGCGCGACGCGCTGACCGGGTTCGGCACGCTCACCGCCGAGGACGTCATCGCGACCCTCACCCGGCTCACCGCGCGTACGGTCGCCGACGCGGTGCGCTCGGTGGGTGCCACGGAGGTGATCGCGTCCGGCGGCGGCACGCGCAATCCGGCGCTGATGGCGATGCTGGGCGCGGAGTTGCCGGGAGTGCCGGTGCGCACGTCCGACGCTCTGGGCCTGCCCGCGGCCGCCAAGGAGGCGTACGCCTTCGCCGTGCTGGGTTTTCTGACCCTGCACGGGCTCACGGGCACCGATCCGGTGAGCACCGGGGCCCGGCATCCGAGTGTGCTCGGCTCGATCACGCCGGGGCGCGGCGGGCTGCGGCTGCCGCCGAGGGCGCGAACGGCGCCGGTGCGACTGGTCCTGGCATGACACCCGCTGGTCGTGACAGCACACCCGGTGGCGCAGCCGAGGCGTTCTTGGAACGAATCTTCCGGATCCCTCTCATCCGCCTTTCACCCACAGCTCATACGGTGGGTCCATGACGCAGGTGACTCCTCCCGGTTGGTATCACGACCCGGGGCAGACAAGTGACAGTCCCGCCACCGAACGCTGGTGGGACGGCAGGACATGGACGGACCAGACCCGCCCCGTCGGGCCCGCCGCCGCATGGGGTCCCCCGACGCACCCGCCGGCCGTCGGACCCTATCCGGCGCCGCCTCCGGGCGCCCCGCGGCGCGGACTGCGCACCGGCATAGCCGTCGCCGCCGCGATCGCGGTCCTGGCGGGCATCGGGGGCGGGGTGTACGCCTTGACCAAGAGCGACGGCAACGGTGGGAACAGCGCCACTTCCCAGGCTCCCGGCGGACAGAACGGCGGCCAGGGCGGATTCGGCGGGCAGGGCGGCGGCAACGGGGGTCCGGAGGGCGGCCAGGGCGGCGTTCCCGGCGGCTCGGGCGGTTCCGGGGGCCAGACCCCGGCGCCGGGCCAGTCCGCGCAGCCGCAGCTCGAGGACGGCTATGCCACCGACCTGATCAGTGGCATCAGCCTGCCGGTGCCCGACAACTGGACCGGCGGGAGCACCACGTCGGGTGCCGTGCTGTCGACCAAGGACACCTACAAGTGCCCTGGCGCCACCTCGCAGGAGTGTCAGCGGGGCGGCGCGTACTCGGCAACCGCCGCAGCACAGAAACTGAAGTCCACCACGGCGGAGGCGGCGGCCAAGGAGGACATCTCCAAGAACGCCACCGAGTCGTACGGCAAGGGCTACGGCGCGATCACCTCGCACACGGAGCTCGCCTCCAAGGCGGTCACCGTGGCCGGCGAGAAGGGCTACCTCGTCCGCTGGAAGGTCGTCACCAGCAAGGGTGACGACGGCTATGTCGAGTCGCTCGTCTTCCCGTCCCCCGCCGACTCCAAGTCACTGATCGTCGTCCGCTTCGGCATCGACGTCAGCTCCAAGGCACCCAAGGAGTCCGTGATCGACGACATCACCAAGGGCATCAAGGTGGCGGCCGGACTCGGTGGCAACGGGCAGAACGCCTAGGTCCTGTCGTAGGTCCATCCCGGACATGGATCGGCCGGGTGGGGTGCCCCTCCGCTCAAGAGGAACCCCACCCGGCCGGGGGGTGCGCGCCGCCCCCGTCCCCACGGTGCGGCGCGAGCAGGCCGACGTCCGGTCATCCCGCGGACGGCGACCTGAGTCTCAGGTCAGGCCGAGGGCCGGAATCACGACGGCCTCGACGAATTGTGTGAGATACGCCGCATCGGCGTTCCGCCCTTCCAGTACGGGACGAACCCGCACCACACCGAAGAGCTGCGCCGGGATGAACTCCAGCGCCGGGTGGTCCGCGGCGACCTCGCCCCGGGCGACCCCGCGGGCCAGGATCTCCTTGACCGCGCCGATCTCGGGCTCGACGAGCGCGTCGCGCAGCGCCTCCTGCAGTTCCTTGTCCTGGAACACGGCGTGGCCGAGCGCCTGGTGGAGCTGACTGTCGCGGCCCGACCAGTTCCCCGCGGCCTGCGCCATCGCGCGCAGGTCCCCGGCGAGCGTGCCGGTGTCGATGCCCGAGAAGCGCGGACAGCTGTTGGCGCGCAGGGCGGCGGCCACGAACTGCGGCTTCGTCTTCCACTGGCGGTAGAGCGTGGACTTGCTGCAGCGGGTGCTCGCGGCCACGCCCTCCATGGTGAGCGAGTCATAGCCGCACTCGCGGATCTGCTCGAGCACGGCGTCGTAGAACTCCTGCTCACGCTCGGGCGTGATCTTGGAGCGGCGCGAGGCGACGACCGTCTCCGGTCCGTCCGCGGCCTGCGACGTCATGGCTCATCTCCTCGCTCGCGTGGGTGGCTCGCCTGGTGTTCCGCTTCACACAGTGTATATCGATACGCCACTGTACCGGTACGCGTCCGTATCGGTACAGTGGCGTATCGGTACACCTTCGTATCGGTACACTTCCGTATCGGTACAGTTCCGTATCGATGAGCCTTGGACAGGACCCACTCCGCTGTCGAGTGATCCTCGAGTGATCGAGTGGATTCTGTCCTGGGCTCACCGCGCACCACCCCAAGCAACACCGTCAGCAAAGGGGCCGGGGGATGGAATCCCGAACCGAGCCTGCGGAAGCAGAACCAGATCCGGCCGCGGCGATACGGCGGCCGTCGCCGCGCAGCACCGCGACGCGGCCGCCTCTCGTACGTGAGCTCCTGCTCGTCGTAGGGCTCTTCGTCGTCTACAAGGTCGGCCGGCAGCTGGCCGACGGCCACACCGCCGAGGCCTTCCGCAACGCGAACCGCGTGTGGGACTGGGAGCGGACGCTCCACCTGCCCGGCGAAGGCTCCGTACAGGGCGCGCTGCTGCACAGCGACACCCTGGTGCACCTCGCGAACACCTATTACGCGACCGTGCACTTCCCGGCCACCGTGGCCTTCCTGGTCTGGATGTACCTGCGGCGCCCGGTCCACTACGTGTGGGCCCGCCGGGTCCTGGCCGCGGTCACCGCCGCCGCCCTGGCGCTGCACCTCACCTTCCCGCTCGCCCCGCCCCGGCTGCTGGCCGCCGCGGGCCTGGTGGACACCGGACAGGTGTACGGGCCCACCGTGTACGGGGCGCACCCGGCGACCGACGAGATGGCGAACCAGTTCGCGGCGATGCCCTCCCTGCACTTCGGCTGGGCCCTGATGGTGGCGATCGGTCTGATCGCCGCGACCCGCTCCCGCCTGCGCTGGCTGTGGCTGCTGCATCCGCTGCTCACCCTGCTGGTGATCGTCGGCACGGCGAACCACTACTGGCTCGACGCGATCGTGGCGACCGCGCTGCTGGGCGTCGCGCTGGCCGTGATCCGGCTGCCGCGCGGGGCCGGGGCGACCGAGGCTCACGACCTTGTCACCGCCGACGAGGCAGATGAAAAAGCCGACGGAGAAGCCGGGAATTCCGGCGGGGCCGGCGGTGCTGGCGAAAAGGAATCCGTACCGGAGCTCGTGGGGGCAAGACGATGAACGCCACACTCGCCGCCGTGGTCCTCTCGCTCTTCTCGGCCGTGGCGTACGCCGCCGCGGCCGTGGCCCAGGAGCGGCTGGCCTCCCGGACCACCGACTCGGGCATGCTGCGGCTGCTGGGCAGCGGGGCCTGGTGGTGGACCGTCGTACTGAACGCCTCCGCCGCACTGCTGCACGTCGCCGCGCTGAAGTACGGCACGCTGACGCTCGTACAGCCGCTCGGCGCGCTCACGCTGGTGGCCGCGGTACCGCTCGGCGCACGGGTCGCCGGACGGCGGGTCAGCGCGGTCGAGTGGCGCGGTACCGCGCTCACCCTGATCGGACTGTCCGCCCTGCTGGTCACGGCGTCCGGGCCCGCGCCCGACGATGTGCTGAGCGTGCCGCAGGCGCTGGGCGTGGCCGCCACGACGGCCGCCCTGATCGGCATCCTGTCGCGGCCCGGTACACGGCCGGGGCTGCGGCACGCGACCGCCTCCGGGTTCGCCTCGGGTGTCGCCTCCGCGCTCACCCAGACGGTGACCGTGGCCGTGACGGACCGCTCCGGTCCTCTGCTCAGCGCCCAGGTGATCGTGGTGGCCCTGCTCGTCGCCGCCTTCGCCGCGGGCGGACTGCTCCTTTCGCAGACCGCCTACCGGGGTGGTCTCGGCGCCCCGCTCGCCGTCGTGACGCTCGCCAACCCGGTCGCCGCCGCGGCGATAGGCCTCTTCCTGCTCGGGGAGCAGTTGCAGGGCGGCCCGGCCGGCCTGCTGCTCGCGGCCGTGGGCGCGGGCGTGGCGTCGTGGGGTGTGGTGACGCTGTCCCGCTCGGTGCCGGAACCGGCGCTGCCCGCGCCTCTGGTGAGCACCGCGGACCCGCACCCCGTCGCCGCGGTACTGGCGCTGGAGCCCGGATCGGCGGCGTACGAACCCTCGTTGCTGCCGAAGCAGCCCGACTCGGGTCAGCTGACGCCCCTCTAGGCCTCCCATGGGGCTCCTGGAGGGCTCCCGAGGGTTCCTGGGCACGACGGCAGAGAACGCACGACAAGAAGGGTGGCCGCGGAGAGTTCCGCGGCCACCCTTCTTGTCGTGCGCCGGTTCAGCCCAGCCCGCGGGAGTCCTGCTTGAGCGCCGTGTCGACGGTGAGCGCCGTCGCGACGACGAGGCTCAGCAGGGGCTCGGGAAGCTGGTAGTGGATCTGGAGGACGTAGTTGTCCGCCGTGGTGAACATCGTCTTGGCGAGGCCTTCCCAGGTCTTGGTGATCCGGGCGACCTCGTTGTCCGTGTGGTCGACGATGGCGAAGTTCCAGGCGCGCCAGTTCTCCGCCTTGATCGCGCCGACCTGCTGGCCGTTGACGTTGATCGCGAAGTTGATCTTCCCGATCATGTTCTGCTGCACGATCTCGCCGACGGGCTGTCCGTCCGGACGCTCCACGACCACCCGCGACTTGATGAACTTCGCGGGACGCGTGAGCCGCAGCACCGGCTGCCCGTAGGCGTCACGGATCTCCAGCTTGTGCGTCATGTACTGGTCGAGGCTGGAGACGAAGCGGAGCGCCTTCTTCAGACCGCTCTGACCGACCTCGACGACCGCGCCGAGCTGGTTGCCCTGCTGGTCCATGACCTTGTACTCGTTGGTCAGCTCGATCAGCTTGGCCTTCTGGTTCACCACCAGGACCGGCTCGGTGAACAGGGTGCCACCGCCGGCACCGCCACCCGCGACACCCGCCTGCTGCTGCACCTGCTGCCGCACGCGAGGGTCGGGACCGGCCGCCGACTGCCCGTACGGCTGCTGGGCCTGCTGCGGAACCGTCTGCCCCGCCGGGGCCGCCTGGCCCGCGTTGGTGTGCTCGGTCCACTGCGAGCCGTCCCAGTAACGCAGCATCTGGGGCGCCCCGTGCGGGTCCGGGTACCAACCTGCAGGAGTGTTCGAATGCGTGGTCACCGGGGCACACTACCGCGAGCCGGCCGGAAATTGACCAGAGCCGAGATATCCATCAGACGGTGACGATCGCCGGGTCGCTCACACCCGCGTGACCGTTCTCGACATGTCCGGCGAACCGCCGCAGGAACCCCGCGTCCGCCGTGGACACGACGGTCAGGTCGTACCAGCGCCGGCTCGCCCGCAGGTCCACCGTGTGCCGCACGGTCGCGCCCGCCCGCACCTTGAACGAACTCGGCCGCCCTCCGTAGCCGTTGGTGAGCTTGAGCTCGACCGTGCCGGAGCCCTTGTTGGTGAAGGTCAGCTCCACGTTCCCGCCGACGTGGCGCGCGGTGACCTCGGGTCCCGCGGTCCTGCCAGGGCCCTTGAAGACACGCAGGAAGCCGTTGGGGCCGTGCGCCGTCAGGTCGTACGAGCCGCCGGAGTACGCCGAGTTCCAGGTGTCGGAGACGGTCTTGCCCGCCTCGGTGGTGTACGTCCAGGGGCCGTCGGTGCGGTTGCCCGAGGTGACGAAGAAGGCGGCGCCGGCCTTGGCACCCGAACCGAAGGAGAGCGTGAACTTCCCGGCCGCGGCGTCCGCCGAACCGTCGACGAGGGGCGCGTACTTGAGCGGGCGGGCCGGGCGCGAGCCGCGCTCCTGCCGGGGCAGCACCGGGTTCGCGGGCGGGGTCGGCACATAGTCGGGGTGCCGGTCGTGGTCCGGCGGCTGGTAGCCGTCGGTGTCCGGCAGCGCGACCGGCTTGGTGTCCTGGCGCGAGAAGTCGAAGGCGGCGGTGAGGTCGCCGCTGATCGCGCGCCGCCAGGGCGAGATGTTGGGCTCGTGCACGCCGAAGCGGCGCTCCATGAACCGGATGATCGAGGTGTGGTCGAGGGTCTCGGAACAGACGAAACCGCCCTTGCTCCAGGGCGAGACGACGAGCATCGGCACCCGCTGGCCGAGTCCGTACGGTCCGGCGGCACGGCCGGCGTCGCCCTTGTAGAGGTCCGGGCCGACGTCGACCGTGGACTTGCCCTGCGCGGCCGACTGCGGCGGGAACGGCGGCACGAGGTGGTCGAAGAAGCCGTCGTTCTCGTCGTAGGTGATGAACAGGGCCGTCTTCGCCCACACCTCGGGGTCGGAGGTCAGCGCGTCCAGGACCTGAGCGATGTACCAAGCGCCGTAGTTCGCGGGCCAGTTCGGGTGCTCGGTGAAGGCCTCGGGCGCGACGATCCAGGAGATCTTGGGCAGCTTCTTGCCCTTGACGTCTGCCTTCAGCTGGTCGAAGAAGCCCTCGCCCTTGCGCGCGTCGGTGCCGGTGCGGGCCTTGTCGTAGAGCGGATCGCCGGGCTTGGCATTGCGGTACTGGTTGAAGTACAGCAGCGAGTTGTCGCCGTAGTTGCCGCGGTAGGCGTCCGGAATCCAGCCCCAGGAGCCGTTCGCGTCGAGGCCGTCACCGACGTCCTGGTAGATCTTCCAGGAGACCCCGGCCGCCTCCAGCCGCTCCGGGTACGTCGTCCAGTCGTAGCCCGCCTCGTCGTTGCCGAGGACCGGGCCGCCGCCCTTGCCGTCGTTGCCCGTGTAACCCGTCCACATGTAGTAGCGGTTCGGGTCGGTCGAGCCGATGAACGAACAGTGGTACGCGTCGCAGATGGTGAACGCGTCGGCGAGCGCGTAGTGGAACGGTATGTCCTCGCGCGTCAGGTACGCCATCGTCGTCGACGACTTGGCGGGCACCCACTTGTCGTACTTGCCCGCGTTGAACGCGGTGTGCCCGTCGCTCCAGCCGTGCGGGAGGTCCTGGATGAACTGCAGGCCCAGGTTGTCGGCGGTGGGCCGGAAGGGCAGCACCTCCTTGGTTCCGTCCGACTGGTGCCAGACCGACTTGCCGCTGGGCAGCGTGGACGGGCGGGGGTCACCGAAACCGCGGACGCCTCTGAGCGAGCCGAAGTAGTGGTCGAAGGACCGGTTCTCCTGCATCAGCACGACGATGTGCTCGACGTCGTCGATCGTGCCGGACCGGTGGTGCGCGGGCAGCGCCGCGGCGCGCTCGATGCTGTTCGACAGCGCGGTGAACGCCGCGGTGCCGCCGGCGAGTTGGAGAAAGCGGCGTCGGTTCACTTGAGGCATGACTGGGTGACCTCTTGTCCTGACATGGTGCTGTGGATGGGACCTGCGCGGGGGGAGTGTTCCAAGAGGAACGAATGTCGGGGAAGACCCCGTGGCGCTGGTGTGACGCACAGGGGTATGCGATGCGAACACCAGCCCGCGTGCCTTCCGCTCCTGTGCGCGGTCTCAGGCGCCCTTGCGAAGCAGGGCGGTGATCTCCAGGCCGGTTTCCCGGTCCAGCCTGCCCGGGCAGTCCACGCCCAGCGCGAGGGCCAGGTCGCGGCCGTGGAGGTCCACCGCGGACTCGACCAGCTCGGCGAAGGCGTCCATCGCCGCCCGGCCCCGGCGCGCTCCGAGCATCGCCAGGCCCAGCGCGATCAGGGCTGACGGCCACCACCGGACGGCGACCAGCAGGTACGGCAGGCTCCAGGCCGTGAGGCGGACGGCGGCGTCGTAGGCCTCCCGCGCGGTGCGCAGTTCGGTGCGGGTGTCGGCGGACAGGACGAGCCAGAGCCGGGACCAGGCCGAGTCGAGGTCGAGCCGGTAGGCCTGGTGGACGCGCAGGTCGAGGGCGCGGACGCGGTCGCCGGTCCAGCAGGGGTGGGCGGGCTCCACCAGGGAGATCCGGTTGCGTACCGCGGCGAGTCGCGCGAGCTCGCGGACCGTGCCGGGGTCGAGGGGCGGCCCCTGCTCGACGGCTCGCGCGTCCACCCGCGCATAGGCGTCCTCGGCCGACCGCCACCTCCCTCGCCGACGCTCGGTCAGCCGTCCGCCGAGCGGCCGTACCGGTGGGGGCCAGTCCCCCGTCCAGAGCCGCTCCACCGCCCCGCCGAGCGCCTGGGCGAGGAGGCCGAGCCCGGCCGAGGCGATCACCGTCGCGGAGGCCGCCAGCACCACACCGCCCGTCGACCGGCTCGCCGGATGCCCGGCCAGGTCGTCGAGCGCGCGGGTGACCCGGCCGATGTCGTACCAGTGCGCCTGGCCCAGCAGCCGCGCCGCCCCGGCGACCGCGAGGAACAGCAGCCCCGAGGGGACGAGGTAGGTGAGCCAGCGCGCGGCCAGGTTCCTGCCCAGCTCGGCGAGCACGGCGTTCATGACAGCCTGCGGCGGCGCAAGGGCTCGCCGTACAGGCGGCAGGTCTCCGGCACCGGTCGGTTCCGGGCCGGGGTCCGGCGGTCGCAGCGGTCTCCGGGGCAGACGTACGCCTCCACCACCGGGTGCCCTTCCACGGCCGCCGGGAGCCCACCGATGCCCGCGCCCCGGGTGAACGCGCGCAACCCGGTCGCCACCCCGCAGCGGCGCAGGAGTTGGTGGAGCGCGGCCTGTGGGCCGGCCGGGTCGCCGCTCCCCCGCAGCGCCACGAGGATCTCCTCCAACTCCGGCCGGCGCTCGGCCGGCACAAAGCCTCTGATCTCGTCCAGCCGGGCGCAGACGACCGACCGCACCGCCCTCGACTCACCGCCGCCGTCCCCGTCCCCGCCGCCGTCGCCGTCATCGGTGCGGATTTCCGCCATCCTCGCAACCTCCTTACATGGCAATCGAGTTGAGAGGATACTGGGCGATCACCGACGGTCACGGGGGGTGATGCCGATGTTCTGGCGTCGACGCACGCGGGCACGGAGAGCGGAACAGGACGGATCGGACGGACCGCGGTTCACGTTCAGGGCAATGCCGTCGGAGGCCGAGCTGCGCCGGGCGGCCGAGACGGGCTCCCCGCAGGCCCTGAACCAGTACGGCGTCAAGCTGCGGCTCGACGGGCGCCTCGAGGAGGCCGTCGAAGTACTCACCGAGGCGGCGGAACAGGGCAGCCAGGACGCCACCGCCAATCTCGCCCTGACACTGCTCTCGCTGGGGCGCGACGACGAGGCCGCCGCATGGTTCGACCGGAACGGGCCGATGGGCGCGCTGATGGCCCGACGCATCCGCGAGAAGCGCGACGAGCGTGACGCTCCGGGATCCCCTGGGCAGCACGGTTCCTGATGTCCGCCCCGTACGACCTGTTCGGCACACCCGGGTACGAGCAGCTGCTGGCGGTGCTCGGCGCCGCCGAGGAGTCGCACACCCGGTACGAGCGCACCGGCCGGCTCCCGGACCTCGAACGGGCCCTGGTCCTCTTCGACGCCGTGCTCGACAGAACGGAGAACATCGACCTCCGCAGCGCCGCCATGAACGGGGTCGGCACGGTCCTGTGGTCCCGCTACGAACGGTTCGGCGAACCGGCCGACCTGGACGGGGCCATCACCCTGTTCCGCGAGGCCCTTGCCCCGTACGGGGCGGAGGTCACCGTCACCACGCCCTCCTACTGGACGAACCTCTCCGGCGCGCTGCGGCTGCGGTGGCTGCGTACGCACGACGCCCGGGACCTGACCGCCTCCGTCGACGCGATCCGAACGGCCCTCGACTCGACGCCGTCCCGGGGCGCTCGACGCTCCAACCGTCTGGACAGCCTGGGCGACGCGCTGCTGAGCCTCTACCACCTGCACGGCGACTCCGCCGCGCTCGCGGAGGCCGTCGAAAGCTTCCGGGCGGCGGTGGCCTGCGCCGAGCCCGGCACGGAGGAGCACGCCTGGGCCCGCTCCAACCTCGCCGAGGCGCTGCGTCTGCGTCACCACCACTCCCCCGACGGCGCCCCGGAGGCGCTCGACGAGGCGGCTCTGCTGGCGCGGGCGGTACTCGCCGCAGTGCCGCGGCGCCATCGGCTGTATCCGCGGTTCCTGTCCAACCTCGCCTCGATCCTGGCCGAGCGCCATCAGGCCCGGGCGGACCCCGCCGACCTGCGCGAGGCCGCCCGGGCCGCCCGCCGGGCGGTCGCCGCGACCCCGGCGGGGCATCCCAACCTGGTGCAGCGCAACGCGGTGCTGGCGACCGTACGGCGTCTGGAACTGATCGGCGTGGCAGATCTCGACACGACCGCACCCCGGGTTCTCGACGGCGGCGGACGCCGTTCGACGCGACGCGAACGGCGGGCCGTGCGCGCGTGGGTCCGGGCCACCGCCGAGGCGTACGCCACCACCCCCGAGGGGCACGCGCTGCGCGGGCTCGCCCTGCTGAACCACGGTTCCGCCCTGGGCACGCTGGCGGTGGCCGAGGGCGATCCGCACGCCCTGGCGGCGGCGATCGACCTGTGCCGGAAGGCCGCGTCCGACCCGACGATGGACGTCAGCGTCCGGGTGGGCTGCGCGCATCTGTGGGCGCTGAGCGTCATCGGCGGGGGCGAGAGCCGCTCGCCCGACGACCACGCCGCGGCCATGGAGCCGTTCCGGCTCGCGGTCGAACTGCTCCCGCGCACGGCGTCCTACCGCATCGGACGCATGGACCGCGCACGCCAGTTGGGCAGGTTCGCGGGTCTCGTGGAGGACGCGGCGGCCTGCGCGCTGGAGCTGCCCGACCCCGAACTCGCCCTGCGGCTCCTGGAGCAGGGCCGCGGCGTGCTGCTCGCCCAAGCCCTCGACGCCCGCACGGACACCACGGACGCGCTGAGCCGTCTGCCGGACGAACTCGCCGCCGAACACGCCCGGTTGCTCCCCCAGCTGGACCGCCCCGAGGCCGCCGCCTTCACCTCGTCCGGGCCGGGCGGGACCGGCGCCGCTCATCCGGCCCCTGGCACCCCGCTTGCGGGCGAGGACCGGCACGCCCTCGCCGAACGGTGGGACCGGCTCGTGGCGGCGATCCGGCGCGAGCCGGGCTGCGAGGACTTCCTCCGGCTCCCCCGCACCGCCGAGATGCTCGCCGGACTCGGCGACGAGGGCCCGGTGGTGATGGTCAACATCAGCCCGTTGCGCTGCGACGCGCTCGTCCTGCGCGAGGGACGGGTGCGGTGCGTACCGCTGACGGGGCTCAGCCATGCGGAGGTGGTCCGCCGGGCCGACGCCTTCCTCGTCGCCGTCCGTACGGCGGGCGACGCCGCCCTGCCGATGTCCCGCCAGCGCGACGCCCAGTCCGAGATCCGGGAGACGCTCGCCTGGCTGTGGACGGCGGTGGCCGAACCGGTCCTGGACGCGCTCGCGCTCCGCGCCGACGGCCGGCCCGGCGGGGAGTTCCCGGGACGGATGTGGTGGATCCCCACCGGCCCCCTGACGGCCCTGCCCCTGCACGCGGCCGGGCGCCACGAGAACGACCGGGACAACCTGCTCGACCGTGCCGTCTGCTCGTACGCCCCGACCGTCAACAGCCTCGTCCACGCCCTGCGCCGCCAGACCGCACGTGGGGACCGGCCACTGCCCGCCCCCACGGCCCCGCTGGTGGTCGCGGTGCCCGAGCCGCCGGGCGCGGGGCTCGTGCCGCTGGAAGGCGCGCGGACGGAGGCGGCCCTGCTGGCCGCACGACCGGGCGCCCGTCTGCTCCTGGACGAGCAGGCGGTGCGCCGGACCGTGCTCGACGCGCTCCCCCACCACCCCTGGGTGCACTTCGCCTGCCACGCCGTCGCCGCCGACGACGGGGCCGCGACCGGCCAGGTCCTGCTGCACGACCACGACACGGCGCCGCTCACCCTCACCGACATCGCGCGGCTCCGGCTCCCGGCCGCGGAGCTGGCGTACCTCTCGGCGTGCGAGACCACCCGCGGCCGCGGCGAGTACGCCGACGAGGCGCTGCACATCACCGGCGCATTCCACATGGCCGGCTTCACCCATGTCATCGGCA
This sequence comes from Streptomyces sp. NPDC090798, assembly GCF_044768965.1. Taxonomy (NCBI): domain Bacteria; kingdom Bacillati; phylum Actinomycetota; class Actinomycetes; order Kitasatosporales; family Streptomycetaceae; genus Streptomyces; species Streptomyces sp. NPDC090798. The sequence goes on from NZ_JBIVXA010000002.1 coordinate 538,858, forward strand.
CCCTCTGGGCCGTCGACGACGACACCTCCCAAGAGCTGGCCGACCACTTCTACTCGGCCTTCGCCCCCCGACACCCCTTCCCCGGTCACACGGCATACGCCCTGCACACCGCGGTACGCGCCATCCGCGACGCCGACGAGGGCTACCGCCTCAACCCGAGCCTGTGGGCGCCATACATCCATGTGGGGCCGTAGGCGTATCGGCGTGAAGCACGACGACTTCGGTCGCCTCAGGTGCCGGGTCGTCCGGCGGCCGTCCATGCGGCGTACTCCTGGCGGACGTAGGAACGGCGGCTGGGGGCGAGCGTGATCGCGTCGGGATGGTGCGGACCGGCCACCAGGCCGGGGTGGCGGCGGTCGTACAGCACGAGTTGTCCGGCGGTTTGTGCGGCGGCGCCGACCGGGCCGGGGCCGGGATCGTCCAGGGCCATCCGGTCCATCAGAGCCGCCCTACGCAGCAGCCAGGTCCGTTCGGCGGCCGTCGCATCGACCGGCGGGCCGGGGACGGTCCGGACCTTGCGGCCGTCGCGTTCGGCCCCGAGGGCGAGCACCTGGTGCATCTCGCGGCGCAGGTCGGGGGCGTTGGCATACGCCTCGCCGGGAGGCGGCGCGTCGAGGACCTCGGCGGTATTCGGGGTGGCCCGCACGCTCACACCTCCGCCGGTACGCCGAGACCGCAGCGTTCGCAGAGCACCGTGTCATGGTCGCAGTCGCCGTGGTCGAGGGCCGACAGGTTCGCCGGGGAGGACATGAGCACCTGCGCCGGGCGCCGGCAGCCGTCGACGGGGCACGGCCGGTGGGTCGCGAAGGCCCACTCGGTGGGGTCATCGGGTGATACGGAGCCGGTCATGCCGAGCACCTCAGGCAGGCGCGGACTTCGCGTCCGCCGCGCGTCTGGTGGACCTCGGTCGACTGTGCGAGGTACTGGACAATGCCGGTGCCACGGCCGTGTTCGTCCGGGGCGATGTCGGGGCGAAGGTGTTCCACGGCCGTTCCGGAGTCACTGACCACTATGTCCAGAGTGCCGTGGTCGAGGACGAGCAGCAGGGTCATGCGCTCGCGTCCGTACTGGGCGGCGTTGGCGGCGAGTTCGTCGATGATGAGAACGGCGGAGTCCCGTTCGCTCGGGGGAACACTCCAGGTCTCCAACAGATCGGCCGCGAAGTGACGAACGGCGGAGACGTGTACCTCCTGCGCGGGCAGGGTGAGCAGCGCCTGCCGGCTGCAGTGCCGGGTGAGCGGCGAGCTCGGGCGGGGGGAATCGGTTACAAACATGATCATCAGGCTCTTCTGTGGAGGTACGGAGACCGGAAAGTGGGGGACCGCCAATGGCTTCGAGGGGCGGTCGATATGCCGGATCCTGCATGGGAGCGCTCATTCAGTTCCACGGGCGGCACCTGCCGAACGGTTCGAGTCATTCGCGCCTTTTGCCCAACTTTCTTGTGGGCCAGGTCAATGCCGATGGCCGGGCTGAGCTCCCTCACCGCTGTCCGAGCTCGATGCCGTACCCGGCGAGCAGGGCACCGGCAGCCCAGTCCCCACGTCCGCGGTCTTCGTGCCGTCACCGGCCACCCGGAGGGGGCGTGCCCGCCCCGTCGGCGTTCTCACGCATCAAGTGCCGCTGAGAATCGGCCCGTTCCGTGGGAGGCGACGGTGTGGGCGATCGGCTCCCGGGAGCCGTCGGGAGCGCCGATGGGCCCCGGCGCAGCGTCGCCGGTCCGCCACCGCCGGGGCAGCCGTGCGAGGGGAAACGGTCCAGAGCCCCGCGAGCGAGCCGCCTCCTCCGTGCGGCGCGTCGTACTGAGCAGTGCCTGACCACAGAGGCTCGATGTCCGCCTCCGGGGCCACCGCCCGCATCCGCCGGGCGCCGTTGCCGGACGCTCTCGATCTCGCCGATCCCGGAGCCGTAGGGCGTGGTGGCGTCGGCCGACGACAGCGACCACGGGCTCGTCTTCGCGGCCGACGCCACGCCGGGCGGCCGGGCGTTCCGGCCCTCACGCCTGCATCGTGACCAGCTTCCGACCGTCGCCCGCGACGATCTCAAAGTGCTCGATGGTTCCCGGAGACATGGCAACCGCCCCTGGGATCGTGGTGCCGGGAGGGTACTCACCTGCCCGCCAGGTGGCGCCGTCCGCCCTGACCCCGCCGGGCCCGACCGCCTGCAGCCGGCAGGTGATTCCGGCGGGCGCCCCCCTGGCGGAGACCTGTAGGACACTGCCCCAGGCCGAGGGCAAGACCTTCACCGAGGCGGTTACGCCGGTGGCGGGATCGCTTCCGGAGAAGGTACGCCAGGCAGTCGGGGCGGTCGGCCCAGGCTGTGTCGCCTGAGTGCCCACCGTTCCGACAGCCGCCAGCCATGTGCCGCCGACCGCTGCCGCGATGAACGTCAGGGAGGCGGCGGCGCCGGCCAGTTGCAGACGCCAGGTCCTGCGGCGCCGGGCCGCGGCCTGCTGAAGCAGCCTCTCCAGCACACCCGCCTGCGCCACCGCAGGCACGGTGGGCCGTACAGGCGAGGAGCGCTGAGCGCGCTCGGCTGCCCGCGCCACGAGCCGGTCGGCCAGGTCCTCACCGGCCGCCGGCACCGTACGGCCCTCAGCTTCGGCTGCGGTCACCGTCGCCAGCAGCGCGGGCAGTCCCGCCAGTTGGGCGTGTTCCGCCCGGCACTCGGCGCATTCGGCGAGGTGGGCGCGCGCTTGTTCCATTTCCGCCGGGGGCAGCGTGCCCAGGACGTATCCTCCCAGCACCAGCCGGAAGTCGTCGTGCTCCGCGCTCATGGTCGCCACCTCCTGCATGCCACGGTCATGGCTCGATGCCCCGTTCCAGCAGCGCCAGCCGCAGGGCGTGCAGGGCGTAGTACGTCCGCGACTTCACGGTGCCCAGTGGGATGCCCAGCACCCGGGCGGCCTCCACCATGGTCCGGCCCCGGTAGTAGGTCTCCAGCAGGATCGCGCGATGGTCCGGGGACAGCGTCCGGATGGCGTCGGCCACCGCCCAGCTTTGCAGTGCCTTCTCGATCTCGTCCTCGCCCGGTGCCTGCTCGGCGACCCGCTCCAGCGCCTCGCCGCCGGCCTCGGCCGGCCTGGCCTTCCGGGCCCGGTGGGCGTCGATGACCAGGTGCCGGGCGACCGTGCACAGCCATGCCCGGGCCGGGCCGCGTGCCGGGTCGAACGCGGCGGGATGCTGCCACGCTCGCAGCAGCGTCTCCTGCACGACATCCTCCGCCCATTGCCAGTCTCCTGAGGTCAGTCGCAGCGCGTAGTGGAACAGGGGGCCTGCGTGCTCCGCGTACAGAGTCCGCAACAGTTCCTCGTCTGCGGTCGAAAGGGTCCCTTTACCAGAGACACGGTGCGCGGAGTCATCCGGATCGGTCCTTTGATCACGTTTTCGGGAACTCCAGGGCATAAGACGATCATCGCGCATATGTATTGCTTTGTCGTGTAACGCATGGCGTGGTGCCGGTGACACTCTGCGAGCACTGCGAGTGGCATGCCCCTGCCGAATCCGACGGCACCAGGACCACGCTGGCGGAGCCCCTGGGGCCGACCGGCCCCCAAAGATCACCAAGAAACATCATAAAAAGTGCGTATCCACCGAACCGAGCGCCTCCGTCGCCCGTGGAGCCAGACAAGAGCCGATTCACGCGGCACTCCTCCTCCACTCCCCACACGAAATGGATGGATCAGAGGTGACCGAGATACACGACGCGGCGCACTCGCTCAGGGCGCCGGCCACACTCGCCCCGCGCGCACCGCGACGACGGCCCTGCGGAGCGCTCGACGCGCACGATGCCCCACTCGCGGCCCCGGATGGGGAACTGCCGCACGCCACCCGCGACTTCGCGGCACGCGAGGGCGGATGCGCAGCGCGGGGCATGCCGAGGCGACCGGCCGGCACAAGGACAGCACCAGCGCTCGTTCGCGGCTTCCGTCAGGGACACGCGGCCGTGACACGGCAACCACCACACATCACCGCGGTTGCGTGCGCTCAGCCGGCACATTCCCCCATCTCCGCCTGATCAATGAGGAACGAACACATGCACCTGAACTTTCGTACACCAGGCCGGCGGTCACGCGCCGCGGCCGGGCTGGCCGTCGCCACCGCCGGCGCGCTGGGGCTCCTCAGCGCATGCGGTCAGTCGTCGGACTCCTCGTCCACCGGAGCCGGCGCCATCACTCCCGGTCCAGGTCAGCACCAGATGGCCGGGATGTCCGGTGCCGCCGGACCGGGGAACACGGCCGGCTCCGCTCCCGCCACCTCGCCGATGCCCGGCATGAGCATGCCCATGAGCCCCCCGAGCACGGGCGCGTCGGCCACGCCGGTGAGCGGGGACGCCGTGGCGATCAAGAACTTCGCGTTCTCCCCGGCCACACTCAAGGTCAAAGTGGGCACGACGGTGACCTGGACCAATCAGGACACCGACGCCCACACCGTCACCAGCGCCGGATCGGGCGGCCCCTTGCATTCGACAGCCCTGAACACCCACGCAACGTACAGCTACACGTTCACCAAGCCCGGCGCCTACTCCTACCTCTGCACCATCCATCCGTTCATGACCGCCACCGTGGAGGTGACCTGATGACCGGTTACTACGACAGTCACGACGGAGCGTCGGCCGGCGACGCCGAGCAGCCCACCACGGAGCACGGCATGTCCCGGCGCCAACTCATGCGCCACGCGGGGTGGTTCGGCGGCGCCGTGGTGCTGACCGTGGCCAGTGGAGAGGTGATCAGCCACATCGCCGACTCCCGGGACACCACCTCCATGGCCACCGTCGGCGCCACCGCGGCGGCGAACAGCTCGCTGCGGTTCGTGCAGGTCTCCGACAGCCACATCGGGTTCCAGGGCCCGGCGAACACGGACGTGGTCGGCTCGTTCACCGAGGCGATCAACCAGGTCAACTCGCTCGGATTCAGGCCCGACTTCGTCATGCACAGCGGCGACCTGACCCACCTGTCCACGGCCGGCCAGTTCGACCAGGTCAAGCAGATGCTGACCGGTATGCGGACAGACCGTGTCTTCACCGTACCGGGCGAGCACGACTCCATCGGCGACGCGGGCCGCGCCTACCGGAAGACCTTCGGCATGGGCACGCTCGGCGATGGCTGGTACAGCTTCGACACCCACGGCGTGCACTTCATCGCCCTGGTCAACACCCTGAGCCTGGAGAAGCTCGGCCATCTCGGCAACGACCAGATCGACTTCGTCCGCAAGGACCTCTCCGGACTGTCGTCGGACACCCCCATCGTGGTCTTCAGCCATATCCCGCTGTTCGCCATGTACCCGAAGTGGGGCTGGAGCACCGATGACGCCCTCAAGGTCATCGCCCTCCTGCGCCGCTTCTCCTCCGTCACCTGTCTCAACGGGCACGTCCACCAGCTGTTCACCAAGACAGACGGCAACATCACCTTCCACTCCGCCACCACCACCGCCTACCCCCTGCCCAAACCGGGCCGCGCCCCCGCCCCCACGCCGCAGGTCGTTCCCGCCCGGCAGCTCAAGGACGCACTCGGCATCCGCACCGTCGGCTACCGCCAAGGCGACCGCGAACTGGCCATCAAGGATCGGAGGCTGGCATGAAGCCCGACAGACTCCTTGCCCACACCCTGCGAACGGCGAGCGCCGCCACCCTCGCCGCCGGCGGATACATACACGCCCAGCTCTACGTCGACGAGTACCGCTTCATCCACATCATCGGTCCGCTGTTCCTGCTCCAGGCCAGCGCCTCCTTCGCCCTCGCCACCCTGCTGCTGATGGGGACACCACCCCTGCTTCTGAGGGCCGCCGCAGCCGGTGTCACACTCGGCGCCCTCGCCGGCTTCGCCGCCTCACGCACCGTGGGCGTCTTCGGATTCACCGAGCACGGCCTGCAGCCCGCGCCGCAGGCCGTCCTCAGCCTCCTCGCCGAAACCGGCACGCTGCTGCTGCTCTCGATCTGGCAGATGACCGTGACAAAACAACACCGCGCTGCCGGAACACCCGTCAGGACACCCGTCTGGGGCCGGGTCACCACGCGCACACCGCCCGGCTGAACCACCACCGCCAAGCCGCCCGGGACGGCAGCGTCCCGACTCCGGGCGCCGGGGAAACCGGCAAGGCCACACGCCGCGGGTGCTGCGGGTGGACGGCGGAGTGAACGGCGTACGCGATCAGACGGGCGGGCCGCCGTACCGTCCGCGTCCCGCCGACCGGCACCGCCACCCCCAGATGTGCCGCGGCAGCAGTCGCGGTCGGCCCGCGGACACCGACATCGCCCGGAGGCGGGCCGACCGCGGCGCCTGCGGCATCGGCTTCGCCGCCCTCGAACACACCGTCGACCTGACGGCGCTCTCTGCGCCGCCCGCCCGCCTTCCCAGAACCAAGGAGTACCCCCATGCACCTGGAACCGCGCCCAGGAACCGCCGGGCCGAGTCCGCACCTGCGCGAACTGAAGGATGCCGTGCGCGCCCTGCTCGGACTGGACGACGACACCGCCGTCATCATCCGCCAACTCACCTGTGGCAAACCCGGCTACCCACCGCTGGACACCATCGTCGCCGTGATGCCGATGGACGGCGAGGCCCACCGCTGGACACTCCACCGCCCCGCCGACCAGATCACCGAGAACCACCTGCGGGCCGCCCTGCTCCACCACGGACCGAGCTGACCGGAACAACCGCCTGAACAGCCATTTCACGGAAGCCCTTCCGCCTGGCAGAAGCCGCCTTGCCGAGTGGCCGCAAGCGTCACGACCCTGAGTCCAACCACGCCACGCGGGGCGACGGCGCCCCGCTCTCAGGGACGGGAACGCCATGCCCCACATGACCGCCTTCGCCAGGAACCAGTGGTACGTCGCCGCCTACTCGCACGAGGTCGGGCGGGAGTTGCTCGGGCGGACGATCCTCGGTGAACCGCTCGTCTTCTACCGGACCGAGGACGACGGGACGGCCGTCGCCCTGGCGGACCGCTGTGTGCACCGCCGCTTCCCGCTCTCCGAGAGCCGGCTCGACGGCGACAGGATCGTGTGCGGGTACCACGGGTTCACGTACGACACGACCGGCAGCTGTGTGTACGTGCCGGGGCAGAAACGCATACCGCGCACGGCCCGGGTCGCCTCGTACCCCGTCGTCGAGCAGGACTCGTTCGTCTGGGTCTGGATCGGCGACCCGGCGCTCGCCGACCCGGGGTCCGTCCCCCGGGCCCGGCACATGGACTCGCCGGACTGGACCACCGTCCGCGGCATGGAGCCCATCGACGCCGACTACGGGCTGCTGGTCGACAATCTGCTCGACCTCTCGCACGAGACGTATCTGCACGGCGGTTACATCGGCACCCCCGAGGTCGCCGAGACGCCGGTCACCACCGAGGTCGACGAGGGCGCGGGCGTCGTACGGGTCAGCCGGCACATGGACGACGCCGAGTGTCCGCCGTTCTACGCCCGCTCGACCGGCATCGAGGGCCGGATCACCCGCTGGCAGGACATCGAGTACCACGCGCCGTGCCTGTATCTGCTGCACAGCCGGATCGCCCCGGTCGGGGTGCTGCCCGAGGCGGACGGCGGCGACCCGAACGCCTTCCACACCGAGATCACCTACGCGATCACTCCGTCGAGCGACGGCCATGTCTACGACTTCTGGGCGGTCTCCCGGGACTTCGCGAGGGACGACGAGGAAGTCACCACGTTCCTGAGGGACTTCAACCACACCGTGGTGATGCAGGACGTCGACGCGCTCAACCTGCTGCAGAAGACGCTCGGCACCGAGCGGACGGGCTACCAGGAGCTGAGCATCAACATCGACACCGGCGGTCTCGCGGCCCGCCGCATCCTCGCCCGCCTGGTCGAAGAGGGCGACAAGCCGATGGAGAAGGTCCTGTGACCACGCCTCCCCGCTTCGCGACCCGCGAGATCTACCGCGTCGACTGGATCCCGGGCACCGATGTGCTGCACGGCACCTGTCACTGCGGTGCCGAGCACAGCGCCCAGGACCCGACCGAGATGTGGGAGTGGATGCTCGGCCACCCCGAAGGACATCGGCCGAAGGAGTCACGGGGGCTTGGATCATGAGTTCCTACGAGGTCGAACTCATCGTGGATCGGAGGGAGTTCGTCGCCGACGGCGTGCTCTGCCTCACCCTGCGCCACCCCCTCGGCGAGGAACTCCCCGCCTGGGAGCCCGGCGCCCACATCGACGTCGTGCTCGGGGTCGGCCTTGAGCGGCAGTACTCGCTGTGCGGGGATCCCGCGGACCGTCGGACGTGGCGGATCGCGGTGCTGCGGGAACCGGACGGCCGCGGCGGCTCCTCGTACGCGCACGAGCGGTTGGGCGCGGGCGACAAGGTCCGGGTCCGCGGCCCGCGCAACCACTTCGCGCTCGCACCCGCCGCCCGCTACCGCTTCGTCGCGGGCGGCATCGGCATCACCCCGATCCTCCCGATGCTCACCGCGGCGCAGACGACGGGCGCCGAGTGGACGCTGCTCTACGGCGGGCGGACACGCGAATCCATGGCGTTCACCGGGGAGTTGGAGCGGTACGGGGACCGGGTGACGGTCGCCCCGCAGGACGAGTGCGGACTGCTGGACCTCGACTCCGTCCTGACCGGGCTCCCCGAGGGCACGCTCGTCTACTGTTGCGGTCCCGGCCCGCTGCTGGACGCGGTGGAGGCGCACTGCCCCGCCGGGCTGCTGCGCGTCGAGCGTTTCCGGCCGAAGGCTCAGGAGACGGGCGGGGACGGTGAGTTCGAAGTGGAGCTCGCTCGCAGCGGGCGTACGCTGACCGTCCCCGCGGATGCCTCCGTGCTCGACACCGTGCGAGGCGCGGGCGTCGAGGTGCTCTTCTCCTGCACCGAGGGCACCTGCGGGACCTGCGAGACGGATGTCCTCGAAGGGACCCCGGACCACCGGGACTCGGTGCTCACGGACGAGGAGCGGGAGGCGGGCGAGACCATGCTCATCTGCGTCTCCCGGTGTCTCGGGAAGCGGCTCGTGCTGGACTTGTGAGCCGCGGGGTCCTGGCGGCCCGCCTCGACGCGGGCCCCGATCCGGCCGTCCCGACCGCACCAAGTGTCAACAATATCGTCAGCCAAAGCCATTGACCCCGCCGTACGAGGGCTCTACCTTCCCGCTGAGCACCCCTCGCGGTGCGCGCACAGCCTGTCGGAACAATGTCGTCTGCACAGGAGGAGCCATGCGTCGTCTGCTCGCCGGTCTCGCGGTCGGATCCTTTCTGGTCGCCGCGTCGGCCTGCGGTTCGTCCGGTGGCGGTGGCGCCTCGGACAAGAACGCGTCGTCCGGCGGTACCACCACGGTCGAGGTCGGGGTCATCCCCATCGTCGATGTCGCGCCGCTCTATCTGGGCCGGCAGAAGGGCTTCTTCGGCAAGCGCGGCCTGAAGCTGTCCATGACGACCGCGCAGGGCGGCGCCGCGATCGTGCCCGGAGTGGTCAGCGGCCAGTTCCAGTTCGGGTTCAGCAACATGACCTCGCTGATGATCGCCCAGAGCCAGAACGTGCCCGTGAAGGCCGTCGTCAACGGGGTCGCCTCGACGGGTGTGACGGGCAAGGACTTCGGCGCCATCACCGTGAAGAAGGGCAGCCCGATCAAGTCCGCGAAGGAACTGGAGGGGAAGAAGGTCGCGGTCAACACGCTGAAGAACATCAACGAGACGGCGGTGCGCGAGTCGGTGCGCAAGGCGGGCGGTGACCCGTCCAAGGTGAAGTTCGTCGAACTGGCCTTCGACCAGATGCCCGCCGCCCTCGACAGCGGCCGGATCGACGCCGCGATGGTGGTCGAGCCCGCGCTCGCCACCGTCAAGAGCCAGGGCGCCACGGAGATCGCCTCGTCTCTGGTCGACGTCGCCAAGGACCTCACCGTGGCGATGTACTTCACCTCGACGCAGTACGAGCAGAAGAACCCCGGCGTGGTGAAGAAGTTCAAGGAGGCGACCGCGGAGTCCCTCGCCTACGCCGACGCCCACCCGGACGAGGTCCGCCAGGCCGTCACCACGTACACGAAGATCCCGGCGGCGACACTGGCCCAGGTCACCCTTCCGAAGTGGCCGGCCGAGCCGAACCGCGCGTCGATCGAGGCGCTGGAGAAGCTGGGCGAGCAGGACGGGCTGTTCAGGTCGACGCCCGACCTCGACAAGCTGCTGCCGTGAGGGGTGCGAACGCCGCCCTGGGCGCTGCCGGGCTCGCGGCCTTCCTCGCGCTGGGCGAGGCGGCGCCGCGGCTCGGTCTCGTCAAGGAGGCGTACTTCCCGCCGACCAGCCGCATCGCCGACGCGCTCGGCCAGGAGGCCGCCGACCACGCCTTCTGGGCGGCGCTCGGCGACACCCTGACCGGCTGGGCGCTGGGCCTGGCGATCGCGGTCGGCGCGGGTGTCGTCGTGGGGCTGCTCGTCTCGGTCGTGCCGTATCTGCGGGAGGCCACCGCCTCGACGATCGAGTTCCTGCGCCCGATCCCCTCCGTCGCTCTGATCCCCCTCGCCGTCCTGCTCTACGGCACCGAACTCCGCTCCGTCCTCCTCCTCGTCGTGTACGCCTCGTTCTGGCAGGTTCTCGTCCAGGTCCTGTACGGCGTCCGGGACGTCGACCCGGTCGCGGAGGAGACGGCCCGCTCGTACGGCCTCGGCCCGTGGGCACGCGTCCGGCACGTCCTGTGGCCCACGGCCCTCCCGTACGTCATGACGGGCGTCCGCCTCGCCGCCGCGGTGGCCCTCATCCTCGCCGTGACCGCCGAACTCGTCATCGGAGCACCGGGGTTGGGCGCGCGGATTGCGGTCGCCGAGTCCTCGCAGGCGGTCCCCGACATGTACGCGCTCGTGGTGGTCACCGGTCTGCTCGGGCTGCTCATCAACGTGGGTGCCCGCACGGTGGAGCGCCGGGCGCTTGCCTGGCACCAGTCGGTGCGCGGGGAGGTGATGGTGTGAGGCCCTTCCTGCTGCGGCCGCTCTTCGTCGTCGCGTTGCCCGCGCTGCTCGTCGCGGTCTGGTGGCTGGCGTCCGACGGCAGTACGAACGTGTACTGGCCGCCGCTGCGCACGATCCTCAGGACCTTCCCGGACGTCTGGACGAGCGAGCGGCTGCGCTCCGACCTCGTGCCCAGCGTGCTGCGTCTGCTCGCCGGTTACGCGGCGGCGGCCGTCATGGGCGTGGCGCTGGGCACGGTCATCGGCTCCTACCGGCGGGTGCGGGCCGTGTGCGAGCCGGTCCTCGAGTTCCTGCGCGCGCTGCCACCTCCCGTCCTGGTCCCCGTCATCATGCTGTTCGCCGGCATCGGCGACACGATGAAGATCGCCGTGATCGCGAGCGGCTGTGTCTGGCCGATCCTGCTCAACACGGTCGAGGGCGTCCGGGCGCTCGACTCGGTGATGGCGGAGACGGCGCGTTCGTACGGCATCACGGGCGTCGCCCGGCTGCGCGGCGTGGTGCTGCGCGCGGCGAGCCCGCAGATCTTCGCGGGCCTGCGCCAGGCCCTGTCCATCGGGATCATCCTGATGGTCATCAGCGAGATGTTCGCGGCCAGCGACGGCCTCGGCTTCACCATCGTCCAGTTCCAGCGGAGCTTCGCGATCCCCGACATGTGGACCGGAATCCTCGTCCTGGGCCTGCTCGGTTTCCTTCTCTCGGTCGTCTTCCAACTGGTCGAGCGCCGCGTCCTCGGCTGGTACCACGGTCAGCGCGCGGTGTCCCGGCGGTCCCCGTGAAGCTCGCGAAAGGACGCTCCATGCACGCGTCTCTTGTCGTATCCGGCCTGAACAAGGTCTACGAGGGTGCCGGCCGCCGGGTGGAGGCGGTACGGGACCTCACCTTCACCGTCGACGCGGGCGAACTCGTCTGTCTGGTCGGCCCGTCGGGATGCGGCAAGACCACGCTCCTGAAGTGCGTGGGCGGGCTACTGGCGCCGACGGCGGGCGAAGTACGGCTGAACGACCGCCCGGTGAGTGGTCCGCCGCCGGGGATGGCGTTCGTGGTCCAGGAGTACGGACGCAGCCTCTTCCCCTGGATGCGGGTGCGGGAGAACGTCGAACTTCCCCTGAGGCAAAAGCCGTTGAGCAAGGCGCGGCGCCGGGATCTGGTCACGGACGCCTTGGAGTCGGTCGGGCTCACGGATGCCGCGGGGGCCTACCCGTGGCAGCTGTCCGGCGGGATGCAGCAGCGCGTCGCGATCGCCCGCGCGCTCGCGTACGAGCCCGACGTCCTGCTGATGGACGAGCCGTTCGCGGCGGTCGACGCGCAGACCCGGGCCGATCTGGAGGACCTGGTGCGGGGCCTGTGGCGGGAACGCGGCATCACGATCCTGTTCGTCACCCACGACATCGACGAGGCCGTGTACCTCGGCGAACGGGTCCTGATCCTCTCCGCCTCCCCCACCGTCGTACAGGAGCAGCTGAAGGTCGATCTCCCGGACGAGCGGGACCAGTTGCACACCCGGGTCGCCCCGCGCTTCGCCGAACTGCGGACCCATGTGTACGAGCAGATCCAGGCGGCGAAGCGCGGGGCGACCTTCGGTCTCAGGACAGATACGCCTCCACCTCGCTGAACTGGGCTGCGGACCAGCCGGTGTTGGCGGTGACATTGAGCCGGAGGTAGCGCAGGTTCGTGCCGCTGGGCAGGGTGACCGTCGCCGTGTTCCCGGTGGCCGGGTCGAAGCGGTAGTCCTTGGAGGCGACGACCGTCGAGTACGCGGAGCCGTCGGTGCTGCCCAGGACCGACAGGGTCTGGGTGCGCGCCTGCCAGGCGGAGGCGGGCGGCAGCTTCAGCACGAGGCGGCGGGCGGGCTGGTTCGAGCCGAGGTCCACCGTCCAGGCCTGCGGGAAGGCGTTGTTGGTGGACTCCCAGTAGCTGTTCGCGTCGCCGTCGACCGCCTTGCCGGGGGTGTAGACGTCCTGCGATCCGGTGGCGGAGGCCGGGCGGCCCCCCGCGAGGTTGCGGGACGGGTCGGGGTCCGGGTTCCCGGCGCCGGGCTGGGGCCAGGTGGCACAGTCCGCCCAGGTGGTGTCCCAGCCGGAGTTGCCGCCGCCGTTGGTGAGCGTGAAGGCGCCGGAACCGTTCGGGTAGGGGCAGTTGTAGATGCCCGCCGCGCCGACCCCCGTGGCCTGCACGTTGCTGAACTTGGCCGCGCCCTGCGACTCGGCCTGGACGACGACCGTGCCGGTGTTCCTGACCGTCGCGCCGTCCACCGTGATGTTCTTGGTCGCGTACCCGTGGCCGCCGCCCGACACGAACTCGAAGGCGCTGTAGGGACTGTCGGTGATCGTCGTCCCGGTGATGTTGACGGTCGCCGCGATGGCGCTGTCGTAGGAGTCGACGCGCAGCGCGCCCATCGGGTGGTTCCAGTTGGGGTTGATCGCGCCCGCGCGCACGAGGGTGTTCCCGGAGACCGTGATCGTGCCGGCGAGCGGGGAGAAGGGGTCGAGGAACTTCTGGTTGGAGATGGCGATGCCGCTGCCGAGGGCGTTGGTGTCGGCGACCAGGTTGTTCGTCACCGCGAGGTCGGTGCCGCCGTAGATCGCGATGCCGTTGGCGAGGTTCGGCTGCGAGATGGTGTCGTTCTCGAAGCTGCTGTTGGTGTCGGGCGAGTACAGCGACCACATGGCGAGGGCGTCGTCACCGTTGTTGCGCAGGAAGTTGCCCCGCACCCGGACCCCGCGCGCGTTGCCGTTGAGGTTGAGCCCGTCGGCGGTGGTGTCGAGGATGCGGTTGTTCTCGACGACGAGGTTGTCGTTGTTGCCGGTCAGCCAGAGGCCGACCTTGAGGTGCTGGATCCACATCCCGGAGACCGAACTCCCGGGTCCCAGTGAGCCGTTGACGAAGTTGTCCGGGTTGGAGTCGACCCGCTCGGTGACCTCGCCGATGACGGCGAAGTCCTTGAGGTGGACGCCTCCGGACGAGCTGGTCTGGTCGATGAAGCGTGAGGTGTGGACGACGGAGTACCAGCTGCCCGCGCCCTGGAGGGTGACGTTCTGGACGCCGTTCAGCGAGGAGGTGACACGGTAGTCGCCCGGCGGGATCCACACCACTCCCCCTTGCGCGGCGGAGATCGCGTCCCGGAACGCCTGGGTCGAGTCGCCCTGGCCGCTGGGGTCCGCGCCCTTGTCGGTGATGGACACCGATCCGGCGGGGCGCGTCGCGGCGGCGGCCACCTGCTCGAAGTCGGCCACGTCCACGGTGACCAGGGTGGACGTCGCCTGGAAGGCCACCTTGTCGCCCGGCTGTACGTTCTGGCCGAGGACCAGCCGGGCGTTGTCGAAGAAGTGGTGGGTCTTGGCGCCCGCGATCCAACTTGTGTCGATGTAGGAGTACTTGGAGGTGACAGAGAGTGTCTTGGCGAGCTTCCGGCCGTTGACGTAGACGTCGAGGGTGCCGGACTGGCCGTCGGGGACGTTGTAGGAGACGTTCACCGCGTTGGCCGCGCGTGGCACGGTGAACTCGACGCGCTGGCCCGCGGTCAGCCGTACCGCCTGCCGTCCGGACGCCTCCGAGGCGAGGGTGCCCTGGGTGTAGTCGGGCCCGATCTTCGCGCCGGTGGTCGTGGCGGACTCGGCCTCGACCGAGGTGAAGGGCAGGTTGGCGCCGACGGCCGCGTGTGCGGCGGGTGCTGTCATCACCAGCATGCCGGCCGCCAGGGCGACGGTGGTGGCGGTGACGGTGGCAAAGGTTGGCATGCGCCTGACAGATCTGGTGCTGTTGTGCATGTGCTGATCCCTTCGTGGGGGGCGGGGATAGCGGTATGCGGCCGGCGCTGTCGCCGCGGTCTCAGCCGCGCAGCCAGACCGCCGTGTCCTTCGGCAGTCGCCCCTGTGGGTCCAGGGGACCGCTGCCGAGGAGGAGACGGGAGTGGGCGGGGAGGTCGGCGGGGGCGTCGGCGAGGTTCACGACGCACAGCAGCTGTCCCTCGTGCCCGGGCCGGGCGAAGGCGAGTACCCCCTCGGGCGCGGGCAGCCAGGTGAGCGGGCCGTCGACGAACTCCGGCCTGGTCCTCAGGGCCGCACGGTAGAGGGAGAGCATCGAGCCGGGGTCGGCGGCCTGGAGGTCGGCGGCGTACGCGGACCAGCCGTCCGGCTGCGGCAGCCAGGGCTCGCCGCCGAAGCCCGCGAACGGCGCGTCGGCCGTCCACGGGAGCGGAACCCGGCAGCCGTCCCGGCCCGGGTCGGTGCCGCCGGAGCGGAAGTGCATCGGGTCCTGGATGCGGTCCCGGGGTATCTCGGCCTCGGGCAGGCCCAGTTCCTCGCCCTGGTAGAGGTAGACGGCGCCGGGCAGAGCGAGGGAGAGCAGGGCGGCTGCGCGGGCCCGGCGGGTGCCGAGTGCGAGATCGGTCGGGGTGCCGAAGGCCTTGGTGGCGAAGTCGAAGCCGGTGTCGGCGCGGCCGTAGCGGGTGACCGTGCGGGTCACGTCGTGGTTGCACAGCACCCAGGTCGCGGGCGCCCCGACCGGGGCGTGTTCGGCGAGGGTCTCGTCGATGGACGTCCGCAGGCGTCCCGCGTCCCAGGGGCATGACAGGAAGGAGAAGTTGAAGGCGGTGTGCAGTTCGTCGGGGCGCAGATAGCGGGCGAAGCGCTCGGTGTCGGGAAGCCAGACCTCACCGACGAAGATGCCGTCGTAGGCGTCGGCGACCGTGCGCCAGGAGCGGTAGATGTCGTGGAGCTCGTCGCGGTCGACGTACGGATGCGGGTCGCGGCCCTCGACGAAGTCGGGGAGGTCCGGGTCCTTGGCGAGCAGGGCGGCCGAGTCGATGCGGACGCCCGCCACGCCGCGCTCGAACCAGAACCGCAGGATCTCCTCGTGTTCCTGGCGGACGGCGGGGTGCGCCCAGTTGAGGTCGGGCTGCTCGGGGGTGAACAGGTGGAGGTACCAGGTGCCGTCGGGCAGCCGGGTCCAGACGGGCTCGGCTGAGCCGGCGAACTGGGACGGCCAGTCGTTGGGCGGGAGTTCACCGTGTTCGCCGCGTCCGGGACGGAAGTGGAAGAGCTCGCGCTCGGATCCTCCGGCCAAGGCGGCCCGGAACCAGGGGTGTTGGTCGGAGACGTGGTTGGGCACGATGTCGACGAGCGTGCGGATGCCCAGCTCCTTCGCCTCGGCGATGAGTTTCTCCGCCTCGGCGAGCGTCCCGAAGGCCGGGTCGATGACACGGTAGTCGGCGACGTCGTAGCCGCCGTCCTTCATCGGGGACAGGTACCAGGGGTTGAACCACAGGGCGTTCACGCCGAGTTCGGCGAGATACGGGAGTTTGGCGCGGACGCCCGCGAGGTCGCCGGTGCCGTCGCCGTCGCCGTCCGCGAAGCTGCGCACGTACACCTGGTAGATGACGGCGGAGCGCCACCAGTTCTGGGCATGGGTGGGCTGTCCCACGGTGCCTGCCTTTCTGTTGCGGGGTCGGTGTCAGCCCTTCGTGCTGCCCGCGCTGATCCCGGCGATGATGTGCCGCTGGAACACCAGGAACATCAGGACCATGGGGATGCTGGCGATCACCATCGCGGCGATGAGCACGGTCAGCTGGATGTTCTGCGACAGCTGGACGAGGGCCACGCTGATCGGCTGCTTGTCGGTGTCGGAGAAGACCATCAGCGGCCAGAGGAAGTCCTGCCAGACGGCGACCAGGGCGAAGATCGACACGACGCCCAGGACCGGGCGGGACATGGGCAGCACGATGGACCAGAGGGTGCGCAGCCGTCCGGCGCCGTCGATCTCGGCGGCCTCCAGGACATCGCGCGGGATCTGGTCGAAGAAGCGCTTGAGGAGATAGAGGTTGAAGGCGTTGGCCACGGCGGGCAGCCAGATGCCGAGCGGGTCGTTGAGCAGGCTGGTGTGGATCAGCGGGAGGTCGGCGACGGTCAGGTACTTCGGCACGACCAGCGCCTGCGCCGGGACCATCAGGGTGGCGAGGATGCCGCCGAGGATCACCTTGCCGAAGGCGGGCTTCAGCTTGGAGAGGGCGTACGCGGCGGCCGTGCAGAACACGAGCTGGAGCAGCCAGGCGCCGGCGGCCTGCACCACCGTGTTCCACAGGTGGGTGGGCAGGTCCATCAGTTTCCAGGCGTCGGTGTACCCGCTGAGATGCCATGCCTTGGGCACGAGGGTCGGCGGGGTCCGCGTCACCTCGTCCGGGGACTTCATCGCGCCGGTGACCATCCAGTAGACCGGGAAGAGGAAGGCGAGCGCGAAGAGCAGGACGACGGCCGTGAAGACGGTCCAGTAGAGGGCCTTGCCGCGGGGGCGGGCGAGGGTGAGCGGGGAGACCAGGGTGCGGGTGCCACTGCTCATGAGTACTCCTCCCCCGACGAGCGGGTCAGCCGCAGATAGACCGCGGAGAAGACACCGAGCAGCACGAGGAGCATGACGCTCAGCGCGCACGCGCCGCCGAAGTCGTTGTACAGGAACGCGTACTTGTAGATGAGGTAGAGGACGGTGACCGTGGCGTTCTCGGGGCCGCCGCCGGTGATGACGAACGGCTCGGTGAAGACCTGCATCGTGGCGATGATCTGAAGCAGCATCAACATGAGGACGATGAACCGGGTCTGCGGGATCGTCACGTGCCGGATGCGCTGGAGGATGTTCGCGCCATCCAGTTCCGCCGCCTCGTACAGCTCCCCCGGGATGCCCTGGAGCGCGGCCAGGTAGATCAGGACCGTGCCGCCCATGTTGGCCCAGGTCGCCACGACGACCAGGGAGATGAGCGCGGTGTCGGCGCCGTTGGACCAGTTCGAGGTGGGCAGGTGCAGAAAGCGCAGCGCCTCGTTGGCGAGGCCCGCTCCGGGATCGTAGAACCACTTCCACAGCAGGGCGCTGACCACCGGCGGGATCATCACCGGCAGGTACACCACGACCCTGAAGAAGGCCTTCGCGTGCCGGAGTTCGTTGAGGACCAGGGCCATCACGAACGGGACGGCGAAGCCGACGAGCAGGGCGAGGAGCGTGAAGGTGAACGTGTTGCGCCACGCCGCGGTGAACTCCGGGTCGTGGAAGACACGGGTGAAGTTGGCGGTGCCGACCCACTGGGGCGACGAGCCCGGCGTGTACTTCTGGAAGGCGATCACGACCGCGCGGATCGCGGGGTACCAGGAGAACAGCGCGAAGCAGAGCAGGCCGCCGACGAGGAAGGCGTACGCGCGCGACTGGTCGGCCAGGCGCCGGCGCCACGGGCCCCCGGCCAGGCGCCCGGCCGACCGCGGTACCTCCGGCGCGCCGACGGCGGCCGGAGGAAGCACCACGGGCTTCGATGCGGTCTTCATACGCGTGGTCAGCCCCGGGCCAGGATGGAGTCGATCTTCCCGGAGGCGTCCTTGAGAAGCTGGTCGATGTTCGCGTCCTTCTTGGTGAGGACCGCGGAGACGGCGCCGTCGAGGACCGAGTAGATCTGCTGGGCCTGCGGCGGCTCGATCTTCATCTGCAGGCTCTGGTTGCCGTCCAGGAAGGCCTGGTAGTTCTGCACGGGCACATTGGCGTTGGCCTTCTTGACCTGCTGGTCCTTCGCGTCGGCGGCGCCGGTGAAGAGCCGGGGCTCGGGGAGGCCGACGGGGGCGTTGTTCTGCTTGGCGCGAGCGTAGTCGCCGAGGAAGCCCTTTCCGGGGGTGAGGAACATGTGGTCGAGCCACTTCAGGCCGGCCTTGATCTGCTCGGGGCTGTCCTTCTTGTTGAACATGTAGCCGTCGCCGCCGATGAGCGTGCCCTTGCCGCCGGGCATGGGCGCGAGGGCGAGGTCGTCGTAGTTGCCGCCCTTCTCCTTGACGAGGATCGGGATGTTGTCGGGCGCGGAGAGGTACATGCCGAGCTTGCCGGAGCCCATCAGCTGCTGGACGTCGTTGATGACGAGGAGCTGCTTGCTGCCCATGGAGTTGTCGGTCCAGCGCATGTCGTGCAAGTTCTGCAGGACGGCCTTGCCCTCCGGGGTGTCCACGCTGGCCTTCTTGCCGTCCGGCGTGACGACGTCGCCGCCCTGCGAGTACATCTCGGCGGTGAAGTGCCAGCCGCCCTGGTTCTGGGCGCTGTAGTCGGCGTAGCCGACGGTGCCGCCGCCGAGCGCGGCTATCTTCTTGGCGTCCGCGCGCACTTCTTCCCAGGTCGCCGGGGCCTTGTCGGGGTCGAGACCGGCCTTCTGGAAGAGCTTGCGGTTGTAGATGAGTCCCATCGAGTAGCCGGTGCGCGGCACCCCGTAGATCTTGCCGTCGACGGTGTAGATGTCGCGCAGCTGCTGCTGGATGGTGCCGTAGCTCTTGAGGTCCTTGACGTACGACGTGATGTCGGCGGCCTGGTTGATGTCGACGACGTGCTTGGCGTCGGTGAAGTACGTGTAGAAGACGTCCTCCATCTGGCCGCCGGCGAGCTTGGCGTCGAACGTCTTGGGGTCCTGACAGGGGAACGCGTCGTGCGCGACGACGTCAAGGGTCGGGTTCTGCTTCTCGAACGCCTTGATGTCCGACTCGAAGAACGAGCGGTCGACCTTGGCGCTCTTCGGAGGCATGCAGTTGACCGTGATGCGGGTCTTGCCACCCGCGGAGCCGTCGTCGCTGCCACCGCAGGCGGTGGCGGTGAGCGCGAGGGCGGACGCCGTGAGCACAACGAAGGTACGGCGGAACCCGGTACTTCTCATCGGTGGACCCCTTTGGGCAGGAGCGAGGAAGGCCCACGGTGGCGCGCCATCTTGATCTGACGCACCGCCGTGTGCTGGCGCCGCACACTCAAGCACCGCCGACAAGTGTCCGCAAGATGTCGCGCAGAATCTGGAATTATTTGACAGCAGAGTGGATCTCAGTGGCGGGGCGCTTGCGCGGTGGAGCCCCGGACCACCAACTCCGGTTCGAACAGCAGCTCTTCGGCGGTGACGCTGCTCCCGCCGATCTGGGCGTTCAGCAGCTCGACGGCCGCCCGGCCCATCGACTCGATGGGCTGGCGGACGGTGGTCAGGGGCGGCTCGGTGCAGTTCATCAGCGCGGAGTCGTCGTAGCCGACGACGGACACCTGTGAGGGCACGTCGAGTCCCTTGCGGCGGGCGGCCCGTACGACACCGAGGGCGAGCGGGTCGCTGGCGCAGATGAAGCCGGTGACCCCACGGTCGATGAGCCGGGCGGCCGCCGCGTGGCCGCCCTCGATCGAGAACATGGCCCGCGCGATGTGCGCGTCGGGCAGCTCGGGGGCGAGCGCGCGGGCCGCCGCCAGCTTCCGCGCCGAGGGCATGTGGTCGGCGGGCCCGAGGACCAGCCCGATGCGCTCGTGACCGAGCGAGACGAGGTGGCGCCAGGCCTGCTCGACCGCCACGGCGTCGTCGCAGGAGACGCACGGGAAGCCGAGGTGCTCGATGGCCGCGTTGACCAGCACCACCGGAATGTTGCGGTCCGCGAGCTGCCGGTAGTGCTCGTGCGGGGCGTCGGCCTGCGCGTACAGTCCGCCCGCGAACACCACACCGGAGACCTGCTGTTGGAGCAGCAGGTCCACATAGTCCGCCTCGGAGACGCCGCCCTTGGTCTGGGTGCAGAGCACCGGCGTCAGCCCGAGCTGCGCGAGCGCGCCGCCGATCACTTCGGCGAACGCCGGGAAGATCGGGTTCTGCAGCTCGGGCAGGACGAGCCCCACGAGCCGCGCGCGTTCACCGCGCAGCTGGGTGGGCCGCTCGTAGCCGAGCACGTCCAGCGCCGAGAGCACCGCCTGCCGGGTGGAGTCGGAGACGCCGGGCTTCCCGTTGAGCACCCGGCTGACCGTGGCCTCGCTGACCCCGACCTTCTTCGCCACCTGAGCAAGTCGTCGCGTCATGTGCGCAAGAATAGCGCAAGAAATGCAAGTTGCTTGCGTAACTCGGTGGGGCGCGGTGGACCCCGTGGAACCGAGTGGAAACGAGTGGAGCCAGTGGAACCGAAAGGTTCCAGTGGAAGCGAGTGGTTCCAGTGGATCTAGTGGGCCGCCCACAGGCCGCGGACGTGGCCCAGGTGCCGGGTCATGACCCTGCGTACGGCCTCGGGGTCGCGGTCCACAAGGGCGTCGAGCAGTTCGAGGTGCTCCTCGGCGGAGTCCTGGAGGCGGCCCGCCTCGACCAGGGCGTTGAGACCGTACAGGCGCGAGCGCTTGCGGAGGTCGCCGACGACCTCGACCAGGTGGGCGTTGCCCGCGAGGGCGAGCAGACCGAGGTGGAAGCGGATGTCCGCCTCGACGTAGGCGACGAGGTCACCGGCCGCCGCCGCGGTCACGATCTCCCGGGCGGCCGGACGCAGCGCCTCCAGGGAGACCGGGTCCGCGGTGGTGGCCAGCCGCACGGTGGTGGGAATCTCGATCAGCGAGCGGATGTGGGTGTACTCGTCGAGCTGCTTCTCGGAGACCGCGGTGACCCGGAAGCCCTTGTTGGGCACCGTGTCGACGAGACCCTCCTTGGCGAGGTCGAGCATGGCCTCACGCACCGGTGTCGCCGAGACGCCGAAGCGGGCGGCGAGCGTCGGCGCGGAGTACACCTCGCCGGCCCGCAGTTCGCCCGCGATCAGCGCGGCGCGAAGTGCGTCGGCGACGCGCTCACGGTAGCTGCTCTTCTTGCCACCGAGGAGGGGCAGGGCGGTGGGAGCGGCGGAGGGTGCGCTGCTGCGTGTGGCGGGCATGGTCGACTCCTCGTACGGCATGGCGGGTTTGCGCAGTGTCACGTGACCCTTGTGCAATGTCACGTGACATCAGTATCGCTAGAGCACGAAGCCCGCCGGGAAGGGGTCGGTCGGGTCCAGGAGGTACTGGGCGGTGCCGGTGATCCAGGCACGGCCGGTGAAGCTGGGCAGCACGGCCGGGATTCCGGCGACCTCGGTCGTGCCGAGCAGTCGTCCCGTGAACCGCGTCCCGATGAAGGACTCGTTCACGAAGTCCGTGCGCAGGGGGAGTTCACCCCGGGCGTGCAGTTGCGCCATGCGGGCGCTGGTGCCGGTACCGCAGGGCGAGCGGTCGAACCAGCCGGGGTGGATCACCATGGCGTGGCGCGAGTGGCGGGCGGTGGCGCCGGGCGCGTACAGGTGGACGTGGTGGCAGCCGCGGATGGACGGGTCCTCGGGGTGGACCGGCTCGTCCTCGGCGTTGACGGCCGCCATCAGCGACAGTCCGGCGGCGAGGATCTCCTCCTTGCGCGACCGGTCGAAGGGCAGGCCGAACCGCTCCAGCGGCAGGATGGCGTAGAAGTTGCCGCCGTACGCGAGGTCGTACGTCACCGTCCGGCCGTCGGGCAGGGTGGCCTTGCGGTCGAGGCCCGCCGAGAAGGACGGCACGTTCCTGAGCGTGACCGCGCGGGCGGCGCCGTCCTCGACCGTGACCTCGGCGACGACGAGGCCCGCCGGGGTGTCGAGCCGGATCGTGGTGACCGGCTCGACGACCTCGACCATGCCCGTCTCCACCAGGACGGTCGCCACGCCGATGGTGCCGTGCCCGCACATCGGGAGGTAGCCCGACACCTCGATGTAGAGGACGCCGTAGTCGCAGTCCGGGTGGGTGGGCGGCTGGAGGATGGCGCCGCTCATCGCGGAGTGGCCGCGCGGCTCGTTCATCAGGAGCCGCCTGATGTCGTCGCGGTGCTCACGCAAGTACAACCGCCGCTCGTTCATGGTCGCGCCGGGGATGGTCCCGATGCCGCCGGTGATCACCCGGGTGGGCATGCCCTCGGTGTGTGAGTCGACGGCGTGCAGGACGAGTTTGCTGCGCATGGGACCTCCGTAACTCCTGCTGTTCGCGAAGAACTTGGCTCACCCGGTGAGCGGCGCTCAGGCGAGCCCGGCGGCGACCGCCTTCTCGGTGGCGGCGCGGACCGTGGCCGCCTGCCCGGGCAGCAGCGGGACACGCGGTGGACGCACCCGCCCGCCGTGCCGGCCCACGATGTCCATGGACAGCTTGATGGCCTGGACGAACTCGACCCGGGAGTCCCAGCGCAGCAGCGGGTGCAACTGGCGGTAGAGCCGCCGTGCCGTGTCGAGGTCGCCCTCGACGGCGGCGTGGTACAGCTCGACGCTCGCGGCGGGCAGCGCGTTCGGGTAGCCGGCCACCCAGCCCTTGGCGCCCGCGACGGCGAGCTCCAGCAGGACGTCGTCGGCGCCGATCAACAGGTCCAGTTCGGGGGCGAGTTCGGCGATCCGGTAGGCGCGGCGGACGTCGCCCGAGAACTCCTTGACGCCGTGGATGTACCCCTCCGCGTGCAGCTTCGCGAGCAGTTCGGGCACCAGGTCGACCTTGGTGTCGATGGGGTTGTTGTACGCGACGACCGGGACGCCCGCTTCGGCGACCGCCTCGTAGTGGGCGAGCACGGAACGCTCGTCGGCACGGTAGGCGTTCGGCGGCAGCAGCATCACGGAGCGGCAGCCGGCGTCGCGGGCCCGCTCGGCCCAGCGGCGGGCCTCGGCGGAGCCGTAGGCGGCGACGCCGGGCATCACGCGGGAGCCGCCGATCGCCGACACCGCCGTCTCCACGACCTTCGCGCGCTCCTCGGGCGTGAGCACCTGGTACTCGCCGAGCGAGCCGTTCGGTACGACCCCGTCGCAGCCGTTCTCGACGAGCCAGGCGCAGTGCTGCGCGTAGCGGCCGTAGTCGACGGAGAGGTCGTCGTTCAGCGGGAGCGCGGTGGCGACGAGGACGCCGCGCCAGGGACGGTTCTCAGTGTCGGTCATGAGCGGTTCGCTCTCCATAGTGTGTGACATTTTACTGACGTTCGGTAACGTGGGCGGGCGGTACGAAGGTGGTCAGTCAGCCTCGGGATCTCCAGACTCCGCCAGCACCCCGAGCGGTACCGGGCGTGCCAACAACCGCCGCGCGGGCGTCTGTTCACATCCGGCGAGACCGGCGACGGCGGCCTCGCACATCCGGCCCTGGCACCAGCCCATCCCCGCGCGGGTGAGCAGCTTCACGGTCCGTACGTCGCCCGCGCCGAGCTCGTCGACGGCGTTCCTGACCGCACCGGCGGTGACCTCCTCGCAGCGGCAGACGACGGTGTCGTCGGTGACCTGCTCCGTCCAGTGCGCGGGCGGCGCGTAGACGGTGTCGAGCGCGGTGAAGAACTCCCGCGCTCTCCGGCGGGACCTGGCGGCGCGCGCCCACGCCCGCGGGTCGGGCCGCGTCCCCGTCAGCCGGGCCGCGGCCGAGCGCCCCGCGATGTGTCCCTCGGCGAGCGACAGCGCCGCGCCACCGATGCCGGTGGTCTCGCCCGCGGCCCATACGCCGGGCACGTCGGTGCGCTGCTCCTCGTCCACGGCGACGTTCAGGCCGTCGATACGGCAGCCGAGCGACTCGGCGAGGTCGATGTGCGCCAGCATGCCGTGACCGACGGCGAGCGTGTCGCACGGGACGCGCCGTTCGGTGCCGGGTCTGACCCGTCCGTGGGTGTCGAGCGCGGCGACGGTCACGGCGTCGAGCCGCTCCGCGCCGTGTGCCGCGACGACGGTGTGCCGTGGGAGCAACTTGACGTGGTGTCGCAGAAGTTGGGCGCCGTACCGCACCCCCTCGGCGACCTTCCCGGGCTGTGTGGCCAGCGCCCCGGCCCGCCGCAGGAACGCCTTCGGGTCGGCGGACTCGACGAGGGCGGCGACCTCGACCCCCGCCGCGGCGAGCCCGGTCGCCACGGGCAGCAGCAGGGGCCCCGTCCCCGCCACGACCGCCCTCTGCCCGGGGACGACGAGCCCGCCCTTCAGCATGGCCTGCGCACCACCGGCGGTGACGACCCCGGGGAGGGTCCAGCCCGGGAACGGCAACACCTTCTCGTACCCACCGGTGGCGAGCAGCACGGCGTCGGCGCGGACGGTGACGGGCTCCTCCTGAAGGGGACCGAGCAGCGCGTGCACGACGAGTTCCACACGTTCCACGGGTTCGACGCACCACACGTGGTGGTCCGCCAGATGTCTGATCGTGCCCGCCTCGACCTGGGCGGCCAGGGCGTCCTCGAGGCGCCGCCAGGTCCGCCACTGATGGTGCAGGGCCTCGGGGCGCCGGGCCCCGAGTCCCGCCGGGGGGCGCCGGTAGAACTGGCCGCCCGCTCCGGCCGCCGAGTCGATCAGCGTGACCTGGACACCGCGCGCCGCGGCGGCCAGGGACGCGGCCAGCCCGGCCGGTCCCGCGCCGATCACCGCGAGGTGCGGTCGCTCAGTCGCCATGGCCCGTCCCCTCCTGCGTACGGATCGTGTCGCCCGCTCGGACCGGCACCAGGCAGGCCCGCTGGTTGGGGCGGTCGTTGACGGTCACCAGGCAGTCGAAGCAGACGCCGATGCCGCAGAAGACGCCGCGCGGGCGGCCCGCGCCGCGGGTGGCGCGCCAGGAGGTGACGGCCGCCGCCCACAGGGCGGCGGCGACGGTCTGCCCGGGCAGGGCCGTGATCTCGCGGCCGTCCAGGGTGACGGTGAACGCGGGGCCCGGCTCGGCCCCGACCAGCTCCAGGGGATTCACCCGGCCTCCTTCGGGAAGCGGTCGGGCCGGAAGGGCGTGAGGTCCAGGTCGGGCGTCCTGCCCGCGATGGCCTGCGCGATCAGCCGTCCGGTGCCGGTGGCGAGGCCGATTCCCGCACCCTCGTGCCCACAGGCGTGGAAGAGCCCGGGCACCCGTGGATCGGGGCCGATCGCGGGCAGATGGTCGGGCATGTACGGGCGGAAACCCAGGTACGTCCGCAGGGCCCGTACGTCGGCCAGGAACGGGAACAGCCGGGTCGCCCCGGCCGCCAGCGCCCGTACGGCCGGCAGCGAGAACGACCGGTCGAAGCCGACGCGTTCACGACTCGCGCCGATCAGGATCGGCCCCGCCGCGGTGCCCTCCACGACGGGTGAGGTCCCCAGCGCCGCCGAGTCGCTGGCCACGTCGGTGACGTAGTCCGCGGCGTACACCTTGTGCCGCACCCGGCGCGGCAGCGGTTCGGTCACCAGCACGAAGCCGCGTCGGGGCAGAACGGGCAGGAAGACGCCCGCGAGGGCGGCCACGTCGGCGCCCCAGGTGCCGGCCGCGTTGACGACGACCGGGGCGTGGAGGTCACCACGGTCGGTCCGCACGCCGCGTACCGCCCCGTCCGCCGTGCGCGGCACCTCGGTCACGGTCCGCCCTGTCAGGAGCCGCGCCCCCGAGGCCCGTACCAGGTGCGCCGCGGCGAGTGCCGGCATCACCTGGGTGTCCTGGGGGTAATGCACGGCGCCCGTGAGACCCGGTGCCAAGTGGGGTTCCAGAGCGTGGAGTTGGTCGGCGGCGACCGGCACCGCCTCGACCCCGGCGGCTCGTTGTCCCGCCGCGAAGGTCTCCAGCGCGGTGAACCCCTCGGGCGTGGCGGCCACGACGACACCCCCTTTGGCCTCGTACTCGAAGACCTCGCCCAGGTCCTGCGCGAGGTCGGCCCACAGGCGCCCCGACAGCAGGGCGAGGTCGAGTTCGGGCCCGGGTTCCTTGTCGGAGACGAGCAGATTGCCCTCACCCGCGCCGGTGGTCCCGCCGGCCACCGGGCCGCGGTCCACCAGAACGACGTCGAGGCCCGCCCGGGCCGCGTACAGCGCGCAGGCCGCGCCGACCATTCCGGCTCCGACGACCACGACATCACAGGTCAGCCGCTCGCTCACGCCAGTACTATGTCACATGCCTCTCTCGTCAGGAAGCATCTCGAGGGGCCGACTTACCGACTTACACGAGCCGCCCAGCGGTCGATGACCGGGCGTTCACACCCGGCTCCCGGACGCCGTGTCGGCGGACAGCCGCTGGGCCGCGTAGATCGGGAGCACGGAGAGCAGGACGAGCACCGCCGCCACGACGTTCACGACCGGCGCCTGCTGGGGCCGGGTCATGTTGTTGAAGATCCAGATCGGCAGGGTCTCGATGCCGGGTCCGGCCGTGAACGTCGTCACGACGATCTCGTCGAAGGAGAGCGCGAAGGCGAGCAGTCCGCCCGCCAGCAGGGCCGAGCGCACCAGCGGGAAGGTGACGTCGGCGAAGGCCCGGAAGGTGTCCGCGCCCAGATCCATCGCCGCTTCCTCGTACGAGCCCGAGGTACGCCGAAGCCTCGCGACGACGTTGTTGAAGACGACCACGATGCAGAAGGTGGCGTGGCCGACGATCACGGTGAACAGGCCCAGACCGACGCCGAGTGGCTCAAGTACCGTACCGAACGCCGAGTTGAGCGCGATACCCGTGACGATGCCGGGCAGCGCGATCGGCAGGACGACCACGAACGAGATGGCGCCGCGGCCGAAGAACCGGTGCCGGGCCACGGCGAAGGCGATCAGCGTGCCCAGCACCAGGGCGATGGCCGTGGCGCCGAGGCCCGCCTTCACCGAGACCCAGAGCGCCGCGCGGGCACCCTCGTTCTCCCAGGCGACCGACCACCAGCGGAAGGTGAGTCCGGACGGCGGCCAGCTCGCGCTGCGGTCCGGGTTGAAGGAGTTGACCAGGACCAGCGCGAGCGGGACGTAGATGAACGCGAAGCCGACCCCGGCGGCGACGCGGAGCGCGATGCGCGCGGAACGGGAGAGTTGCACGGCGGGCTCCTCAGAGACTGCTCAGGGCGCCCGTGCGGCGCATCGCGAGCAGGTAGAGCACGATGACGACGACGGGGACCGTGCCGAGCGCGGCGGCCATGGGCAGGTTCAGTTCGATGTTGGAGTAGACGAGGTTGCCGATCAGCTGGGTCTTGCCGCCGACGATCTGCACGGTGATGTAGTCCCCGAGGCTGAGCGAGAAGGTGAAGACCGAGCCGGCCGCCACGGACGGCAGCACCATCGGGACCACGACCGAGCGGAAGGTGCGTCCGGCGCGGGCGCCCAAGTCCGCCGACGCGTCGAGCAGGTTGGCGGGCAGCTGCTCCAGTGCCGTGTGGATCGGCAGGATCATGTACGGCAGCCAGAGGTAGGTCAGCGCGATGATCGCCGCGAAGAGTCCGAACCCGGGTCCGCCGAGCCCGAAGGGCTTCAACATCCAGTCGGCGAACCCTCCTTGGGAGAGGATCAGCCTCCAGGCGTACACCTTGACGAGGTAACTCGCCCACAGCGGCGTGAGAATGGCGACCACGAGCAGCGGACGCCACTTGGGCTTGGCGATGCGGGCCGTGTAGAAGGCGACCGGGAAGGCGATCACCGCGGACAGGGCGGTGACGGCGAGCGCCACACCGATGCTGCGCAGGATCACCTGCCGGAAGACGGGCGTCGTGAACAGGGCATGGAAGTTGTCGGTCGACCAGACCTTCACGACCTCGGAGGTGAAGGAGTTGGTCGTCCAGAACGCCGAGACGAACAGCACGGCCAGCGAGCCGAGGTAGAGCACGGCCAGCCACAGCAGCGGCGCGGTGAGCAGCAGGGACAGCCTGAGCCGCGGCCGGCGGTGCAGGGTCCCGGCGAGCCGCCGGACGGGGGACCGTCCGGCGGCCTGCGCGGTGGAGGTCATCGGTTGTCTCTCAGCCCTTGATCTCGGTCCAGGCCTGGACCCACTTCGCGTACGGCACGCACTTCACGTCGGTGCGGCCGTCCAGGCACTGCTCGATGGGCGTGTTCCAGAAGGCGATGTTCTTCCAGTAGCCCTCGTCGGCCGCGTGGAAGGTGTCGCAGAAGGACTTGTCGCTGGTCTCGGTGCACGCCTTGGAGTTGGCCGGGGCCTCACCGAAGTACTCGGCGACCTGGGCGTTCGCCTTCGGCGAGATGATCCAGTCCATCCATTTGTAGGCGCAGTTGGGGTGCTTGGCCTTGGCGGAGATCATCCAGGTGTCCGACCAGCCCGTGGAGCCTTCCCTGGGCACGAAGGCCTTCACCTTGGCGCCCTCGCCCTGCGCCAGGTTGGCGATGACCTGCCAGCTGGTGCCGACCACGGAGTCACCACTCTTGAAGGCGGAGATCTCCTTGAGGTAGTCGCTCCAGTACTCCCCCACGTTCGCGCTCTGCTTCTTCAGCAGCGCGACGGCCGCGTCGAACTGCTTCTGGTCCAGCGCGTAGGGGTCCTTGATCTTCAGCTCCGGCTTGGTCGCCTTCAGATACAGCGCCGCGTCGGCGATGTAGATCGGCGAGTCGTACGCCGTCACGTGCCCCTTGAACTTCGAGGCGTCGTCGAAGACCGCGGACCAGGAGGTGGGGGCGGGCGTGACCTTCTGCGTGTTGTACATCAGCAGGTTGGCGCCGCGGCCGTGCGGGATGCCGTACATCTTGCCGTCGACGGAGTTCCAGGCCCCGTTCTTCAGGCCGCTGAAGACGTCCTTGTAGTTCGGCACGAGGTTGGTGTTGACCGGGGCCGCGTCGCCGGAGGCTATGAGGCGCAGGGACGCGTCGCCGGACGCGGAGACGGCGTCGTACTGGCCGGTCTTCATCAGCTTGACCATCTCGTCGGAGCTGGCGGCGACCTTGGAGTTGACCTGACAGCCGGTCTGCTTCTCGAAGTCGCTGACCCAGTCGACCTTGGGGTCGTTGGAGCCGTCCTCGACGTACCCGGCCCAGGCGACCAGATTGACCTGGCCCTCGGTCTTGCCCAGCTTCGACTGCGCCTTGAGATCAGGAGGGTTGAGGCCCGTGGCCGAGGAGGAGCCCGAGTCGGACGATCCGCAGGCGGTCGCGGCGAGGAGCACCGCGACGGCGGCCACGAACGAGAAGGGAGTGGCTTGGAGGGTTCGGTTGAGGCGCACGACGTACTCCATACGTGATGGGGGACTGAGCGTGGGGGTCGTCAGCGGGGGGCGGGGACCTTGAAGGTGTGACGGTGGTGCCACTGGAGCCGGACCCGGGTGCCGCGATAGGCGGCGACGTCCTCGGAGGAGGTCTCCAGGTTCTGCTGGAGCGCGGTCAGCCGGCCGCCCGCGTCGAGGTCCACCAGGAAACGGGTGGCGTCGCCCAGATAGACGACCTCGACGACGGTGCCCGTGGCGGTGGAGTGCTCCGGCTCGTCGGCCTCGGCGGACTCCTTGAGGACCCGGATCTTCTCGGGCCTGATGCTGTACGTGCCCGATGCGCCCACCACCTGCTGCGCACTGTCGCCTTCGAGCAGGTTGGAGGTGCCGACGAAGCCCGCGACGAAGGCGGTGGCGGGGCGTTCGTAGATCTCGGCCGGGGTGCCGACCTGTTCGATGCGGCCCTGGTTGAAGACGGCGATACGGTCGCTCATCGTCAGGGCCTCCTCCTGGTCGTGGGTGACGAAGACGAAGGTGATGCCGACCTCGCGCTGGATCGCTTTGAGTTCGACCTGCATCTGCTCGCGCAGCTTGAGATCGAGGGCGCCGAGCGGCTCGTCGAGCAGCAGCACCCGGGGGCGCCCGACGAGGGCGCGGGCGAGTGCGACGCGCTGACGCTGACCGCCGGAGAGCTGGGAGGGGCGGCGGCCCCCGAAGCCTTCGAGGCGTACGTCCGCGAGCGCTTCGCGGGCCTGTCGGAGCCGCTCGGCCTTGGGCACCTTGCGGACCTTGAGGCTGTACGCGACGTTCTGTTCGACAGTCATGTGCGGGAACAGCGCGTAGTCCTGGAAGACGGTGTGCACGTCCCGCTCGAAGGGGGCCAGCCCGGTGACCTCCTGGCCCGCCAGCTCGATCCGGCCCGCGGTCGGGCTCTCGAAGCCGGCGATCATGCGCAGGACGGTCGTCTTGCCCGAGCCGGACGGGCCGAGCATCGAGAAGAACTCACCGTCGGCGATGTCCAGGTCCACTCCGGCCACGGCGGTCGTCTCACCGAACGCCTTCCGCAGGCCCTGGAGCCGGATCGCTGTTGCCTCCATGGGCGGGAACCTTTCTGGTGCGCTGGCGCGTTGACCGGAAAGATATGAAGTCATAGTTCAAAGCTCAAGACCCCCTTAGAGTAAAGGTTGAGTCAACGCACAAGGTGGTGGCCGTGAAGCAGTACGTGAACAACAACGCCGAGGGTGCCCGCAGAGCCGTTTTCACCCCCGTGGACAACCGGGCCCGGGTGGACACGGTCATCCGCAGACTCAGCGACGCCATCGAGCTCGGCCTGCTCGCCGACGGGGAGCAGCTGCCCGGCGAGATGGAGCTGGCCGGTCAGCTCGGCGTGTCCACGGTCACCCTGCGCGAGGCGCTGATGGCGCTGCGCCAGCAAGGGCTGGTCACCACCCGCAGGGGGCGCGGCGGCGGCAGCTTCGTCTCCCTCCCCGAGGTCCCCGGCGAGGAGCGGCTCAGGGTGCGGCTGGCCGGCTGGAGCACGGAGGAGCTGCGCGATCTGGGCGACCACTGGGCGGCCCTGTCGGGCGCGTCCGCCCAGCTGGCCGCGGAGCGCACGGAGTCGGGCGACCTACAGCAATTGCGGCGCACCCTGGAGGAGTTGACGTCCGCCGAGGACGCCGCGGCGCGCAGCCGGGTCTACGGCCGGTTTCATGTCGAGCTCGCCGCGGCGGCCCAGTCCGCCCGGCTGACCCGCGAGCAGGTCGCGCTCCAGACGGAAGTGGGGGCCTTGTTGTGTCTCGTGCTCGGGGACGACGCATATCGTGAAGAAGTCGCAGGCCGTCACCGCTCCGTAATCTCGGCCGTGCAAGATGGAGCCCACGCATCGGCCAGAGCGCTGGCCGAGCGGTGCGTCCAGGCTTCGACGGCACGGCTCATCGCCGTCCGCCTCGCGATGCCGCGCGCCGCGTCCGGTCCCCGTCCGCTGGAGGGCGTCCATGAGCAGGAGCCCCGGTCCGGCCGGCGCCACGGCGACGCTTGAAGCGACACCGGAGGCGGCCGTCGCCGCCCAGGTCCGCTCCACCCTCGAGGCCGTGTTCGAGGCGGTCGCCGAGACCCGCGCCGACACCACGGCCCGGCTCACCGGGGTCGCCGCGCAGGGCCGTCGCCCCGCGAGCGTCGACCTGGCCGCGCTGCGCCCGGGGCTTCATCTCCGCCTCGCCCGGCAGGAGTTGGTGTCGGGCGTCGGGTTCGTCGCCGCGCCGGGACTGCTGAGTGACGTACCGGCGTGGCTGGAGTGGTGGCAGACCGGCTCCGACGGGGACGTACGGCCGCTGCTGCTCGACCTCGACCCCGAGCACTCCGCGTACTCCGACTACACGCACTGGGACTGGTTCGCCCTCCCCCGTGACACCGGGCGGCGGGCGGTCGCCGGGCCCTATGTGGACTACCTCTGCTCCGACGAGTACAGCCTGACGCTGTCCGCACCCGTGCAGGTGGAGGGCCGGTTCGTGGGGGTCGCCGCGGCCGACGTGTATCTGCGGCACTTCGAGGCGGCGGTCGTGCCGCTGCTCCAACAACTGCCCGGGGCCGCCCACCTGGTGAACGGGCGCGGGCGGGTGGCCGCGTCCGCCGACCCCGCGCATCTGGCCGGATCGCTCACGAAGGGCCCTGACTTCGGGGCCGTACTGGCAGGGGCGCGGACCGCGCGCCACGACGGGATGCGGCTGATCCCGTGCGACTCGGTGCCCCTCGTGCTCGTTGTCCTGGACCCCTGAGCGGGCCCACACCCCGGACCGCCGAGCGGGCTCACACCACGCGCAGCTCCGCCGCGCCGTTGCGTGTCCTGCGCGGTCCGGCCGTCATGGGCCGCGCCTCGCGCAGGACCAGGGTCATCCGCGTGTATCCCATGTCCTGAAGGGTCTTGGGGGTCTCGCCGACGATCCGGCAGTCCGTGCGGCCCCAGCGGGGATCGGGGTGCACCAGCGGCCGCACGGCGCCGTCGTGCTCGACGGCGTCCGGGCCGACGGCGCGGATCCAGTGCGGCAGGCCCTGCCGGTAGGCGGCCTCCATGATCGGGTCCTGGGCGATGTCCCGGCGGATCGACTGGAGTCCGCGGTCCTGACCGTGGCGCTCCACCGCCGCGGCGAAGTGGGCCAGCATCGGCAGGCACCAGCTCGACTCGTGCTCACCGAGGACCGTGGCCGCGTCCGGGTGAAAGAGGACGAACCGGAGGAAGTTGTCACCCGGCATGGCGGTCGGATGGGGGCCTACGCCGCCGAAAAGTGTCTCGAACGCGGCGTTGGACAACACGACGTCCCAGCGGTGGTCGAAGACCACGGACGGGAACGCAACGGCCTCCAGAAGGGTGGCGTAGTCCTGGAGATACGCCTGAGCCTCGAGACTCTCGGGGACAGGTCGCGGCTGGGACCGCTGCCATCCTGCCTGGTACGCCATCGGGAGGTCACCCCTCTTGCCTCTGCGGCCTTCACGCGGCGCCCCGATCCTGCTGCCCGGAGCTCAGCCATGTCAACTATCGTGGCATTTAGCGCTTGTTGACGGCTGAATCGCGCCACAGTTGTGGCGACAGCTGGATGTGAGTTCGAGCGAGCGGCTAGTCTCCCGTTGGTCCCTGACCCTCGTGAGAGGGACCTGACAAACCCGAGCGAGACTGAGAGAGACGTAGGAGATCAGTCGGTGACGGATGGCTTCGAAGTTCCGGGCGCCA
Organism: Streptomyces sp. NPDC090798; assembly: GCF_044768965.1. NCBI lineage: Bacteria > Bacillati > Actinomycetota > Actinomycetes > Kitasatosporales > Streptomycetaceae > Streptomyces > Streptomyces sp. NPDC090798. The sequence goes on from NZ_JBIVXA010000002.1 coordinate 572,093, forward strand.
CGGCGACGGTTCTGCTGCCGGCCGTCGTGGCCCGGGTCACCGCACTCGCCGACCGGCTCGATGTGCAGCACTCCGAGGTTTTCGACGTCCAGCGCCTGTCGGCCGAGTCCGGCGTCCCCCAACCCGTGGTGCGGGCCCTGCTGGGCGGTCGCCCCGCCGGGGAACCCGATCTACAGGCCCGCTTCCTCCAGCGCCTGGACCTGTTGCGCCGTACCCGGCTCAAGCCCAATGGGCGCAAATACACCCAACAGGAGATCGCCGACGGCGCCGGAATGTCGCGTCAACAGGCGGGCGCCCTCATCAACGGCGACCGGCGCCCCACCATGGAGCACTGCGACGCCATCCAGCGCTTCTTCCGGGTGCACGCGGGATTCCTGACGGCCGAGGACTCCGAGGCGCTCGTGGGTGCCCTGCAGCGCTCGGAGCAGGAGCTGCTGCAACAGCTCGCCGACCGCGAGCGCCAGGCGGCCGCGGCCGCCGACGACCCGCTGGAGCGGCTGCTCCAGGACCACGGTGTCCGCGGAATCGCCTGGCGGGCCGCGCAGTTGCCCACCGACCAGCACCGCGACAAGGTCGCCGAATGGCTGGACATGCTCTTGGAGAGCGTCAAGCGGCCCGAGTCGTGATCCGGGGGAGAACTGTGGGCATCGGAAGGGACATGCGCCGCCTGTGCGGCGAGTTGGTCGCGGAGCTCTCGCTCCCGGCGCCGGCGGAACCCGCCGACCTGTACGCCGCCCTGTGCGACGCCATGAGCAGACGCCGCGGCCGTCCCGTCCAGTTCCGTACGGCCGCGTTCCCGCCCGGCACCGCCAGCGGGCTGTGGCTCGACATGGCCGACCAGGACCTCGTCGTCATCGAGGAACGCACCGCCCCCGACCACCAGTTGGTGATCCTCGGCCACGAACTGTGGCACATGAAGGCCGGGCACTGCAGTCACCACGTCGAGGGCGCCGCCGTCGCGGCCCGCTTACTCAGCGACACCGCCGATCTGCAGGCGACCGTCCTGAGGGTCGCCGCGCGCACCCGCTTCGACCTCGCGGACGAGAAGGAGGCCGAGAGCTTCGGTCTGCTGCTCGCCAGCAAGTGCCGTACCTGGCTGGCCGGTTCGCCACTGCGCGGGCCGGTGAGCCGGGACGGTCTGGCCGGGCGCATCGAGGCGTCCCTGGGGTACCGCGGACCGCAGGGCTGAGGCGCCCTCCCGGACATGGACGGATCCAGCTACTACGTCCCGGCCGTCGCGATGGGCGTCGCCCTCGCCGTCAAGGCGCCCACCCTGATCCGCGGCTGGCGCGACCCGCTGCTGCGGTCGGTGGGCATCCTGCTGGCGCTGGCCTGCCTGGTGTTCCTCTTCGCGGCCCCGCCGACCATCGCCGAGGTCAACGACCTCACCGGTATCCCCAACGTCTCGGCGCCCCTGGTCTACTGCCTGCTGAGCGTCTTCAGCGCGTCCTGTCTGGTACTGATCATCCACTGGCGCGGCGGCCCCCCCGAGGTCACCCGCCGGCTCTCCCGCCGCTGGATCACCGGGTACGGCGTCGTCAGCGTGGCGCTGGTCGTGCTCTACCTGCTCGGGGACTGCCCCGAGGAGCGCCTGCGGGACCTCGACACCTACTACGCGAACACCCCGTTCATCCGCGAGATGATCGTCCTCTACCTCGTGGCGCTGACCGTCGCGGGTGTCGCGATGAACGTCATGTGCTGGCGCTGGGCCCTCCAGGTGGACGGCTGGCTGCGCGCCGGGCTGCTGACGATCGCGGTCGGCTTCCTGTTCAACGTCCCCTATTCGGCGACCAAGTTCATCGCCGTCGTGGCCCGCTGGAACGGCGCGAACCTGGACGGACTGAGCACCGACGTGGCCCCTGTACTGGCCTCCGTCGGAGCCCAGGTCAGCGCCGTCGGCTTCCTGCTCCCGCTGGCCTGCCAGCGCATCGGGGACAGCTGGACCACCTGGTCGACGTACCGCAGGCTCGGACCGCTGTGGCGCGAGCTGAGGACGGTCTCGGCGTACGCGGACCACGCCGTGCGCATCTCCTGGTGGTCCTCCGCCGAACTCCAGGTCACCCAGCGGGAGTCCGACATCCACGACGGCATGCTCAGCCTGTACCCCTACTTCGACTCCGCGGTACGCTCCCTCGCCTACGACGCGGCCGTGACGGCGGGCTCCGAGCCCGCCCAGGCCCAGGCCGAGGCCGATGCGGCGATGGTGACGGCGGCGGTGCGGGCCAGGGCGGCCGACCCAGAGGGCAGGGTCATCAGCGCGGCGGAGGCCGACACCGCCCCCGCCGCTTCCGCCGAGGGTCCACGCGACCTCGTACGGATGTCCATGGCCCTGCGTCAGTCACCCGTCGTCGCGGCCGTCAAAGGACGGGCCGCGACCAGGTCAGAGAGCGACTTCCATGAGCAATCCCGCTAGCGCGGCAGCAGGCGACAGAGATACGGCCCCCCGTCGGGCCGTCGTCATCGGCGCGGGGACGGCCGGTCTGCTGGCCGCCGCCGCCCTGGACCCGTACGCCGAGGTCACCGTCGTCGAGCGCGACGTCCTGCCGGACGGGCCCGTGCCGCGCAAGGGTCTCCCGCAGGCCCGGCACGCCCATCTGCTGTTGTCCGGCGGCGCTCGCGCGATGGAGGAGCTGCTGCCGGGGGTGACCGCCGCCTGGCTCGCCGCGGGCGCCCACCGGATCCCGCTGCCCACCGGATTCGTCTCACTGACGGCGCAGGGCTGGCTGCGGCGCTGGCCCGAGATGGAGTTCATGATCTCGTGCAGCCGTGATCTGCTCGACTCGGTCCTGCGCGACCAGGTCGCCACGAGGGACCGGGTGACCGTCGTGGACGGCACGGAGCTGCTCGGTCTTGAGGGGGACGCCTCCCGGGTGACGGGCGTGCGCGTACGGATGCGCGACGGCGGGCAACGGGTGCTGCCGGCCGACCTGGTGGTGGACGCCTCGGGGCGCGGCTCGCGCTCCACCGTCTGGCTCGACGCGCTGGGCGTCGCACCGGCGCCGCTGGACGAGGTCGACTCCGGACTCACCTACGCCAGCCGGATCTTCCGGGCGCCGGCGGGCACCGGGGACTGTCCCGTGGTCGGTGTGCAGCCCGACCCGGCGCAGCCCGTGCCGGGTCGGTCCGCGACGATCGTGCCCGTCGAGGGCGGGCGCTGGCTGGTGACGCTGTCGGGCACCCGCGACGGGCAGCCGACGGGCTCCGTCGAGGATTTCGAGCCGTTCGCGCGCGGCCTTCGCCACCCCGTGGTGGGCGAGCTGATCGCGCACGCGCGACCGCTGACGGACGTCGCCGTCAGTCGCAGCACGGTCAACCGGCGGCGCTTCTTCGAGAAGGTCAAGGGCTGGCCGGAGGGGTTCGTCGCGCTCGGCGACGCCGTCGCCACCTACAACCCGGTCTACGGGCACGGCATGGCGGTGGCCGCGCAGGGGGCGCTGGCGCTGCGCGGGCAGCTCGCCGAGCACGGGATCGCGGCGCCGGGGCTCGCGCGGCGGGTGCAGCGGGCGGTGGCGCTTCCGGTGACGATCGCCTGGGAGCTGGCCACGGGCACGGACATCCGCTACCCGGGCGCGATCGGCGAGCAGCCCGGGGTCACGCGGAAGCTGCTGGGGCGTTATGTCGACCGGCTCCTGCGCACGGCGGCGGGACGCCCCCTGGCCGCCCGGGCGTTCCTGGCCGTGATGACCCTCTCCGCGCCGCTGTCCACGCTGGTCAAACCGGAAGTCGTCTTCGCCGTACTGCGCGGCCCGCGGCGCCCTCCCCTGACCGCGCCGCCCCTCACGGCCGAGGAACGGGAAGCGGTACTGAGCGCGCCGGAGCCGTCGGCGACGCCGGCGGCCGGCTGAGCGGGGGACGGGCGTCGAGCGGCGCCGGGCACCGCGGGTGGCGGGGCACCGTCCGCGGCGGGTGTCAGGTCGCGCTGCGTTCGCTCGCCTCGCGCAGGTCGCGCTCCACCGCCCGGTTGTGGGCGGTGTCCGGCCGGCCGGCCGTCGTGCCGGGGCGGCCCGCGCGCAGCAGTTCGCGCCAGTGCTCGCGGCTCCAGTCGGCCGGGCTGGTGGAGCTGGTGAACTCCTCGACGAGTTCGAGGAAACGGGCCGGGTCACTGTGGAAGGGGAAGTGGCCCGCGCCCTCGAAGATCTCCAGCCGGCTGCCCGGCATGGCCTGGTGGGCGCCGTACGCGTGCCGCACCGGCACCACGCTGTCCCGGTCGCCCCAGAGCAGCATCGTGGGCATGCCCTCGGTCAGATAGCAGCGGTCGAGCATGGTCACCGCCTGCCCGCGCCAGTCGACGACCGCTCGCAGGGTGCGGATGAACGCGCTGCGGGAGGTCGCGTCGGGCAGCGCGTCGACGAGGTTGAGCAACTCCGGTGCGTCCTGGCCCAGATCGGTGTCCAGGAGCCTCATCAGACGCAGGAACAGACCGACTTGTAGCCGCATGCCGGGCAGTCGCAGCGTGGAGAGCATGAGGTGGGCTCCCGGCAGCGAGACGGCCCGCAGTACGGGGTTGACCTCGCCCCCGACGCCGCCCGCGCTGACCAGGATCAGCCGTTCGGTGCGCTCCGGGAACTGGTAGGCGAACTGCATGGCGACACCGCCGCCGAGCGAGTGCCCGACCAGGGTGGCTGACTCGATGTCGAGCGTGGTGAGCAGATCGCGGACCCCGTTGGCGTACGCGGCCACCGAGTAGTCGGCGCGCGGCTTGTCGGAGGAGCCGTGGCCGAGCAGGTCCGGCGCGATCACCGTGTGGGAGCGGGCGAGGTCGGGGATCAGGTCCGCCCAGGTCGCCGAGGAGTCGCCGATGCCGTGGATCAGGACGAGCGCGGGGCCCTCACCGGCCGCGCGGTAGGCACGACGGTAGCCGTGCACGACACGGTGCTGCAGACGCAGCTCCGCGTCGCCCACGGAGCGCAGCCGCGGGTTGCGCCGCGGACGCCGAGGCGGTACGTCGACCACGGGCTCACCTCCTGTTCCGGGCCGCCGTGAAGGCGGCTTCCCCCGCAGCCGAGAAGGCTCTTCCCGGCTCTTCTCACCACCCTAGGGCCCCTGTCCCACAAGGGATTTCCGTGATGTTTCACCTCCGCTAAGCGGGCGAACCTCCACGCATCGAAACGGCATTGTCAGTGGCGGTTGGCAAGCTGGAGGCAGGTACCGCCATGTACCGCTTCGACCAGCCGACCCGGGGAGAGCCGTCCGATGCCGACCGCCGTACTGACCGACCACGAACGCGCCGCCGTGCAGGCCTATCTGCGTCTCCTTCAGACCGTACGAGCGGCGTTCGACGGTCCGCCGGACGGGTGTCGACCACCCGTGGTGCCACCCGCCGCGCTCGCCGAGGCGGAGCAGGCGCTGGCGGCGGCCGGGCTCGCGGGCAACGAGGAGGAGTTCTTCCGGCTGCTGCACAGCTGGTGCCCGGAGCCGGAAGGCCGCCTTGCCTAGGTGTGCGGGACCGTGACGGCCGTGGCCAGGAGGCCTCGTCGCACGGTCCAGCGTCCTTCGAAGGTCTGTATGCGTCGCCCGTCCACCAGAGGTCCCGGCACCAGGAGTTCGGCGCGCAGGCCGCCGGAGCGTGCGGGGCCCTCGTCCGCGAAGAGTTCGATGTCCGCCTCGAAGAAGTCCAGCCACTTTCCGGTGAGGGGGTACCACGCCTTGTAGACGGACTCCTTGGCGCTGAACAGCAACCGGTCCCAGTGCACGGAGGCGTCCCGCCGCGCCAGCTCGCGCAGCCGGTCGTTCTCCGTGGACAGGGCGACGGAGACGATGACGTCGTCGGGGAGTTCCTCGTGGGGTTCGGCGTCGATGCCCAAGGAGGCCAGATCGGTGGCGCGGACGAGGGAGGCGGCGCAGTAGCCCTCGCAGTGCGTCATGCTGCCGATCAGCCCGTCGGGCCAGACGGGCGCCCCGTGCTCGCCGCGCAGGACGGCCTGGGCGGGCACACCGAGCTTCTCCATGGCCTGGCGGGCGCAGGCGCGCACGGCGGCGAACTCACGGCGCCGCTTCTCCACGGACCGCGCCACGAGCTGCTGCTCCCCGGGGTACAGCGGCGCGCCCCAGTCCTGGTCGTCACCGTGTGTCTCCACGGTCACGACCGATTCCGGGAGCAGCTCCTCGATCACCGGTTCCGACCTCCATCGGCAGTACGTTGCGCAGGGTGTCCGGCGGCCCGGGGCGGGGCCGCCACTCCCGGGGGTATCCCACCGAGACCTCTTCGAAGCGGACGCCCTCGTGGTGGGTGGTCCGCGGGATGTGCAGATGACCGTAGACCATGACCTGGGCGCGGAAGCGGCGGTGCCAGTCGGCGGTCAGCCGGGTGCCGCACCACATGGCGAACTCGGGGTAGCGCAGGACGTCGGTCGGGTGACGGTCCAGCGGGTAGTGGTTGACCAGGACGGTGGGCAGGTCCTCGGGCAGCTCGGCGAGCCTGCGCTCGGTCTCGGCGACCCGGGCCCGGCACCAGGCCTCGCGGCTCGGGTAGGGGTCGGGGTGCAGGACGTGCTCGTCGGTGCAGATCACCCCGGTCCCCTCGGCGTACGCCATGCCCTCGTCCTTGGTCGCGCAGCCCGGCGGCAGGAACGAGTAGTCGTAGAGCAGGAAGAGCGGTGCGACGACCACGGGGCCGCCCGGCCCGTCCCAGACGGGGTAGGGATCCTCAGGGGTCGTGACGCCCAACTCCCGGCACATGGCGACCAGATGCTCGTAGCGGGCGACACCGCGCAGCTGCACGGTGTCCTTGGGATGGGTCCACAGCTCGTGGTTGCCGGGCACCCAGACGACCTTGCGGAAGCGTCCGCTGAGGGTGTCGAGGGCCCAGTGGATGTCGGCCACGGTCTCCGAGACGTCACCGGCCACGAGGAGCCAGTCGTCGTCGGTGTGCGGGCGCATCTTCTCGACCAGGGCGCGGTTCTCCGCGTACCCGATGTGCAGGTCGCTGATGGCCAGCAGGTTTCCGTGTCCGCCGGCCGTCGACCGCACCCTTGCCACCTCCGAGAATAGGACTGGAAACACAAGAACACATTCGTCCCCGCGGGACAAGGACGGCCCGCGCGCCGGGCCTCGCGCCCCGGCGCGTCGAGCCTGATTCCGGGGTCTCGGGAAATCCGTAACACGCCCGTAGCGTCACACCGGGCTCGCGCCCCTTATGATCGCCCCAACACAACCGCCACGAACCCTTCTCGGCGTATGGCGGTTTGCTGTTCCTCCCTCTCCCCTGGCCGGGCACGGCCTGCTCCGCCGTGCCCGGAACCCTGAAAGGCGGCCTGCATGGGTTCTCGCGTACGCGTCTGGCTCAACCGCACGTACGCGGAGAACGTGTTCTTCATGGACCAGCTGCGAAGTAATCCGCAGCTCCGCCCGGTCGAGATCCACGCCACCCACGGCGATCCCGACTCCCCCGTGCTGGCCGCCGCCGACACCGCCGCCATGGAGCCGGAGGGCCTCTCCCCCGCCGCCTACGTCGAGTACGCCCTCGACCAGTGCGCGCGCCACTCCATCGACGTGTTCGTGCCGGTCCTGCAGCAGGCGGCGATCGTGGCGCACCGCGCCGAGTTCGCGGCGCTCGGTACGGCCCTGCTGGCACCGCCCTCCGAGGCCGTGGCCGTCTTCCAGGACAAGGCCACCGCGTACCAGGCGGTGCAGGCGGTGGGCGTGCCGGTACCGCCGTGGTGGCGGGTGCGCACCGAGGAGGAGTTGGTCGCCGCGGTCGAGACGCTGGAGGCCGAGGGCCACAAGGCCTGCTTCAAGCCGGCGGCCGGGGCGGGCGGAGTGGGCTTCCGCGTCATCACGCGCGCCCCCTTCTCGCTCTCGCACCTCAATGGATTTCCGAGCCCGTACGTGCCGCTCGACCTGGTCGTGGAGGCACTGCGGTCGGCGGACGAGCCCGTCGACTGGCTGGTCATGCCGCTCCTGGGGCAGCCGGAGGTGTCCGTCGACTGCCTCACGGCGCCGGACGGCCGGGTCCGTATGGCGGTGGGCCGCACCAAGAACGGGCGGCGTCGCGGTTTCACGCTGCACCCTTCGTTCATCGAGCCCGCGCGGCTGCTCGCGGAGGCGTTCGGACTGCATTATCTGACGAACATTCAGTTCCGGATGCTCGGTGACGACCCTGTTCTCATGGACGTCAACACCCGCCCGGCGGGCGGTCTGCACCAGCTCTCGCAGTGCGGCATCAACGCCCCTTGGGCGGCTGTGCAGTTGGCGCTCGGCGAGGAGACGGGCGAGATGGTGCCGCCGCTGCTCGGGCAGGACTACACCGTACTCGCGGGCCCCCGTCCGGTGCGTCCGGTCTCGCTCCCGCACCAGCGCACCGACGCGCCCGCGTCCACCCTGCCCGCCGTGCCCGCCCCGGCCCCCGCCACGGAGGCCGCGGCGCCGGAGCCCGCGCCCGCCCATGCGTCCAAGGCCTCCAACGCGACCACGGCCGCCATCGCCCCCGCCTGAGCCCTCCGCCCCCGTCCCCACTCTTCTCCCCTCACCGGTCTGGACCAATTCCGCGCAACGCCTTGACAGCAGGATTGGTCCATACCAACTTGGTTGCGCACCTCTCAGCACTCCCGAAGCACTCCCGAACACCCCCATGCCTCAAGGGAGATCGCGTGCGCATCAACCTCAGAACAGATCTCAGGCGTTCCAGACATCGCGTCCTCGCGCTGCTCGGCACCGCCGCCCTGGCGCTGGCCGGGGCGGTCGCGCTGCCCACCACGGCCCAGGCGGCCAACATCCTGTCCAACCCCGGCTTCGAGTCGGGCGGCCTCTCCCCCTGGTCCTGCACCGGGAACCTCGGCTCGGTCGTCTCCAGCCCCGTGCACGGCGGCTCCAAGGCCCTGGCCGGGGCGGTGAGTTCGAGTGACACCGCCCAGTGCGGCCAGACCGTCTCGGTCCAGCCGAACACCACGTACAGCCTCTCGGGCTGGGTGCGCGGCAGTTACGTCTACCTGGGCGTGGACGGCGGTGCCTCGACGTGGACGACGTCCCCGTCGGCGTACAGCCAGCTCAGCGTCTCCTTCACGACCGGCGCCTCGCAGACCAGTGCCAAGATCTACGTCCACGGCTGGTACGCGCAGGGCACCTACTACGCCGACGACATCAGCCTGGACGGTCCGGGCGGCGGCGGAGGCGGCTCCGACACCCAGGCGCCGACCGCGCCGACGAACCTGACCTCCACCGGCAAGACCTCCTCCAGCGTGTCCCTGTCGTGGGGCGCGTCGAGCGACAACGTGGGCGTCACCGCGTACGACATCTACAGCGGCTCGAACCAGGTGCTGAGCGTGTCGGGGACGAGCGCGACGGTCAGCGGTCTCGCGTCGAGCACCGCCTACACGTTCACGGTGAAGGCGCGGGACGCGGCCGGGAACACCTCCGGGGCCTCCAACTCCGTGTCCGTGACCACGAACGCCGGCGGTGGCGGCGGCACCGGCTTCAAGCAGGCGGCGCCCTACCTCTACCTCGGCTGGGGCGATCCGCCGAGCGCGACCTCGGTGATGAGCTCGACCGGCGTCAAGTGGTTCACGATGGCGTTCGTGCTGGACTCGGGCGGCTGCAACCCCGCCTGGGACGGCAGCCGGGCACTGACCGGCGGCAACGACCAGACCGTCATCAACCAGATCCGCTCCGCCGGCGGTGACGTCGTCCCGTCGTTCGGCGGCTGGCAGGGCAGCAAGCTCGGGGCCAACTGCTCCTCGGCGAGCGCGCTCGCCGGTGCGCTCCAGAAGGTCATCGACGCCTACGGCCTCAAGGCGATCGACATGGACATCGAGAACACGGACGAGTTCGAGAACGAGGCCGTCCAGGCCAAGATCCTGACCGCGCTGAAGACCGTCAAGGCCAACAACCCGGGCCTGAGGACGATCGTCACCTTCGGCACCTCGACAACGGGCCCGACCTACTACGGCAACCGGCTCATCGAGCAGGCGCAGTCGCTGAACGCGGGCATCGACGTCTTCACGATCATGCCGTTCGACTTCGGCGGCGGCTCCGACATGTACGGCAACACCGTCAATGCCGCCGAGGGCCTGAAGGCCAAGCTGAAGTCCACCTTCGGCTGGGACGACGCCACGGCCTACTCCCACATCGGCATCTCCGGCATGAACGGTCTGTCCGACCAGCAGGAGAACACCACCCCGGCGATCTGGACCTCGATCCGTGACTGGGCGAACTCGCACCACATCGCCCGTCTCGCCTACTGGGCGGTCAACCGTGACCGGCCCTGCCCCGGCGGCGGCGTGGTGAGCAACTGCTCCGGCATCAGCCAGAACAACTGGCAGTTCACCTCCATCACGGCCGGGTTCACCGGCTGACACTCCCGGCGTGGGGGTATCCGGCCGTCAGACGGTCGGATGCCCCCACGCCCGCGCGGGCTGGACACGGCCCGACCCGATGGTGTCGCTCCGGTCCCCGAGCCGGGGACGGAGGCCACCGCGGTCCTTCCTCATGGGAAGTACGGTCACTTCCCCGGGAAAAGCCTGGTCACTTCCCCCGGGAAAGCAGGCTCACGCCTTCGCCACCGCCAGCCGCAGCGTCCGCACCTCGAAGGGGCGCAGCGCGACCGCAACCGCGTTCCCCTCCGTGTCGGCCGTGGTCAGCGGGCGCTCCAGGAGGTCGGTCACCTGGGCCCCCGCGAGCGGGAAGCCGGTGCGCAGGGTGCCGGTGCCGCGACCTCCGCGGGACTCGTAGAGGCGTACGACGACATCGCCCGAGGCGTCGTCGGCGAGCTTGACCGCCTCGATGGTCACGCCCTCCCCGTCCACGGAGACCACGGGCTCGGCCGGACCGGCCGAATCCGCCACCCGCAGCGGCAGGTTCAGCGCGTAGCCCTCGGCGATCGCGTCCTCGATGCTCGCCCCCGGCAGCAGCGCGTAGGTGAAGCGGTGCTTGCCCTGGTCGGCCTCGGGGTCCGGCACCCGCGGGGCGCGCACGAGGGACAGGCGTACGGTCGTGGTCGTACCGCCGTCCTCGCGAACGGTACGGGAGACGTCGTGGCCGTACGTCGAGTCGTTGATGACCGCGACGCCGTAGCCGGGCTCGGCGATGTGCACCCAGCGGTGGCCGTAGACCTCGAAGCGGGCCGACTCCCAGCTGGTGTTGGTGTGGGTGGGCCGCTGGACATGGCCGAACTGGATCTCCGCGCAGGAGTGCGGGGCCCGGATGTCCACCGGGAAGGCCGCCTTGAGGATCTTCTCCGCCTCGTGCCAGTCGATCTCGGTCTCGACGTCGATCCGGCGGCTGCCGGCCCGCACGGTGATCGTCTGCACGATCCGGGAGCCCTTGCCGAAGGCGCGCTCCACCTTCAGCGCGCCGAGCAGCGGGCCGTCCTCGACGACCGTGACGGACTCGGCGTCGAGCAGGTCGGTGTAGCGGTTCTTGTAGTGCTTGTCGATGTCCCAGGCGTCCCAGTAGTTCGGGAGGTCACTGTGCAGACGAAGCAGGTTTCCCTTGTCGGCGAGGACCTCACGGCCGGCCGTCAGGTCGCGTACGGAGGCCAGCGTGCCGTCCTCGGCCAGCTCGACGCGGACCAGACCGTTGTCGAGGACGCGGCCTTCGACGGTCACCGGCCGCGGGGGCTCTGCCGCGCCCAGCAACGCGCTTCCGCCGGCCGGGACTTCGGCGTACATCGGGATGCCGACGGAGGTGCGGACCACCTCGGCGCGGTCGACCGGGCTGGTGTTGAACACCCGGGTCTCGCCCGTGCCCAGCGCGGCCACGGCCTCGGCCGTGATCGCCTCGACCTCCTTCGCCACCCGCGCGTACTCCGCCTCGGCCTCCCGGTGCACCCAGGCGATGGACGAGCCGGGCAGGATGTCGTGGAACTGGTGGAGCAGGACCGTCTTCCAGAGCCGGTCGAGCTTCTCGTACGGGTAGGAGTAGCCCGGGGCGTTCAGTGCGGCGGTTGTCGCCCACAACTCGGCCTCGCGCATGCGGTGTTCGCTGCGCCGGTTGCCCTGCTTGGTGCGGGCCTGCGAGGTGTAGGTGGCGCGGTGCAGCTCCAGGTACAGCTCACCGGACCAGACCTGGTCCCCCGGGATCTCCTCGCGGGCGGTGGCGAAGAAGGCGTCCGGGTGCTCGACCCGGACCTTCGCCGAGCCCTCCAGGCTCGCCAGCCGCCGGGCGCGCTCCATCATCTCGCGGGTGGGGCCGCCACCGCCGTCACCGTGACCGAAGGGCGCCAGGGACGTCGTACCGCGGCCCTTGTCCTGGTAGTTGCGGACGGCGTGCGCCATCTCCTTGCCGGAGAACTCGGCGTTGTAGGTGTCGACGGGCGGGAAGTGCGTGAAGATGCGGGTGCCGTCGAGGCCCTCCCACCAGAAGCTGTGGTGGGGCAGCTTGTTGGTCTGGTTCCAGGAGAGCTTCTGGGTCAGGAACCAGTCGTTGCCGGCGAGCTTGGCGAGCTGCGGGTAGGCCGCGTTGTAGCCGAAGGAGTCCGGCAGCCAGACGCCCTTGGTCTCGATGCCGAAGTGCTCGATGAAGAACCGCTTGCCGTGGATGAGCTGGCGGGCCAGCGCCTCGCCGCCGGGCAGGTTGCCGTCGGCCTCCACCCACATGCCACCGACCGGCGCCCAGTTCCCGTCGGCGACCGCCTTCTTGATGCGCTCCCACACGTGCGGGTAGTTGTCGCGCACCCACTCGTACTGCTGGGCCTGCGAGCAGGCGAAGACCAGCTCCTCGTACTCCTCGGCGAGCGCGGTGACGTTCGAGAAGGTGCGGGAGGTCTTGCGCTTGGTCTCGCGGATCGGCCACAGCCAGGCGGAGTCGATGTGCGCGTGCCCCGCGGCGGAGAGGGTGTGGGCGCTGGCGTGGGCGGGCTTGGCCAGGGTGGGGGCCAGCACCGCGCGGGCGGCGGCGGCCGTCCCGGAGATGTCGTCCAGGTCGAGGGCGTCCATCGCCTGGTCCAGCGCGATCATGATCTCGTGCCGGCGCGGGTCGAGCTCGCTCAGCTCCAGCATGAGTTCGCGCAGCACCTGGACGTCGAGGTCGAGGTGCCAGACGTTCTCGTCGAGGACGGCGATGTCGGCGCGCTTGAAGGTGTAGAGGGGCTTGTCGCCGGCGGTGAGGCGGTCGCCGAGCGGGGTCGGGCCCGCGAAGTCGTTCGCCAGGATGTCGGGGTTGGAGGCCGCCTCGACCAGGTAGTGGATCTCCTCGCCGCCCGTGGCCGGGTGCGCGATCGGCACGTACTGGTTCTGTGGGTTGACCGCCTTCAGCGGGACCCCGTCCGGGAGGTGGACGAGCGCCTCGGCCTGGTTGCCGGGCCAGTCGCCCACGAAGCCGAGGTCGAAGACGGCCTCGACGCGCTTGCCCGCCCAGTCCGCGGGGACCGACCCGCGCATCCGGAACCAGGTGGTGCCCCACGGCGGACCCCAGGGGGTGTCCATCGCGAAGGGCTTGTACGGCGCCGCGGCGGCCTCCTCGAAGGGGACCGGCTCGCCGGGAGCCTGCCAGGCCTCGACCTCGAAGGGCACCGAGGCGGCGTAGATCGCGGGCTTGATGCGCTGGTCGTGGACGCGTGCGACGCGCTCCTCGATCCGGCGGCGTTCGTCGTGCATGAGGTCTCCAGGAGCCAAGAAGCCAAGAAAGGGGGAAAGCGCTTACTCAAGGTACGCCAGGCCCGGATGGACCGACGCGTACCCCTCGACCAGACGACGGGCCACGTTCACGGAGTCGACGAGCGGGTGCAGGGCGAAGGCCTTGACGGCGGTCGCGCGCGAGCCGGACTCGGCGGCGGACAGGACCTCGCGCTCCACCGCCTTGACCGCGCAGACCAGTCCGCTGGCGTGGTCGGGCAGCGGGTCGACGGCGACCGGGTGGGCGCCGTTGGCGTCGACGAGGCAGGGCACCTCGATGACGGCCTCCGTGTCGAGCACGCCCAGCGTGCCGCGGTTGCGGACGTTGAGGATGAGCGTGGTGCGCTCGTCGCGGGCGATGGCCCGCATCAGGGCGAGCGCCACCTTCTCGTAGCCGCCGGAGAGGTCGTCGGCGTCGCGTTCGCCGGCGCCCGCCGCATCCCGGTTCTCCGCCATGTAGGTGGCTTCGCGCTCGGCCCGCGTACGGTCCCAGGCACTCAGCGCGGCGGTGTCCGGGCGCTTCATCTCGGCGTAGAACTGTTCCTGCTGGTCGCGCAGGAACGCGCCGCGGGTCCTCTCCGCCTGCTGGTAGGCCCGGACGGCCTCCCGGTTGAAGTAGTAGTAGTGCAGGTATTCGTTCGGGACGGCGCCCAGGGACTGCAGCCACTCGACGCCGAAGAGCTTGCCCTCCTCGAAGGAGCCGAGCAGTTCGGGGTCGGCGAGCAGCCGCGGCAGTTCGTCGCGGCCCGCGACGCGCAGCCCCCGTACCCAGCCGAGGTGGTTGAGGCCGACGTAGTCGATCCAGGCCTCGCGGGGGTTGGCGCCCAGGACGGTGGCGATGCGGCGGCCGAGGCCGACCGGCGAGTCGCAGATGCCGATGACGCGGTCGCCGAGGTGGCGGGACATGGCCTCGGTGACCAGTCCGGCCGGGTTGGTGAAGTTGATGACCCAGGCGTCGGGGGCGAGCCGGGCCACCCGCCGGGCGATGTCGACGGCCACGGGAACCGTGCGCAGGCCGTACGCGATACCGCCGGCGCCGACCGTCTCCTGACCGAGGACGCCCTCCGCGAGTGCCACCCGCTCGTCGTCGGCACGTCCCTGCAGGCCACCGACGCGGATCGCGGAGAAGATGAAGTCGGCACCGCGCAGGGCGTCGTCGAGGTCGGTGGTGAAGGACACCTCGGGGGCGTCCGGCAGGTCCTTCGCCTGCTCGGCCAGCACCCGGGCGACGGCCGTGAGGCGTCCGGCGTCCACGTCGTGCAGCACGACATGGGTGACGCGGCCCTCGGCGCGGTCCCCGAGAAGGGCCCCGTACACGAGCGGCACCCGGAATCCGCCGCCACCCAGAATCGTCAGCTTCACGCCGTTTCCGCCTTTCCCGTCACGACCACTTGCACGCCCGCTTCTTCCAGCGAAGACCGCGTCGCCGGGTCCAGCGGGCCGTTCGTCACCACCACGTCCAGCTCCTCGGGGCCGCAGACCCGCGCCATCCCCGTACCCGGGAACTTCGCGCGGTCGGCGAGCAGGACGACCTTGTCGCCCGCCTTGATCATGGCCCGCTTGACCGGCACCTCGACGACGGTGGTGTCCATCACCTGCCCGCCGGGCCGTACCCCGCTGGTGCCGAGGAACAGCCAGTCGGCGTGCAGTTGTCGCAGGTTGTCCTCGGTGAGGAAGCCGACCAGGGAGCGGTACTCACGGCGGACCATTCCGCCGAGCAGCACCAGCTCTATGTCCTCGTCGTCCACCAGTTCCTCGTACACCACCAGGTTGCTGGTGATCACGGTGATCCGGCGGCCGTGCAGCTGCCGGGCCAGCCGGTAGGCGGTGGTGCCGATGTCCAGCAGGACGGACTGGCCGTCCTGGACCATCGAGGCGGCGCGCGCCGCGATCACGTCCTTCTCGGCCACACGGACCTCGGCGACCTCGGCGAAGGGCTGGTCGCCCTCCTCCACGACCGCCCCGCCGTGCACCCGCGTGAGCAGGCCTTCCTCCTCCAGTTTCAGCAGGTCACGGCGGACCGTGGCGGGGCTCACGCCCAGCTGTTCGGAGAGATCGGTCACGGCTGCGGGGCCGCCGGAGCGCAGGGCCCGCAGGATGAGTTGATGTCGTCGCTCTGCCAGCACCCCGTGAACAGTACTCGTCATTCCCAATCATTTCTATGCTCAGTTCTGCTCGACTCTTGCCAAATTAGCCAGAGGCGCGCACGATCCTGTGCACCGCTTGCAGAGTTTTGACGAGAGGATGCGCTCGTGGGTGACGAACGGCCCGATGTGCTGCTGACCGGGCTGCTCTTCTACGACCTCGTCCTCACCGGACTGGGGAAGCCGCCGACGGCCGGCGAGGAGATCTGGACCGAGGGCATGGGCGTGAGCCCCGGCGGCATCGCCAACCTGGCGGTCGCGGCCTCGCGCTTCGGCCTGCGCACCTCCCTGGCCACGGTCTTCGGCGACGACCACTACGGCGCGTACTGCCGTGAGGTCCTCGCCGACCAGGAGGGCATCGACCTCTCCCTGTCCCGCACCGCGGACGGCTGGCACACTCCCGTCACCGTCTCGCTGGCCCACGGCGACGACCGGGCCCTGGTCACCCACGGCCGGCAACCGCCCTACTCGCAGGACGAGTTGATGGGCGACCCGCCCGAGGCGCGCACCGCCCTCGTGCACATCGAAGCAGAACCGCGCGCCTGGCTCGCCAAGGCCGCCGCGGCCGGCACGCAGATCTACGCGGACGTCGGCTGGGACCCCACACAACAGTGGTCCCGCGACCTCCTCGACCAGCTCTCCCTGTGCCACGCCTTCCTCCCGAACGAGACGGAGGCGATGGCGTACACGCGCACCGAGAGCGCGGTCGCGGCCCTGGGCACGCTGACCGATTTGGTGCCGGTCGCCGTGATCACCCGGGGCGGCGAAGGCGCGGTCGCGGTGGACCAGACGACGGGCGAGTACGCGGAGGTGCCGGCCCTCCCCGTCGACGTCCTGGACGCGACGGGCGCCGGAGACGTCTTCGGCGCGAGCTTCGTCGCGGCCTCGCTCGGCGGCTGGCCGCTGGAGGAACGGCTGCGCTTCGCGGTACTGGCCGCGGGCCTGTCCGTGCAGCGGCACGGCGGTGCGCTTGCCGCGCCCGGCTGGTACGGCGTCCACCGCTGGTGGCAGTCGCTCGAAGACCGTGAACTGCGGCGTGCGTACGGCTTCCTGGCCGACCGCGTCCCGGCGGACCCGGGCCCGCCCGTCCGTCCCGCCCCCGTGACCCCGCCCGACGCCACGCGTCGGCCGGGCGCACCCCGATGACCCCACGCGCAACACCCCGTACTACCTCCCCCATGACACGCACGACCCCACGCATCGCAACGCGAAACACCCCACGCACGACCCCTTGCACGACCCCACGTACGCGAAGACCGAAAAGATCCGAAAGGCGGTGGGAGCTGTGCGGCTCTCACGAAGGGGCCTGCTGCGCGCCGGCCTGGCCGGTACGGCCGCCACGGCACTGGGCGGCCTGGCGACCGGCTGCGGCGTTCCGACCGGCTCGACCGGGCGCAACATGGTCCTGTGGTACTGGAGCGGCGGGCTGAGCCCGAAGGTCGTCCAGGACGCCAAGACCCGCTACGACAGCGCGGTGAACCTGCAGGCCATCCAGATCGGCGGCTACTACCGCTCGAAGCTCATGACCACGATGACCGGACGGGCCCACATACCGGACATCGCCGGGCTCAAGGGCGAGGACATGGCCTCGTATCTGCCCAACTCCGACCAGTTCGTGGACCTGCGCACGCTCGGCGCCGAGAAGCTCAAGGACCAGTACCTGCCCTGGAAGTGGGACCAGGGCATCGCCCCGGACGGTTCGATGGTGGGCTTCCCGATCGACTGCGGTCCGGTCGCGCACTACTACCAGCCCGCCGTCTTCCAGAAGGCCGGGCTGGCGTACGAGCCCGAGGACGTCTCCAGGGAGCTGTCCACCTGGGACCAGTTCTTCGCGGCCGGCGAGCAGCTGAAGAAGCGCCTCCCCGGCACGTTCATCCTGACCGACGCCCTCAGCGTCTTCGGCATCTCGGTCAACCAGACGACCAAGCGCTTCGTCGACAAGGACCGGCACTTCATCGGCGACCAGGAGCATGTGCGCACCGCCTGGGACCGTTCCGTCGAGGCCACCCGTCGCGGACTGGTATCGAAGATCATCAACGGCACACCGGACAACACATCCGCCACCGAGCGGGGTCTGCTGCCCAGCCAGCTGAACGCCTCCTGGGCGGCCGGTGACATCAAGCTCAACGTGCCGAAGACCAAGGGCAAGTGGCGGGTGGCCGCCTGTCCGGGCGGTCCCTCGAACATCGGCGGCTCGTTCCTCGCGATCACCAAGGCGTGCCGGGAGCCCGAGAAGGCCTTCGAGATGATCACCTGGATGCTCGACGCGGGCAACCAGGCCCAGGGGTTCGTCGACTCGGTGCTCTTCCCCTCCACCCCGGCGTCATACGCGATGAGGAAACTGCGCGAACCCGACGCCTTCTTCGGCGACCAGGTCACCATGGACGTCTTCGGTCCGGCGGCGCAGAACATCCCGATCGCGTTCAACAGCCCGTACGACATCGCGCTGAGCACCCCGATCAACGACGAGCTGCGGAACTTCTCCGTCCTCGGCAAGGACCCGGACAACGCCTGGAGGGACGCCATGAGCAAGTGCCGGCGCATCGCGGACCACCTGGGGGTGAGTTACTGATGGCTACCGCACCCGTGGTCGACACGCCCGCCGCGGCCCTCGCCGGGACCCCCGTCACCCATCCCAAGAGGGGCGTCCTCAGCTACTGGCGGCTGTACGCCGCGATCTCCCCCTTCTATCTGTTGTTCCTCGCCTTCGGTCTGATCCCGGTCGGCTTCTCCCTCTATCTGTCGTTCCACCGCTGGGACGGCCTCGGCTCGATGGAGTTCGCGGGGCTCTCGCAGTACCGCTATCTGCTGTCGGACACCCAGTTCTGGACCTCGATCGGGAACACGATCATCATCTGGGCGCTGGCCACCTTCCCGATGATCTTCCTGGCGATGGTCACGGCCGTGCTGCTCAACTCGGCCGTCCGCTTCAAGAACCTCTACCGCTTCGCCTACTTCCTGCCGAACGTCACCTCGATCGTCGCGGTCGCGATCATCTTCGGCTCGGTCTTCTCCACCAACTTCGGTCTGGCGAACGCCTTCCTCCAGGCGGTCGGCCTTGACCAGGTGGCATGGCTGAACACTCCGTGGGGCATCAAGGTCGCCATCGCCATGCTGATGACCTGGCAGTGGACCGGCTACAACGCGATCATCTTCCTCGCGGGGCTTCAGACGATCCCGGGCGAGCTGTACGAGGCGGCGCGGATGGACGGCGCCGGGCCCGTCCAGACCTTCATCCGGATCACTCTGCCACTGATGCGCCCGGTGCTGCTGTTCGTGCTCATCATCTCGACGGTCACGGGCCTGCAGACCTTCTCCGAACCGCAGGTGCTGCTGCAGACCACGGACAACAACTCGTCGTTCGCGGGCGGCCCCGGCCACTCCGGCCAGACCATGGTCCTCTACTTCTTCCAGCAGACCTTCGACAACAACGACTTCGGTTACGGCGCCGCCGTGGCCTGGGGCATCTTCCTCGTCGTCATCATCTTCTCGATCATCAACTGGCGGCTGGTGCAGCGCCGGGGCGAAGACTAGGGAGGCCCCACCATGGCAATCCTCAAGGGTTCATCGGCCTCCATGAACGGGGCGGGGCGCACGTCGGCCATCAAGGGGTCACGGCGCCGGGGCATCGCCCTCCACCTCTCCCTGATCACCGGTCTGCTGCTCTCGGTCTTCCCGTTCTACTGGGCCGTGATCATGTCGACGCACTCGTCGACGGAGATCTTCTCCTACCCGCCGAAGCTGCTGCCCGGTACGCACTTCCTCGAGAACGTCCGCCACCTCTTCGACAACGTCGACTTCTTCGGGTCGATGTTCAACTCGCTGCTGGTCGCGTGCTCGGTGACCGCCCTGGTCCTGTTCTTCGACTCGCTGGCCGCGTTCGTGTTCGCCAAGTTCCAGTTCCCGGGCCGCCGGGTGCTGTTCGCGCTGATGATGGCGATCTTCATGGTCCCGGCGCAGCTCCAGGCGATCCCGCAGTTCGTGATCATGGCGAAGCTGGGCTGGATCGGCTCGATGACCGCGCTGATCGTCCCGGCGGCGGCCAACGCGTTCGGCATCTTCTGGATGCGCCAGTACATGAAGAGCGCGATCCACGACGAGCTGATCGACGCCTCCAAGCTGGACGGGGCGGGCTTCCTGCGCCAGTACTGGCACGTGGCGCTCCCAGTGGTCCGCCCGGGCCTCGCCTTCCTCGGCATCTTCACCTTCATGGGCCAGTGGAACGACTACGCCTGGCCGCTGATCGCCCTCACCAACCCGGACAACGTGACCCTCCAGGTCGCGCTCTCCCAGCTGAACGGTGTCCACGGCACCACCGACTACGGAATGGTCATGACCGGCGCACTTCTCGCCCTCATCCCGCTGCTGATCGTCTTCGCGATCGGTGCCAAGCAGATCATCGCGGATCTCGGCAAGGGGGCCATCCGCTGATGACGGACCCGCTGCTCGCGCTCCGCCCCTGGGAAGCACCTGAGGTGACCTCCTGGGGGCGGTTGCCCATGAACGCCGTCGACCGCCGGGCCGGTGCCCTGTCGCTGGACGGCTCCTGGCGCTTCCAGCTGCTGCCCACGCCCACCTCGGCCCCCGGTCTCGCCTGGTCCTCGCTCCAGGTGCCCGGCTCCTGGACCACCCAGGACACCGACGACCTGCCGCAGTACACCAACTTCTCGATGCCCTGGGGCGAGTTCCCGCCCACGTCGCCGGACGCGAATCCGACGGGCGTGTACGAGCGTGAGGTGGACGTCCCCGCCGAGTGGGCCGGCCGCCGGATCGTGCTCCAGGTCGGCGCCGCCGAGAGCGTGCTGCTGGTCCATGTGGACGGGCGGCCGGTCGGCGTCTCCAAGGACTCGCACCTCGCGGCCGAGTTCGACCTCTCCGACGTCGTGCGCCCCGGAGAGCGAGCCTCGCTGCGGCTCACCGTCGTCAAGTGGTCGGACGCCTCGCACCTCGAGGACCAGGACCAGTGGTGGCACGCCGGGATCACCCGCTCGGTGCTGCTGTACGCGACCGATCCGCTGCGGCTGGCCGACGTGACCGTACGGGCGCGGTGCGACGGCGGGCTGCGGGTGGACTGCCAGGTGCGGGACGCCGGGGGCGCGCTGCCGGAGGGCTGGTACGTCACCGGGGAGCTGGACGGCCGGCTGCTCCCCCAGGACGCCGAGTACGAGCGGTTCAAGGAGGAGGACGGCCGGGTCTCCGACTTCCTCGGCGAGGCCCGTCTGACCACCGTCGTCGAGGGCGTCCGCGCCTGGACCGCGGAGACGCCCGAGCTGTACGACCTGACCGTACGGCTGCACCGCGCCGACGGCTCGGTCGCCGACACCTCGCACCACCGCGTGGGCTTCCGCGAGGTCGCCATCCGCGGCCGGGACCTGCTCCTCAACGGCGAGCGGGTGTACATCCGGGGCGTCAACCGGCACGACTTCCACCCGCTGACGGGCCGGACGGTGTCGTACGACGACATGCGCGCCGATCTGGTGACGCTGAAGCGCTTCGGGTTCAACGCGATCCGCACCGCCCACTACCCGAACGACCCGACCCTGCTCGACCTCGCGGACGAGCTCGGCTTCTACGTCGTGGACGAGGCGAACATCGAGGCGCACGACCACGCGCACGAGATCGCCGACGACCCCCGCTACCTCGGCGCCTTCGTGGACCGCGCCTCCCGTATGGTCCTGCGCGACAAGAACCACCCCTCGGTGATCATCTGGTCGCTGGGCAACGAGTCCGACTACGGCGCGGGCCACGACGCCGCCGCCGGCTGGGTGCGCCGCCACGACCCGTCCCGGCCCCTCCAGTACGAGGGCGCGGCGAAGCTCGGCTGGGCCGACCCGAAGGTCGCCTCCGACATCGCCTGCCCCATGTACGCGCCGCTCGAGGACTGTGTCGCGCACGCCCTCTCCGGGGAGCAGACCAAGCCGCTCATCCAGTGCGAGTACTCGCACGCCATGGGCAACAGCAACGGCACGCTGGCCGACCACTGGGCCGCCATCGAGTCAACCCCAGGTCTTCAGGGCGGTTTCATCTGGGAGTTCTGGGACCACGGCATTCTTCAACGCGTGAACGACGGAAGACCGGCCGGGCGCGGTGGCGCCGGGCTGTATGACAACGGTGTCACCGCGCCGGGCCACCGCTGGGCCTACGGTGGCGACTTCGGCGAGGCGGTCCACGACGGCGCCTTCATCGCCGACGGGGTCGTCTTCCCCGACCGCACGCCCAAGCCGGTGATGTACGAGCACCGGGAGATCGCGGCGCCGGTGCGCCTCGCGTACATCGGGGGCGAGCTGCGGCTCACCAACCACCAGCACTTCCGGGGCCTTGAGTGGCTGACCGCCGAATGGGAGCTGTCGCTCGCGGAGGGCGGCACGCTGACGGCCGCGGCCGAGCTCCCCGACGTACGGGCGGGCGAATCAGTGACCGTGCCGGTGCCCTTCACGCTGCCTCGAGACGGCGGCGAGGCCTGGCTGACGCTGCGGGTGACCACGGCGGACGAGGAGGCGTGGGCACCGCGCGGCACGGAGGTGTGTGTGCCGCAGGTGCGGCTCAGGGCGGCCACCCCCGTGGGCTTGGTCGCGCTGCCGGGCTCCCCCGTCGAGGTCGACGAGGACGGGCTGCTCGTCCATCCGCTGCTCACCGCGGCCCCCGTGCTGTCGCTGTGGCGGACACCGACCGACAACGACGAGCTCGGCGGTATGGCGGTGCGCTGGCGGGCCTGGGGGCTCGACACGCTGGAGCGCAAGCTCGTCGACGTGCGCCGCGAGGGCGCAACCGTCACCGTGGTCGCCGAGTACGCGACCCCGGCGGGCGCCGTACGTCACGAGCAGGTGTTCACCCGTGTCGAGGGCGGGGTGCGGATCGAGGAGACGGCTCAGCTGCCGGCCGCGCTCGACGACGTACCGCGGGTGGGTTCGGTCTTCGAGACGGTCGCCGGGCTCGATGTCCTGGAGTGGTACGGGCAGGGCCCCTGGGAGTCCTACCCGGACCGGAGCGCAGGCGCGCCGGTGGGCCACCACTCCCTCCCCGTGGACGAGTTGTTCACCCCCTATCTGCGTCCGCAGGAGAGCGGCGGACGGCACGGTGTACGCCGCTTCACGCTCTCGGCGCCGGATGCCACGGGCTTCGCGGTCGCGCTCGACGAACCGCGCCAGGTGACCGTGACCCGCTACCGGGCCGGGGACCTGGCGGCCGCCACCCATCACGACGAGCTGGTGCCGCGGCCCGGCTGCGTGGTGCACCTCGACGCCGCGCACCGGGGGCTGGGCACGGCCTCGTGCGGGTCCGACACCTCGGCCGGCTGTCTCGTCCCGGCCGGCACCCACCGCTGGTCCTGGACGCTGCGCGTGCTCTGACCCGCAAGCGGCGGCGCCTGTCCCGCGTCCCACCGGTCCTACCTGACTCGACGCTCGACCTGACTCGAACTCCTCACCGATCCTTTCGCACCTTCATGGAGCAGACGTGTGTACTTCGCATGACCAGGCGACGGAGGCCGGGCAGGCCGGCGCCGGCAGACGCAACTTCCTGCGGGCCACGGCCCTGATCGGCGCGGCGGCCACCACCTCGGTGGCCCTGCCCGCGGTGACGGCACAGGCGGCGACGCCTGAGGCGAACTGGCGGCCCGACACCGACAGCCGCCGCTTCACGCTCGCCGTCATGCCCGACACGCAGTACCTCTTCGACGGGCCGAGCATCAACCCCGCGCCGATCGACGCCTCGCTGCGCTATCTCCTGGACCACGGGAAGGACGAGAACATCGTCTTCCTCTCGCACCTGGGCGACATCACGGAGAACGGCGGCCAGGCCGAATTCACGGCCGCGGGCAAGGCGTTCGAGCTGCTCGACCGGCGCGGCGTCGGCTACAGCGTGCTCGCGGGCAACCACGACATCAGGTCGTCCACGAACGACCAGCGGGGCGCGACCCCCTACCTGGACGTCTTCGGCCCGCAGCGCTTCCGGAGCAAGCGCACCTTCGGCGGCGCCTCGTCGGACGGTTACAACACCTTCCACCTGTTCCGGGCGGCGGGCATGGAGTGGCTCGTCCTCGCCCTGGACTGGCGGCTGTCGGCGCAGGGTTACGCGTGGGCGAAGGACGTCATCGCCCAGCACCCGAAGACTCCGGTCATCCTCACCACGCACGAGCTGGTCGTGGACGACGACACCCTGTCCTCGTACGGGCGGCAGCTCTGGGACCAGCTCATCCACGACCACGACCAGATCTTCCTGACCCTGAACGGGCACTACTGGCCGGCCGCCCGCGCCACCCGCACCAACGCGGCCGGGCACGACGTCCACCTCCACCTGACGAACTATCAGAACCGCTACTACGGCGGCGCGGCGATGATCCGCCTCTACCGCTTCGACCTGGACCGCAACACCATCGACGTCGAGACCGTCTCGCCGTGGATCCTGGGCCGCGCGGCCAAGGGGCTCAATGAGCTGGAGCGGCAGGAGATCGAACTCAGCGGTGACGCCGACCGGTTCTCGGTCGCCGTCGACTTCGAGGACCGCTTCGCGGGCTTCGCGCCGGTGCCCGCCCGCTCGTCGCGGCCGGTGTCCGAGATGCTGGTCCGGGGCACGATCGCGTACTGGCGCTTCGACGGGCACGCGGACCGTACGGCGGCCGAGGGAACGATCCGCGACCGGTCCGGGCAGGGCAACGACCTGACCGTGGTCAAGGTCGGCGACAGCGCCCTCACCTGGTCCTCGGCCCACCACCCCGATCAGCCGGGCCACGGCAGCCTCTTCTTCCAGGGCGGCAAGCCCCCGCTGACGGGCGCGTATCTGCGCACGGTCGACGGGGCGCCCCTCAACTCGGCCACCCTCAAGCGCGGTTACACCATCGAGGCCTTCTACCAGCTCCCCGCCGACTGGGACGCCTCGCGCAACGCCTGGGCCTCGCTGATCAGCCGTACCGGCACGGGCGGTGGCGCGGGCAAGACCGCCGACGACCCGGACGAGCCGCTCGCCACGCTCTCCCTCTCCGACGGGCCCGGCCCGCAGTGGGCCGTCCGGCCGCTCAACCAGCAGGGCATCGTCACCAACTGGGGCGACGAGACGGGCCGCGAGCAGTGGTGGCACGTCGCCGTCGTCAACGACGGCTCGCACACCACGATGTACGTCCAGGGCTGCCCGGTCGCCCGCAACCCGCACACCGTCGCCGTCGGCCTCACCTCGCTCGGGCTGCCCTGGCTGCTCGGCGGCTACGAGTACGCGGGCAGGATCGACCAGATCCTGCACGGACGGGTCGGCGACGTACGGATCGTCGAACGGGCACTTCCCGTCTCGCAGTTCATGAACCACTGAGCCGTCTCGGCCACCGGTGACCCCGAAGACTTCCGACTCCCCGAGGGAGAACTTCCGCATGTCCGAGCAGCGACTGCCCGCCTGGGCCGATCCATCCGTCTCCCCCGCCGCGCTGGACCCGCAGGGCGTCTCACGGCGCGGGCTGTTGCGCGGCGCCGGCCTGTTCGGGGCGGCCTTCGCGGTGGGGTCGCTCGCCACGCCCGCGGCGGCCGACTCCCGGCGCCTCGGCGGCGACGACCCGCGCCTCGCCTATCTCGTCGGTGACCACCACATCCACTCCGTGTACAGCCACGACGCGAAGTACACGTTCTCCCAGCTCGCCCGGGCGAGCGCGAAGTACGGCCTGGACTGGATGGTCTTCAACGAGCACTCCAACTTCGGGCACGCCAACTACGGCGCCCAGCTGGAGCACCAGGAGATCCTGAAGGCGCGTGCCGAGAACCCGCGTCAGCTGATCTTCCAGGGCCTGGAGTGGTACATACCGGGCGCCGAGCACGCCACGGTCTTCGCGGCGCCCGGCCGGCACGAGGCGGATCTGCTCACGAAGTTCGAACTCGCCTACGACGGCAAGCTGCTGGGCTACACGGCGGGCTCGCCGACCAGCCCCGACACGGCCCGCAACGAGGCCCACGCGGTCAAGGCCCTCAAGTGGCTCGCGGAGCAGCGCCGCACCGGTTACGTCGACGACGTGCTCGTCCTCGCCAACCACCCCACGCGCCTGGGCATCGACTCCCCGCACGAGCTGCGCAACTGGCGGGACGCGGCGCCCGAGATCATGATCGGCATGGAGGGCGCGCCCGGCGCCCAGGGCGGAGGCATCCCCGGCTGGGTCGGGTCGGGCTCGCAGCGCGGCGAGTACACCAACAAGCCGTCCGCGGACTCCTTCGCCGGGTACCCGGAGGACGCGTACGTGCTGTACGGCGGCTTCGACTGGATGACCGCGACCGTCGGCGGCATGTGGGACGCGATGCTCGCCGAGGGCAGGCTGTTCACCATCACCACCAACTCCGATGTGCACCGCGTCGTCTTCGACACCTGGAAGAACGGCGACTGGGCACCCGGGCAGAACTTCGACAACACCGGGCACATTCCCGACCCGGTGAACACCGACTCCCAGCAGCCGGGCGGCGACTTCTGGCCCGGCCAGTTCAGCCGCACCCACGTGGGCGTGACCCGCTACGGCTACCGCGCCGTGATGGCGGGCCTGCGCGCGGGCCGCGTCTGGCTCGACCACGGGCACCTGCTCGACGGGCTCGACGTCCGGGTGAAGCGGGACTGCGACCACGGTCCGGGCGTCACCATGGGTGGCCGGATCCGTGTCCGCAAGGGCGAGAAGCTCACGCTGTCGGTCACCGTGACGACCGCCTCGCGCGCCAACCCCCATGGAATCCTGCCGGAGTTGGCGCACATCGATGTGCTCCGCGGCGCGGTGCGCGGCCCGGCCGCCGACCGCGACGACTGGCACGCGCCCGACACCAAGGTCGTCCGCACGGTGGACGTGAGCGGCCGCAAGGGCACGTACACCCTGCGCATCCCGCTGCTCGCCGGTGACGAGTCCTTCTATGTGCGGCTGCGCGGCAGCGACGGCAACCGCAACGGCACGGGCTACCTGGGCGCCTCGATCGACCCGCACGGCCCGATTCCGCACGTGCCCGGAAACGGTGACCCGTGGGTCGACACCTGGTTCTACGCGAACCCCGTCTTCGTCGACGTGGTGGGCGGCAGGTAGGGAGAACAGCCGTCCGACGTAGACCGTCAGGCGTAGAAGCGCGACAGGCTCTGGAGGACGGCGGCGGGCTTCGCGCCGCCGTCGATCTCCAACGTCCCGTCGACGGCGATCTGTACCCCGCCCGGCACGTCCTCGACCGAGGCGAGCCTCGCGACCAGCCGGATGCGCGAGCCGACCTTCACCGGGGCGGGGAAACGCACCTTGTTCAGACCGTAGTTGACCTTCGTCGAGACGCCCTCGACCTCCAGCAGCTCGGTGAAGAGCGGGATGAACAGGGAGAGGGTCAGATAGCCGTGCGCGATGGGCGCGCCGAAGGGGCCCCCTGCCGCCTTCCGCGGGTCGACGTGGATCCACTGGTGGTCGCCGGTGGCGTCGGCGAAGGTGTTGATCCGCTCCTGGGTGACCTCGATCCACTCGCTGGTACCGAGGTCGCCGCCGGCGAGCTTCTTGAGCTCGTCGAGACCGTTCACTTTGATGCTCATGTGCTTCCTTGCCTACGAGTCGGTGGTCCCGTACCGCGTACGGACACGGGCCTTGAGGAGCTTTCCGGAGGCGGTGCGCGGGAGTTCGTCCACGACGACCACCGACTTCGGGATCTTGTACTTGGCGAGGCTTCCGGCGAGCGAGGCGAGGACCTCGTCCGGGTCGAGCTCGACGCCCTCGCGGGGGACGACGACCGCGCGCGGCACCTCGCCCCACTTGTCGTCGGCGACACCGATGACGGCGCACTCGACGATGCCGGGGTGGCCGAGGAGCAGGTCCTCGATCTCGGCGGGGTAGATGTTCTCGCCTCCCGAGATGATCATGTCCTTGATGCGGTCGACGATGAAGACATAGCCGTCCTCGTCGACCCGGGCGGCGTCCCCGCTGCGGAACCAGCCGTCGGCGAACACGGCGGCCGTCTCGTCGGGCAGGCCCCAGTACCCGGGCATGACGTGCGGCCCGCGGACGACGACCTCGCCCGTCTCCCCGATGCCGACCGGCGTGAAGTCGGGCCGTACGACCCGCACATCACTGAAGAAGTGCGGCACGCCCGCCGAGCCCGCCTTGCCGACCGCGTGTTCCGCGTCCAGGAAGAGGGTGCCGGGCGACGCCTCGGTCATGCCGTAGCCCTGGAGGAAGGTGAGCCCGCGCTCCTGGTAGGCGGCGATGAGCGGGGTCGGTACGGGTGAGCCGCCGCAGGTGAGGATGCGCAGCGAGGACAGGTCGGCGTCGGCCCACCGGGGATGCCGGGCCACCTGGTCGAACATGGTCGGCACGCCGAACATGAAGGTGATCCGGTGCCGTTCGATCAGGTCGAGGGTCGCCGCCGGGTCGAAGGACTCGACCAGGACGCAGGTGCCGCCCTTGAGCAGCACCGGAAGGGTCAGCATGTTCAGCCCGGCCGTGTGGAACAACGGGGCACAGACCAGGGCGCGTTCGTCGGCGGTCAGGTCGTGGTCGACGAGGACGTTGACCGCGTTCCAGATCAGATTGCCGTGGGTGAGCATCGCGCCCTTGGGGCGGCCCGTCGTGCCCGAGGTGTACATGATGACGCACATGTCGTCGGCGGTGACGGGCTGGTCGATCGGTTCCTCGGCGGCTCGGTCGATCAACTCCTCGTACCGGGAGCCGACTTCGACGAACGTCCGGACGTGCGCATGGCCCGGCAGCCCCGCGACGAGACCGGCCGTCGAGGGCGCGTACACGAGGACCTTGGCGCCCGAGTCGCTGAGCTGGTAGGCGATCTCGGGTCCGGCGAGGCGTGGGTTGAGCGGCACGAAGACCGCACCGAGCGTGCCCGCCGCGAAGAGGGTTTCGAGGTAGGAGGGGTGGTTGGGGCCGAGATAGGCGATGCGGTCGCCGCGGCGCAGTCCGAGCGCGCGCAGCGCGTGGGCGAGGCGGGTGGTGCGGGCGTACAGCTCGGCATAGCCGACGGTGGTGTCGCCGTGGATCAGGGCGGTGCGGTGCGGGGTCTTGCGGGCCCGGCGTGCGGGCCACGACCCCAGTCCCTCATTGCGCATCTGTGGCCCCTTACGGTGTCAGCCCGAGCAGCCGGGCGGCGTTCTCCTTGAGGATCTTCGGCTTGACCTCGTCCTTGATCGTCAGCTTGTCGAAGTCGGCGAGCCAGCGGTCGGGGGTGAGGACGGGGTAGTCGGAGCCGAAGAGCACCTTGTCCTTGAGCAGCGTGTTGGCGTACTGCACGAGTTGCGGCGGGAAGTACTTGGGCGACCAGCCGGACAGGTCGATGTGCACGCCCGGCTTGTGGGTGGCGACGGCCAGCGCCTCGTCCTGCCAGGGGAAGGAGGGGTGCGCCAGGATGATCTTGAGGTGCGGGAAGTCGGCGGCCACGTCGTCCACGTGCAGGGGGTTGGAGTACTTCAGCCGGATGCCGCCGCCGCCCGGTACCCCGGCCCCGATCCCCGTCTGCCCGGTGTGGAAGAGGGCGATCGTGCCGGTCTCCTCGATCACCTCGTACAGGTCGTACGCCACCGACCTGTCGTTGGGGAAGAAGCCCTGGATGCTGGGGTGGAACTTGAAGCCCTTCACTCCGTACTCCTCGACCAGCCGGCGGGCCTGCTTGACGCCCGCCTTGCCGCGGAAGGGGTCGATGGAGGCGAAGGGGATCAGCACGTCGGGGTGGGCGGCGGCGGCCTCGGCGACCTCCTCGTTCGGGACGGGCGCGGTGCCGGTGGCGGACTCGGCGTCCACCGTGAAGATCACGGCGGCCATCCCGCGTTCGCGGTAGTACGCGGCCGTCTCCTCCAGGGTGGGCTTCCGTTTGCCCTCGACCTTGAAGTAGGCGCTGGAGGCGTCGTGCAGATCG
This sequence comes from Streptomyces sp. NPDC090798, assembly GCF_044768965.1. NCBI lineage: Bacteria > Bacillati > Actinomycetota > Actinomycetes > Kitasatosporales > Streptomycetaceae > Streptomyces > Streptomyces sp. NPDC090798. The sequence continues at coordinate 601,619 of NZ_JBIVXA010000002.1, forward strand.
TCGTCGAGCGAGGAGTGGCCCTTCGAGGACACCTCCGCGTGGGTGTGGACGTCGATCGCGACGAGTTCGTTCAGGTCCATCACGCCTCCGGAAGTTTCGGCGCGGGGATCCCGACGGTCTGCGGCTCGGCGCCGACCGACGTGGCCCAGGCGTCGGCCAGGGTGTCGGGGGTCCAGCCGCCGTCCGCGTACGCCGCCCTGACCTCCTGGGGGTGCGACCAGAGTGCCACCTTGTCACCGCCGATGCCGATGGCCTGGCCGGTGACCCCGCGGGCGGCGTCGGAGGCGAGGAACGGGACGAGGGCGGCGCAGTCCTCGGGGGTGCCGAAGCCCTCGCCCTTGCGGAGGAAGTCGGGCAGCGGCTCGCCGCTCCTCATGGCCTCGACGTACGGGGCGAACGCGGGGATGGTCTCGGTCATCGCGGTGGCGGCGACCGGCACGATCGCGTTGACGGTGATGCCCGCGCGGCCCAACTCCATCGACCAGGTACGGGCCATGGCGGCGATGCCCGCCTTCGCGGCGGCGTAGTTCGTCTGGCCGAAGTTCCCGCGCTGCCCGGCCGGCGAGCCGACCAGGATCAGCGAGCCGCCCTCGCCCTGCTCACGCATGCGCACGGCGGCGGCGCGGGCGCAGGTGAAGGTGCCCTTGAGATGCGTGGTGATCACCGCGTCGAAGTCCTCGTCGGTCATCTTCCACAGCACCTTGTCGCGCAGGATGCCCGCGTTGGTGACCAGGATGTCGAGCCGTCCGAACTCCTCCACCGCACGGGCGACGAGCCGGTCGGCCGCCTCGGTGGTGCCGACCGGGACCACCTCGGCCACGGCCTTGCCACCCGCTGCGGTGATGGACTTCGCGGCCTGCTCGGCCACGGCCTCGTCGACGTCGTTGACGACCACGCGGGCGCCGACGGCCGCAAGGGCGTGTGCGTAGGCCAGGCCGAGGCCACGGCCGCTGCCGGTGACGACGGCCACCTTGCCGGTGAGATCGATGCTGGGCACGAGGGGGTCCCTTCGACGCTGAGGGTCCAAAGCGCGGCTTGCGATGCCGGGCTGCGGCTACGAGATCGAAGCTAAGGACAATCATTGTTGACGTCAATAGTTGTTGCCGACTCATCCGTGCGGCATGCTGTACGCAGTGCGACATCGCGCCGTACCCGGCACGAAGGAACCGCCCCGCCCGGGGCCCGGCCCAGGGAGCCCGTCATCGCAGGCCAGCAGCACGCCACCAGCCCGCCCACCGGCCCCGCCCCCATCGACGCCCAGGAGCCGTGGATGCGCGGACTGCACGCCGACACCGGATATCTGCTGTACCGGCTGGGCCTTCGCTCCGGGCAGCTGTTCAACACCTTCCTCCAGGAGTCGGGGCTGCGGCTGCGCCACTACGCACTGCTGCGCTTCCTGGCCACCTCCGAGGGCGCGCTCCAGCGGGAGCTGAGCTCGCGGCTCGGCTACGACCCGAGCGCGATCGTCGGACTCGTCGACGACCTGGAGAAGCTCGGTTTCGCCGAACGCCGCCCGTCGCCGGACGACCGCCGCAGCCGGATCGTCGTACTCACGGACGACGGCCGGGCGTTCCTGCGCGACACGGACGAGGCGGGCCTGCGCGTCACGAACGACCTGCTCCAGCCGCTCGCCCCCGCCGAGCGGGACGTCCTGCACACGCTCCTGCAACGGGTCGCGGAAGCTGAACTGAACTCATGACCACGCTGTCCGCGCCCGACCGTCTGCTCGCCGTGCTCGCCGCCTTCGACCACCAGCACGCGGCACTCTCCCTGACGGGAATCAGCCGCCGGGCCGGACTCACCCTCACCACCGCGCACCGGCTGGTGGGCGCCCTCACCGACTGGGGCGCACTGGAGCGGGACGCGGACGGCGTCTACCACGTGGGTCTGCGCCTCTGGGAGGTCGCGGCCCTCGCACCCCGTGGCCTGGCCCTCCGCCAGATCGCGCTGCCGTACCTGGAGGACCTGTACGAGGCCACGCACGAGAACGTGCAGATGGCGGTCCGCGACGGCTCCGAGGTCGTCTACATCGAGTGGATCTCCGCACGCTCCGCGGTCGGTGTACGTATCCAGGTGGGCGCCCGCTGGCCGCTGCACGCGACGGGCGTGGGCCTCGCGCTGCTGGCCCACGGCGATTCCGCGTCCCAAGAGGCCTACTGTTCAGGGCCGTTGGCCGCGTTCACCCCGCACACCCTCACCGACGGGGCCCGCCTGCGCCGCGCGCTCGCCGAAGTCCGGCACACCGGCGTGGCGGTGAGCAGCCGTCAGGTCACCGACGACGCCCTGTCGGTCGCCGCTCCGGTGCGCGGCGCGGGTGGCGCGGTGGTCGCGGCCGTCTCCGTCGTGGTCCCCGAACACGACTCCCAGGTACCGGCGTTGGTTCCGGCGGTACGGCTGGCGGCGCGGGGGATCTCCCGCGCCCTGGGGTGGCAGCCGCGGACACGGCCCGAGCCGGGCACCTGAGGCTCCCTGGAGGGCCCTCGGCGATGAGGCCGGCGGAGGTTCAACTGCCCGCCGGCTTCGCTGACGGCACCCAAGGACTACGTAGGGAAGGACGATTCTCAGGTCCTCTTCACGCACATCTCAGGCGGCAGCCCCGGATTTCAAAGAATCGCCCAAGGAAGGCGGCGCAGGATGCACCAGCAGTCGTGGTGGTCATCCAGGAAAGGCGTGCCGTGGGCTTCGCGAAGAATTCGAACCGGTCCGAGCGGCGGAGGGCGAACCGGTCCGAACGGCGGACGGCGAACCGGTCCGAACGGCAGGCCTGGTCGCGGCGCGGGGTGCTGGCCGCCCTCGGCGCCGTGCCGGCCGTGGGCATCCTCGCGGGCTGCAGCGGCTCGGCGGACGCCTCGGAGGGAACGGACGCCAAGGCGGGCTCGACGGCGGACGCGAGCACGAAAGCCGAGGTCAAGACCCCGACCGTGACCGTCACCCCGGCCGACGGCACGAAGAAGGCCGGTTTCACGAGCCCGGTCGAGGTCACCGTCAGCCACGGCACCCTCGCGAGCGTCGAGGTCAGCGGAAACGACGGCTCCACCCTGGCCGGATCCTTCGATGACGCCCGTACGAAATGGACGTCCACGAAAAACCCCTACTCGGGCACCAAATACACGGTCACGGCCACGCCGAAGGGCGCCGCCGCACAGAGCGCGAGCTTCGTCACCAAGCAGCCCTCGGAAACGTTCGTGGGCTATTTCACGCCCGAGGCGAATTCGACCTCCGGTGTCGGCATGCCCGTGTCGATCAACTTCACCGAGGCCGTGAAGGACCGGGCCGCCGTGGAAAAGGCGATCACGGTGACGGCGGAGCCCGCGGTCGAGGTGGTCGGCCACTGGTTCAGCGACACTCGCCTCGACTTCCGGCCCGAGGAGTACTGGGCCGCGGGCACGAAGATCACGCTGAGCCTGCGTCTCAAGGACGTCGAAGGCGCGACCGGCGTCTACGGCACCCAGTCCAAGGACGTCACCTTCCACATCGGCCGCCGTCAGATCAGCACGGTCGACCTGGCGAAGAAGACCATGACCGTCGAGCGCGACGGCTCCGCCCTCGCCACCTACCCGGTGAGCGGTGGCGACGCCGACCACACCACCTGGTCCGGGATCATGGTGATCAGCGAGCGGTTCAAGCAGACCCGGATGGAGTCCTCGACCGTCGGGCTCGGCGACGAGTACGACATCTCGGACGTCCCGCACGCCCAGCGCCTGACCACCTCCGGCACCTTCATCCACGGCAACTACTGGGCCTCGACCTCGGTCTTCGGCTCCACCAACACCAGCCACGGATGTGTCGGCCTGCACGACGCCAAGGGCGCGAACGACAGCTCCGTGCCGGGCTACAAGTTCTATGCCAGTTCGATGCTCGGGGATGTCGTCGTCGTCAAGAACTCGGGCGAGAAGACCGTCGAGGCCTCCAACGGCCTCAACGGCTGGAACCTGTCCTGGTCGGACTGGAAGGCGGGCAGCGCCCTCTAGGCAGGGCCCCGCGCATCCCACTCTTCATTGCATGAACTCCCGTACAGGGAAAGGAGTTTCTCGGCTTTACCTCTTGACGCTCGGAGTGACAGAGAGCACATTGGCCGCGCACCTTGCTTGAGAGCGCTCTCACGCAGCACCCGCGCACCCCCACTCCGTACCGAAGAGGCATTCATGAGTGAACCCTCCGGCGCACCTGTCAGACGCGGCCCCCTGCGGCGCATCATCCTGGCCGCGGTCGGCACACTGACCCTGGCCGTGGCCGCGGTCCTCCCCGCGAACGCGTCCGCGCCCACTCCCCCGGCCGGCTGGTCCCAGGTCTTCGTCGACGACTTCAACGGGGCGGCCGGCTCCGGCGTCAACACCTCCAACTGGCAGTACGACACCGGCACCAGTTACCCGGGCGGCGCCGCCAACTGGGGCACCGGCGAGGTCGAGACGATGACCTCAAGCACCAACAACGTGGCGCTCGACGGCAACGGCAACCTTTTGATCACCCCGCGCCGGGACGCCTCCGGCAACTGGACCTCGGGCCGTATCGAGACCACTCGCACCGACTTCCAGCCGCCCGCGGGCGGCAAACTCCGCGTCGAGGCGCGCCTCCAGATGCCGAACGTGACCGGCGCCGCCGCCAAGGGCTACTGGCCCGCCTTCTGGACGCTGGGCGCGCCCTACCGCGGCAACTACCAGAACTGGCCGAGCGTCGGCGAGCTGGACATCATGGAGAACGTCCAGGGCCTCAACACCGAGTGGGCCACCATGCACTGCGGCACCAACCCGGGCGGCCCGTGCAACGAGACCAGCGGCATCGGCGGCAACACCCCGTGCGCCGGAACCACATGTCAGGCCGGCTTCCACACGTACGCCATGGAGTGGGACCGCTCGACGAGCCCCGAGGAGATCCGCTTCTACCTCGACGGCGTCAACTTCCATACGGTCAAGGCGAACCAGGTCGACGCGACCACCTGGGCGAACGCCACCAACCACGGCTACTTCGTCATCCTGAACGTGGCGATGGGCGGCGGTTTCCCCGACGCGTTCGGCGGGGGCCCGGACAGCGGCACCGAGCCCGGCCACCCGCTGGTCGTGGACTACGTCCAGGTGCTGCAGGCCAGTGGGAGCGGTACCACACCGCCTCCGACGGGCAACCGTGACGCCTACAGCGCCATCCAGGCCGAGTCGTACGACAGCCAGTCGGGCACCATCACCGAGGCCACCACGGACACCGGCGGCGGCCAGGACATCGGCTCGCTGGCCAACGGAGACTGGGCGCTGTACAAGGGCGTCAATTTCGGCTCCACGGCGGCCACACAGTTCATCGGGCGCGTAGCGAGCGGTGCGGCGAGCGGGGTCAGCGGTCTGGTCGAGGTGCGCCTCGACAGCCGTACGAGCACCCCCATCGGCAGTTTCGCGGTGGGCAACACCGGCGGCTGGCAGAGCTGGCGGACGGTCCCGGCCAACATCACCGGCGTCACCGGCACTCACGACGTCTATCTGACCTTCACCAGCGGCCAGTCGGCCGACTTCGTGAACGTCAACTGGTTCGACTTCGGCCACTGACGAGGAGGTTCCTCGGCGAACGGTACGAGGAGTGAAGGGGCGGGCCCGCGGGCCCGCCCCTTTTCCTGGGCGCGGTCTCAGCTTGTCTTCGGCACGGACTCAGCGCAGCTCCGCCCGGAACACCACCGGGCTCGTGCCCGTGTGCAGGTGGAAGAACTTGGAGAAGTTCGCCGAGTCGGGGAAGCCCACGGCGACGCCGATGCGGCCGATGGGCATCTCCGTGTGGGCCAGCAGCCGCTTGGCTTCCAGGACCACGCGCTTGTCGATGAATCCCTTCGGGGTCTCCCCGGTGGCCGCGCGCACCGCGCGGACCAGGGTGCGGCGGGAGTAGCCGAGGGCGTCGGCGTACGCGCTGACGCTGTGGTTGGTGGCGAAGTCCTTCTCGACCGCGTCCCGGAAGCGCGTGAAGGTGGTGTCGGTCTGCCCGCGGGCCGCCTCCGCGGAGCTGGCCGCGAGGTGGGCGAGGCGCAGCAGGAACGCGGTCAGGGAGTGCCGCAGCACCGAGGTGTGCAGGCTGAGCGGGAGCGTGGTGGTGTCGACGTACTCGCGCTCCAGCTGGGTGAGCGAGTGCTCCAGGGCGGCCAGTTGGGCGGCGCCGGGGCGCAGCAGCGGCGGCTGGTCGTAGCGGTAGAGACCGGTCGCCTCGACGGTCGCGCGCGGCAGGAAGCCGGGCTGCATGATCAGGGCGGTGCCGCGGTAGCGGTCGGTGGGGGAGAAACGGTGCACCTGACCGGGCCGGATCCACAGGATGTCGCCCGCGGACACCTCGTACTCGGCGAAGTCGATCATGTGTCTGACCGGGCCCTCGTGGAAGAGCATCACGACGTGGAAGTCGATGCGGTGTACGCGTTCCAGCGGGGCGTCCGCGTGCCAGACGCGACCGGTCCCCATCGCGCCGACCTGCATACCGACGCCGGACAGGCTCAGATCGACCGGGAAGGGGAAGGTCCTGATCCCGTCCTGGGTCCCGCCTTCGCCCCCGGCTCCGCCTTGGGTGGTTCTGTCCGCCATGTCCCTCTCGCGTCGACTCGCTCCAGCACTCCGTGTCCCACTTTCACCGAAGGCTGACACACGGGCACCTTCCCCGGCAAAAGTCAGACTTTTAGTTTTGAAGGCGTTCCACCAGCGATTCCAGATCCAGTGAGGACTTCTTGAAGATGAGTACGCAGAGCCCCGACGGCTTCGAATGGACCGAGCTCGACCGGCGGGCCGTCGACACCGCCCGCATCCTGGCCGCTGACGCCGTGCAGAAGGTCGGAAACGGCCATCCGGGCACCGCGATGAGCCTGGCCCCGGCCGCGTACACGATCTTTCAGAAGGTGATGCGACACGACCCCGCCGACCCGGAGTGGAGCGGCCGCGACCGGTTCGTCCTGTCCCCCGGTCACACCTCGCTGACCCTTTACACTCAGCTCTTCCTCTCCGGGTACGAGCTCGGGCTGGACGATCTGAAGGCGTTCCGCACGCACGGTTCGAAGACTCCGGGTCACCCCGAGTACGGGCACACCGCGGGCGTGGAGACCACCACCGGTCCGCTGGGGCAGGGTGTCGCGAACGCGGTGGGCATGGCGATGGCCGCCCGTTACGAGCGTGGCCTGTTCGACCCCGAGGCGCCGGAGGGTGAGTCGCCCTTCGACCACACCATCTGGGGCATCGTCTCGGACGGCGACCTGGAGGAGGGCATCTCCGCCGAGGCCTCCTCCCTCGCGGGACACCAGAAGCTGGGCAACCTGGTCTTCGTCTACGACGACAACCACATCTCCATCGAGGGCGACACCGCCACCGCGTTCTCCGAGGATGTGCTGAAGCGCTACGAGGCGTACGGCTGGCACGTGCAGCGCATCGAGCCCTCGGCCGACGGCGACATCGACGTCCGCGCGCTGTACACGGCGCTGAAGGCGGCGCGGGCCGAGACCGGACGGCCCTCGATCATCGCGATGCGCACGATCATCGCGTGGCCCGCGCCGAACGCTCAGAACACCGAGGCCTCGCACGGCTCCGCGCTGGGCGCGGACGAGGTCGCCGCCACCAAGCGTCTCCTGGGCTTCGACCCGGAGAAGTCCTTCGAGGTCGCGGGCGAGGTCCTCGCCCACGCCCGCGAGGCCCTGGACCGGGGTGCCGAGGCGCACGCGGCCTGGGACAAGCGGATCGCCGAGTGGCGCACCGCGCAGCCCGAGCGGGCCAGGCTGTTCGACCGGATCGTCGCCGGCCAGCTTCCCGAGGGCTGGCAGGACGAGCTCCCGGCGTTCGAGGCGGGCACGTCCGTCGCCACCCGCGCCGCTTCCGGCAAGGTCCTGCAGGCGCTCGGCTCGGTGATCCCCGAACTGTGGGGCGGCTCCGCCGACCTGGCCGGTTCGAACAACACCACCATCGACAAGACGTCCTCCTTCCTGCCGAAGGGCAACCCGCTGCCGGAGGCCGACCCGTACGGCCGTACCGTCCACTTCGGCATCCGCGAGCACTCCATGGCCGCGGAGATGAACGGCATCGCGCTGCACGGCAACACCCGCATCTACGGCGGCACCTTCCTGGTGTTCTCCGACTACATGCGCAACGCCGTGCGTCTGTCCGCGCTGATGCAGCTCCCGGTCACGTACGTGTGGACGCACGACTCGATCGGCCTGGGCGAGGACGGCCCGACCCACCAGCCGGTCGAGCACCTGGCCTCGCTGCGCGCCATCCCGGGCCTGAACATCGTCCGCCCGGCCGACGCCAACGAGACCGCGATCGCCTGGGCCGAGATCCTCAAGCGGCACGCCACCAACCCCGCCCCGCACGGACTGGCCCTGACCCGCCAGGGCGTACCCACCTACGAGGCCAACTCCGAGGCCGCCAAGGGTGGTTACGTGCTGCGTGACGCCTCCACCGAGACGCCCGACCTGGTTCTGATCGCCACCGGCTCCGAGGTGCACCTCGCCGTCGAGGCGCGTGAGCTGCTGGAGGCCGAGGGAATCGGCACCCGGGTCGTGTCGATGCCGTCCGTGGAGTGGTTCGAGGAGCAGTCCCCGGAGTACCGGGCGAGCGTCCTTCCGCCGTCCGTGAAGGCCCGCGTGGCGGTCGAGGCGGGCATCGGCCTGACCTGGTACCGCTACGTCGGTGACCACGGACGCATCGTCTCGCTCGAGCACTTCGGCGCTTCCGCCGACGCCAAGACCCTGTTCGCCGAGTTCGGTTTCACCGCCGAGAACGTCGCCGCCGCCGCGCGGGAATCCCTCACCGCCGCCCGCGGCTGATCCGTTCGCACGAAGGAAGATGATCACTGTGACCGAAGCAACCGCGACCGCGGTAACCCTGAAGCGCCTCTCCGACGAAGGCGTCTCCATCTGGCTGGACGACCTCTCCCGCAAGCGCATCGCCTCCGGCAACCTCGCCGAACTCGTCCAGACCAGGCACGTGGTGGGCGTCACCACCAACCCCTCCATCTTCCAGGCCGCCATCGGCTCCGGTGAGGGGTACGAGGAGCAGCTCGCCGACCTGGCCGAGCGCGGCGTGACGGTCGACGAGGCCGTCCGGATGATGACGACGGCCGATGTCCGCGCCGCCGCCGACATCCTGCGCCCGGTCCACGACGCGACCGCCGGCCGTGACGGCCGGGTCTCCATCGAGGTCGACCCGCGCCTCGCCCACAACACCGGCGCGACCGTCGCCGAGGCCAAGCAGCTCGCCTGGCTCGTCGACCGCCCGAACGTGATGATCAAGATCCCGGCGACGAAGGCCGGTCTCCCGGCGATCACCGAGGTCATCGGCCTCGGCATCAGCGTCAACGTCACGCTGATCTTCTCCCTGGAGCGCTACCGCGAGGTGATGGACGCCTACCTGGCGGGCCTGGAGAAGGCCAAGGCTGCGGGCATCGACCTGGCCACCATCCACTCCGTCGCCTCCTTCTTCGTCTCCCGCGTCGACAGCGAGATCGACAAGCGGCTGACGAAGGTCGGGACCGACGAGGCCCTCGCGCTCAAGGGCAGGGCGGCGCTCGCCAACGCGCGGCTCGCCTACCAGGCGTACGAAGAGGTGTTCGCCTCCGCCCGCTGGACCGCGCTCGCTCCGGCCGGCGCCAACAAGCAGCGCCCGCTGTGGGCCTCGACGGGCGTCAAGGACCCCTCGTACAAGGACACGTTGTACGTCGACGAGCTGGTCGCGCCGGGCACGGTCAACACCATGCCGGAGGCGACGCTCAACGCCACGGCCGACCACGGTGACATCCACGGCGACGCGGTGACCGGCGGCTACGCCCAGGCGCGCGCCGACCTGGCCGCCGTGGAAGGGCTCGGGATCTCCTACGACGAGGTGGTCGACCTGCTGGAGGACGAGGGCGTCTCGAAGTTCGAGGCGGCCTGGGGTGATCTGCTCGACGCGGTCGCGACTTCGCTGAGCAGCAAGGGAGTTGAGGGGGAATGACGGAGCATGAAGCGCTTCCCGACGGTAACCCGCAGGATGCGGCCACCACGCCGGAGGGACCTGGTGACGCGACCGTGGAGCCGGTCGATGTGAAGGCGGACGACGTGAAGCCGGTCGATGTGAAGCCGGTCGATGTGAAGGCAGCCGATGTGAAGGCGGAGGCCAAGAGCAACGGCCCCGTTCCGATGGCGGAATGGGAGAACCCGCTCCGCGACCCCCGCGACCGCCGCCTCCCCCGTATCGCGGGTCCCTCGGGCCTCGTCATCTTCGGTGTCACCGGCGACCTGTCCCGCAAGAAGCTGATGCCGGCCGTCTACGACCTCGCCAACCGCGGGCTGCTGCCGCCGGGCTTCTCGCTCGTCGGGTTCGCCCGCCGCGACTGGGAGGACGAGGACTTCGCGCAGATCGTGCACGACTCGGTGAAGGAACACGCGCGCACCCCCTTCCGGGAGGAGGTCTGGCAGCAACTCGCCGAGGGCATGCGATTCATCCCGGGCACCTTCGACGACGACAAGGCGTTCACGCAGCTGCGCTCCGCCATCGAGGAGCTGGACGCGGCCAGGGGCACCAGCGGCAACTACGCGTTCTATCTCTCCGTGCCCCCGAAGTTCTTCCCGAAGGTCGTCCAGCAGCTCAAGAAGCACGGGCTCGCCAGCCCGCCGGAGGGTTCCTGGCGGCGCGCGGTCATCGAGAAGCCGTTCGGCCACGACCTCGAGAGCGCGCGCGAGCTGAACGCGCTCGTGCACGACGTGTTCGACCCGGAGCAGGTCTTCCGCATCGACCACTACCTCGGCAAGGAGACCGTCCAGAACATCCTGGCGCTCCGCTTCGCCAACCAGATGTACGAGCCGATCTGGAACCGGTCGTACGTCGACCACGTGCAGATCACCATGGCCGAGGACATCGGCATCGGCGGCCGGGCCGGCTACTACGACGGCATCGGTTCGGCCCGTGACGTGATCCAGAACCACCTGCTCCAGCTGATGGCGCTGACCGCCATGGAGGAGCCGATCGCCTTCGACGCCGAGTCGCTGCTGACCGAGAAGCTCAAGGTCCTCAAGTCGGTGAAGCTGCCGGAGAACCTGGGCGAGCACACCGTGCGCGGCCAGTACGCGGCGGCCTGGCAGGGCGGCGAGAAGGTGCGCGGCTATCTGCAGGAGGAGGGCATCGACCCCAAGTCGACGACCGACACCTACGCGGCCGTCAAGCTGGAGGTCGACAACCGCCGCTGGGCGGGCGTCCCCTTCTATCTGCGCACCGGCAAGCGCCTCGCCCGGCGGGTGACGGAGATCGCGGTCGTCTTCCAGCGCGCCCCGCACTCACCGTTCGACTCGACCGCCACCGAGGAGCTCGGCCAGAACGCGATCGTCATCCGCGTCCAGCCCGACGAGGGCATGACGGTGCGCTTCGGATCGAAGGTCCCGGGTACGTCGATGGAGATCCGGGACGTCACGATGGACTTCGCCTACGGCGAGTCGTTCACCGAGTCCAGCCCGGAGGCGTACGAACGGCTGATTCTGGATGTCCTGCTCGGCGACGCCAATCTCTTCCCCCGTCACCAGGAGGTGGAAGAGTCCTGGAAGGTCCTCGACCCGATCGAGGACTACTGGGAGACCCATGGCAAGCCCGCGCAGTACCCCTCGGGCAGCTGGGGTCCGAAGGAAGCCGACGAGATGCTCGCACGAGACGGACGGAGCTGGCGCAGGCCATGAAGATCGACCTGACCGACACCACGGCAAGCAAGATCAACAAGGCGCTCGTGCAGGGGCGCCGCGCCATCGGCACTCCCGCCGTGGGCATGGTCCTGACGATGGTCATCGTCACCGACGAAGAGAACGCGTACGACTCGATCAAGGCCGCCGAGGAGGCCTCGCGCGAGCACCCCTCGCGCACCCTGGTCGTCATCAAGCGGCACGCCCGCACCCCGCGCGACCGCACCAACTCGCGCCTCGACGCCGAGGTCCGGGTGGGCGCCGACTCCGGCGCCGGTGAGACCGTCGTACTGCGGACCTACGGAGAGGTGTCCGACCACGCCGACTCCGTGGTGCTGCCGCTGCTGCTGCCGGACGCGCCCGTCGTCGTCTGGTGGCCGGTGGACGCCCCCGAGGTGCCCGCCAAGGACCCGCTGGGCGCCCTCGCACAGCGCAGGATCACCGACATGTACGCCGTCGAGGCGCCGCTCACGGCCCTGGAGGCCCGCGTCCACTCGTACGCGCCGGGCGACACCGACCTGGCGTGGACCCGGCTGACACCCTGGCGCTCGATGCTGGCCGCCGCGCTCGACCAGGCCCGTACGAAGGTGATCTCGGCCGCCGTCGAGAGCGAGGCCGACAACCCGAGCGCCGAGCTGCTCGCCCGCTGGCTGGGCGCCCGGCTCGACGTGCCGGTCGAGCGGGTCGTCACCGCCGGTCCGGTGGTGACCGCGGTACGGCTCGGCACGGAGAACGGCGAGATCGTGATCGACCGGCCCGAGGGACCGCTGGCCACCCTGTCGCTGCCGGGGCAGCCCTCCCGCACCCTCGCGCTGAAGGTGCGCAGCACTGCCGAGCTGATCGCCGAGGAGTTGCGCCGCCTCGACGCGGACGAGATGTACGCCGTCGCCCTGCGGGGCGAGGGCGGCACCAAGGAGACCCCCCGTCATGTCTGACTCCCCCAAGCTCACGCGGCGTCCGGAGTGGGTGGCCCTGGAGGACCACCGCGCGGACGGTCTGCTCCACCCGCGGCTGCGTGAGCTGTTCGCCGCCGATCCCGCCCGCGCGGAGCGCTATGTCGTGCGGGTCGGCGATCTGCGGATCGACTACTCCAAGCACCTGATCACGGACGAGACCCTCGCCCTCCTCCAGGAACTGGCCACCGCCACCGACGTGTTCGGGCTGCGGGACGCGATGTTCCGCGGTGAGCGCATCAACGTCACCGAGGACCGGGCGGTGCTGCACACCGCGCTGCGCGCCCCGCGGAACGCGGTGATCGAGGTCGACGGCGAGAACGTCGTCCCCGGCGTGCACGCCGTGCTCGACAAGATGGCCGACTTCGCCGAGCGGGTCCGTGCGGGCGAGTGGACCGGTCACACCGGCAAGCGCATCAAGAACGTCGTCAACATCGGTATCGGCGGCTCCGACCTCGGACCGGCGATGGCCTACGAGGCGCTGCGCGCCTTCACGGACCGTTCGCTGACCGTGCGGTTCGTGTCGAACGTTGACGGCGCCGATCTGCACGAGGCGACCCGGGACCTGGACCCGGCGGAAACGCTGTTCATCGTCGCCTCCAAGACCTTCACCACCATCGAGACCATCACCAACGCCACCTCGGCACGGACCTGGCTCCTCGACGCGCTGGACGGTGACGAGAAGGCCGTCGCCAAGCACTTCGTGGCGCTGTCGACGAACGCCGGGAAGGTGTCGGACTTCGGTATCGACCCGGCCAACATGTTCGGGTTCTGGGACTGGGTCGGCGGACGCTACTCCTTCGACTCGGCGATCGGTCTGTCGTTGATGATCGCGATCGGCCCGGACCGGTTCCGGGAGCTGCTCGACGGGTTCAGGCTCGTCGACGAGCACTTCCGTACGGCTCCCGCCGAGGCCAACGCACCCTTGCTCCTTGGCCTGTTGGGTGTCTGGTACGGCAACTTCTTCGACGCCCAGTCGCACGCCGTACTGCCGTACTCGCACTACCTGTCCAAGTTCACCGCCTACCTGCAACAGCTGGACATGGAGTCCAACGGCAAGTCGGTGGACCGCGACGGCGACCCGGTGGAGTGGCAGACCGGTCCGGTGGTGTGGGGCACGCCCGGGACCAACGGGCAGCACGCCTACTACCAGCTCATCCACCAGGGCACGAAGCTGATCCCGGCCGACTTCATCGGCTTCGCCAACCCGGTGGACGAGCTGGAGCCCGAACTCGCCGCCCAGCACGACCTGCTGATGGCGAACTTCTTCGCGCAGACCCAGGCCCTCGCCTTCGGCAAGACGCCGGACGAGGTGCGCGCCGAGGGTGTGCCCGAGGAACTGGTCCCGCACAAGACGTTCAAGGGCAACCACCCGACGACCACCGTCCTCGCGAGCGAGCTGACGCCGTCGGTTCTCGGCCAGCTCATCGCCCTCTACGAGCACAAGGTGTTCGTCCAGGGCGCGATCTGGAACATCGACTCCTTCGACCAGTGGGGCGTCGAGCTCGGCAAGGTCCTCGCCAAGCGGGTCGAACCCGCGCTCACCGAAGGCGCCGACGTGCCCGGCCTCGACCCCTCCACCGCCGCCCTCGTGGCCGCGTACCGCACTCTCCGAAAGAAGTGACTGTCATGCAGCTCGGACTCATCGGCCTCGGCAAGATGGGCGGCAACATGCGCGAGCGGATCCGCCGCGCGGGCCACACGGTCGTCGGCTACGACCGCAACCCCGAGGTCTCGGACGTGAGCAGCCTCACCGAACTCGTGAGCGCGCTCGAAGGCCCGCGTGTGGTGTGGGTGATGGTCCCGGCCGGCGGCGCCACGCAGTCCACCGTCGACCAGCTCGGCGAGCTCCTGGAGCCCGGCGACACCGTCGTCGACGGCGGCAACTCCCGCTGGACGGACGACGAGAAGCACGCGGAGGAACTGGCCGCCAAGGGCATCGGCTTCGTCGACGCGGGCGTCTCCGGCGGCGTGTGGGGCCTCAAGAACGGCTACGCGCTGATGGTCGGCGGCGACGCCGAGAACATCGCCAAGGTGCAGCCGGTCTTCGACGCCCTCAAGCCCGAGGGCGACGCCGGCTTCGTGCACGCCGGCAAGGTCGGCGCGGGCCACTTCTCCAAGATGGTCCACAACGGCATCGAGTACGCCATGATGCAGGCCTACGCCGAGGGCTGGGAGCTCCTGGAGAAGGTCCACTCCGTCACCGACGTGCGCGAGGTCTTCCGCTCCTGGCAGGAAGGCACCGTCATCCGCTCCTGGCTGCTCGACCTCGCCGTCAACGCCCTGGACGACGACGAGCACCTGGAGAAGCTGCGCGGCTACGCGGACGACTCCGGCGAGGGCCGCTGGACCGTCGAGGCGGCCATCGACAACGCCGTCCCGCTGCCCGCCATCACCGCCTCCCTCTTCGCCCGGTTCGCCTCCCGCCAGGACGACTCCCCGCAGATGAAGATGATCGCGGCGCTGCGCAACCAGTTCGGCGGCCACGCCGTCGAGTCGGCGAAGTAACGACCATGGGCGACCTCCTGCTGGTCCGCCACGGTGAGACCGAGTGGAGCGTGTCGGGCCAGCACACCAGCTGGACCGACCTGCCCCTCACCCAGCACGGCGAGGAACAGGCCAAGTCCCTCGCCCCGCTGCTCGCCGGCCGGACCTTCGCCCTGGCCCTGACCAGCCCGCTCGGCCGCGCGATACGCACGGCGGAACTCGCGGGCGTGTACGGGGCCGTGGCCGAGCCCGATCTGCACGAGTGGGACTACGGCGCGTACGAAGGCATCACGACCGTCGAGATACACCGCACCCGGCCCGACTGGTTCCTGTGGAACGACGGCGTGCCGCCCGGCCTCGACGGCCATCCCGGCGAGTCACCGGCGGAGGTGGGAGAGCGCGCCGACCGCGTGCTGTCCCGCGTCGGTCCTGCGCTCGCCGACGGCGACGTCATCCTCGTGGCGCACGCCCACTTCCTGCGCGTGCTGGCCGCCCGTCGGCTCGGGCTGTCCCCCGCGGACGGGCGGCTGTTCCAACTCGCGACGGGCACCGTCAGCCGGCTGTCCACCGAGCACGGGCATCCTGTGATCGCCGAGTGGAACGCCACCGGAACTTCTGCGGCGGTTCGCTAGTTTCTACATTGCTGTAGAAAACGACGAGGTCGCGGTCCGCCCTCCGGGGCGGGCCGGGCCTCTCCCCACATATGGACTTCTCATGGCCCAGTGGGACCGCGTCAAGGAGTCCGCGCCGACGGCGACTTCGACGAGACGGCCGGGACACGTGAGGTGGCTCAGGCGCCGCGCGTGGCGCGCCCTCGCCACTTCACGTACTCCGCCTCCGGGTCGCCGGTGCGCGCCCAGGGCATCCGGCTGGCGCGCACCCCCAGGGTCCGGAAGAGCGGGGCCGCGAGGTCCGACAGGCCGGCGTAACTGGCGGCATGCGCGAGGTAGTTGAGGTCGCGCACCTCCTCCGGCGTGGGCTGGCCGTCCGGGCGCGCGGTGATCCAGCGCTGCCAGGTGCGCCGTACGTCGTCGACGGCTCCTTCGTGGTTCCAGTGACCGTCGAGCCCGACGGGCGCGTCCGGCCGGCCGTTCGACCCCTCCTGGAGAAAGCGGTACTCCTCCACACGGGCGAACTGCACCAGGACCGGCAGCGCGCAGCCCGGCGGGGCGACGGCCGCGGCGTCGCGGGCGAAGTCGTACATCAGGCCGTGGGTGCCGTGCCAGCGCGCCGAGTAGTAGCGCAGTACATGAAGGTGCCCCTCGATCGTGTAGGGGTCGCGGGCGTGCAACTCGTCCCACCAGCGGCCGAGTTCCTGGCGGCGCACCCCGGCGGCGTAGAGCCGGGCGACGGAGATGAGGCAGATCCAGGGTGTGGGGTCCTCGGGGTAGGCCTCGGCGCCCTGGAGACAGGCCAACACCGCCCGGTCGACGCGCCGCTGTTCGACGGGTACGTGACCGCCCGCGGCGGTGGCGAGGCCGAAGGCCCGGGCCACCTCGGTCGCGGCCCGCAACACCAGGGCGTCGGCGCTGCGCGGCTCCGCGGCGAGCCAGGACTCGACCGCCGAGTTGCCCGCGCACGCCGGCGCGAGCAGCCGGATCCGGTGGGCGCGCACGGACCACGCGGGGCCGGTCACCCGCAGCAGATCCCGCAAGGCCTGCCAGCGCCCGTTGGCGATGTCCTTGCGTGCGGTGGTGAGGGGCGCGTCCCCGTAGTCGGGGTCGAAGTCGGGGGTGAAGCGGTCTCCCGGCATGGGCTCCCTCTCAGAACGTGAAGCACTGAAACCGGCCTCGGAGCCGGAGGCCGATTGCTCCACGTCCTGGGCAGCAGACTGGGGGCGATGCCGTGCTGCCGCTGTCATCGGCCGACGGTCGCTCCGCAGAGGTGTTCCGCGGGTGGTGTGATGATAGCGGTGGCCATGGACGTTTCAATGTCAACTGACGGGTAATATGCGCCGCCTGGGACTCGGACGAGCGGCGGCGGGACACGGCCGAGGCGTCACCGACCCGGTCGGCGCGGCAGGTGCTGCGCGGCCAGCCGCACGGGGGCGTTCCGCGCTCCGTAGCCGCGGTACCCGCCGTCACGCTGGACGAGTTCGAAGAAGACACGGCCGACCGTCTCCGTGTAGCAGTGGCGGAACTCGCCCTCCGCGTCACGGTCGTAGAGGATGCCGAGTTCGCGGTACGCCGCCGGCTCGCCGTCGGCGAACTCATACCGTGCGGCGAGGTCGTCGTAGTAGTTCGCGGGCATCGCCAGCAGCCGGCCGCCGGCCTCGCGGAAGCGGCGGGCCGCGGTGACCACGTCGTCCGTGGCGAGGGCGATGTGCTGGGCGCGGGCGCCCTCGTCGGTGGGGGCGGGCCCGACGCCGAGGGCGATACGGACGCTGCCGTCGGTGTTGGTGACCGCGCGGCTGCGGTGCAGTCCGTACGGGTCGGCGACATCGACGCTGTCCTGTGCGCTCAGCCCGAGCACACGGCGGTAAAAGAGGGCCGCCTCGTCGAACTGGTGCCAGGGCTGGGTGAGGGCCAGGTGGTCGATACGGGCCACGTACTGCGGGAGTCGTTCGTGCGGGACCGGCACGAAGTCGCCCGTCCAGCTCGCGAGTTCGGGATGCCCGGCGCGATCCGTGACGCAGAAGAAGAGTTCGGTGCCGTCGGGGGCGGCCACCGCGTCCAGCGGTGCGTCCCCGGGGCCACGGCGGCGGGGCAGGACCGGAGCGAGGAGGGATTCGGCGCGCCGGGCCGCGGCGGCCGGGTCCGGGGACTCCAGACCGACGGCGGCGAGGGAGGTGCCGTCGCGCCGGGCGGCCGGTCCGGTGTTGACGAGGACACGGGCCTCGCCCTGCTGCCAGAGGTCGACGGGCTTGCTGCGGTGCCTGGCCCTGCGGGTGAAGCCGAGGGCGCCGAGGAGCGCGGTGACGGGTTCGACGTCGGGGGTGACGAGTTCGGCGAATGCGACACCGGTCGCCGCCACGGGCGCGGGCGGGGCCGCGAGTCCCGTCGCCTCCTGGAGGACGAGGAGGGAGCGGCGCGCGTCCACGGCGGTCGGCCCGGCCTCGGCCTGCCGGAAGACGTCGTTGAAGACCTCGAGGGAGAGCGGGCCGCGGTATCCGGCCCGCAGGACGTGTCCGAGGAACCCCGCGATGTCGAAGCCGCCCTGGCCCGGGAAGCAACGGTAGTGGCGGCTCCACTGCAGGACGTCCATCGCCATCAGGGGGGCGTCGGCGAGTTGCAGGAAGAAGATCTTCTCGCCGGGGATGTCCTCGATGCCCCTGGGGTCGCCGCCGCGGGCGAGGATGTGGAAGCTGTCCAGGCAGGTGCCGAGGGCGGGGTGGTCCGCGGCTTCGACGATGCTCCAGGCGTGGTCGTAGGTACTCACATGGCGGCCCCACGCGAGCGCCTCGTAGGCGACGCGCATGCCGAAGTCCTGTGCTAGGTCCGCGAGCCGGCGCAGCTGGTCGGCCGCGAGCGCGTCGTCGTCCACGGCGAGCGGGGAGACGCTGGAGCAGACCAGGACCGTGTCGGTGCCGAGGCGGCGCATGAGTTCGAACTTGTGCCGGGCGCGGCGCAGATTGCGGGCGAACTCCTCCTCGGGCACCGCTTCGATGTCCCGCATCGGCTGGTACAGGTCGATGCTCAGACCGAGGTCCGCGGTGCGGGCCCGGATCTCCTCGGGTGTCAGGGGGCTCGCGAGCAGATCGTTCTCGAAGATCTCCACCCCGTCGAACCCGGCCCGCCCCGCAGCCGTGAGCTTCTCGGTCAGGGATCCACTGAGCGAGACAGTGGCAATGGACGTACGCATGTCGATACTCCTCAGCTATCGCTCCACACACAGGCACGGCCAGGCCCGAGCCCCGCAAGGGGCGCGGGGCTGTGGCATGCGGCGCCGCCGCGTGGGCGCCCCCCGCACCCGCGACACAACCCGAACCACCCGCCCCGCAAGGGGCGCGGGGAACTGCGCGACCAGCCCCCACGACCCCGCACCCCGCCACACAACCCGAGCCGCCCCACCCATGAAGCGCCCTCAGCCCCCAACACCCGCCACACCCGCCGGACCCGGCACACCCGCCAGCTCGGAAATGTCCGCCAGCATCCGAACAGCATCCGGCTCCCGCCCCGTGAACAGCCGAAACGCGTCCGCCGCCTGGAACACGGCCATACCCCCGCCGTCCAGCGTCGCGCAGCCCACCGCCCTGGCCGTGCGCAGCAACTCGGTCTCCAGCGGCCGGTACACCACCTCGGCGACCCACAGTCCGGGATGCAGCAGCCCGGCCGGGAACGGCAGCCCGGGATGGGCCGCCATCCCGGTGGGCGTCGCGTGCACCACCCCGTCGGCCAGGCCGAGCAGCCCCCCGAGCGCATCCGGCGTCGTGGCCGCCGCCCGCCCCGCACCGAAGTGCCGGTTCAGCCCGGCGGCAAGATCCGCCGCCCGATCCGGCATCGCGTCCACGACGGTGACGTGCCCCGCGCCCAGCGTCAGCACGGCGTGGGCGACCGCCGCCCCCGCCCCGCCCGCACCCAGCTGCACGACCCGCTCCAGCGGGACATCGGGCAGCCCGCGCGCGAAGGACGCCGCGAACCCGGTGACATCGGTGTTGTGCCCGACCGCACGGCCCCCCTCGAAGACGACGGTGTTGACCGCGCCGAGAGCCGCCGCCTGCGGAGCGAGCTCGTCGAGGTGGTCGATGACCAGTTGCTTGCAGGGATGCGTGATGTTCAGTCCGTCGAAGCCGAGGTCCCGTGCGGCACGTACGAGATCGCCCACCGCCGCCGGCCCGACGCCGAGCACGTCGATGTCGATCAGCCGGTACAGATAGCGAAGCCCCTGCCGGCCGGCCTCCCGCTCGTGCAGCGCGGGGCTGAGCGAGGGGCCGATTCCGGAACCGATGAGGCCGACGAGATACGTGTCCATGGTCACGGCGGACCTCCTGAGCGACTCGCTAATGTACGAACTAGTACGTTAGCTATATCAGCATCCCGGGCTCGCGGGAAGGCCCGCCCCCAGAACTCGGAACCACGCCGGCAGACCCTGCTTCTACAATCGCGGGCACTGACCCCCTCGCCCGAAGGAAGCCGATGACCAGCGTCGAAGAACCTGCACGGCCCGTCGGGCGCATCCGCGACGCCGCCCGGACCAAGGCCGAGATTCTCGACGTGGCGACCCAGGAGTTCTCGCGCGCCGGCTTCGCCGGTGCCCGCGTCGACGAGATCGCCGCCCGCACCCGCACCACCAAGCGGATGATCTATTACTACTTCGGCGGCAAGGAGCAGCTGTTCACGGCCGTTCTGGAGCGCGCGTACTCCGTGATCCGGATGGCCGAACAGGAGCTGGACGTCGAGCACTTGGACCCGGTCGCGGCCATCCGCAGGCTCGCCGAGCTGACCTTCGACCACCATGAGGCGCACCCGGACTTCATCCGGCTGGTCAGCATCGAGAACATCCACGAGGCGGAGCACATAGCCGCGTCCGAGGAGCTCGGGAAGATCGGTTCGCCCGCGCTGGAGGTGATCCGCCGGATCCTGGAGACCGGCCGGAAGTCGGGGCTGTTCACGGCCGACGTCGACGCCGTGGACCTGCACGCGATGATCAGCGCGTTCTGCTTCTTCCGGGTCTCCAACCGGCATACCTTCGGCGCCCTCTTCGGCCGCGACCTGGTCGCCCCCGACCAGCGGGAGCACTACCGGACCATGCTCGGCGACATGGTCATCGCCTATCTGACGGCGGACCGCACGGCGGACTGAGAGCCGGAGCACCGGCACCCCGTGCCCCGCCCCGCTCCCCCGCTCCGGGGCCGGGGTGGGGCACGGCCGGGCACGATCCTTCAGTACGGCCTCTTGACACCCGGGAAACGTGGGCGCAACATCCGTAGCCATCCGCTACTAACTATCCAGTGGGTTAATTAGCCGGACGCGCAACGTCGAGCGGACTTCCTACCGTCAAGCAGACTCGTCGCATCCGGCACGGCCGCCCCGTACACCCCCAGGGCCCCGGCATCTCTCCCCTCCGCCACTCCGTCACTCCCGTCCCCGGAGTTCCCTCGAAGGAGCACGCCGTGTCTGTCCCCGCCGTCCCGCTCGACGCGCCACCCGGCCAGCCCCGGAAGGCCGCCATGGCCGCCTGGATCGGCAGCGCCCTGGAGTACTACGACTTCTTCATCTACGGCAGCGCCGCCGCCCTGATCTTCCCGAAGGTCTTCTTCGACGCGTCGGACCCGGCCACCGCGACCCTCCTCTCGCTGGCCACGTTCGGCGTCGCGTACGCGGCCCGCCCGGTCGGCGCGCTCTTCCTCGGCCACTTCGGCGACCGGGTCGGCCGCAAGAAGATCATGGTCTTCACGCTGATCCTGATGGGCCTGTCGACGTTCCTCATCGGCTGTCTGCCCACCCGCGCGCAGGTCGGTGGCCTCGCCCCGGTCCTGCTGGTGCTCTGCCGCGTCCTCCAGGGCATCTCCGCGGCCGGTGAGCAGGCGAGCGCCAACTCCATGACGCTGGAACACGCGCCGCCCGGCCGCCGGGGCTTCTTCACCAGCTTCACCCTCAGCGGCACCCAGGGCGGCCAGCTTCTGGCGACCCTGGTGTTCCTGCCGGTCGCCGCGCTGCCCGAGGACCAACTGCTCTCCTGGGGCTGGCGCGTGCCGTTCTGGGCGAGCGTCGCGGTCGCCGTGGTCGGCCATGTCATCCGCCGCACCCTCCAGGAGACGCCGGCCTTCACCCGGCAGGCCGCGAGCGAGGGCGTTCCCAAGCTGCCGCTCCTCGTGCTCCTCCGCGAGCACTGGGCGGACGTCCTGCGGGTCGTCGCGGGCGCGCTGATCGCCTCGGTCAGCACGATCTTCACGGTGTGGGCGCTGGCGTACGGCACGAGCGACTCGGTCGGACTGTCGCGCCCGCAGATGCTGTGGGCGGGCGCGCTCGCCAACGTCGTCGCCCTCGGCGCGATCCCCGCCTGGGCCACGCTCTCCGACCGCATCGGCCGCCGTCCGGTCTATCTGATCGGCGCCGCGGGCAGCGCCGTGCTGATGTTCGCCTACCTGTGGGCCATATCCACGGGCTCGTACCCCCTCGTCCTCCTCTTCGGCATCCTCGCCTTCGGTGTCGTGTACAGCGCGGCCAACGGTGTCTGGCCGTCCTTCTACGGCGAGATGTTCTCCACCCGCGTCCGGCTCTCCGGCATGGCGATCGGCACGCAGATCGGCTTCGCCGTCGCCGGGTTCGCGGTCACCTTCGCCGCGCAGATCGCGGGCCCGGGCGGCGACGGCTGGCCGGCCGTGGCACTGTTCACCGCGGCGCTGTGCGTCCCGCCGGTGATCGCCGCGCTCACCGCCCGCGAGACGCACACGGTGCCGACGGAGGAACTGGGCGAGCGGGCGCCCCGGGACGCCGCGAAGCGCGAGACCGTGACCGCCTGACCGGTCTGACCGTCTGACCGCGTGCTCCGTACCCCGGTCGTTCGCGTCCCCCGGCAGCCCCAGGCTGTCGGGGGACGCCGCCGTTCTCAGGCGGGCGCGGTCGGGGCACAGTTGACAGCTGACGTTTTCGGCATGAACATCGGCCGGAACAAGCAGAAAGAGACAGCGCGGTTACACAGAGCCACTCCGCGCACCCCGGCCGGGTTCAGGGGCGGCCGGTGTGCGCGGAGATCCCATCGAACCCCGGCGCACCGTTCGGGCCCCGTCCAGCGGGCTCAGCGTCCGCGGGGGATGCCGTACGCGCGCTCCACGTGGAGCCGTAGGACGAGCCGGCCGTCACTGACCATGGCGGCCCGGTAGTCGTCCCAGTCGGGGTGCTCGCCCCGGACGGCCCGGTAGAGCCGCACCAGTTCTTCGACGGTCTCGTCCTGGGGATCCCGGGCGACGGGGGTGAGCTCGGCGGTGCCCTCGGCGACCGTGTACGCCCACCGGTCCTCGGCCGTCACGTGGTACGAGGCGCGCGGGTCCCGGCGCAGATTGCGGGTCTTGGCGCGGTCGTCCGTGATCGAGACCCTGACGATCCGCTCGTCGGGATCGTAGGCGTGGTTCACGTTGGACAGCTGGGGCCTGCCGTCCTTCTTGAGGGTGACGAGCACCCCGCCGTCGTACTCGGAGAGCAGCTTGAGCAGTGCGTCCTGCGTCGCGTCCTGAGTCATGTATCGCTCAACCCCGGGGAACGCATGGCCATTCCCGTCACGTAGACATCGTCTACCGGGATCGGTAGACAGCGTCTACAGAGACTGGTAGACAGTGTCTATGAGTGAAGCGGAGACAGGGCTGCGGGCCCGATTGATCGAAGTGGGCGTGGACCTGGTGACCAGGGAGGGCGCGCAGGTGCTGACCCTGCGGGAGATCGCCCGTCGCGCCGGCGTCTCCCACGGTGCCCCGCGCCGCTACTTCCCGACCCATCTGGAACTGCTCTCCGCCATCGCACGCCGGGGTTTCGCCGACCTGGGGGCCCGGGCGACGGAGGCGCTGAGCGACGAAGGAGCAAGCCCCCGAGCCCAGTTGGCGACGCTGGGGAGGGTCTACCTCGATTTCGCCTTCACCCAGCCCGGAATGTACGAACTGATGTTCCGTCATGATCTGCTGGAGAGCGGGCGATGGGGGCTCAGGGAGACGAGTCTGCCGCTGTTCGGCGTCCTGGTGGACCTGGTCGGCCGGGCGAGCCCCGAGGCCGACGCCACGCTCGTGGCGAGCGCCCTGTGGGCGAACCTGCACGGCATCGCCCAGCTGTGGGGCTGGGGCAGCCTCCAACTCGCCACGGGAGCGGAGGACTTCGTACCCCTGTTGGATGCCGCGCTGGACGCGCACCTCGGGCCGGAGGAGCGGTGAACCCCTCGGCGCGGCGCCGCCTCACGCTGGCCAACAGCGTCGTCGGGGCCGTGATCGTCGCGCTGGACGGAACCGTCCTCACGGTCGCTCAGCCCACGCTGCGTCGCGACCTGGACGCGTCGTTCGCGCAGGTGCAGTGGACCAGTACCGGCTATCTCATCGCGGTGGCCAGCCTGTTGGTGTTCGCGGGGCGTCTCGGGGACCGGTACGGCCACCAACTGGTCTTCGCCGTGGGAATGGTGGGGTTCGGGGCGGCGTCGGCGGGGATCGGTCTGGCGCCCGACATCGGCTGGGTGATCGGACTGCGGGTCGCCCAGGGGGTCTTCGGCGCGCTGTCGCAGCCCGCCACGCTCGGGATGCTGCGCGCGGCCTACCCGCCCGACCGGCTCGGCATGCCCATCGCGCTGCGCACCAGCGCCATCGGTCTCGCGGCCGCCGCGGGTCCCCTCCTCGGCGGGGCGCTGGTCACCCAGCTGGGCTGGCGGCCCGTCTTCTTCCTGAACGTCGTACCCGCGCTCGTCATGGCCGCCCTGGCCCTGACCGTCCGGGACGCGCCCCGGGACAGAGGCTCGGCGACCGGACTCGACCTGCCCGGCGCGGCGCTGCTCGCGGTGGCCCTGGTCGCCCTGGTGCGCACGCTCGTCGTGCTGCCGCAGACCGGCCGGCCCACGGGGACCGTGCTCGGGGCGCTCGTGGCGACGGCCGCGGCAGCCGTGTTCGTCCGGCACGAACGGCGCGCGGCGAGCCCGCTGGTGCCTCCCGGCCTGCTCGGCTCCCCCACGGTCGGCGCGGCGCTCGGCACCCTCGTGTGCGCCTGTGCGGCGGTGTTCGGCACACTCTTCGTCAGCACCTACTACCTTCAGGACGTGCTCGGCCTCGACCCCCTCCAGAGCAGTCTGCGCGCGCTCCCGCTGGCCGTGACGATGGTGCTGGGCGCGCCGGTCTCCGCCGTACTGCTGCGCCGCCACGGCCCGCGCCGCACGACCGGGACCGCGATGCTGCTGATCCTCCTCGGCGTCCTGCTGCTGTCCCGGCTCGACCGCGCCTCGAGCGACCTCGCGATCGGCGCCGGATTCCTGCTCCTGGGCGCGGGGTTCGTCGCCGTGATGGTGAGCGCGACGGCCGTCGTCGTGCGGTGCGCGTCCGCCGGGTCGGCCGGGGTGGCGGGCGGACTCCAGCAGACCGCGATGAACATCGGACCGGCGGTCGGGGTGGCCGTCGCGACCACGCTGGTCGGCCTGGCCGGCGTCGACATGGGCCCCGCGCTGACCGTCCTCGCGGCCCTCACGGCGGTCGGCGCGCTGTCGGCGCTGCGGCTCCCGGGCCGCGGCGACGCACCGGTCGCCGACCGGCGACCCGCCGCTCACCCACCCACCGACGCCGCTGGCAAGGTCCGTACGAGACGATGAGGGCGAGCGAGACGATGAGGGCGAGCGAGTCCGAGAGCCGCAGTCCGGAGGAGAACCATGGGACATCTGCGACAAGAGGTCGAGCCGAGCGAGGCCGGCCTTGATCCGAAGGCACTGGCCCGCCTGGACCAGCACTTCTCCCACCTGGTCGACGACCTCCGGCTGCCCGGCTACCTCGTGTCCGTGTCCCGGCACGGCCGGGTCGCGCACCTCACCACGTACGGCCACCGCGACCGCGAGGCCCGACTCCCCGTCGAGACCGACACCTTGTGGCGGATCTACTCGATGACGAAGCCGGTCACCTCGGTCGCCGCGCTGATGCTCCTGGAGGAGGGCCGCTTCCGGCTCGAGGACCCCGTCGCCCGTTTCCTCCCCGCCTTCGCCGATCCGCGGGTGTACGTCAGCGGGTCCGGCGCCGACATGAAGACCCGGCCGGCCGAGCAACCCCTCCTGATCCGGCACCTGTTGACCCACACCTCGGGTCTGACCTTCGGCTTCTACCACTCCCACCCCGTCGACGCGCTCTACCGCGACGCCGGTCTGGAGTCGTCGGTGGCGCCGGGAACGGACCTGGCCGGCACCTGCGACGTGTACGCCGGGCTGCCCCTGCAGTTCGAGCCGGGCACCGAGTGGAACTACTCGGTCTCCACCAATGTGCTCGGCCGCCTGATCGAAGTGGCGTCGGGGCAGGACCTCGACGAGTTCCTCGCCGAGCGGATCTTCGGGCCGCTGGGGATGGCGGACGCCGGGTTCCGCGTCACCGACGAGCAGGCCGGGCGGCTCGCCGAGCTCTACGGCGAGGACACCGAGGGCCGCATCACCCCGATCGCCGGTCTCCCTCTGCACGGCCGCCCGCGCTTCCTCTCCGGGAGCGGCGGCATGGTGGCCTCCGCGCACGACTACCACCGCTTCATGGAGATGCTCCGCCGCCGCGGCGAACTCGACGGGGCCCGGCTGCTGAAGCCGGAGACCGTGGACACGATGGCCGCCAACCACCTCCCGGGCGGCGCCGACCGCCGCGCCTTCGGCAGCGCGCTGCACCGGGAACCCGGCAACGCGGGGCTCGGCTTCGGGCTCGGGGTCTCCGTCGTGGTGGACCCCGGGATCACCCGGTCGCCGTCCAGCGAGGGCGCGTTCGGCTGGAGCGGGGTCGCCAGTACGACGTTCTGGGTCGACCCGCGCCACGATCTGACCGTGCAGTTCTACACCCAGGTCCGCCCGACCTCGTCCCACTCGATCTATCCCGAGCTCAAGCGGCTCGTGCACGAGGCGGTGCTCGACTGAGCCCGGCTACCCCGCGCGCAGGGTGAAGGGCACTCCCTCCCGGGCGAGTTCGGCCAGCCACTCCTCGGACCGCTGCGCCGTCTCCGCGGCGCGGCCGAGGCCGGGCGGGAGTGAACCGTCCAGAATGTGGCGGACCCCGAGGGCGAGCGTGCGGGAGACACAGCGGGCCATGGCGCTCTCCTCGGCGGTGCCCACGAGGTCGAGGAGGTAGCGCCCCGACCAGGTCGCGCCGGAGCCGCCGCGCACGTCGAGCGAGACGGCGAGGACGACCCGGTCGCGGTCCGCGTCGGTGGTCGGATAGGTCTTCGCCAGCTCCTGGGCGAGGGCGGCGATCCGCCGGTCGTCGCCCGCCTTCAGCTCCTCGAAGACCGCGTCCCAGGCCCGCAGCCAGCCGTCGAGACGCAGGGTGCCGCGCGCGAACGTCTCCGGCTTCCAGGTGCCGGGAAGCCCGTACTGCTCGACGAACGGCACGCTGTCGCGGTTGGGATAGACCTCGAAGGCCTCGCCGTCGATCAGGTGCGGGCGGGTGGCCTCCCAGGGGCGGTCCGCGGTGGTCTCGGTGCCGTCCGCCACGTAACGGGCGGGTGAGCGGAGAGCGTTGAGCACGCCCGCGGGAGCCCAGCTGAAGCGGTACTTGAAGTCGTTGGGCACTGCGGGGATGCCGCCGCAGTACGAGGTGAGGCGGTACGAGGCGGCCGACTCGACGCCGATCGCGGCCTCGGCCCGGGCGATCAGACTGTGCGCGAAGAGGTGGTCGATGCCCGGGTCGAGCCCGCACTCGGTCAGCACCACCACTCCCGCCGCCTCGGCCGCGGACACCTGGTCGAGGACCGCGTCCGACACATAGCTGGAGCAGGCGAAGTGGGCGCCGCGCTCGACGCAGACGGCGAGCAGCGGGGCGTGTTCGGGTACGGGCAGCATGGAGACGGCGACGTCTCCGGGGGCGAGCTCGGCGGCGAGCGCCTCCGGTGTGTACGCGCGGGGCTCGGCCCGCCCGGTCAGGCCCAGCGTCTCCAGGCTGCGCGCGGCACGCTCCTCGGTGCGGTGCCACAGGCGTACGCGGTCGGCGGCGTCGCAGGTCGCGGCGAGACCGCTGCCGGTGGACAGGCCCGCGCCGATCCAGTGGACGGTGCCGCTCGCGGCCGTCACCTCAGACATCACGCGACTCCCCTTCCTCTGCTTTCTCGGCTTCCTCTGCTTTCTCTACTTCCTCTGCTTCCCCGGCCTCCTCTGCTTCGAGGGCGCGGCATGCCTCGTGGAAGCGGTCCAAGCAGCGCCCCCACGGTGCGCCGACCCCGAACTCCAGCAGCTGGGGCAGCAGCGCCGCCGAGAAGTCGACGCTCGCCTCCAGCGGCAGCAGCGACGGCAGATTGTCGATGGCGATCAGGTCGAGGGCGGGCCGCTCGCGGATGCGGCGGGCGGGATGCGTCCAGTCCGTCGTGGTGTCGTAGATCGGCAGCACGTTCAGGGGGGAGCCGACGTCGCAGGTGACGTCGCACAGCGTGCGCAGCCGGCGGCCGGGCTCGTCGAGGTCCTTGTCCGTGAGGAAGGGCGGGATCGGCCGGGTGGTGAGCACGGTGTTGACCATCAACTCGTGCGCCAGCAGCGCCGGTCGGTCCAGCTCACGGGTCTCGGCGAGATCCCAGCAGGTGGGCTCGGCCCCGGCCACGCCCAGCGCCACGCGGGCACCGCGGCCGCTGCGGCCGAGCGCGCCGATGACGAGGGCTCCCAACTCCCCCTTTTCGGAGGCGAGTTCGGCGTCCAGGTCCTCCTTCGACATCGGCCGCAACGGAGCCTTGAGGCTGCCCCGGTGATGCAACACCGCCAGGGCGGCACCCAGGTATCCGGCCCAGTAGCCGAACGCGGCGAGCCTGCGCCCGTCGTCGTGGACCAGGTACTCGATGTCCAGCAGGGCCCCGCCCCCGGCGACGAACCTGCGGAGCAGGGCGGCGGCCCCCGGCTGCCGCTTGTAGGCATGCCCGAAGAAGACATGGCGGTGTGTCAGTTCGGGTGGCCCGTCCGGGAGTTCCTTCAGGCCCACGACGACCGCGTCCGGCGGCGCCGACACCCAGGAGCCTGCCTCCGCGACCCGGCACCCGGCGTCCTCGTACGCCTCGATGGGGAAGACCCGCTGCGGCGACTCCTCGACCGTGAGCGTCGCGCCGCTCTCGACGAGCCGTCGGGCGTCCGAGGGCACGATCGGGGTACGCCGTTCGGTCGTACGGGTCTCGTGGCGCAGCCACAAGTGGAGCTCGGTCATACGAGGTTGACCTCCGGGCGCGGGGCGTCGGCGGTGAAGCGCTCGACGCTCAGGGGGCTGATGTCGACGAAGGGTACGCGGCCCAGGTACAGATCACGGATCACCTCGCCGACCGCCGGTCCCTGGAGGAAGCCGTGGCCCGAGAAGCCGGTCGCGTACAGGAAGCGTGAGCACGAACGTGCCTCGCCGATCAGGGCGTTGTGGTCCGGAGTGATCTCGTACAGGCCCGCCCAGCCGCCCGTCCGGCGCAGGTCGAGCAGGGCCGGGGCGCGGCGCTCCATCGCCTCGGACAGGCGGGGGATCCAGCGGTCGTGGGCGGTGGTGGCGAAGCCGGGGATCTCGTCGGGGTCGGACATGCCGAGGAGGAGGCCGGGGCCCTCCGTGTGGAAGTAGAGGCTGGTGGTGAAGTCGATGGTCATGGGGAGCTCGGGCGGCAGGCCCGGGACGGCTTCGGTGACGGCGATCTGGCGGCGCAGCGGCTGCACCGGCAGGTCCACGCCCACCATCGCGCCGACCGCCCGCGACCAGGCACCGGCCGCGCAGACGACCGTGTCGGTGGCGATCCGCCCCTGGCTGGTGACGACCGCGGTGATCGCGTCGCCGCGGGTCTCGATGCCGGTGACCTCGCGGTGCCGCAGCAGGGTCGCGCCGTGCCGGCGGGCCCCGGCCGCGTAGCCCTGGACGACGGACTCGGGCGTGCAGTGCCCGTCGTCCGGGGAGAAGGCCGCCGCCAGCAGCCCGTCGGTGGAGATCAGCGGGGAGAGTCGCCGCGCCTCGGCCGGGTCGATCAGGCGGCTGGGCACCCCGAGCGCGTTCTGCAGCCGTACGCCGTCCTCGAAGGCGGCGACCTCCTCGGGCGTGGAGAGCAGGAACAGATAGCCGACCCGGTGCAGCCCTATGTCCTGGCCCGGCTCCTCACCGAAACGGGCGAACGCCTCCAGACTCCGGGCACCCAGCTGGATGTTCAGCTCGTCGGAGAACTGCGCCCGGACCCCGCCCGCGGCCCGTGAGGTGGACCCGGAGGCGAGTTCGTCGCGCTCGACGAGCACCACGTCCGGTACGCCCGCCCGGGCCAGGTGGTAGGCGATGCTCGTGCCCATCACCCCGCCGCCGATGACGACGACCCGCGCGCTCCCGGTCATCGGCGCGCCTCCCGGGCACGAGCGGCCTCGATCACGGCCCAGGCCGCGGCGGCGTCCTGGATGCCGAGCCCGACGCTGTTGTAGAAGACGATGTCGTCGGGGTGGGTGCGGGCCTGGTGGCTGCCGGTGAGGACGCCGCCGAGCGGGATCAGGCCGGCGCGGGTGAGTACCGCGTCCCGCAGCGCGTCCACGATCGGTCCGGCGTGCTGCGCCGCCGTCTCCGGGTCGTCGACCACGACCGCCGCCGCCCGCCGTACGACCTCCGTGTCGACCTCGCTGCGGGTGGGCTCGAAGGAGCCGACGCTGACGACCGTGCACCCGGGCGCCAGCCAGGCGCCCCGTACGACGGGTGTACTGCTGAGCGTGCAGGCGGCGACCATGGGCAGGCCCGCGACGGCTTCCTCCGCCGTGTCGACGGCCTTGGTCGCGACCCCGAGTTCCGTCGCGAGGCGCCGCGCCGCCCGCGCCCTTCGGGCCGGGTCCGGGCTCCAGACCCGTACGGACCTGAGGTCCCGCACCCGGGCGACGGCCCGCGCGTGGGCGAGGGCCTGGGTGCCGGAGCCGAGAAGGCCGAGCTCCGCGCTGTCGGCGGTGGCCAGCGCGTCGAGAGCGACGGCGCTCGCCGCGGCTGTGCGCAGGGTCGTGACCGCCGTACCGTCCATGACGGCGGTGAGCTGCCCGGTCACCGGATCGAGCGCGTTGATCACGGCGTGCACCGTCGGCAGCCCGGCCGCCGTGTTGGCCGGGTTGACGCTGCCGAACTTGGCGACGGCCCCGGTGTCCGCGGACAGCCGGGCGAGGTAGGCGAAGACGACGCTGTCGTCGAATCGGCTGGGGTGCATGATTTTGCCGGGAAGCTCGGCGGTGCCGTCACCGAGCGCGGTGAACGCCGCGCGCTGCGAGGCGATCGCCGCATCGGTGTCCAACAGCTCCGTCACCCGGTCCCGGGAGAGGTACAGGACGTCGTCGGTCATTCCTTGTACCTTTCCCCGCGCGCACCTCTCTCACCACAGCCGACGCCTCCGGGTGACGTCCCCTCGGGCGCCCGCGCTCAGGAGGAGTGCGAGACCACCACGTCCAGGTGCGGCAGGAAGTGGTCGAGACGCTCCCGCTTGGTGCGCAGATAGGTGATGTTCTGCGGGCACGGCGGTATGAGCAGCGGGACCTGCTCGGCGACCTTGATGCCGTTGCGCTGGAGCGACTCCCGCTTGCGCGGGTTGTTCGAGAGGAGGCGTACGGAGCGGACGCCGAGGTCGTGCAGGATGTCCGCCGCGACCCGGTAGTCACGGGCGTCGACCGGGAGGCCGAGGGCGACGTTCGCCTCGACGGTGTCGAGGCCCTCCGACTGGAGCTTCATGGCCTGCAGCTTGGCGAGCAGGCCGATGCCGCGGCCCTCGTGGCCGCGGAGGTAGACGAGGACGCCACGGCCCTCCGCGACGATGGCGCGCAGCGCGGCGGCGAGCTGGTCGCCGCACTCGCAGTGGGTGGAGCCGAAGGCGTCCCCGGTGAGGCACTCCGAATGGAGCCGGGTGAGGATGCCGTCCTTCGTGGCGTCTTCACCGCTCTTGCCGAGGTCGCCGACCTCGCCGTAAACCAGGGCCACTTGCTCCTCTCCGCGATCGTGATCCAGGAAGCCGACCGCCTGGAAGTCGCCGTACACGGTGGGCAAAGGGGCATTCACGACTCGTTCGACACCTGTGAGGCGTGCGGTCCCGGCGAGTACTCCAAAGTTATCTGTCATGATCTGGTTCCTAAGCAGAGTCGAAAGCAGAGTCGAAAGGCCGTGAAACATGAGTGGTTCGGAAACGCGCTCGGCGGTATCCGGTCTGTTGCCGGCGGACACCACGGAGGATGTACGCGAGCGGGGGGCCGGTGTCGCCCGTGAGGTCGCCGTGCTTCCCGTCGGGAGTTTCGAACAGCACGGTGCCTACCTTCCGTTGGCGACGGACACCCTGGTCGCGTGCGCCATCGCGGAACGGATCGCCGCCGCTCATCCGGTCCATCTCCTTCCTCCGGTCACGATCTCCTGCTCGCACGAGCACGCGGCCTGGCCGGGTACCGTCAGCATTTCCGCCGTCACGCTGCACGCGGTGGTACGGGACATAGCCGCATCGCTGCGCCACTCCGGCGTCGACACCCTGGTGCTGGTCAACGGTCACGGCGGAAACTACGTGCTGGGCAACGTGGTTCAGGAATCCGTCGGAACCGCTACGCGTATGGCGCTTTTCCCGGCCATGGAGGACTGGGAGGCGGCGCTGGAACGGGCAGGCGTGGAGACCTCGTTGCTCACCGATATGCACGCCGGTGAAATCGAGACCTCCATTCTTCTGCACACGCATCCTGAATTGGTCCGGCCCGGTTACGAGACCTCCGATTTCGTCGCGGACGACCGGCGTCATCTGCTCACCCTCGGAATGGCCGGCTATACCGAGTCCGGCGTCATCGGCCGTCCCTCGAAGGCGTCCGCCGAGAAGGGGAAGGAGCTCCTGGCGGGGCTGACCGAGGCCTTCGGGGCGTACTTCTCCTTGGTGACGGCGAAGACGCTGCCCACTGCCTCCGACGCGACCCCGGCCAAGGGGACTTCCGGAGTGTGAACTTCGGCGGTCTCTGACGGTCGGCATTGATCGTGCCCTCCTGCGTTCTCCTGCCGGGGGCGCCGCAGCGCCGCGAACCACCGGACGACCAGGACCGCGACGCCGGGCAGGGCGGCGGCGAAGCTGAGCACTCCGTAGATCACCGCGACGCTCAGGCCCATGCCGGCGCCCAGCCCGGCGGCGCCGAAGGCCCAGGCCATGACGCCTTCCCTGGGGCCCCAGCCGCCGATGTTCAGCGGCAGGCCCATGGCGAGCAGGGCCAGCAGGGCGAGCGGCAGCAGTACGGTGGCGGAGGCGTGGGATCCGGCGACGCGGGCCGCGAGCAGGAACATCGCCAGATGTCCCGCCAGCACCACGACCGACGAGATGAGCACGCCCGGCCAGTTGCCGCGGGCTAGCAGCGCGCCGCGCGCCTCGGTGAGCGCGGCGCGGACGGCTCCGTAGCGCCGGGACGAACCGGACGAGGTTCTGCCCCTGCGGACCGCGCCCGCCGTCACGACGACCCCGCACACCGACACGATCGCCAGGATCAGGGCGAGATGGCGTGCGTCCGTGAGGACCGGTGACGGGAAGGTGAGCAGGACCACCGCTCCGACGGCCACCAGGACCGCCTGGCCCGCGGTCCGTTCGAGGACCACGGCGCGTACGCCGCGGCCGACGTCGCCGGTGCTCTGGCCGTGTCGTACGGCGCGGTGCACATCGCCGAGGACACCGCCGGGCAGCGCCGCGTTCAGGAACAGCGCGCGGTAGTAGTCCGCGACGGCGCCGCCCAGCGGCAGCCGGATCCGCAGCCCCCGTGCCACCAGGCACCAGCGCCAGGCGCTGAACACGGTTGTCAGCAGACCGAGTCCCAGCCCGGCCAGCAGGGTCGGGCCGTCGACCCGCCGCAGCCCGTCCAGGAAGACACCGGTACCGAGCCGCCAGAGCAGCACACCGAGGATGAGGACACCGGCGACGGAACCGATGTGCGTGCGCAGCGAGCCCCCCTTGCGTCGGGCGGGGGTCGCTTCGGCTTCCTGCCCGGCCGGGGACGTCTCGGGGTCGACGTGCGGCGCGGCGGCCGTGTTCCGCCCGCCCTCGCCGGGCGGCGGTACGACGGCGAGCCTGCCGCGGTCGGCCTCCACGGCGGGGCGGGGACGGAGGAGCTCCGTCACGCCGCGGGCCGGGACCACGTTCGCCGCATCCTCAGCGCGCGGCTCACCCGCCTCGCCACCGGTCGGTGCCGTATCCGCCGGACTTACGTCGCCGTGCACCGGGACCAGATCCGCGTCGGCGTGGACCCGGACAGCGGTCGCCGTACCGCGCGGGCCGGACGTGCCCGCGTCCGCGCCGACCGCCTGCGCCGTCCCCGCCCCGGCGCTCACGCCGCACCGCCCGTCGGCCGCGGCAGCGCCAGTACGTCGCTGTGGTGGACCCGTACGCGCAGCTCACCCGCGGCGCAGGCGGCGAGGCGGGACTGCAGATACGACTCTGCACGGGCCGCCAGCTCGGGCCGCTCCTCGACGGCCGCGCCGACCCAGCCGCGCAGCCACTCCGCCGTGAGGTCGGCCTCGTCGGCGCCGAGCCGCCAGGCGCTCGGATGCACCCGTACCGTCGCGCCATGCCGGTCGAAGGCCTCGCAGGCCGCCGTGATCGCGTCGGGGCCGAGCAGTTCCCCGCGCCGCTGGTGGGCGTTGAACGCCTCGATGAACTCGGCGTCCAGCGGATCGGCCGGTGTGAACTCGACGCGCCCCACGACGGAGAGCGTGAGCAGGGCCGGCACCCCGGCGCCCGCGCAGGCTGCCGCGAGCCGGTCGATCTCCTCGCGGGTCAGCACGTCGAGCAGGGCGGACGCCGTCACCAGTGACGCCCCGGTCAGCGCGTCCGCGGTCAGCCGGCCGATGTCACCGCGCTGGGTGGTGACCGTGACCCGGCTGCCGTCGGCGGCCGCGTGCGGTGCGCCCACGGTCGCGAAGTGCAGCAGATAAGGGTCCCGGTCGTGCAGGATCCAGTGCTGGGCGCCGTCGAGCCGGGGGGCGAGCCAGCGGCCCATGGAGCCGGTGCCGCAGCCGAGGTCGTGGATCACCAGGTCGCCGGCGCGGCCCGGCCGGTTCGCCAGCCGGATGCGCAGTGGGTCGAGCAGTTCGGGCGCCCGTGCGGCGGCGTCCGCCGGCTCCCGCAGCTGGAGCCACTGGGGGGCGTAGCGGGGCACGTCGTCGTCGGGCGCGCTCGCACGCTGCCCCGGAACCCCGGACACACCACCCTGCACGTCCACCTCCGACACGCCCTGTTCCGGAACTCCCGACGGAGTCGCAGTCATACTCATGCCGCCCTCCGAGGCTGCTGCGGAATACGTCCGAGCACACCGGCCAGGCTGCGGGCGGTGGTCGCCCAGCCGTCCAGCGCGGCCCGGCGACTGCGCGCGGCGGCCTTCAGCCGGCGACGCACATCGGCCTCGCCGAACCAGCCGCGCAGTTCCGCGGCGAGCGCCGCCGGGTTCTCCGGGGGTACGAGGATGCCGGGGACGCCGCCGTCGGGCGCGCGCCCGACCGCCTCGGGGAGACCGCCCACGTCGGTCGCCAGCACCGGGATCCCGCGCGCGAGCGCCTCGGTGACGGCCATGCCGTACGTCTCGGCGTAGGAGGTGAGGACCATGAGGTCGGCCGCCGCGTAGCTCGCGTCGAGTTCCGCGCCCGCCTGCGGTCCGGCGAGGTGCAGCCGGTCGCCGAGCCCGTACTTCTCGATCAGGGCGCGCAGCTGGGCTACGTACGCCGGGTCCTGGGTGAGTCCGCCGACGCAGACGCAGCTCCAGGGCAGGTCGGTGACGGTGGCGAGGGCCTCGATCAGCCGGTGCTGGCCCTTGCGCGGGGTGACCGCGGCGACGCACAGCAGCCGGGAGACGCCGTCGGTGCCGGAGGCGAGGGGCGCGATGTCGGCGCCCGGGGCGGCGACATGGACCCGTTCCGGGGCGAGCCCGTGGTGGGCGACCAGCCGGCGGACGGCCCAGTCGCTGGTGGCGACGACGGCGGACACGGCCCGCAGCGTCGTCCGTTCCTTCGCGTCCAGCTCGGCGGCCACGGCGGGCGCGAGCCCGGTCTCGTCGCCGAGCGGCAGGTGCACCAGGACGGCGAGACGCAGCCGTTCGGCCTCGGGGACGATGATTTCGGGGACGCCGCAGGCGACGAGCCCGTCGAGGAGGACGACCGCGTCGTCCGGGAACTCACTGAGCGTGCGGGCCAGCTCCGCACGGGCGGAAGCCGACGGCCGGGGCCAGCTGCCCGCGACGGCGTGCCTGTGGACCTGCCAGCCGAAGCCGGGCAGGTCGAGGCAGAGCCGCCGGTCGTAGGCGTTGCCGCCGCTGGGCGCGGACGCGTCGTCGACACCGCCCGGCATCACGAAGTGCACGGAGCGCAGGGACATGGGGATGATCTCGGCGTTCTTGAGAGCCGTGTGCTGCACGGGCACGTAGTTCAGGGATGCCTGGTCGCCGTTCGCGGCCGCCGGGCCGGTCTTCGCAGTCGTCTCGCCGGTCTTCGAGGACACCTGACCGGTCTTCGAAGACGCCTCGTCCATGGTCGTGTCGGTCACAGCGCACGCTCGTAACTCGCCCAGGCGATGTGCGACTCGTGCAGGGTGACCGTGATGCCCGCGAGGCCTTGGGCACCCTCACCGAGGGCCCCCGCGTGCACGCGCTCGGCGAGGCGGTCGGCGATGACCTTGGCCAGGAACTCCGTCGAGGTGTTGGTGTTCTTGAAGTCCGGTTCGTTGTCGAGGTTGCGGTAGTTCAGCGCGCTCACGACGGCGCCGAGTTCCTGCGTGGCCAGACCGATGTCGACGACGATGTTGTCGTCGTCCAGCTCGGCCCGGCGAAACGTGGCGTCCACCAGGAACGTCGCCCCGTGCAGGCGTTGCGCGGGCCCGAAGACCTCGCCACGGAAGCTGTGGGCGATCATCAGGTGATCGCGGACGGTGATGCTGAACAACGGACGACCCTCCAGGTGCGGCACGTCTGATCCCCTGCCGGGACCATGCCGTGTAGTACGGCTGCCCCGTTCTCCTTGTTCAGCTGCCTGTTCCCCTTTCTTTGCCGTCTTTGGAGGTCAGGCAGGCTGTTCAGTGCTCAAACGTCTTCGTAGACGACGCGATGGCACAGGCCGGGTATCGATCCGGAGGCCAATTTCGGCATCACGTCGGGCAGTTCGTCGAAGCCGCACTCACCGGTGACGAGCGCGTCGAAGGCGGGCTCGGCGAGCAGTTCCAGGGCGAGCGCCAGCCGATCGGCGTACGTCCGGCTGGCGCGCCGCGCCGGGGAAACGGAACCCACCTGGCTGCTGCGCACGACCAGGCGCCGCGAATGGAAGGCCTCGCCCAGCGGCAGGCTGACCCGCCGGTCGCCGTACCAGCTCATCTCCAGGACGGTGCCCTCCTGGGCGAGGAGCTCCAGCGACCGGGTGAGCCCGGCCTCGGTGGCGCTGGCGTGGACGACGAGGTCGCACTCGCCGGCGGCGTCCGCGGGGAGCGCGAAGTCCACGCCCAGGGCGCGGGCGATGTCGGCGCGCGCGGGATCGGCGTCGACGAGCTGGACACGTACGCCCGGGAAGCGGGCGAGGAGCGCGGCGACGGAGCAGCCGACCATGCCGCCGCCCACCACGGCGATCCGGTCGCCGACCAGCGGGGCCGCGTCCCACAAGGCGTTCACCGCGGTCTCCAGGGTCCCGGCGAGCACGGCGCGCGGGGCGGGGACGGAGTCCGGTACGACGGTCACGGCGCTCAGCGGCACGACGTACCGCGTCTGGTGCGGATACAGGCAGAAGACGGTCCGGCCGCGCAGACCCGCCGGGCCTTCTTCCACCTGGCCGACGCTCAAATAGCCGTACTTCACCGGTGCGGGGAAATCCCCGTCCTGGAACGGTGCACGCATCGAAGCATGCTGACTTTCCGGAACGCCGCCGCGGAAGACGAGGGTCTCGGTGCCCCGGCTCACCCCCGAGTAGAGCGTGCGCACCAGCACCTCCCCCTCGGCGGGGGCCGGCAGGGCGACCTCGCGTATCTCGGCGTGGCCGGGCGAGCTGAGCCAGAAGGCACGAGCTGTGAGTTCCATGAGCGTCCCCCTGAACGATTCAGCAGATCTTCACGTACGGAGCAGTGACAAGCCGCGCACTGTACGCGGCGTTGATCGACTCTGTCATACGGCCGGAGGATGTGCGGTGGCCCTGAACAACACGTACGACGCGAGGCTCTTGGCGCAGGAGACCACGGTGGGAGCGGGTCTGCAGCTCCTGGTGCTGGCTCTGCTGGGCACGGCGATCGGGATGGGGCCCGCGGGCTGGCTGACCGGTCTGGCCTTCGCGCTCGCCACCTGGGCGGTTCTGACCCGTGCCCTGCGTCGCTCACGGCCCCGTTCCTTCGGACCCGCCAATCGGGTGACACTCGGCCGCGCCATCCTGGTCGGCGGGGTCACCGCCCTGGTCGCGGACTCCTTCGAGAGCTCGCCCCCGGTCAGCCTGCTCGTCGGTCTCACCGCGGTCGCCCTGATCCTCGACGGGGTGGACGGCAAGGTCGCCCGTCGCACCGGCACCTCGACCGCGCTGGGCGCCCGCTTCGACATGGAGGTGGACGCGTTCCTGATCCTGGTGCTGAGCGTGTACGTCTCGATGTCGCTCGGCCCGTGGGTGCTGCTGATCGGCACCATGCGGTACGCGTTCGTGGCGGCGGCCCGGGTGCTGCCCTGGCTGAACGCGGCGCTGCCGCACAGCATGGCGCGCAAGACCGTGGCGGCCCTTCAGGGGATCGTGCTGCTCGTCGCGGGCGCCGGGATCATGCCCCTGGAGGGCAACGCCGCCGCGGTGCTCCTCGCGCTCGCCTCGCTCATCTGGTCGTTCGGCCGCGACATCACCTGGCTGTACCGCCACCGCCACCCGGTCGGGGAGCGGATGCAGGCGCAGGAGCAGCAGGTGCGGGAGCAGGAGCAGCAGGTGCGGGACGGCGTCCGCGAGCTCGTCGAAGCCTGAGGCCGCGGCGGCCGGGTTCAGCGCCGCCGTCCCCTGGCGCCCACTGCCCGGCGCCGCGTAGAAGATGGTGCTGCGCGGGTTCCGGTAGCGGGTCCACATCGCCTGTCGGAACCGGTTCGGTCGCGAATGTTCCCACCTCACCCGGTTCGAGGGCGTGCTCGCCGTCACCGTGGACGGACGTGCCATCACCGACCTGTCGGCACTGACGGTCAATCAACTCCGGCAATTTGTAGGGCATTTGGAGCTGGCGGGCTGGGAGCGGTCCGGCCGAAGGCGGATACCGACAACCACGTCCCCTCTACGGCGCCGGCCAAACGTCGCACCTCGCCCACAAGGTGCCCGGCCGCCAACGCGCGATCACCGGCGTCGAGGAGATCGACAAGGTGGTCCAGGCCGACCAGTCCGCGTCCGGCCGCAGCCCCGTCGAACCCGGCGACGGCACCATCCAGGTCGGGACGACCTTCCTCCCTGACATCTACGTGCCGTGTGAGGTGTGTCACGGAGCGCACTACAACCGGGAGACCCTGGACGTACACTTCAAGAGCAGGTCCATCGCCGACGTACTGGGCATGACCATCGAGGACGGCCTGGATTTCTTCGCGGAACACGCGATCATCTCCCGGCACCTCAGGACGCTCCATGACGTGGGTCTGGGCCATGTGAAACTCGGCCAGCCCGCCACGACGCTCTCCGGCGGCGAGGCACAACGCGTCAAGCTCGCCACCGAACCGCAGAAACGCACCAAAGGTAGAACCCTTTACGTCCTCGACGAGCCGACCACCGGCCTGCGCGTCGACGTCCGCCAACTGCTGGACGTGCTCCACCGACTCGTCGACCACGGCGACTCGGCCGTCGTCATCGAGCACGGCCTCGACGTGATCAAGACCGCCGACCGGATCGTCGCCATGGGTCCCGAAGGCGGCCACCGCGGCGGCAAAGTGATCGCCGAGGGCACACCCGAACAGGTGGCGGCCCAGCCTCGGTCCTACACCGGGCAGTTCCTCCGACCGCTTCTGGAGAGGAGTTGAGCGCCATGGAGACGGACACTCAGGCATGGGAACTGGAGTCGCCCATTCCCGCCACGTACCCGGAAGAGGACGACGACGCGCCCAGCCCCCGGCTCACCTCCGGCGGCGCCACGATCGATCAGGTGCGCGACTACCTCAAGCAGATCTCCCGGGTCTCCCTCCTCGACGCCGAGAAGGAGGTGGAGCTCGCGAAGCGGATCGAGGCGGGCCTGTTCGCCGAGCGGAGGCTGGTGGAGGAGCCGGTCCTCGGCCCGGATTTCCGACGGGAACTGGAGATTCTCGCCGCGGACGGACACGTGGCGAAGTCCCATCTCGTCGAGGCGAACCTGCGCCTGGTCGTCTCCATCGCCAAGCGGTACAGCAGGCGCGGAATGCTGTTCCTGGATCTGATCCAGGAGGGAAACACAGGGCTGATCCGCGCGGTGGAGAAATTCGACTACACCAAGGGGTTCAAGTTCTCGACCTATGCGACCTGGTGGATCCGGCAGGCGATTTCACGCGCCCTGGCCGACCAGAGCCGGACGATCCGCATTCCCGTCCACATGGTCGAGGTCATCAACCGCATGGCCAAGGTCCGCCGGGAGATACTCCAGGACACCGGGGCCGAACCCACACAGGAACAACTCGCGGACAAGCTGGACGTCCCCGTCGAGAAGATCACCGAGATAGAGGGCTACAGCAAGCAGCCGGTCTCACTCCACACCCCGCTCGGCGAGGACGGCGGCACGGAACTCGGTGACATCCTGGAGGACAGCGAGACCATCTCCCCCGCGGACATGGTCACCTTCCTCCTCCTCAAGGACGCCATCCAGGCCGTCCTCGCGAACATGACCGCACGCGAGGCCGGGATCATCTCCCTGCGCTACGGCCTCATCGACGGACAGGCCAGGACGCTGGAGGAGATAGGGCAGGTGTACGGGGTGACACGCGAGCGCATCCGTCAGATCGAGTCCAAGACGATGTCCAAGCTGCGCCACCCCTCCCGTTCCCAGGCCCTACGGGACTACCTCGACGTCAGCTGACAGCTGACCGGCCCTTCGGCGGGCGCGTCAGGCGGGTGGGCATCCGAACCAGTTCAGCTTGCCGTTGCCGGAGGTATAGCCCATGCAGCTGATGGTTCTGTTGTGCAGGGTCTCGGTCCGGTCGACCGCTGCATCCAGAGTGTCCCTCTTGTAGTGGGTCCGTACGAGGGTGTCGATCTCGATGGTGTACCAGCGCCTCTTGTTGTTCGGGACGCTGCAGTGGTGGCCCGTCAGGTTGCGACTCGGCCCGCTGCTCCACATGTCCTGTTCGGCGCGGTCGCAGTGCGCGCGACCGGCGGCGTCGGCGGTGCCGGCGGTGCCGAGCAGGGCCGCCGCGCCCATGACCAGCGCCGCGGCAACGCCGAGTGGGCGCTTCAGAGTGAGGTTCATCGATTGGTCCTCCTGCCAGGTGTGGTGACGGCTCGGAGTCGCCATGTCACCTCGGTGTGATGATCGCATTTATCCGGCATGTCCGGCCTGCCAGGCGGGGGTGCAGTCCCTCGACCCGGTGACGTCGGTAATGCCGATGCAGCAGGCCGCGGTCACCCTCCGCCGGTGCCGGGGAGTCGTTCACGTTGACCTGGAAGAGCTGGATCATGCCCTCGGGCCGCCCCGTCCTGGTCACCGCCGACGGCCGACGAGCCCTCACGGCGTGGACACGATGACTCCCACCGCAGGCCGCCCAGCAGTCGTCCGCCGACCCGTCGCGGCCGCTTACTGGCTCATTTCGAATAACGTTATCGCATACAGTTCCGGCGCCCGTCCGCGTGCGCCGAGAGGCCCGGACGGCGCCGTGACCCTGGACGTCAGGCGCCTACCTCGCCAGAGCCGCGGACCTTCAAGGTGACCGGCACGATCACGGTCTGTACCGGGCGGGTGGGGTCGGCGATGCGGGCGCGGAGGAGTTCGACGGCTGTCTGGCCGATCTCGGAGGTCTGCTGGGCGATGACGGTGAGGGCGGGTTGCAGGAGGTCGGCCAGGGGGACTTCGTCGAAGCCGACGAGGGCCAGGCGGGAGGCCGCCTGCGGGCCGAGGTGTCGTAGGACGGTCAGTGTGGTGTCCATGTTGCCGGTGACCAGGGCGGTTGCCGGATCCGGGCCGTGCAGGGCCGTGTCGAGCGCCGCGGCCACGTGTTCGGGGGTGATCTCGCCGGGGTGCACCAGGCCCTCGACCGCCTCGCCGTGGGCGCGCAGGGCCGCGCGGAAGGCCGCGGCGCGCTCCCGGCCGGAGTAGACGCGTTCGCTGTCGCCGACGTAGGCGATGCGGCGATGGCCGTGCAGGTGGAGGTGGTGGAAGGCCATGCCGATGCCGGAGGCGTTGTCGGACATGACGCAGTCCACGGAGATCCCGCTCATCGGGCGGTCCATGGCCACCAGCGGCACGCCCGCGTCCAGTTCGGGCTGGAGATAGGCGTGGTTCTCGCCGAACGGTTCGACGATGATGCCGTCGAGGCGTTGCCGGCACATGGAGATCAGGATGTCGCGCTCCCTGGCCTCGTCGAAGTCCGTGGAGGCGGCGAAGAGGGTCAGGCCCGCGGCCCGGGCCGTACGTTCGATGGCGGCCAGTTCGGGGTTGACCTCGGCGATCCGGCGGACGGCGGCGCCGATCGTTCCGGTGACACCGGTGCGCAGTTGGCGGGCACGGTCGTCCGGGCGGTAGTGCAGCGCGGCGATCGCGGCCTCGACCTTGGTGACGTACTCCGGGCCCACCGTGGGGTCGTTGTTGACCACCCGAGAGACGGTGCGCAGGGCCACCCCGGCCTCGCGCGCGACATCGACCATCGTCGGGCGCTTGGGCCGTCCCCCGCTGTCACGCCGTGCTCGCGTCATCCGGCAGCTCCTCCTCGAAACATCGGACCGATATCAGACCGGCCCTTGACACATTCCCGCAACGCGCTTCTATCCTCGCGATAACGTTATCTCGAAGGATGCCGCGGCGTCGATCCCGTCCGGTCCGCCCCATCCATCGGGCCGCATCGTCCCTCCAGGAGACTTCCATGAGGCGCAAACGTCCGACCGTTGTCTGCCTCGCCGCGGCGCTCGCCCTCACCGGATGCTCCGCCGCGTCGACCGGAAGCGGGAAGGGGGGCAGCACCCTGACCTACCTCACCTTCGAGACCCCCAGCCTGACCGCGACGTTCTGGAACACCTCGATCTCGGGCGCCGAGAAGAAGGTCCCGGGCGTCACGGTGAAGAAGATCGTCGCGCCGAGCACCGACCGGGACGCGTACGCCAAGCAGTTGCAGGCCTCGGGACAGTTCCCGGATCTGCTCCAGTCGATCACCCCGTCGACGTTCGCGACGGCCGGACTGCTCAAGCCGTACGACCAGAAGTGGGTGAACGCCAACTTCCTGCTGCCCCTGGGGGGCGCCTACAAGGGCAAGGTCTACATCCCGCCCACCAACTCGCAGATCATCCCCGAGGTCTTCTACAGCAAGAAGCTGTTCGCGAAGGCCCACATCACCGCGCCCCCGAAGACGTGGTCGCAGTTCATGGCCGTCTGCGCCAAGCTCAAGGCCGCCGGTATCACTCCCGTCGAACTGGGCGGCGGCGATCCCTTCTCGGCGTCGATGCCACTGGCCGGCATCCTCTCCGCCGACGTGCTGGGCAAGGACCCGAACTGGCTGAAGGAACGCTACGCCGGCAAGGTCAAGTTCGCCGATGCCAACGTCAAGGCGGCGGTGGGCAAGTACCGGACGATGGTGAAGAGCGGGTACTTCGAGGACGGCGCCCTGGGCGTCAAGTACGCCGACTCGATCACCAACTTCACGTCCGGCAAGGCCGCGATGTACATGATGGGCAGCTGGTTCCTCGGTTCGGTGCCCAAGGACCACGCCGACGACTTCGGTGCCTTCCTCACCCCGACCGAGGACGGATCGCTCGTGGTGCCGTTCTCGGTGGGCGGCTCCATGGCCATCAGCGCCAAGACGAAAGACCCCGCCAAGGCAACCGCGTTCGCCGAGGCCTGGTCGCTGGACCCGGCCAACTACAAGGCGCTGATCGAGGGTGACGGCGCGTTCCCGATGCTCAAGGGCAAGACCTTGACCGACTACGGCGTCAACGTCACCAAGGTCTTCAAGGACTCCTACTCCTACGTCACCCAACAGAACACGAAGGTCTCGGCGTTCGGCTGGGCGACCAACGACGACTCCATGCCCTCAGGGCTCAACAACGCCTTCTACTCGGCCAGTCAGGCGCTGTTCTCGTCCGGCGACGTCGACGGGCAGCTGGCCGGGCTGGACACCGCCTGGGACTCGGCGACCAAGTAAGCCACCTCATCGGCCCCGGCCGGACCGGCTCCGGCGCCGCAGATCTCCTCCGAGGGAACAGCCATGACCACCCGAGCCATGACCACCCGAGCCCGCCCACGCCGTGGCGACCCGGCCCTGAGCGCGATCGCGCTCGTCGCGCTGGGCCTGTACGCCCTGTTCATCGTCGTTCCCGTGCTCATGAGCGCCTGGAAGAGCCTCACCAACGAGAACCCGCTGCTGGCGCGCGCCGACTTCGTCGGCCTCTCCAACTACACGGAGATGGCGCACGACAGCGCCCTGGCCGGAAGTCTCGGCTTCA
The DNA here is from genome assembly GCF_044768965.1 of Streptomyces sp. NPDC090798. Taxonomy (NCBI): domain Bacteria; kingdom Bacillati; phylum Actinomycetota; class Actinomycetes; order Kitasatosporales; family Streptomycetaceae; genus Streptomyces; species Streptomyces sp. NPDC090798. The sequence goes on from NZ_JBIVXA010000002.1 coordinate 645,798, forward strand.
CCCTCCTGCTGGCCGGCTCGGTGACGATCGTCGCCAACGCCGCCGGCATCGCCTTCGCGATGCTGCTCGACAGGACATCGCTGAGCTTCCGGATGATGCGTACCGTCGCATTCCTGCCGCAGGTGCTGTCCGGTGTCATCGTCGGCTATGTCTGGCGCTACATCCTGGCCCGGGACGGCATCCTCGACAACGTCCTGCTCTCGCTGGGCGTCATCGACCGGCCGATCACCTGGCTGGGCAGTCCGCACCTGGCCGTCCTGTCCGTCGGGCTCGTCGCGGCCTGGGTGCTGACGGGGTTCACCACCGTCGTGCACCTGGCCGCGCTGCAGTCGATCCCCGTGGAGCTGTACCAGGCCGCGAGGGTGGACGGAGCCGGCCGATGGCAGCGGTTGCGGCGGATCACGTTCCCGATGCTGGCCCCGGGTACCACCATCAGCGTCACCATCTCGCTGATCACGATGCTGAAGCTCTACGACATCATCGCGGTCCTGACCTCCGGCGGCCCGGCCAACTCCACGCAGTCCACCGCCCTTTACATCATCCAGCTCGCCTTCACGGACGACCGCTACGGCTACGCCTCGGCCGTCGCGATGCTCCTTCTCGTCGTCTCCATCGTCATCGCGCTGTCCGTGACCGCCCTGCTGCGCCGCCGGGAGGTCGACCTGTGAGCACCTCGACATCGCAACGGCCCATGGCCCGGAGGCGTACGGCGACAGACCGGGTCGTACCCGCGCCGCGCGGGAACCGCCGTGCCTGGGCCACGCGGGGGCACCTCGTGGCAGCCGGACTGCTCACGCTGGCCTTCGTCAGCCCGGTCTATCTCACGATCGTCAACGCCTTCAAGTCGCAGGCCCAGATCATCCGCGATCCGGCGGCTCCCCCCGCTCCGCCGACCACACACAACCTGACGGACGCTCTCGTCCGGCCCGACCGGATCGTCCAGATCGGGCTGACCAACTCCGCGGTCACCGTCGTCGCCTCGGTCCTGCTGATCATCCCGCTGGGCGCGGCCCTCAGCTTCTGGCTGTCCCGCCGCTCGGCCCGGCTGCGCGGGATCGTCCTGGCGGGCTTCGCCGCCGGCCTGATGATCCCGCCCGCGGTGGTGCTGCTGCCCACCATCCGCATCCTGGCCTTCCTGCACCTGGACCACACCTATGCGGGGCTGGTCCTGTCCAACGTGGGCGGCGGTTATCTGTCGTTCGCGGTGTTCGTCTACTCCGGCTTCCTGCGGTCGATCCCGGGAGAGATCATCGAGGCCGCGACCGTGGACGGCGCCGGGAGCCTGCGGATCTGGCGGACGATCGTCATGCCGCTGCTGCGCCCGGCCACCGCGACCGTCGCGATCTTCCTGTCGCTGTGGATCTGGAACGACTTCATGAATCCGCAGTTCATCCTCGGTCCGCTGCACGGCCAGACGATCACCACCGGGCTCTATCTGTCGGTCGGTCAGTTCTCCACCGACTACGCCCAGTTGTTCGGGGTGATGCTCCTGGCGGCGGTCGTTCCCGTCGCCGGCTACCTCGTGCTGCAAAAACAGTTCATCGCCGGACTGACCTCGGGAGCCACCAAGTGACCACGAAAGCCGCCGCTCAGACCGTGGACATCGGCAGGACCGGCGTCCCGGACCTGGAGGATGTCGCCGGACACTGGGTAGGCCTCGACGAAATCGCGCATCTGCCCTCCTTGCGCAACCAGCAGGGGCAGGCGCACGTCAACCTCGACCTGACCTCCCTGTCCTGGCTTGCCGCCCCGCCGTTCACCTTCGGCTACCACACCGGCGAACTGCACGTGGACGGCATGATCCCGGCCGCACAACGCTTCCTGTGGAAGCCGTGGGGTGTGCTGCGCGAGCGCCACCAAGACGGACTGCTGCTGACCACCGACACCCGGATGGCGCTGTCCCGGGATCTGCTCCTGTGGCGGATCACGGTCACCAACGAGAGGAGCGAGGCCACAACGGTCGAGCTGGCCCAGGACCTCTTCGCGATGGTCGCCCACTCCGAGGTCGGCTACGGCTGGCTGTACGACGGCCCGTGGAACCACGGTGCGCACCACGACTTCATGGCGCTGGAGCGCATCCGGGCCACCACCGGCGGAGGCGAGCAGCACTATCTGCTCTCCCCCGCACCACGGCGCCTCAGGCTGGGCAAGCCCCGTATTCCAGGGATCCAACGCGATGAGGACCTCGGTCCGATGCTCCTGGACGACGCGCTCCCCGCCCACGTCAGCCACGACAAGGAGCCGGAGCCGCGGGCCGGCGTGACCGGGGCCGTGCGCGGGCTTCGGGTGGCGGGGGCCGACGAGGGTGTCATCCTGCGGGCCGGCGAGCCGATCGCGTTGACACCCGACGGCGAGACGACTCTGGACCCCTTCGCGCTCTCCCCCGGCCTGACGATCGGCTTCGAGCTACGACTCGACGCGGCACGTCAGTCCGGGACGGTGCTCACACACGGCAACCACCCCGACTCGCTGCGGATCGGCGTCGACGACGGCCGACTGTGGCTCGGCATCACGGGCGAGCGGGAGTCCACCGACACCGAACTCGCCGTCGGCGACTGGCATCACGTCCGCGTGGACGTCGAATCCGACCACGTCGTCCTGCGTATCGCGGACTCGGAGATCGTCCGTACCCGGCACTGGACCGAGTCGCGCCGCTGGATGTCCCGCATCGAGAACGGCACGCTCGCCTTCGCGGACTCCCGATCGCCGGCGCACGCCGTCTACGCCTTCGCCGGGCCGCCCGGCGAACTGCGGGCCGAGGGCGCCGACGGCCGGGCCACGTGGACCTGCCGGATCGAGCCAGGAGAAAGCGTGGCCATCGGGATCGCCTGCGCCTACGGAACCGACGCCCACGCCGTCGCGACACAGGCCCACACCGCCGCGGAGGACTTCGAAGCGACGATGCGTGCCGGGGAGGACGGCTGGCGGCGGCTGTGGGCCAGCATGTTCACGCCGGGCAATCCCGACTTCTCCGGACACCTGCCGAGCTACACCACCGAGGACGCCGGACTCGCGCGCACCTACTACATGGGTGCCTTGCAGGCGCTGTACATGCGCAACACCCGCATCCGGCCCGGTGAGCCGGTGTTCCTCACCGGCGGCCCTCGGCTCGGGCCCACCACCACCTATTTCTGGGACCACTGCGAGTGGAGCCGCCTGTACGCCCTGCTGGAGCCGGCCGGACTGCGGTCCTGGCTGCTGCGGGTCCTGGCCGGGCCCTACCGTGACTCCTTCGGTGTCGAGAACCTCGGCGGCGGGCCCCTGGGCAATGCCTACAGCGCCAACGACTACGCCCTGTTCCGGCTGATCGAGCACTACGTCTGCATCGCCGGCGACCTCGCCTTCCTCGACGAGACGGCCGGCGGAACAACCGTTCTCGCACACCTGGAGCGGCTCGGGCTGGGGTGGCGCGAGAGGCGGAACCCGGCCACCGGAGGCGTGCTCGCCGACTTCGGTGACGATCCGTGGCACCTGCTGGAGTGCGTGCCCACCTACACCGGTGTCGTCGCCTCCTTCAACGGCGCCTATGTCGGTTCGACGCGCTCGCTGGCCGGACTGTACCGGCGGCTCGGCCGCTACGAGGACGCCGACCGGACCGAGGCCGAGGCCGGTCAACTGGCCGAGGCGCTCCTGGACTTGTACGCCGGTTCGGGCCGCTGGCAGGTGCGCCGCCCGGACGGGACCGACACGATCGGGCACTGCCTGGACTTCGGTCTGGTCGCGGGGGCCCTCCACCGCGAACTCCCGGACCGGATACGGCGGGAGATGGCCGACTTCGTCACCGGTCGTCTGCTGGTGGGCGGTTGGATGCGGGCGCTCAGTCCCGACGATCCGGTCGCCGCCCGCTCCGACCGTCCCGACCACGGCGCGGCCGGCGCCTTCGCCGCCTGGCCCGGCGTCACCGCCCACGGCTTGGCGCGCCTCGGCCGTCGCGACCGGGCGATCGCTCTCCTGCGCGACCTCTCGTCCGCCGCCTCGGGCGGGCTGTGGGGCCAGGCCATGGAGATCGTCACCGGTCCGGACGGACGGGACCGGGCCCGCGTGGCCGAGCGCGGTGTGGCCACGCGCGACTGCATCGCGGGCGCGGCCGGAGCCGAGGCGGTGCTCTCGGCCCTGTTCGACATCAACCCGACGTTTGCGACCGGCGGAAGGGCCGGACTGCCCACCACCTTGTCCGTCGAGGGCGTCGGGTCGCTCAGGCATCTGGGCCCGGTCGCCCGAGCGGCCGAGCCGCTCCCACAGAAAGGCTGACATCGTCATGCCGGCAGTTCGTGGCTACGAAGCCGAACCCTGCCACAGCATCACAGGAGAGGTCGGTGTCGGGTACCGGGAGGCGGTCGCCGGGCTCACTCCCGGGCTCGTCCTCGCCGTCGACGGCCCGGTGGCCGTCGACTGGGAGGCGGTCACCGCCGGCATCCGCGACGCGCTGGCCGCCCGCGACATCACGGCGAAGCGGATCGACATGCGCGAGCACTCCGCCCCCTGGCAGGACATCCTCGCCCTGACCGCGTCCGCGGTGCTGGAGGGCGACCCGGACTTCGCCCCGTTGTCCCGGGCCGGCCTCGCCGACTTCTTCACACAACTCCCGGAGCCCCAGGCCACCGCCGACACCGTCACCGTCGTCTTCGGACCGGGCGCGGCCCTGGTGCCGTACGACCTGCTCTGGTACGCGGACCTGCCCAAACGCCACGCCGAGGCCCGGATCACCGGCGGAAGGGGTTACAACCTGGGGCAGCCGGCCGGTACCGGAGCGGGCACGGCACGCCGGCTGTTCTACATCGACTGGCCCGTCCTGGACCGGCACCGCGACAGCCTCGTCATCGACGTCGGCCTGTGGCTGGACACCCAGGACCCGCAGGCTCCGGCCTGGCTGGAAGGCCCCGCGATGCGCGGCGCGCTCGCCGACCTGGCCGGGCGCCCCTTCCGCACCCGCCCCACCTTCAACACCACGTCCTGGGGCGGGCATTGGGCCCAGGAACAGCTCGGCTTCAACCGCGAAGCGGCCAACACCGCCCTCGGCTACGAACTCATCGCGCCGGAGAGCGGAATCCTCGTCGGCACGCCGGACGGCCCACGTGTCGAGGTCCCCCTGCAGGCACTGGTCGCGCTGCATCCCGAGGAGGTCCTCGGAGAACCCGTACACGCGACGTTCGGCACCTCGTTCCCGATCCGCTTCGACTACCTCGACACCGTCGGCGGCGGCAACCTGTCCGTCCACTGCCACCCGCGGTCGGACTACATGCGGCGGGTCTTCGGGTGGCCGTACACCCAGCACGAGACCTACTACATGATGCTCGGCGGCCACAGCCGTCAGGTCTTCCTGGGCCTGCGCCAGGACGCCGACCTCGCGGCCTTCCGGCGCGAGGCGGACCGAGCCGTCCACGACGGCGTGCCGTTCGACATCGAACGCTACGTCCAGACCTTCCCCGCCGACCCGCACCAGCTCTTCCTCATCCCGGGCGGCACCCCGCACGGCAGCGGCGAAGGCAACGTCGTCCTGGAGATCAGCGCGACGCCCTACCTGTACAGCCTTCGTTTCTACGACTGGCTGCGCAGGGACCGTGAGGGCAGGCAGCGGCCGGTCCACGTGAGTCACGCGTTCGAGAACCTCGACCCCGACCGGTCGGGGGAAGCCGTGGCCAGGGACCTGGTGCAGAAGCCGCGCACCCTGCGCTCGGGCGAGGGCTGGCGCGAGGACGTCATCGGCCGTCTCCCGGAGATGTTCTTCGAGGTCCGGCGCCTCGAACTGGCGCCGGACGTCGTCGTGGACGACGACACGGACCACCGCTTCCACATCATCAACGTCGTGGAGGGCGACGGGATCCTCCTTGAGACGAGCGGCGGACACCGTTGTGAACTGGCGTACGCCGAGACACTGACCGTGCCCGCCTCAGTCGGCGCCTACCACGTGCGGGCCCTCGGCGCGGGACCGGTGCGCTACGTGAAGGCGCTGGTGCGATGAGACCCGGTGACAGAACCGTCGTATCGGTGCTGGAGGTCGGCGGCACCCACGCGACCGCGGCGAGTGTGGACATCGAGACCCGCGGCCTGCGGCTCGGCCGGTCGTTCCGTGAGGAGGTGGACGGCGATGGCAGTGCCGAGGAGATTCTGTCGGCCCTCCTACGCTGCGCGGCTCACCTGCCCGCCCCGGGCGTGAGCCGGTGGGCGGTGGCGCTGCCCGGGCCCTTCGACTACGAGCGCGGGATCGGGCGGTACGAAGGGGTCGGCAAGTTCGACGCCCTGCGGGGGTTCGATCTCCGGGCCGCCCTGACGGCGTCGCTGCCCGGCGCCATCACTGTCAGCTTCTGGAACGACGCGGACGCCTTCGTGCTCGGTGAGTGGTGGGCCGGGGCGGCGCGTGGGCACCGGTCCGTCGCCGGGATCACCCTTGGAACCGGTGTGGGCTCCTGCTTCCTGCGCGACGGCCGCATTCTGCGGCACGGGCCCGGGGTCCCGCCCGAAGGCCGGCTCCACGCCTTGCGGTACGCGGACAAGCCGCTCGAGGAGACGGTGTCCCGGCGTGCCCTGCGGCGAGCCTACGCACGGGCCGCCGGCACATCACCGCCCGACGTCCGGGAGATCGCCCGGCGAGCACGGCACGGGGATCGAGCCGCGGCGAGCGTGTTCGCCGAGACATTCAGTGCCCTGGGAAGAGTACTGGGGCCTCTGCTCGCAGCCTTCGAACCGACGGTTCTCGTGGTCGGGGGAGCCATCGCGGGCGCCTGGGATCTTGTGGCCGAACCACTGCGAACGGGGCTCACCGAGGCCGACCCGGCCCGCAACCGGCGCATCGCCATCACCCCGGCGCACCAACCGGATCAGGCCCCACTGCTCGGCGCGGCCCACCTGGCCACGGCGTGCGATGAGCCGCGCCGCCGTAGCGCGTCGCGCTGAAACGCCCGCTCAGGAAGAGCGGGACACCGGACGAGAAGAAAGGTCACACCGCAGTGGCATCCTCACGTCGCTACCGGCGACCCGTCAGCACCCTGCTGGCCTCGGCCCTCATGGCCATCGGCCTGACAGCCCTTCAAGGCGGCTCGTCAGCCGCCGCACAGACCGTCAGCGATCCCACCCAGGCCCAGGCTCTGCGCACCGTGGCGCAGTTCCAGGGCGAGTGGGACTCCCCGCCCACCACCTTGACGAACGGCGAGACCGCCGACGCCCCGTTGATGGGCAACGGCGACGTCGGCGACGCGGTCGGCGGCTCCGCCGACGACCAGACCTTCTACGTCGGCAAGAACGACTTCTTCTCCACCGCCACCAACGGCATCGAACCGCTCGGCCGGATCGTGCTGGCCGTCCCGGGGCTGGCCGGCGCCGGCTATCACGCCGTACAGAACATCGCCCGGGCGCAGGTCGAGGGGACCTATACGCTCGGCAACCAGACGCTTTCGTCGAGGAGTTGGGTCTCCGCGACCCAGAACCTGTTCGTCACCACCCTGCGACTGTCCGGCTCGCGCACACAGGACGCGACCGTCACCGTCCAGGACGGACTCGGTCATACCCCCTCAACTTCAAGCAAAAACGGCGTACTTGACGCCGATGTGCAGGCCGGCACCACCGACGCGCCGGACAACCCGCACGCCCGTATCGCGACGAGCGTGCGCGGCACCTCCGCGAGACCGTCGGGCAACCGGATCAGCCTGATCCTCAAGCCCGGCGTGACCTACACCCTCGCGGCAGCGATCCAGAGCAGCCACGACACGCCCCACTACCAGTCCGTCGCGCACGCGACGGCAGCCGCGCTCACCGACGGCTCACTGGCCAAGCTGTACGCGGCCCACGAGTCCTGGTGGCGGAGCTACTGGTCCCGGTCGTTCGTGCAGATCCCCGACCAGGCCGTCGAGAAGAGCTGGTACGGCTCGCTCTACCTGCTCGGCTCGGTCTCGCGCGCCGGGAAGTACGCCCCGGGCCTGTGGGGCAACTGGATCACCGGAGCCATGAACTGGTACGGCGACTATCACGCCAACTACAACTACGAAGCGGCGTTCTACCCGGCCCTGTCCACCAACCACGTTGCCCAGATGGGCTCTTACGACGACCCGGTCCTGGACTGGATGCCGAGGGGCAAGGCGAAGGCCGCGGCGGCCGGCTACAAGGGCGTGCTCTACCCCGTGGGCATCTCGCCCAACGGCACCAGCGCCGCCGACGACCTGTACAACCAGAAGTCCGACGCCGTGAACTTCGCCAGCGACATGGTCATGAAGTACGAGTACACCCGCAGCGCCTCCTACGCCCGCAAGGTCCTCCCCTACCTCCAACAGGTGGGGCTGTTCTGGCAGGACTACCTGACCTGGGACGCGACCACGGGCACGTACAACATCGAGAACGACGCGCCGCAGGAGGGCGGCGCGTACCCGCAGACCAACAGCATCCTCTCCCTCGGCCTGGTGCACCTGCTGTTCCAGGGCCTGACCGACATGAGCGAGGACCTGCACCTCAACGCCTCACTCATCCCCACCTGGCAGCACATCGACAGCCACCTCGCGCCGCTGCCCACGATGACGAGAAACGGCCAGACCGTCTTCCGGCAGACCTCCGAAGGCTCCGGCTGGGTCAGCGACGGCAACGACGTCGCCGTCCAGGCCGTCTACCCCGGCCTCCAGGTCGGCCTGAACAGCCCGGCCGACCTCCTCCAGACCGCGCGCAACACCGTGGCGCAGCTCGACAACTGGCACAGCGACAACTCCCCGGCCACCCTGTACGCGGCCGCGGCGATGGTCGGCTACAACCCCAGCACGCTGATGGAGGAGCTGCACGCCGAGGCCACCACGAACTCGTACCCGAACATGGCGGTGCACCACTACGGCGGCGGCATCGAGAACCTCAACGTCACCACCTCGGGCCTCGACGAGATGCTCCTTCAGTCCGCCCAGCACGACATCAAGGTCTTCCCGAACTGGCCCACGGACTCGAACGCCAAGTTCGGCGGCCTGCTCGCCTACGGCAACGTCCTGGTCTCCAGCAGCATCCGGGACAACGCCGTCGAGTACGTCCGGCTCACCAGCCGGTCCGGCGGGAACGTCACGGTCACCAACCCGTGGCCCGGCAAGACCATGGACTACTACGCGAACGGCGTCCACAAGGGAACCCTCTCGGGCACCACGATCAAACTGCACACCACCGTCGGCGAGAGCATCGACCTCGCCCCGGCCGGAACCAGCGGGGCCACCATCCGGCACGAGCTGTCCCAGCCGGCCAAGGCCGCTACGACCACATCGCTCACCACCGGCTTCGAGACCGGACAGCCCCAGCTCACCTGGACCGACACCGTCGACAACGTCGACACCCAGGGCGACGGCAACTACGGCATCACCGGCCTGTGCTGCGGCCTCACGGGTCCCCAGGCGGCCGTGCGCACGGGCGAACAGGCCCACACGGGCGACGCCTCGCTGATGTACTCGGGCTACGCCAACGGCGGATCGTACGACCACGCGTACATGCAGGTCCACGGCTTCAACGGCGCGCCGCTCACCGTCCGCGACGACACGACGCTGAGCTACTGGATCTTCCCGCAGTCCGACGTCACCAGTCCGTGGGTGTCCGCCGGGTCCGACGACAGCACCTGCGTCGCCGTCGACCTGATCTTCACCGACGGCAGCGCTCTACGGGACTCGGGCGCCACCGACCGGTCCGGCACCGGCATCCATCCGGCCGACCAGTGCGGCCGTCTCACGCTCGACGCGTGGAACCACGTCACCGTGAGCCTCGGCGCGGTCGAGACGGGACATGCGATCAGCAAGGTCCTCGTCGGTTACGACCATCCGGGCGCCACAGGTGGCTATCGCGGCTACGTCGACGACTTGACCATCGGCTGACACCGAGAATCCGGCTGGTGGGCCGACAGCTGCCGTCGGCCCACCTCTGCGGAGCGCCGGTGGTCGGACCGCCTTGGGAAGGAGTGAGCGTCGGAAATCTGTTATCTGTTATCTGACATCTGTTATCTGACATCTGTTATCTGACATCTGCCGTCCGTCACCTGCGTCGCCACTCCTCGGCCAGCAGTTCGTACGAGCGCACCCGGTCCGCATGGCCGTGGGTGATGGTCGTGATCAGCAACTCGTCGGCCCCGGTGGCCTCCTGAAGCTGTTCCAACCGGTCGGCGACGTGTCCCGGGGAGCCCACGAACTGAGTCTCGACGCGATCGGCGACCAGCGCCCGGTCCGTGTCGCTCCACACGTGGGCGCGGGCCTCCTTCGGGGTCGGGAACTCGATGGCGCCCTCGGCGTTGCGGATGCTGCGGACCCAGAGGCCGTATCCGGTGGCGAGTTCGCGCGCGGTCTCGTCGTCCTCGGCGACGACCACGTCCGCGGACACGCTGACGTACGGCTTGTCGAGGACGTCGGACGGCTGGAAGGCGGCGCGGTAGCCCTCCGCCGCCTCCAGCACCGTGGCCGGACTGACGTGGTAGTTCGCCGCGAACCGCAGCCCGTTGCGGCCGGCGACCGTGGCGCTCTCCCCGCCGCTGCTGCCCAGGATCCACACCTGTACGTCCGCGCCCTCGCCGGGGACGACGTGCGCCTCGACGCCGTCCGCCGACCGGTACGTCCCCGCGAGCAGGGCGAGGATGTCGTCGATCTGCTCGCCGTAGTCCTGCGACCGGGCGTCGGGCTGTTGGAGCAGCGTGCGCTGAAGGGCGATGCGGGGTGAGCCGAGCAGGTGCTCGAAGGAGAACCGGGGCGGGATGCGCAGGCCGTTCGGGGCGCGGCCGTCGACCACGGGGGTCGCGGTCGGCAGCGGGGTGATGGGCACTCCCGGCGGGCGCCCGCCGGAGCGGCCGAGGCCAAGGTCGAGACGGCCGGGGTGCAGGGCGTCGATCAGACCGAACTCCTCGACCGTGGAGAGCGCGGTGCGGTGCCCGAGCTGTACGGCGCCCGAGCCGAGCCGGATCGTGGAGGTGGCGGAGGCGGTCAGGGCGAGGACCACCGCGGGTGAGGTGCCAGCGACTCCCGGGTTGAGGTGGTGCTCGGCGAACCAGTGGCGGGCGTATCCGAACCGCTCCGCCTGCCGGGCCAGGTCGATGGAGTTGCGCAGGGCCTCGGTCGCGGTGGAGCCGGAGGAGATCGGGACGAGGTCGAGGACGCCGAGGGGGATGTCGGACATGGGGTGGGGCTCCTCAGCGGTCGGCGGGGATGGACGCGAGGGCGGGCTCCGCCTCGGCCTCGGGCGTCGCGAGCACCGGCCGCCACGCGAACGGCGGGTCGGGGATCTCGCGGCGCAGTACCGGAGCGACCTGCGACTGGAAGCGCTCGAGGGAGTCGCGGTGCCGGGCGTCGCCGAGACCGCTCTCGTCCGCGTGCAGATGCAGCACCGTGTGCCCGAACCGCTCGTGGTAGCGGTGCACCTTGTCGATGATCTGCTGGGGGCTGCCGATGAGAGCCGAACTGCGCTCGACGAAGTCCTCCAGCGTGGGGAAGACCGGCTCCAGGCCCAGGCTCTTCTGGAAGGCCAGGTTCCCCTCGAACACCGGGCGGTACGCGGCCAGCGCCTCCTGCGACGTACGGGCCGCGTAGAGGCCCGCCGTGCCCGCGCCCACCACGATGTCGGCCGGGTCGTGGCCGTAGTGGCCCCAGCGCTCGCGGTAGTAGCGGATCAACTCGGCGTAGGGCTCTATGGGGTTGGTGACGTTGGCGGAGAAGAGCGGGTCGCCGTAGCGGGCGGCCAGGTCGACCGACTCCTTGCTGGTCGCGCTGCCGTGCCAGACCCGGATCGGTTGCTGGTACGGCCGGGGCCACACCTCCGCGTCCTTGAGTTCCGGGCGGAAGCGGGTCTCGGCGGTCACCTTGTCCTGGCGCCAGATCTTGCGGAACACCTCGTAGCTCTCGGCGTTGCGGTCCCACTGGTCTTCGGGGGTGACGTCGAAGAGGTCGCGCTGGGCGGCGCCGTTGCCCTTGCCGATGATCAGGTCCAGGCGACCGTCGGAGAGGTGGTCGAGGGTCGCGTAGTCCTCGTACGCGCGTACCGGGTCGAGCAGGCTGAGCGTCGTCACGGCCGTGAACAGGCGGATGCGCCTGGTGAGCGCGGCGACGTGGCTGAGCACGACGGGCGGCGAGGACGAGATGAACGGCCGCTCGTGCCGCTCCCCCACGCCGAAGCCGTCGAAGCCCAGCTCCTCGGCGAGCAGGGCGTTGTCGAGGACCTCGCGGAACCGGTCGTGAGTGGGCTTCCGCACGCCGGTGCTCGGGTCCGGCCGGTGCACGATCAGGGTGATGGCCAGGAACTTCATGACGCCGCCCGCTCGTCGCGCGCGTTGTCCGGGTGGGCGAGGCCGAGGTGGTCGCGCAACGTCGTGCCCTCGTACTCCGTGCGGTACACGCCGCGCTCCTGGAGCAGCGGGACCACGGTGTCGGTGAAGGCGTCGAGGCCGCCGGGGGTGATGTGCGGGACGAGGATGAAGCCGTCACTGGCGTCGGCCTGCACGAACGAGTCGATGGTCTCGGCGACGGTGGCCGGGGAGCCGACGAAGGCCTGCCGGTTGCCGGTCTCGATGACCAGATCGCGGATGGACCACTTGTTGGCGGCCGCGAGCTCCCGCCACTCGCGGGCGGTGGCGAGCGGGTCGCGGTACATCCGGACCTGGGCGCGGCCCCGGGCGATGGTGTGCTCGCCGAGGTCCGGGTCGATGTCGGGCAGGGGCCCGTCCGGGTCGTACGCGGACAGGTCGCGGTTCCAGACGAACTCCAGGTGCTTGATCGCGGTGGCGCCGCTGACCTGCTGGCGGCGGACCTCGCGGGAGATCTCCTCCGCCTCGGCGTCCGTGTCACCGAGGACGAAGGTCGCGGCGGGCAGGATCAGCAGCTGGTCGCGCGTACGGCCGTAGCGGGCGAGGCGTCCCTTGACGTCCGTGTAGAACGCCTGGCCCTCCTTGAGGGTGGCGTACCGGCTGAAGATCGCGTCGGCGCTCGATGCGGCGAACTCGCGCCCCTCGTCGGAGTCCCCCGCCTGGAAGATCACCGGGCGTCCCTGCGGGCTGCGCGGGACGTTGAACTGCCCCTGGATGTCGAAGTGCCGGCCCTGGTGGACGAAGGCTCCGGCCTTCGCGTCGCGCAGGAAGGTGCCGGTCTGCTGGTCGGCGACGATCTCGTCCCCGTGCCAGGAGTCGAAGAGCTCGTTCGCCGTGGTCAGGAACTCCTCGGCCCGGGAGTAGCGCTCCTCCTGCGGGAGGAAGCCGCCGCGGCGGAAGTTCTCGCCGGTGAAGGCGTCCCAGGAGGTGACCACGTTCCAGGCGGCGCGGCCGTCGGAGAGGTGGTCGAGGCTGGCGAACTGGCGGGCCACCTCGTAGGGCTCGTTGAAGGTGGAGTTGATGGTGCCGGTCAGCCCGAGGTGTTCGGTGACGGCGGCGAGCGCGGTGAGGATCGTGAAGGTGTCGGGGCGGCCGACGACGTCCAGGTCGTAGATCTTGCCGCCCTGTTCGCGCAGTCGCAGCCCTTCGGCGAGGAACAGGAAGTCGAACTTGGCGCGCTCGGCGGTGCGCGCGAAGTGGGCGAAGGAGCTGAACTCGATGTGGCTGCCGGCCTCGGGGTCGCTCCACACGGTGGTGTTGTTGACGCCGGGGAAGTGCGCCGCGAGGTGGACCTGCTTGCGGGGCTTGTCCTGTGACGTGCTGCTCATGAGTGGGTCCCTCCGGCTCAGGCGGTGGCGGCGTAGCGGTTGGCGGGGTGGGAGAGGCCGAGCAGCCCGCGCAGGGTGTCGGACTCGTACGACTGCCGGAAGACGCCGCGGCGCTGGAGTTCGGGCACGAGGCCCCGGGTGATGGCGGGCAGGTCGTGGCCGAGGACGGCGGGACGCAGTCGGAAGCCGGACAGCCCCGCCTCCCCCAACTCCTGGAGCAGGTCGGCCAGTTGGGCGGGTGTGCCGGTGAAGATCCGGGCATCGCTGGTGTACGGGTAGCCGGCCAGGGCGTCGAGGCGTTCGCGGCGGGCCGCGGCGGTGGCAGGGTCGTCGTCCAGGAACACCACGAGGTCGCCGAAGAGGTGCGGGGGTTCCTCGGCGCGGCCGGCCGCCGCCTGCTCGGCGCGGATCTCCTCGACGATGGCACGGGCCTGGCCGGCGTCGTGCGGGGTGACGTAACCGATGTCGGCGGCCCGGGCCACCAGCCGGTAGGGGACGGTCGCGTGGGCCAGGGCGCTGACGATCGGCTGGCCCTGCGGCGGGCGGGGGGTGATCGAGGGGCCCTTGACGCTGAAGTGCTTGCCCTCGAAGTCGATGTAGTGCAGTTTGTCGCGGTCGACGAAGCGTCCGGTGGCGACGTCCCGGATCTCCGCGTCGTCCTCCCAGCTGTCCCAGAGCCGGCGCACCGCTTCCACGTAGTCCGCGGCCTCGTCGAAGAGGTCGGTCGTCAGCTCTCGCAGGGCCGGGCTGCCCAGGTCCTCGATGCGCAACGGCGGGAACGTACGGCGGCCGAAGTGCGCGGCCTCGTGCGCGCGGGCCGACACCTGCACCCGTACGCCCGCACGGCCCGTGCTGACGTAGTCGAGGGTGGCGATCGCCTTGGAGACGTGGAAGGGCTCGGTGTGGGTGACCACGGCGGTCGGGACCAGTCCTATGTGGCTGGTCAGCGGGGCGACGCGGGCGGCGATCAGGACGGCGTCCAGGCGCCCGCGGACCTGGTCGGTGCGGCTGTCGGGCTCGGTGAGGTGCGAGGACTGGAGTCCGAGGGCGTCCTCGATGGTCACGAAGTCTAGGAGACCGCGCTCGGCCTCGGTGACCAGGTCCGTCCAGTACCCGGCGGTGAGCAGCTCACGGGGGCGGGCCACCGGCTCGCGCCAGGCGGCCGGGTGCCAGCCGGCGCCGTCGAGTGCGACGGCGAGGTGCAGACGGGGGGACGAGGGGGAGGAAACGGGCAGCGAAGGTGATGCGGACACGGAGGGGATGCCTTCCTGGTCGACCGTGCGAGAGCGCGGCCCTCGGTACGGAGGGCGCGGCGGCGGGGTGACAGGTCAGGGACGACAGAGCGCGCCGGCTACGCGCTGGAGATCGATGTGCGGCCGGGAGTGCAGGTGCACACGGCGGCGCGGGGCGAGCACCATGACGCGGAGAGCGGACCCGACTCGCACGTCCCTCACCTCCGCTTCGGTGTCCCGGCGGGCCCGTGGACGCGCCGACATCCTGAATCTCTTCAACACAACGGCCCGCCTACGCCGTCTGTTCCTGCTGGGCGCCCGGAGTTCGGACGAGGAGGAAATCCGAGCGGCGGCGCAGGGTGAAGCCGATCGACTCGTAGAGCCGGATCGCGCCGGTGTTGGTCGCGGAGGCATGCAGGAAGGGTGTGTCTCCGCGCTCTCTGATGCCGGCCGCGATCGCGCGGACCAGTCGCGTGGCCAGGCCCTTGCCGCGGTGGTCCGGGGCGGTGCAGACCGCGCTGACCTCGGTCCAGCCGGGCGGTCGCAGCCGTTCGCCGGCCAGGGCGATGAGCCGGCCGCGGTGCCGGACGCCGAGGTAGGTGCCGAGTTCGACCGTGCGGGGCAGGAAGGGCCCCGGCTCGGTCAGGGCGATCAGGTCCAGGATCTCGGGGACGTCGTCCGGCCCGAGCCGCACCGCTTCGGGGGCGGGCTCGGCGCGCAATGCGGTGTCGACCAGTTGTACGCCCTGGCCGTGCTGCACCGTTTCCCAGCCCTCGGGCGCCGACTTCGCCCCGGTCACGGGGGTGACGGTGCCGGGGCCGACGAGCGCGGCGAGGTCGTCCCAGGCGCGCGGGTCGGCCGGGTCGGCGAGGGCGGTGAACGGGGAGACGTCCAGGGGGTAGCGGGCGGCACGTCCGACGCGCTCGGCGAAGGGGGCGTGCGGGCCGGTCAGCGCGGCCCAGGCGGCGTTGTCCAGGATGTGGGGTGCCGGCGGGCTCTGCGGCGGGCTCGGTCGGGCGACGGTGGACATGGTGGTGTCGGACCTCCAGGAAGCGGTCAGGAGTTGCTGAGCGGCAGGCCGGGCGGGTTGATCTGCGAGGTGCTGACGGCCTCGTTGGAGAGGTTCCAGGCAGCGAGCCACTTGGCGTACTGACCGTCCTTGATCAGGTGGTTGATCGCGTCCGCGACCGGCTTGGCCAGCCCGCTGTCCTTCTTCGCGGTGGCCGCGATCAGCCCCTGGAGGGTCGCGCCCGCGCCGGAGAACTTGCCCGCGTTGCGGGTCGGGTTGGGCGTCTTCGCCGTCTGGGTGATGTGGTACGAGATACCGGGGTTGGGCCCGAAGTAGGCGTCGATCTTCCCGCTGGACAGCGCCAGGTAGACGCTGTTGTTGTCCTGGAAGTACTTGACGGTGAGCTTCTTGCCCTCCTTCGCGAGCTTCGCCTTCCACTCCAGCAGGATCTTCTCCTGGTTGGTTCCGGCGCCCACGGAGACGGTCTTGCCGGCCAGGTTCTCGTAGTCGCCCGCGAAGTTCCAGGTGCTCTTCTTCGGCACCTCGAAGGCGAGGTTGTCCTGCCGGTAGGAGGCGAACTCGTACTTCTTCTTGCGCTCCTCGGTGTCGGTGACGTTCGAGAAGGCGACGTCGACCTTGCCGCTGTCGATGCCGACGAACAGGTTCTCCCAGGTCGAGTTCTTCACCTCCGCCTTCAGTCCGAGGACCGCGGCGACCAGCCGGCCGAGGTCGGGTTCGGCACCGGTGAGGGTCTTCTGGTCCTGTCCGACGTACGCCAGCGGCGGGAACCCGGCGGGCAGCGCGCCGACGCCGACGACCAGCTTGCCGCTCTTGGCGACCGACTTGGGCAGCTCGGCGCTGATGGACTTGACCTCGGACACCTTGAGGTCGGTCTGCCGCGCGGCGCCGTTGGAGAGCGCGCCCACGGTGACGGTGCCGGCGGCCGCGCTGCCGGAGGTGGTGGCCGCGTCGCTCTCGCCCCCGCAGGCGGCGAGAGCGGCGGCGAGGGCGGCGACGGCGGTGGAGGCGGTGAGGCCACGGAGGAGTCTGCTGCGGAGGGCGAGGGTGCGCATGGCTGTCCTTGTCCGATGTTCGTGAGTGAGGGTGTGGTGCGTGAGGGTGTAGTGGGGGAAGGTGCGGTGAGGGAAGGTCCGGTGAGGGAAGGGGGTTCAGAGGACCTTGCTCAGGAAGTCCCTGGTCCGCTCATGTACCGGGTGGTCCAACACCTCGGTGGGTGAGCCCTGTTCGACGACGCGGCCCTCGTCGAGGAAGACGATCCGGTCGGCCACCTCGCGGGCGAAGCCGATCTCGTGGGTCACGATGAGAAGCGTGGTGCCGCTGGTGGCCAGGTCCTTGATGACGGCGAGCACCTCGCCGACCAGCTCGGGGTCGAGGGCGGAGGTCGGCTCGTCGAAGAGGATGACTCCGGGCCGCAGCGCGAGGGCGCGGGCGATGGCGACCCGCTGCTGCTGACCGCCCGACAACTGCCGTGGATAGGCGTCGGCCTTGTCGGCCAGACCCACGCGGTCGAGGAGGGTGCGCGCGAGTTCCCGGGCCTCGGGCCGCTTCAGCCGTCGGGTCGCCACCGGCGCGGCCGCCACGTTGTCCAGCACCGTCAGATGCGGGAACAGGTTGAAGTTCTGGAAGACGAACCCGATCCGGCCGCGCTGGGCCAGGATCGCCCGCTCGGTCAGCTCCTTGAGCCTCCCCCTGCCTTCGGCCGGGGGGACCCCCGTCTCGCTGCGCTCGCCATGTCGGCGTACGCCTATGAGCTCGCCGTTCAGGCTGACATGGCCGATCTCGGGCTTCTCCAGGTGGTTGATCACCCTGAGGAGGGTGGACTTGCCCGAGCCGGACGGGCCGAGGATCACGGTGACCTCACCGGGCCGCACCGTCAGCTCCACTCCGTTCAGCACACGGTGGGCGCCGTACCATTTGTGCACATCGCGCACCTCGACGGCGGCCGGTCGGATCGCGAGTGTCTCGCCGGTCATATCGCCGCCTCCTTGCGGACCCGGGCCCGCAGGTCACGCAGACCACTCCGGACCTTCTGCAACGGGGTCGGCGGGAGGGAGCGCAGCGCGCCCCGCGAGTAGTACCGCTCGACGTAGAACTGGACGACGGACACGACACTCGTGAGGATCAGGTACCAGACGGTGGCGACGAGCAGCAGCGGCACGATGTCGCCGGGGTAGGTGGAGCCCATGCTCTGCACCGAGCCGAAGAGGTCGAGCAGCGAGACGTAGAAGACCAGCGAGGTGCCCTTGATCAGGCCGATCAGCTGGTTGACGTAGTTCGGGGTGATGGAGCGCAGCGCCTGCGGGAACACGATCTTCCTGAACTGGTAGCCCTTGGGCAGACCGAGGGCGGAGGCCGCCTCGTGCTGGCCCTGGTCGACGGAGAGGATGCCGCCGCGGACCACTTCCGCCGCGTACGCCGCCTCGTTGAGGCTCAGTCCGACGACCGCGACGACCATGTCGGTGGCGAGCCGCGACTCGTCGAAGGTGAGGAAGGCGGGCCCGAAGGGGACACCAAGGCTCAGCGTCTTGTAGAGCGCGCTGAAGTTGTAGAGGAAGAGCAGGACGACGATGAGCGGCACCGAGCGGAACAGCCAGATGTAGACCCAGCTCACCGCGCGCAGCACGGGGCTCCTGGAGAGCCGGGCCAGCGCGAGCAGGATGCCCCCGAGCAGGCCCAACACGGCACTGTAGAGCGTCACTTCGAGGGTGATGAGCAGGCCGTCGAGAATCGTGGGACGCAGAAACCAGTACTGGAACCGGTCCCACTGGAAGAAGGGGTTGGTCGCCAGCCCGTGGACGATCTGGGCGACCACGACGAGCACGACCGCCGAGGCGATCCAGCGGCCGGGGTGGCGCAGGGGCAGCACGCGCTGTGCCGCGGCCGGGCGGGGCTCCGTCGTGCTCAACGGCACGGCGGAGCCCAGGGATTCACTCATGGAGGGCTCCAACGAATGCGGACACACCGCCGCGGCCCGTACGACGGCGGTGCGCGCGGGGACAGACGGATGTCAGGGGGTACGGAGGGGGAGGCTCACCGACAGCACGCCGACAGGGCGGCGGGTGAGGGAGGTCGAGCCGTGCGGACGTTCAATGCCGCGGAAGGCGGAAGCGGTCAGCCCTGACAGAGACGGCGGGCGCCGCGGGAGGGACAACACAGTGCGGTGGCGGGGCAGCCGTGGCGCCGCGAAGCGGTCGTCCCGTCAGCTGCGTACATCGCGTTCACCGTCACCATTCCGCCCCGCTGGGCCTCGAAGGGACCGGAATCGATCCGGTCCGATGCGGCGTAAGTTAGGCATGGCCCCAAACGAATGTCAACGCGCACCGGCCGGAATGACCACGTGGTGAGACCGCGCATATGCCTTCTTGACGGCTCCGCGGACCGCACCGAGACTGACAGGGACGGTCACGATTGTCAGCGCCCGTCGTGCGGGTTCCTCCCGTTCGACGCGGTTATCGGCCCCGGCCCGCTGACAGGCAACCCTTCCACCGCGACGGGGTGCCCCGGGTGACGACCGGGTTCCGCCGGTGCGGCGGGGCAAGCGTGGTCTCGCCTCTCGCGAGCCCCGGACACGGGAGCGATGGGAATGGCCAGGAGGAGCACGAACGGTCTGACCAGGCGCCTGCACATCGATCTGCAGCGGGTCTCCAGCGCGTACTAGTCCATGCGGTTCGTCCAGCGCGTACTGGTCCATGCGGTCCGTCCGGCCAGGCGCGTCCCGCGATCCGGACAGGTCCGTACGTCAGCGCAGTCACTCCGTTCCGCCACCGCCGCCCAACGGGCCGCGGGGGCTTCGACGTTCCCTGGAGAGTCATGCCCAAGACAGTCTCGCTCGCCGCCCCTCGCCCGCACCGCATCCGCAGCCGCATCGGCGTCGGCCTGGCCGGCGGTTTCTACCCGGCGCCGCACCGCTATCAGCTGTACCTCTCCGCGGGCTGTCCGCGTTCGCTGCGCATCTCGGTCACCCTGGAGCTGCTCGGTCTCCACGACTCGGTCGCCACCACGCTGCTGACGCTTCCCGCCGAGACACCTGGCGCGTTCGCCGCACTGCGCGGCGCGTACGAGGCCACCTGGCATCACTACGACGGTCCGCTCACCGCGCCCGCGCTGTGCGACCGTTGGAGCGGACGGATCGTGAGCAACCACACGCCCGACATCCTGCGCGACCTCGCCGGACTGCCGGCCTGTCAGGGCGACGCCCGCCTCCCCCGGCTCAACCCACCGGCCCTCACCGCGGACATCGACGCCTTGCGCGAACTCCTCGACCGCGACGTCACCCCCACCGCGCCGCCGCTTGCGCGCACGACGGCACTCCAGTCGCTGGACCGGCAACTCGCCTCGCACCCCTATGCGTTGGGCGACGAGCTGACGGCCGCGGACGTCGACCTCTGGGTGGCCCTGACCCAACTCGGCCCGACGGAATCCCTCGGCCCGTACGGTCGCCTCCAGGACTACGTACGTCGGCTCGACGCCCACCCGGCCTTCCACGGCAAGGTCCGCTGAGCGCGTACGCCAAAGTCGCCGGGGCCGACAGGGCCGCAGGCCCCGGGCCCCGGGCCCCGGCGCCGCGTCGGCTCAGGCCCTGACGCGGGTGAAGATCAGGCCTTGGCGCGCGTGAAGATCAGGCCTTGGCGCGCGTGAAGATCAGGCCTTGGCGCGCGTGAAGACGAGCGTGCCGGTGACGGTGGTCAGGCCGCGGATCATGCCCATCTGGTTCCAGCCCAGGTCGAACTGGTCGCGGTCCACGGTGAACTCCGTGGTGAGCGTGACGGTGTCGGCGCTCGCCCCGGTCACCCGGCCGGTGACGGGCTGCGGCCGGCTGATGCCGCGCACGGTCAGCTGCCCGTTGATCTCCACGGTGTCGTCCTGACCGAGGACGGCGTCGCGGACGGCGAAGGTGATCGTGGGGTGGCGGTCGGCGTCGAAGAGGTCGGCGGAGCGCAGGTGCTTGTCCCGCTTGGCGTTCTTCGTGTCCAGGGACGCGACGTCCAGGGTGATGGTGCCGCGAGCGGTCCCGTCGGGCTGGACCTCGCCCTCTCCGGTTACTCCGGTGAAGGTGCCCTTCACCGTGACCATGCCCCACATCGTCTTGTGCTTGATGGCGACGGCGGTACGGGCGGGGTCGAGCTGCCACAGGCCGGTTTCGACGGCGACGGTCACGAGAGTTCTCCAGACGGTTACGGGCGGTGCACAGGAGCGCGCGACGCACGGGGCGCGCGGCACACGGGGACTGTGGGGACAACGCAGTCATCCAAATTTGGATGACCCCACGCTAGCCGGTTCTTCAAATTTGGACAACCGGTAGACTGTGACACTATGGCCGACCCTTCCGCCCCCGCTGACCTGCCCGAACGTGATCCGTCGGGCGACTGTGAGCTGCTGCCCGCCCCGCTGCGGGCGTGGATGCGTCTCCTGGCGGCGGCGGGGGCGATCGAGCAGCAGCTGCGTGCCCGCGTCAAGGACACCCTCGACGTCTCGCACGACGAGTTCCTGGTGCTGTGTCTGCTGGCCGACCAGCCCGGATCCAGCCTGCGGATGACCCAGATCGCGGAACTACTGGGACGCCCCAAGACGCGGCTGACCTATCAGGTGGCGTGTCTGCAGCACGCGGGACTGATCACGCGGCGTTCGGCGTGCGGCGACCGGCGCGGTATCGAGGTGGCCCTCACGGACAAGGCGCGCCGGCTGCTGCGCGAGTCCACGGGCCCGCTGGCCGATGCCGTCTCGCAGGCCATCGCGCAGACGGCCTGCGCGCAGCGGTACGAGGCACTGCACGACCTGTTGCCACCCTCGCCGCATCCCGGTGCGGACTCCGGGCAGGTCGAGGGTGGCGATCAGGCCCCCGAGGGGCCGAGCAAGTAGCCCCTTCAGGTCCGGACAGGCCTACGGGGCACGGAGTCGCGCGCCGTCCGGCGGATCAGAACCCGGGGAAGACCCGTCGCAGGTCGTCCAGGGTGAGGGTGTCGCCCTTGAGGGTCACCTCGGCCGGGGTGTGGGCGGCGGCATGGCGGCCGGTGACGAGCCGCAGCCACCACTCGGCCGGTGCGCTCAGGACGGCGTCGGGCTCGGCAGGCTCGTCGGTGAGCGCGACCGCGTCGGCCAGGTCGAGCCCGAACGCGCGCCGGGGAGCGGTGGTGCGGACGGCGAGGCGAACCTGCCGGCCGCCGAGGGCATCGACCTTGCCGAGGAAGCCTATGAGCAGGCCGGCCTGGTCGAGGAGCGGCTCGACCGCGGCGGGCGCCAGGACCGCCGTACGGTCGAAGGCCACCTCCACGTCCCAGGTGTGGTGGGTGAACTCGCCGAGCCGCAGACCCGCCACCGTGGTGACGTCCACGGGCGCGGGCAGGAAGCCGAGGTCCACCCGGAGTTCGGCACGGGCCCGCGGGTCGAGAGCCTCGTACCCGCGCACCAGCGCCTCGTTGGCGGTCACGAAGGTCTCGGCGCGCTCGACCGGGGACATCGCGTCCCAGCGCGCCCACACCGACTTGTTGAAGTCGCCGCCCTTGGGCCCGGTGCCGTTCAGCGCGCCCTCCAGGGAGGCCAGGCCGATCTCCGCGCCGCTGCCCAGGTGGCTGAGGACCTGGGACACGTCCCACTCCGACGCCCCGGACGGCCGGGTGAGGTCGGCGGTGGCGAGCCCGTGCACCACGGCGGTGAGGTAGTCGTGTCCGCCGCGCAGGGCGTCGATGGTCTGGTCGGCACGGTCGTTCATGTCTCAACTCCATTGAGATGGAAGCGGTTTGTGTCGGTACGGAGGGTTTCAAGGGTTCACACCGCGGTCTGGAAGGACCGCTTGGAGAAGCCCATCATGAATCCTTCGCCGGTGGTACGCGCCGCCCGGTCGGCACGTCGGACGGGCGTACGGCATACCGGGCGCCCTGGTCCGGAAGGCCGCGACGTGTTCGTCGGCGTCGCCGCGGGCGAGCGCGTCGGCGACCCAGGCGTCGAAGTCCGAGGACCGGCCCGGCACTTCGCCCTCCGTCAGCATCTCGCGGGTGATGAAGGGCAGCCCTCGCGCTCTTCCTCCCGGTCGGCAAGGGGCAGACCGGCAAGGCCTCCGGGGCCAACGGCATCGTCCGTGAGATCGGCGGTGCCCTCGGTATCGCGGTCCTCGGCTCGGTCCTCGGCGCCCGCGGCGGCATGGGCACGCCCCAGCGGTTCATCGACGGTGCGCTGAGCAGGAGCCGCGGTGCCCTCGTGGCGCTCCGGGCGCGGCGCGTCGCTGACCGCCGCGCCGCCGCAGCCTCCATCCTGGCCTGGTGCGGGCGCCCGTACCCGCCCACGCAGGTTCCGCGCCGCGCCCACCCACGGAGAGCCATGGCCGCCGACAGCACGCCCACCGCCGACGACGCCCCCGTCCGGGCAAGCGCCGGCGCGCTCCTGCGCCGGCCGAAGCTGTGGCTGGTGCCGACCGTGCTGTGCGGTCTGCTGGCGTTCCTGCTCTCACTGCTCTACATGGGCGGCATCGTGAACCCGAACGGGGAGCTGCGCCACCTGCCGATCGGCATCGTCAACACCGACCAGGGCAGACCGCTGCCCGGGCAGAACACGAACCTCGGCACACAGATCACCCGCTCCATCACCGCCGACACCTCCGGCAAGGCCGACTGGCAACTCCTCACCCGCGCCGAGGCCCAGGACAGACTGGCCTCCGGCAAGATCTACGGCGCCTTGGTCGTCCCCGCCGACTTCACCACCGTCACCGCCGCCCTCACCACGGCGAACGCCAGCACCCGGCCCACCCTGACGGTGCTCACCAACCCGGGCATGGGCAGCCTCGGCTCCTCCCTCGCGAGCCGGATCGCCCAACAGGCCGCCCAGCAGGCCTCCCTGGCCGTCGGCGAGCAGCTGATGGACTCCCCCGCCACCGCACAGGCCGACGCCACCACCCGCCTCGTGCTGACCGACCCCGTCGCCGTCACCACCCAGGTCGGCCACCCCATCGGCGACCACAGCGGCCTGGGACTGAGCGCGTTCTACTACACCCTGCTCCTCGTCCTCGCCGGGTTCCTCGGCGGCAACGTCATCAGCAACGGCGTCGACACCGGCCTCGGCTACGCCGACAACGAGATCGGCCCCTGGCACGCCCGACGTCCCACCGTGCCCATCAGCCGCACCCAGACGCTGCTGCTGAAGATGGCCATGACCGCGGGGATCACCGTCCTCACCACCACACTGGTCATGATCGCCACGGTCGGGATCCTCGGCATGGACGCCTCGCACCTGCCGCTGCTGTGGATCTACTCCTACTGCGCGTCACTGGCCGTCGGCCTGGGCGTGCAGGCCATCAACGCCGCCTTCGGGGGCATCGGCCAGCTCGTCTCCATGTTCGTGTTCATCGTCCTGGGCCTGCCCTCCTCCGGTTCCACCGTCCCCCTCGAAGCCGTCCCGGGCTTCTACCGTTTCCTGAGCGTCTTCGAACCCATGCGCCAACTCAGCGTCGGTGTCCGCGCCATCCTCTTCTTCGACGCCCGCGCCGACGCCGGCCTCACCCGCGCCTGGATCATGATCGCCGTCGGCGCCGCCCTCGCCCTCCTCTTCGGCCTCGCCATGACCCGCTACTACGACCGCAAGGGCCTGCACCGCCTCACCCCCCAACCCTCCGACTGATCCCGTGGAAGACGTCACGCGAGAGGGGACGGCGCACCGTGGGGGCGGGTCCTGGTCAAGGCCCGGTCGTGGCGTCGGAACCCCGCAGTCGCCGGACGCTTCCACCGACCTTCGCGCGCAGCGGTTCGAGGACCTTCGGCTCCGCGCTGATCGCCCAGCGCGGGCCGACGAGACAGGTGCCGCCGTAGATCGCGGCGCTGTCCAGCCAGGTCACCTTGTAGCGCTCTTCGGGGAACATCGTGATGAGGTAGTCGCCGGTCTCGGTGTGACAGGCGCCCTCGCGCAGTTCCGTCGCGTCGATGCGGATCGTGACCTTGCATCCGGTGAGGTTCGCGATCACCTCGACGTCCGCCGGCGCCACCACCTCGACGGCGGCGGTCTTCTTCGACGCCTTGCGCTCGGCCGCCGCCTCCTCGCCTCCGGCGTCGCAGCCCACGGTCAGGGGAAGCAGGGCCAGGCCCCCGGCGACCGCGGCCCGGCGTGCGAGGCGGGCGGGGGAAGGCGTTCGGCCGAGGCGTCCTTGCCGTCGCTGCTGGGGCACGTCGTCTCTTTCCCTCTGCGGTGCGGTTCGCGCGTACTCGACAAGGGATACGAAGGGACGCCGCGACCTGTTCACGACGGGCCGTCGGCGGGCGGCGGGGTGGACATGGGCCCAGCCCAAGCATCTGATTGCCCGAGTCAAGCGACTTCGAGATTATTTGCTTGACTCAAGCACTTCACATATGTTTGCCTGACTCAAGTAAGCCAGTGGCTGACGCACAGACCGGGGCGTCCTCGAGCGGAGGCGGCCTCCGTCACGCCGTCTTCAGAAAGTGAATCCCTCCATGGCCACCATGAAGTCCGTACGGACCGGCCCCGTCAACGCCGTCGACATCGTCGAGGTCGAGCGCCCCGCACCCGGGCCCAAGGACGTCCTCATGCGCATCCGCGCCTGTGGCATCTGTGGAACCGACACCTTCTTCCTGCACATCGGCGGCGCCCCCTTCGGCCCCGACGGCTCCATGGTCCCGATCCCCCTCGGTCACGAGCCCGCGGGTGAGATCGTCGAGGTCGGCGCCGAGGTCGAGGACTTGAAGGTGGGCGACCGTGTGGTGGTCAACCCCCAGGACGCCCCTTCCGGCATCATCGGCTGCGGCGCCAGGTACGGCGCCCTCGCCGAGTACCTCCTCATCGAGAACGCCGGGATCGGCAAGAGCGTCGCCGTCTTCCCCAAGACCGTTCCCTTCGACGTCGCGGCCCTCAACGAGCCCATGGCCGTCGCACGCCACTGCGTCAACCGGTCCGAGGCCAAACCGACCGACAAGGTCGTGATCTTCGGTGCAGGTCCGATCGGTCTCGGCGCGGCGATCTGGCTGAAGCTGCGGGGCGTCCAGCACGTCACGGTCGCCGACGTCCTCCCCGAGCGCCTGGAGACCGCGCTCGCCGTCGGCGCCGACGCCGTCGTCAACTCCGCCGAGGAGAACGTGACCGAGCGGCTGACCGAGTTGCACGGCCAGGCCGCCAACGCGCTCGGGCAGCCCCGTCCCGACACCGACATCTACATCGACGCGGCCGGGGTCGCGGCCGTCATCAACACCACGGTCGAGTCGGCGAAGTGGGGGGCGAAGCTGGTCATGGTGGCCGTGCAGAAGAAGTCCGACGCGGTCGATCTCGGCGGGATGCTCCGCAGTGAGCTGACGCTCATCGCCTCGCAGGGCTACCCCACCGAGATCTTCGAGGTCACCCCCGAACTCGTCGAGCACCACGAGCGCTTCGCCAAGCTCATCAGCCACCGTGTTCCCTTCGGTGACGCCAAGCACGCGTTCGAGCTCGCGCTGACGCCGGGTGCGGCGGAGAAGGTCGTCGTGACGTTCGACGACGAGCGGTAGTCCCGGGGATCCGGTGCGGGCGCGGGGGGCTGGTCGCGCAGTGCCCGCGCCCCTCAAAGACCCGGGGCGCGGGCACTGTTCGAGGAGTTGAGACTCGGACGAACTACTTCCGGCTCCTTCCGATCGATGCGGGAGCCAGCAGGAGGTTGGGGTCCGCGGACGTGGTGTAGGCGGCGCTGAGCACGTAAAGCGTGCCGTGGCGCAGCGCGACGGAGGTCGGGTTCTGCAGGCCGTCGGCGGCGGTGAGTACGGTCGACGAGGTGCCGTCGCGGCGGATGCGTACGACCGTGTTGGGGCCGTTGAGCGCGGCCAGGATCTCGTCGCCGTGGCCGGTGAAGGCGAAGTCGTCGATGCCGGTGAGGCCCGTCGCGCGGATCCGGAGGGAGCCGGGGCCGCCGCCCGGGCCGAACGGGACGCGCAGCACGGTACCCCGGTCGAGGTTGGTCGCCCACAGCGCGTCGTCGTGGATCTTCAGACCGTTGACGCCGAGGAAACCGGTCGCGGCGAGTTCGGGGGCGGCGGACCAGGTGACCGGTTCACTGTCCGTGGAGCCCTTCGTGGGGACGGTGTAGATCTTTCCCAGTGCGGAGTCGGCTATGTAGAGCCTGCCGCGGTGCTCGTCCAGCACCAGTCCGTTGGGCAGACCGTCCGCGGGGAGGGCGGCGATGCGCTGCGGGGTGCCGCCCGGGCGCAGCCGCCACAGGCCGGTCAGGTCCGAAGTTCCGGTGGCGTAGAGGAAGTACAGCGTTCCGTCGTGGGCCCGGGCGATGCCGGTGGTCAGGGCGAAGCCGAGGACCGGGGTGTGCACTCCGCCGTCGGCCGGGGCCGGCAGAGTGGCCAGGACGCGGGTCGCGCCCGCCGTGCTGACGGCGGCCACCTGCCGGGCGGCCGCGAAGGTGACGTCGGCCGTGCCGTCGGGCTCCAGCGCGATGTTCTCGGGCATCTGCCCTCGTGCCAGGTCGAAGTGCGCGGCGATACGGGGCTTCGCGAGCGGCCCGGTGGCGGCTGCCGCGGGGGACGCGGTGAGGGCGGTCACGGCGGTCATTCCGGCGGCCGTGACCGTATAGGCGAGTGCGGTCAGTTTCCGCGCGGTCAGTCGCCGTGCGGTCAGTTTCTTTCTCATGCTTCCTTCGCTGTCTCTGTCGCGGTGGTTTTCGGGCGCACGGCGGACGGGCCGGCCGTCGCCGTGCTGTGGGTCAGGAGGGTCATGGCGGCCCGGGACGGCGAGTCGGCCTCGGTGGTCGCGACGACGACGTACTGTCCCTGTTCGGTGTGCAGCGTCTGCTGGGTGACGTCCATGGCGCCGACCAGCGGATGCCGCATCGCGTAGACCGCGACGTCGCTGGACTTGACCCGGTGGTCGGTCCACATCGCCGCGAACTCGGCGCTGTTGAGAGCCAGTTCACCGACGAGCGAGGCGAGTGCCGGGTCGTCGGGGTACTGCCCGGACGCCAGGCGCAACGCGCCCACGACGGCTCTGGCCTTGGCCGGCCAGTCCGCGTACAGATCGCGTGTGTGGGCGTCGAGGAACACCAGCCGGGCCATGTTGGGACGGTCACCCGGCCGGTCCGGGCCGTCCGGGTCGAGGTGTCCGGCGTACAGCGCGTGCCCGGCGCGGTTCCACGCCAGTACGTCGCTGTACCGGCCCGTCACCACCACGGGCACCTCCGAGAGCACGCCCAGGAGTTGGGCGACCGCGGGTGAGACCCGTTCCGGCGCCGGGCGGCGCGTTCGGGGCCGGCGCCGGGCACCGGCGGACAGCTCCCGCAGGTGCCGCCGCTCGGCCTCGCTCAGCCGCAGTGCCTGGGCGATCGCGTCCAGGACGTCCGGGGAGGCCTGGGACTGCCCCTGCTCCAGCCGCGCGTAGTACGACTCGCTCACCCCGGCGAGCCGGGCCAGTTCCTCGCGCCGCAGCCCCGGCACGCGACGGCGTTCGCCGTACGTGACCACGCCGAGGTCCTCGGGCCGCAGCTGCGAGCGGCGCGCCCGCAGGAACTCACCCAGCTGTCGTTTTCCGTCCATGCGCCGAGTATTGGGCTCCCCCGCGAGGGCCAACCACACCCTGATCGGGATACCCGAGGGCTCAGCGCTCGGTGAACGTTCGCCGGCGAAGACGGGGTGTGCGGATCCGCCGGGTGACCGCGGGCCGGACCAGGTGCGGCGGATCCGCCGCCCCGCATGACGCTGCCGACCTCACCGAGGCCTCCATGAGCGACCATGATGGCATCACGGCCGCGTCGCCGCGGTCTCCCGGCCCGCCTCTGGAGGTCGCCCCATGACCGAGCTCTCCGAAGCGCTTCCGCTCTCCGGCATCACCGTCGTCAGCGTCGAGCAGGCGGTGGCGGCGCCGTACGCCACCCGTCAGCTGGCCGACCTCGGCGCCCGGGTGATCAAGGTGGAACGCCCGGGAGGCGGCGACTTCGCCCGTCGCTACGACACCACCGTGCACGGCGAGTCCAGCTACTTCGTATGGCTGAACCGCTCCAAGGAGTCCCTGACCCTGGACCTGAAGTCGGCCCGGGGCCGGGACATCCTGGAGCGACTGCTCGCCGATGCCGACGTCTTCGTGCAGAACCTGGCGCCGGGCGCGGCCACCCGGCTCGGACTCGACGCCCCGGCGCTGCGGGAGCGGTACCCGTCCCTGATCCCTTGCACCATCTCCGGATACGGAACCAGCGGGCCCTGGGCCGATCGCAAGGCGTACGACCTGCTGGTGCAGTGCCAGACCGGGCTGGTCTCCCTGACGGGGAACGAGCACGGGTCCGCCCGGGCCGGGGTGTCGATCGCCGACATCGCGGCCGGGATGTACGCCTACTCGGGCGTCCTCACCGCCCTGTTCACGCGCGCCACCACGGGAGTCGCCCGCGCGGTGGAGGTCTCGCTGTTCGAGGCGCTGGCGGAGTGGATGGGGCAGCCGGCGTACTACACGCGCCACGGCGGCACCCAGCCGCCACGGCTCGGCACCCAGCACGCCACCATCGCCCCGTACGGCGCCTACCCCGCGGCCGACGGCAAGGACGTGCTCTTCTCGATCCAGAACGAGCGCGAATGGGCTTCGCTGTGCGAGCGGTTCCTGGGACGCCCGGACCTCGTCGACGACGCGCGTTTCGCCACCGGCTCGGACCGCGTGTCCCACCGGGAGGAGCTGAACGCGATCGTGACCGAGCGCTTCCGCGCGCTGGACAGTCAGGAGGCGATGAAGCTGCTGGACGCGGCGGGGATCGCCAACTCCGGTGTGAACACGGTCGCGGAGTTCCTCACCCACCCCGTACTCGAGGAGCGCAACCGCTGGCAGGACGTACGACTGCCCGGGGGCGCGGGGCCGGTGCCCGCGCTGCTGCCGCCCGTCGACCTGGCCGGGGTCACTCCCCGTATGGACGCCGTTCCCGCTGTCGGCGAGCACACCGACACGATCCTGGCCGCGCTGGGACACAGCGCGGCCGACATCGACGCGCTCCGGGCCGACGGCGTCGTCTGAATCCTCGAGAAACCGGCGCACACCAGCTCGGCGGGCAGCGCGGCCGCGGCGGCCCGGCCGCGCTCGACGAGGGTGCCGAACCCGATGCCCTGGGCGTGCGCGCCGCCCTCTTCCAGGTTCTCGAAGACCCGCCCTGCGTACAGATCCGGCGGGTATGGACGGGGGCACGCATCGCCCTGTCGTGGCCCGCCTCGGTGCCGGTGCACCGGCCCCTCCCGGTCCCCGCCGCGCGCCGGCCGGCCGCGGTCCCGATGCCGGTGCCGGTGCCCTGTCAGAACGGACCGCAGCCGTGACGCCCGTATGCCACCTGAGTGGATCAGTCGGATCGGATGAGTAGTCGTACTCATGCCCGCTCGCGGACGCGGCCGCCATCGTGATGTCGACGCCCCTCCGGCACCGACGCGGAGAGGGGGACCGCGCCACCGGCTTCATCCGACGGAGGACATCATGAACATCTCGCGCCGCACCCGTACCGCACTCATCCGGGCCACGGACAACTGGCTCTCCCGTGTCTACCTGGCCGCCGTCACCGCCGCGACCGGCTACTTCCTCTTCGACGCCTTCTTCGTCGACCACCCCGACGCCTCCATGGCCGCCGTGGTCCCCTGGCTGCTGACCGCCCCGCTGAGCCTGCTGTACACCCTCCTGCCCGCCGGCACCCTCTCCGGCGCGAGCACCGGCCTGTTCACCGCCCTCCACCTCGCGGGGATCGCCTTCGCCGCCCTCGCGAACGCCGCCTTCATGGGCCACGTCGTCCACAGGCTCCGCCAGCCGTTCCCCGGCACCGCGCCCAGCGCCTGAAGGTCAACGCCTGGCGCGCAAGGTGATGGCCGGAGGTGCCGGCCGGGCGGGCGTCGGTCCCGCCTACTTCACCCCGCCCGCGTCCAGCAGTGCCGTCACCGTCGTCGTGGTCAGCCCTTCCAGCGTCTCGATCCCGGCACCGGCCCGGGCGCTCGCGCCGTCGAAGACCAGCATCAACTGCCGGGCGAGAAGCGCGGGATCACGCGCACCACCCAGTTCGGCCTGCGTACGGAACACCTCTTGCAGACGCCCCTTCGCGCCGCCCGCGACCACCGACGCCGGGTGCCCGGGGTCCTTGAGTTCGACGAGTGCGGCGAGAAACGGGCAGCCGCGGTACTCGGGCCGCGCCGAGGCCGCCTCCAGCCGGTCGAAGATGCCCAGGATGCGCTCGCGCGGCGTCCCGGCGTCCTCCGGATCCGGCGCGAGCTGCTTCTCGTACCGCGAAATCCGCCGTTCCAGGCTCGCCGCGAGGACGTCGTCCTTGCTCTCGAAGAGCTGGTACATCGACCGCTTCGAGACGCCGGCCGACCGGCACAGCGCCTCGATGCCGACGGATACGCCCTCGCGGTAGACGAGGTCGGCCGCCGCGTCCAGCAACCGGTCCCTGGTGGACGCCTTGTCTGTAGTGGCCATAAGGGCAGGTTACCGCGCGGGACGAGACAAGGAAACCGATCGGTGTCCCCAGACCGCGTGGGCGCAATCACACGTGACACAGCGACTGAACAAGCGCTTGGATAGTGGCGTTCGGACCCGTGTGTCCCACCTCGCCGTGCCGCGCTGGAGGCCCCGTTGCTGTTCACTTCCGTCGACGATGTCTCGGCGCGTCTCGCCGAGACCGGCTATCTGGCCTCGCCTGCGGTCGCGACCACGGTCTTCCTGGCCGACCGCCTGGGCAAGCCGCTGCTGGTGGAGGGCCCCGCCGGGGTCGGCAAGACCGAACTCGCCAAGGCCGTCGCCCAGGTGGCCGGGGCGCGACTGGTCCGGCTTCAGTGCTACGAGGGCGTCGACGAGTCCCGGGCGCTGTACGAGTGGAACCACGCCAAGCAGCTGCTGCGCATCAGCGCGGGCCGCGACGAGACGTGGGACGAGGCGCGCACGGACATCTTCAGCGAGGAGTTCCTGCTGGCGCGCCCCCTGTTGACCGCCATCCGCGGCGACGACCCCAAGGTGCTGCTGATCGACGAGACGGACAAGGCCGACGTCGAGGTGGAGGGGCTGTTGCTGGAGGTGCTCAGCGACTTCCAGGTCACCGTCCCGGAGCTCGGCACGATCGCCGCGACCAGCCGGCCCTTCGTGGTCCTCACCTCGAACGCGAGCCGTGAGCTGTCGGAGGCGCTGCGCCGCCGCTGCCTCTTCCTCCACATCGGCTTCCCGGAGGAGGAGTTGGAGCGTCGCATCGTACGGCTGAAGGTGCCGGGTCTGGACGCGGCGCTGACGGAGTCGGTGGTGCGGGTGGTCGGCGCGCTGCGCGAGATGGACCTGCGGAAGGTCCCCTCGGTCGCCGAGACGATCGACTGGGCGCGCACCCTGCTCGCGCTCGGGGCCGACACCCTCGACGGGACCGTCGTACGTGACAGCCTCGGCGTGCTCCTCAAGCACCAGGACGACATCCTCAAGGCGGCCGCCAAGCTCGACCTGGACGCCATGTGAACGCGCCGACGGGCGTCGCCGAGCGGCTGACAGGGCTGGTCGGCGCGTTGCGCGCGCACGGCGTGCGGATCGGCACCGGCGAGACGGTGGACGCCGCGCAGGCGGTGGCGGCGCTCGGCCTGGCCGACCGGGAGCTGCTGCGTGAGGGCCTCGCCGCCACGCTGTTGCACAGCACGGGGCAGCGCCGGGTGTTCGACCCCGTCTTCGACCTGTACTTCCCGCGTCTCGTCGGGCCACCGATGTCCGACGGGCCGGAGAGCGACGCTCCCGCCGCCGACCGGGAGGAGCTGCGCGACCGGCTCGCGGCCGCGCTCGCCGCGGGCGACCGGGAGACGCTGGAGCGGCTCGCGATCGAGGCGGTGGACGGTTTCGGGGGCTACGGTTCCTCGCCGGGGTCGGACGGCTGGTCGTCGTACCAGACACTCGACCGGCTCCGCCCGCAGACGCTGATGGCGCGCGTCCGTGACAGCGTCCGGGCAGGGCAGGACGGAGCGGCGGGGTTCGCCGACCGGCTGCTGGAGGACGAGATCCGGCGGCGTATCGAGGTGTTCCGCGCGCTGGTGGCCACGGAGGCGCGGCGCCGGGTCGCCGAGCGGCGCGGCCGGGACGAGATGGCGCGGCGGGCGGTGGCCCCGACCGCCGACCGGGTCGACTTCCTGTTCGCGGGGCGGGACCGGCTCGCCGAGCTGCGCAGAACCGTGCAGCCGCTGGCGCGCAAGCTGGCCACCCGGCTCGCCGCACGCCGTCGCCGGGCCGCGCGCGGCACCATCGACCTGCGGCGGACCCTGCGCGGTTCGCTGTCCACCGGCGGGGTGCCCATGAAGCCCGTGCTGCGCAGGCGCCGCCCGGTCCGGCCCGAACTGGTGCTGCTGTGTGATGTGTCGGGCTCGGTGGCGGGCTTCTCGGACTTCACGATGCTGTTGGTGCAGGCGCTGCACGACCAGTTCAGCAAGGTGCGGGTGTTCGCCTTCGTCAACCGGATCGACGAGGTGACCGGCCTGCTCGTGCACGGCGCGGCCGATCCCGAGGGGCTGGGCGCCCGGATCCGCTCGGAGGCGACACTGACGGGCTGGCACGACAGCAGCGACTACGGCGTCGCGTTCGGCGAGTTCGCCGAGCGGTACCTCGACGCGGTGGGGCCGCGTACGACCGTGTTCGTCCTCGGCGACGCGCGGACGAACATGGGTGACCCGAATCTGCCGGCCGTCCGGCGGTTCTCCGAACGGGCCCGCCGTGTCTACTGGTTGAACCCCGAGCCGCTCTCCCAGTGGGGTACGGGCGACTCGGCGGCGCCCGAGTACGCCGAGCTCGTCGAGATGCACGAGTGCCGCAACGTACGGCAGCTCAGCGGGCTGATCGGCCGGCTGCTGCCGGTCTGACCGCCGGGGGGCGGGACGGAACCGACCTCCCCGTGTCCCCGACTCCCTTACGCGACCAGCTGCGGGTACATCACGCCCAGGTCCTCGGCCAGCTGGGCCTTCACCTGCCGGGTGAGGTCGTCGGCCAGCACCTCGAAGGCACCGGACTCGATGCCGTCGAGGGCCTGTGCCGCGACGCTCTCGGGCGAGGACTTCGGCGCGTCCACCTTCGCGGCCATGTCGGTGTCGACGTAACCGACATGCAGTCCCGTGACGTCGATGCCGCGCGGCTTCAGGTCGAGGCGCAGGGAGTTGGTCTGCGACCAGAAGGCCGCCTTGGAGGCGCTGTAGGAGCCCAGGAGCCCTACCCACGACAGCACCGAGTGGACGTTGAGGAGGTGACCGCCGCCGTTGCGCTCGATGATCGGCACGAAGGCGCGCGTGACGAGGAGGGGGCCGAAGAAGTTCGTCTCGAACTCGCGGCGGACGTCCTCTACGGGCGAGTCCAGGAAGTTCGCGTTCACGGACGCGCCCGCGTTGTTGATCAGGACGGTGACGTCCTGCGCGCGCTCGGCGGCCGCGGCGACGGACGCGGGGTCGCTCACTTCCAGCGCCAGCGGCACGGCGTCGGGGTGCGTGACGGTCCGCGGGTCGCGTGCGGTGGCGTACACCTTGGACGCGCCACGCTCGTAGAGGGCCTGCACCAGTGCCCGGCCGATGCCGCGGCTGCCGCCGGTGACCAGGACGACCGAACCTTCGATGGATGTCATGAGAACTCCCGAAGCCACGAGGAAACCGATCGGTTTCTCTTCACCGGAAGCGTAAACCGATCGGTTTCCAAGAGCAAGGCGGGAGGCGAAGGGGGGCAAGGAGGGGGCAAAGAGCGGACACGAAAACGGCTCGCCCCCGTGGACAGGGCAAGCCGTTGAGCGTGTCCGGATCAGGACGTGACGCCCGCCGTCTCCACGACAGCCTCGTCCGCCACGGCGTCGTCGGTGGCGGCGGCGTCCTTCTTCTCGGCCGTGTACTCCTGGGCCGCACCCCTGGTCAGACCGACCAGTGCCACGGCCACGATCAGCACGAACGCGACTCCGGCGATCGCGAAGCTCAGCGTGAACTGGCTCTCGGCGGGCAGTGCGGGCGCGCCGGCCGGCAGGTGCTGGATGGTCTTGGACGCCAGCAGCGAGGTGATCACGGCACTGGCGATCGCGCTGCCGACGGAACGGGAGATGGAGTTGAGTCCGTTGGCGATGCCGGTCTGGTGGTGCGGCACGCTCGCCACGATGAGCGCGGGCATCGCGGCATAGCCGAAGCTGATCGCGACACCGATCAGCAGGCCCGCCAGGATGATCGACGCGGAGGTGTCGTGCGCCAGGGTCAGCCACGCGAAGCCGGCGACACCGAACACCGCGCCCACGGCGAGGGTGAACCGCGCCCCGATCCGCCCGACGAGGATCCCGCCGAACTGTGCGGCGAGCAGCGAGACTAGCGTGGTCGGCAACAGGTACTCGACGGAGGCGCGCAGCACCGAGGCGCCGAATCCGTATCCGGTGAGCTCCTTCGGCATCTGCGCCAGGTACGCGACGCCGATGAACTGGGAGAACATCGCGAAGCCGAGGAAGAGGCCGGCGAGGTTCGTGAAGAGCACCGGGCGGTGGGCGAACATCCCCATGTCCACCATCGGCTCGCGGACCTTGCGCTCGACCAGGACCCAGACGCCCGCCATGACGACCGCGGCGACGAACAGGCCGACGGTGCGGGCGGAGGACCAGCCCCACTCGTGTCCCTGCGAGATCGGCAGCAGGAGCAGGACGAGCAGCGCGGCGAGCGTTCCCGCGCCGAGCCAGTCGGTGCGGCCGCCGGTCGTCGAGCGTGAGGAGGGGACGCGCAGGACGACGCCGACCAGGGCGAGGGCCGCGAGCGCCACGGCGAGCCAGAACACCCGGTGGTAGTCGGGGTCCGAGCCCCGTGTGAGCAGTCCGGCCGCCACCAGGGCGAGTCCGCTGCCAACCGCGAGCGTGCCGC
Organism: Streptomyces sp. NPDC090798; assembly: GCF_044768965.1. Lineage (NCBI taxonomy): Bacteria > Bacillati > Actinomycetota > Actinomycetes > Kitasatosporales > Streptomycetaceae > Streptomyces > Streptomyces sp. NPDC090798. Next base: position 681,458 of record NZ_JBIVXA010000002.1, read on the forward strand.
TCACCAGCGCCATCGCGCCGTGCAGCTTCGCCGGGGGTATCTCCTCGCGCAGGACCGAGAGGGCGAGCGGGAAGATCGCGGTGGCCGCGCCCTGGAGCACCCGGCCGACGATCAGCCACAGCAGCGAGGTGGTGGTCGCCGCCAGTACCGAACCGGCGATCATCAGCAGCAGAACCCCGATCAGCGTGGGCTTCTTGCCATGCATGTCGCCGAACCGGCCGAGCAGCGGGGTGAAGACCGCGGCGGACAGCAGGGTCGCGGTGGTGACCCAGCTGACGTTGGCGGTGGTGGTACCGAGGTCGCTCTGGATGATGCTCAGGATCGGTACGACGAGGGTCTGCATCATCGAGACGATCATGGCCGCGAGGCCGAGGACCAGGACGAGTGAGAGGTCGCCGGTGGGGCGCTTGGGCGCCACGCGATCTGTGGGTGTCACGGTGTTCTTCCGTTTGGTCAGGACGTCGAGCAATCACGGACGGTGATGCCGCGAAACTTGAGGTCCGCAAAGCTGTAGAGCCTAGAAGTTTGAGGTCCTCAAGTAACTTGATAGAGGTAAGCATCGAAGATTGAGGTAGTCAAGTTTCGGGTTACCCTGGGTCCATGTCCGCGACATCTGGAACGAACCGCTCCGCCGAGGCGTCCGACGCCGGACCCCCCACCGTCTCCAACGTCATGCTGCTCGACACCCTTTGGGCGTCGATGGTCAGCCTCTACGCGGATCTCACCAGCGCCGCCGCCGCGCACGGCCTCACCTACAGCCAGGCCAAGGCACTCAACGTGCTGCGCCAGGGCCCGGCTCCGATGCGGGCCCTGGCGGGCACCCTGCGCTGCGACGCCTCGAACATGACCGGGATCATCGACCGGCTGGAGGCCCGCGGCCTCGTCTACCGCGAGCCCAGCCCCACCGACCGGCGGGTCAAGAACGTCGTCCTCTCGGAGGACGGGGCGGCCGCCGTGTCGAGCATCCGCGACGGCATGCACGGCACCCACCAAGCCCTCGACTCCCTCAGCGCCGCCGAGCGATCCACCCTCGACGGCCTGCTCTCGCGCCTGTTCGTCGCCGAGGACGGCCGGGCTTCCTGACCCCCGAGCAGGACGCCCCGCCCAAGCAGTTCCGCTGCCTGCCCAGCTCCTCCTAGGGAGGGACCCCGGGATTTCCCCGAAGAGCCGGGGTGCGGCGCGGCCCTAACCTCGCAGGTGATCGGCCGGGGTGGCCTGTGAAGCCCCGGGCGGACACGGGGGGGCGCGGTGGGCAGTGCCGATGTGATCGCCGATGTGTCCGACATCCTGGTGCACGTCCTGACCGCCGCGGTACGCGAATCCGACGCCCACGCCCGGGTGCGGCTCGTCGAACTCGTCGGGCAGCAGCCCGGCGGCGGCCATGGAACGCTCCGCCTCGAACTCTTCCTGTACGAGGTCGCCGAGAACCCCAGCGCACGCAACCGCCCCTCCCGCCACACCGTGGTCGAGGATCCGGGCACTGGTGCCGTCCGGCAGGAACGGCGCGGGGCGGACATGGCCCTGCTGCTGCGTTATCTGCTCATCCCGACCGGCGGCACCCCCGACGCCCAGCAGCGGATCCTCGGCCGGGCGATGCGGGCACTGTACGACGACGCCATCCTCCAGGGCCCGTTGCCGGTGCCGGCCGCGCACAGCAACAGCGTGGCCGACGCCGGGGAGTCGCTGAAGCTGCGGCTGGCTCCCCTGTCGCTCGACGAGCGGGCCAAGGTGTATCAGACGCGTGGCCCCGCGTCGCCGGTGCACCCAGATATTCGCCCTTCCGCTTCAGCCGGGCGACGGGGGCGCCCCGCTCGGTCGCGGCGCGGATTGTACGTGTCGCCCACCCCTGGACCAGCAAATTTCTGGCCTGTTTTTTACCAGTCGGTTGGTGTGAGAACGGCCGCCAGGCCCGCGACCTCCGCCTCTTCATTCGGCTGATCCACCAAACAGTACACCGTAACCAATCGTGTCCGAATTCGAAACGACGAGTTCACAGGCTCGCAAGTTTCTCCTGTGTCCATAGCGGAGAACCCGCAGATCACAGGGGTTGAAAAGGTTTCCTCCCTTTCTGCGAGACGGGCCAAGAGGTGCGCGTGATGGACGAACTGCGTGTGCTGTCGATCTATGAAGGATTCTTCTCGGGCGGGGCCCGGATCGTGCACAGTGATGTGGTGCTGGGGCTCCATGAGGGTGGCCAGCGGCACGCGGTGCTGAGCGTGAATGGCGAAATGTATCGGGAGGAGACCCGGCAGCGGATGGAGGACGACGTCTGCTACCGGTCACTGACCGCGTCGGGCGTGCCGGTCACCTCGCTGGGCCGCACCCCCGGGACACCCGGCGGCCCCGAGACCCTCACCGGGCCGGAACTGGCCGCCACCACGCGGGCGGTGGCCGCCGCGGACGTCATCCTGTCCCTCAAGGAGCAGCCGCTCGGCCTGCTCAACCAGGCCGGTCTGCCCCGGCGGCCCGTCGTGGTCTGTCTGCACCGCTCCGACCCTGAGAACCAGGGGGCGGCGCTGGACGAGCTGCGGACGGCGGTCGCCGACGGCCGGATCGCCGCCGGGATCTGTTGCGCCGAGTCGACGCGCGCCGCGTACGCCGCGGCCGGGATCCCGGCCGGGCTGCTGCACGTCATCCCGAACGGCGTGGATCTGCTGCGATTCCGTCCCGACCCGTTCAGACGCGTTCTGACGCGGACGTCCCTGGGCATCCCGGAGCGCGCGCCCGTGATCGTCTTCGCGGCACGCTACGCCACGATGAAGAACGTTCCGCTGTTCCTCCGGGCCGCCCGGGCCTGGCTGCGCCGAGAGCCCGACGGCCACGTCCTTATGTGCGGCGCGGGCATGACGCGGGCCAACGGCTGCCTGCGTGAGGACATCGCCTCCGCGTTCGGCGAGGACGCCCCGCTCGCCGACCGCCTCTCGCTGCTCGGCGTACGGCACGACATGGAGAGCGTCTACGCGGCCGCCGACGTGGTGTCGCTGACCTCCTCCAGCGGCGAGGCGGCACCGCTGTGCCTGATCGAGGGCATGATGTGCGGCGCCGTGCCGGTAGCCACCGATGTCGGCGACAGCGCCTCGATCGTGACCGGGCACGGCTTCCTCACCCCGCCCGACCCCGAAGCGATCGCCCTGGCCTGGTCCGAGGCGGTGGCGCGGGGCGGCGAGTTCGCACCGGCCCTGGCCCTCAGCCGAGAACGGTTCAGCCGCACCCGCATGATCGCCGCGTACGCCGCGCTCATCGAACAGGTGCGCAGCAGGTCGGGCCGGGTGCCTCTCCCGGAACCCTTCTGAGAGAGCCCGCCGGGAAGGGGCGCCCCCGGGCGCCCTGGGACCTGCGTACGCCGCGCGGGGTCAGGCCTCCTTCTCGCCCAGTTTCTCGACGTACTCCTGCGCCTTGTCCACACCGGTCTCGATCTTGTCGGTGTATTTGCCGTCCGTCTTGTCGTCGACGAGGTCGCCGGCCTTCTCCAGCCCGTCGGAGATCGTGTCGCCGTGGGCCTCGGCGATTTCCTCGGCCTTGTCCTTGAGGTTCTTCAGGTTGTCGAACACGCGTGACTCCTTCTCCGGCGGCACCGCCTGATCAGGGTCACGATCCCACCCGGCCCTCTGCGGACAACAGGCCCACGGTGCGGCGCCCTTGGGCAACGGGAGCGCACGGCGTGGACCGCTCCAGGCCACCGAAGCCCAACGCGCCCCCGCCAGGCCCTCCTTCGCGGACGGGACCACACTCACGGCCGTCCCGCCCCTACGCTCGCGCAGCGCAAGGACCACGACCCCGGCCCGCCCGCACAACCGCCGTTCGAGCCAGGGCCCCGGCGGCCGCTCGACGGATCTCTCAGCGGACGCGCTCCGCGATCCTGGTGGCCCGGCCGAGCAGCCACTCCAGCGGTCCGCGCGCGAAGCAGCGGGACCAGAGGGTCGCGAACACGGTCACGGCCACGAGGAAGCCGAGCAGTACGTGCGGCGGGGAGCCGGGCAGTTCCTCGATGCCCAGGGCCTGGATGCCGACGATGTGGAAGACGTACGCGGTCAGGGACATCGTGCCCACCGCGACGACCGGAGCGGCCAGTCGGCGAAGGCGCGGGAAGGTGTCGGTGACGGCGAGGCAGGCGGCCAGGACCGTGATGGCCACGCCGGTGTTGGCCACGACCGAGAGGGTCGTCTCGCTGTGCGGCGAGGCCGCCAGCAGCCAGGCCGGGGTGGTGCCGGTCGGGTAGCCCGCGGTGTCGGACCACCAGGCCGACATGACCGAACCGCCCTCGCCCCGGCCGGAGGCGCGGAGTGCGGTGGCGACGCCGGGGACGAGGTGCAGGGCCAGGAAGGAGCCGCCGTAGCCGAGGACGGCCAGCGAGACACCGGTGATCGCGAGGCGTGTACGGACGACGGTGGAGGCCAGGTCCAGCCGGGCCACGGCCATGCCCGCGACGACGAACGGTATCCAGGCCAGGGCCGGGTAGCCGCCCGTGAAGAGCAGCGAGACGATGCCGTCCGCGTCGGCGGGCCAGGCCCAGATCCCGCCCGGACCACCACCGTCGCCGCCGCCCGGATTGAGGGCCTGCTGCACCACGTACAGGACCTGAGGCAGGATCAGCGCGCCGCTCACGGCGATGACCGCCAGCGGTCGGGCGCCGAGCCGGTACAGCGGCAGGACCAGCAGGAAGTACAGGCCGTAGAAGGCGAGGATCACCTCGACCGGGGTGCCGGTCAGGGTGAGCGCGGTGCCCAGGACCAGCAGGATGACCGCTCGGATCACCACCTTGGCGACCGCCTGGCGGCCCGCCCGGCCGGTCCTGGGGGTGCGGCGGCCGGTGATCAGCACGATCGAGAAGCCGGCCAGGAAGGCGAAGAGCGCGGAGGCCCGGCCGTGAGCCAGTTCCATGAGGAAGCCGGTCGCTCCGCCCTCGGAGGGATCGGGGCCGACGTGGGCCGCGTACATCCCGAAGACCGCGAGCCCCCGGGCGAGGTCCACTCCGGTCAGGCGCCCCACCGAGGGCCGGGTATCGGGTTGTCGCGTGGTTTCGGACGCCTCCGGTCGGGGCGGTGCCACAAGTCCCGGTCGAGGCGGTGGCACGAGCGCCGTGTCCTGTGCGTTCTGCGTCATGGCTCACAGGCTGGAGAGAACGCCGATCGCGAAACATCCGGCAGTCGTCCGGTCCACACCCCCCGGACGACTGGAACCGACCCGCCACGCGGCTGGGCCGTCCCTCCGGAGCGCCGCACCGGGCTTTTCCCGTTCTACGGTCGCAGTGACGACAATCGACATCGAGGACATCGATGGCATCAAGGGCGAGGCGGAACGCACGTGATCCGGGTGGTAGTGGTGGACGACGAGGCCCTGGTGCGCTCCGGCTTCGAGCTCATTCTCGGCGCGGCCGACGACATCGAGGTCGTCGCGACCACGACGGGCGCGGAGGCGGTGGACGCGGTACGGAGGGAAGGACCGGACGTCGTACTGCTGGACATCCGGATGCCGGACGTCGACGGTCTGACCGTACTGCGGCACCTGCGGGCGCTGCCGGACGCGCCCGTGGTGGCGATGCTGACGACGTTCGACGCCGACGAGTACATCCTCACCGCGCTGCGCTCCGGGGCGGCGGGCTTTCTGCTCAAGGACACCGAGCCGGACCAACTCGCGCAACTGGTACGGACCTTGTGCGCGGGCGGTGTCGTGATGTCACCGAAGGCGTCCCGTGCCGTGTGGCAGAGCCACCCGGGCGCGGCCGCCGCGGACGACGAGGAGGCCGCCCGCGTCGGACGGCTCACCGAGCGGGAGCGCGACGTGCTGGTGCTCATCGCGGAGGGGCTGTCCAACGCCGACATCGGCAGCCGCGTCCACCTGAGCGCGGGCACCGTCAAGGACCATGTCAGCGCGATCCTCACCAAGCTGCGCGTGAACAGCCGGGTGCGGGCCGCGCTGCTCGCCCAGCGGGCGGGCCTGCTGGACGAGCGGAACGGGTCGGAGGACCGGCGATGAACGCGGGCGGCCCGTGGTGGGCGCGGGTCCCGGATCCGGTCGTCGATGCCGCGGTCGTCGCCGTGGCCGCCGTGGACGCCCTGATCAGCCTGGGGGACTCGAGCCGCCTCGTGACGGCCACGGCGGCCGTCGCCTGTGCCGCGCTCGCCCTGCGTCGCCGCTTTCCGCTCACGGTGTTCCTGCTCACGCTCCCCGCCAGCCTGATGGTGGACATCGTCTTCGCCCCGTTCGCCGCGCTGTTCACCCTCGCCGAGCGCTCCCGCGACCGTCGGCTCCTGGTCGCGGGCGCCTTTCTGTTCGCCGGCGCCTCCGCCGCGCCCTGGCCCCTGGGCAACGTCGGCTCACATGAACGCGCCTGGACGGTGATCTACTTCTTCTACACCCTGGCCACGGCCGCCGCCCCCGTACTGCTCGGCCAACTCGTCCAGGCCAGGCGGGACTTGGCCGACCGGCTCGCGGAGATCGAGGAGGCCCGCGAACACGAGCGGCTGCTGCACTCCCAGGCCGTCCTGGCCCGGGAACGCGCCCAACTGGCCCGTGAGATGCACGACGTCGTCTCCCACCAGGTGAGCCTGATCGCCGTACAGGCGGGTGCGCTCCAGGTCGCCGCCAAGGACCCGGACTTCAAGGAGGGCGCCCGCACCATCCGTTCGCTGAGCGTCGACACGCTCGACGAACTGCGCCACATGGTCGCGCTGTTGCGGGCCTCCGGAAGCCGCGTCGGCGAACTCACCCCGCAGCCCACACTCGCCGACCTGCACAAGCTCGTGTCGACCAGCGGCATCGAGACGACGTTGACCGGTGAGCTCCCCTACGCCATCGGCACCCCCGCGCAACGAGCCCTCTACCGCACCGTGCAGGAATCCCTCACCAACGTACGCAAACACGCGCCCGGCGCGGCCGCCACCGTCCGCCTGTGGCACACCGGCGACCGCTTCGGCGTCACGGTGATCAACAACGCCCCCACCCGCCCCTCCCTGCCGCTGCCCGGCTCCCAGCAGGGCCTCGTCGGCCTCCGGGAGCGCGCCGAACTCCTGGGCGGCACCTTCGAGTCCGGCCCCACCCCCGACGGCGGCTACCGCGTGACGCTCCGCATCCCGACGGACGCGGACTGAGCCCGCAGCCATGGCGCGTACGAAGATCAGACCGTCGCCGAGACGAGGCGGAGGGGCCGATCGGGGGGACGTGCCCAGGTGCCCCGCGTGGGATTCGCGATCCGACGGAGAAGGGCGCCTACCCTCCGAAAGGATCAAGGAGGTGGCATGCGGGACAAGATCCGCAGGGGGATCGTCACGTCGGTGTGTGCTGGAATCGGCCTCGCCACGGCCGCCGCCTGCGGCTCCTCGGAATCGACGAATGACCCGTCGACGTCCCCGGCCGTCAGTCCGTCCTGGTCACCGAGTTCCTCCACCACGGTTCCGGTTCCTTCCACGGACACCACGGACGTTCCTTCCACGGACACCACCGGGCCGACGGTCCCACCACCGCCGCCGCCACCCACGGATCCCAGTGACGACACGACCGTCGAACCGCCCCCCGCGCCGCCGTCCGCGACACCGTCCGACAACACCCCGCACGCCGACGAACCACCGGCGCCTCCGAGCACGTGAGCGAGCATGTCGAGCACAACTACCGTGCGGACAGTTCCACACTGATGACGGACCTGGGCGACCGCAGGAGCACGACGGCTCTCTTCAAGAGCGTGGCCGCTCAGGCTTCCTTCGTCGCGGCGCTCATGTTCTACCTCGGCACGATGTACACCACCAGTTTCTACGGCTACTTCAACCTCACCCTGAACACGCTCAACCTCGGTTTCAGCGGCTTGGTACTGCAGAGCCTGCACCTGCTGAGACGCCAAGTCCTGGTGGTCGCCGTGATCGTTCTGATGGCGACAGGCATCCCGTGGTCCCGCTTCGGCGGACGATTCGCTGAGCCAGGAGACGGAGACGGCGGCTCACCTCTTCGCACAGCGGCGGCACGTCTCCACTTGGTGGTGGTCGGCACCGGGCTGGTGCTGCTTGTGATCTCGCCGACCATCGCACCGTACGGCTGGGTCGCCGCGCTCACCGTCGCGGCCGGTCTCTTCCTCGGCCAGTACCAGAACGCCACGGGCGCCCGTCGGGCCGGTCTCCGGCACAAGGCGCTCCCGTGCTTCGCGGCGGCCGTCTTCCTGTTCTGGGCACTGACCCAGATCACCTGGCAGCTCGGAGAACAGGACGCCAAGGAGCGCGCCCGAGATGTGACGCGCTGGACCGGTGTGATGATTCTCAGCACGCACCGGCTGGCCCTCCCCCAGGACTCCCTGGTCACGGAAGACCTGGGAGAGCGCTTCCACCCTCGTTACCGCTACACGGGTCTGCGGCTGCTCCTGGAGCGCGATGGCCGGTACTACGTGGTTTCCCGTGGATGGAAACCACGTAGGGATCCCCTCTACGTGATCCGGGAGAGCGACGACATCTGGGTTGCCCTGACGTCCGGCACGCAGCCGCGCAGCGCCTAGCCGGGCGGCCGACACGGCATCCGAAACCATGAGCGTCCAGGCCGTAGTCGTTCCCGGCGGCCTGGACGCACTCTTCATTCACCCGGCCGCGCCGTGGCCGGCCCGGTGTGCCGTCAGCCCTGGCGGGCCTTGAAACGCGGGTTCTTCTTGTTGACGACGAAGACCACGCCTCGTCGACGGACCACCTGAGCCCCCGGCTTGGACTTCATCGAACGCAAGGACTTGCGCACCTTCATGGATCTGCCTTCCTCGTGCTGGGAACCGGCCCGCCGTCAGTGCCGCGGCGAGGCCGTACGGCCGTAACGACGCTCGAAGCGCTCCACACGGCCTGCGGTGTCCAGGACCCGCGAGGTCCCGGTGTAGAACGGATGGCTCGCCGACGAGATCTCGACGTCGATCAGCGGGTAGGTACCCCCGTCCTCCCACTCGATCGTCTTCGACGAGAGCGCGGTCGAACGGGTCAGAAACGCGACGTCCGCCGCCCGGTCACGGAAGACGACGGGACGGGATTCGGGGTGGATACGCGGCTTCATGAGGTTTCCTCCCTTGTGACGGTCGACGGTCCTGTGACGGTCCGCCCGGTGACGCCGGGCTCGGCTCAGCGCTCCTCCCGGAACGGGACGTGCTCACCGAGCACCGGGTCGTACTTGCGCAGGACGAGCCGGTCGGGGTCGTTCGCGCGGTTCTTCCGTGTCACGTAGGTGACGCCGGTCCCGGCTGTCGACCTCAGCGTGACGACGGGTCGCGCGCTGTTGCGTGCCATGAGGTTCTCCTTCCGCCCACATCACGCGATCTTGACTCGCGCATGTCAGCTACGTGTGCTGTAACAGCGGACCTGGTCGGCGCATTCCCGGGGGCAGGGCAGAGGCCCGGAGCGGGGGTGGGAGGCGGGCAGGCAGCGGCAGCAGGGAGGCCTGGGGCGAAACGAAACAAGCCCCGCCTCCGGAGTACAGGAGGCGGGGCTGTGGAGCGCCGGGCAGGCCTTGCACCTGCATCTCCCCGCAGGAAGCGGGGCGTCTTTCCTTGGACCACCAACGCGAGGCCTACCGCCGAAATGATCTGGCGGGCTGCTCAAGATCAATCATAGCGCAGCCGGAGCGGTGCGTGACACCGCCAGGGTCGCGGGCCCCCGCGGCCGGTGCCGCGCAGGCCCTCGCCGGTCTACTGGCGCAGGCCCTCGGAGAGACGCCTTCCTAGACGGCGACCACGCAGTCGTAGGAGCTGTTGTTCCCGTTGATGCTGACGATGCCCGACGTGTTGTCGGCGGAGAAACGGGAGAACAAGGCAGCCGGGCGGCCGGCGAACAACACCGGTCCGAACACCGGGGCGACGTCGACGTCGTACGGCTCGTCGACGCCGTCGGCGACCACCGCCAGCCGACACGTGCGCGGCTCCACGAACTCCTGCACCACGCTGGCACCCTTCTCAGCGGCCTCCGTCACCGCCGCCTCCCATTCGGCTTGACCCGTCTCCCGGCCGATGACGACCTGTTTGCCACTCATCCCGATGCTCTCCTTGAGCACCAGCGACTCCCGGTTGTCCACGGCGTATCGCACGAGGTCGACCTTCCGGCCGCCTCGGGTCGTCCACCGATCGGAGAGCACCCGAGTCCACGGCAGGTAGGTGTCGACCAGAGAGCGCTCGCTCGCGCTCATCCATGGTCGGCCCTCCGACAGCATGCCCAGAGTCAGCTTGCTGGACAGGAAGGTGGAGGTCTGGGTGCCCACCAGCAGGCACCCGTTGTCCAGGGCGGCCTGCACCGGGGCGGTATCGATGCCGAGTTCGGCCCAGTCGGGGATGGTGAAGTCCCTCAGCCCCAGCGGGTAACGCAGGTGCGGTGGGCAGTCCCAGGCCTCGTGCAGGTCCTCAGGCTCGAAGAAGCGTGCGATCAGCCCGTGACTGTTGAAATAGTCGGTCTGCATCTCGAAGTACCGTGTAGATCCTCCTTGGTCACGGGAGCTGCCCAGGAGAGCCACCCGGGGCGCCACCCCCAGTTCCCGGCCCAGGCTCCGAAACATCTCCGTACGGACGGCGAACGCGTCCTCATAGCTGAACGGCACCCGGCCCCGGGCGTCGGTGTAGAGCCTGCGCCAGACCTCGAGGCGGCAATGCGTCTCCACCGGGCCACCGAGCGCCCCGCTGACGTTGAACTCGAGGAATTTCGGTCCGTTCGGTCCGATCACGATGTCCGGGCGGGTCACACAGTCCGCGTACCGCTCTTCGGTGAACTGATCGGCCACGAAGAGCTGGTGCTCGCTCGGCGGCATGCGATAGGCCGCCAGTCTCCCCTCCGTGGTGGGCGCGCTCTCCAGGGCGGTGCGGCGCACCAGGTCGAGCAGGGCCGCGCTGACGCGGAACAACTCGGCGTAGGACGTACTTGGCAACGTGATCGGAGCCGCGGGCAGGAACGACTGGTAGGAATACCCCATGTCCCGCATCTCGGTGCGCAGCATCTCCCGGATCGTCTGCGCCGGGGCGGCCGGCAGCAGTCGGTTCCGGCCGAACCACGGGTGTCCTGTGGCCGCTTGGGGGCCTGTCTCCTGGAACACGCTCATCAACTTTCTCCCGTTCTGCCACTCCTGAGGGGCATCGCTAATGTGTGCGCGGGGGCGGTGCCGTCTCCGCGGTGCCGCCACCCGGCGACGCCCGCGCCCGCCCGGCAGAGCGATCGCACAAGGGAGAACGCCGTATGACCCTTCGCCGCGTCCAGGACAACGAGTACGTCGAAGAGCACGGCGGGGACTACGAGGACTTCGAGCCGGGCATGGTGATCCGGCACTGGCCGGGACGGACCCTTACCGAGACCGACAACACCTGGCTGACGCTGTTGACGATGAATCAGCACCCCCTGCACTTCGACAGGGCCTACGGGGAAAGCGCGGAGTACGGGCGGGTGCTGGTCAACAGCGGGATCACCCTGTGTCTGGTCGGCGGGATGACCGTGCAGGCGCTGTCCGCACGTGCCGTGGCCAACCTCGGCTGGGACCGGGTCCGTCTGAAGGACCCGGTGTACGTGGGAGACACCTTGTACGCGACGAGCCGGATCCTGGGCAAGCGGTTGTCCAGGTCGCGGCAGGGGCTGGGGATCATCACGGTCGAGACGACCGGGACCAAGTCCACCGGGGAGACCGTCATCGTCTTCGAACGGTCTTTCATGGTGCGCTGCCGCGAGGCCGGCTGACCTCATGGTCCGGCGCCCGCGGCCGCGAACAGCGCGGCCGCGGCGGCCGTGTCCTCGATGGCCATGCCCACGCTGCGGAACACCGAGGTCCTGCCGTCCACGGCCGCCGCCGCCCCCTCGGCCAACTCCCCCAGTTCGTGCAGCGCGTGGACGTCGATCAGCCCGTCGGCCAGAGCGGCTCGGACCTCCCCCGCCTCGGCACGGGCGGCGGCCCGCTCCTCCACGACGACGAACGCGTCCTCGAGCAGCGCCGGGTCGACCTCAAGCGCGTCCTCGTGGGTTCCGCCGATCACATTGACGTGCGCGCCGGGCGACACCCAACCGGCCTTCACCAGCGGCTCCCGGCCGCCCGTGGAGGTCGCGGTGCAGATGACCGCCGCGTCGCGGACGGCGTCCTCGGCGGTGTCGCACACGAAGACCCGGATCCGGTCGTCGGTGGTGTCGCTGATCCACTGTGCGAACCGCTCGGTCCGCTCCCCGGTACGCGAGAACACCCGGACCGTCCGAACGGGACGCACCGCGAGCACCGACCGAACCAGGGCGCGTGCCTGTACCCCGGCGCCGATCACGGCCAGGTCGGCGGCGTCCGCCGGGGCGCACAGGCGGGTGGCCAGCGCGGCTGCCGCGCCGGTGCGGACGGCGGTGAGCTCGGCGCCCTCCAGCAGGGCGGTGACCCGGCCGGTGTCCAGGTCGGTGAGCACGACGACGCCGTGGATCAGCGGCAGCCCACGGTCGGGGTTGCCCGGGGTGAGGGTGGTGATCTTGACGCTGCCCACGCCGTGCCGCTCCCAGACCGAGGTGGCGGTCAGCAGCTCCCGTCGTCCGCCGTGCGGGACGACCGTACGCGGCGGGGACGACACGCGTCCGGCCGACAGGTCCGCGAAGGCCTCGGCCAGCGCGTCGACCACCCGCAGCAGCCGTTCGGTACCCGCCATGTCCTCGGGACCGATGGTCACCGGCCCTGTCATACGGCCCTCTCCCCGGCGCTCAGTGCGGCCACCGCATCCGGGATCAGGTCCTCCTGCCCGGCGATGGCCTGGCATCTGCCGAGTTCGAAGAAGACGTCTCGGGGATCGACTCCGGCCCGCTGCGACTGTTGCAGCACCTCGTGCTTGAACCCGGAGAACACCCCGGCCAGCCCGCTGACGATACTCAGCGAGCCGGTGACCGGCGGCGCGGGCATCAGCTCCCGCTCGGCGAACTCGGCCGCGTCCAGCAATCCGTACAGGTCGATGCCGGTGACGAAGCCGGTCCGCTCGAGCACCGGCACCAGAACCTCCAGCTGCGTGTTGCCCGCTCCGGCGCCGAAGCCGCGCGCGCAGCCGTCGATGATCCCGGCGCCGGCCTGGGCGGCCGCGACGGAGTTCGCGACGGCCATGCCGAGGTTGTTGTGCCCGTGGAAGATCACCGGGACGTCGACGGCCGCACGGATCGCGCCGATCCGTGCGGTGACGTCCTGGGGCAGGAAGTGGCCCGCGGAGTCCATGATGCCCACCGCCTCGGCCCCGTAGCCGACGGCGCGTGCCGCGTGCTCGGCGAGTTCGTCGGCGGTGGCCATGTGACTCATCATCAGCACGCAGTGGGCCTCGGTGTCCCGCTCGCGCAGCAGGTCCAGGTGGCGCTCGGCGAGAGAGGTCTCCGTGCAGTGCACACCGATGCGGATGACGTCGGTGCCGTGCCCGATGGCCTTGCGCAAGTCGTCGGAGGTGCCCCAGCCGGGCAGCATGAACGCGGCCATCCGGCTGTGGCGCAGGGCTTCCCGCACGGTCGACAGCATCAGGTCGTCACTCACGGCGGCCCGGCCGACCTGGAGGGAGGAGGCGCCCAGGCCGTTGCCGTGGCCCACCTCCACGACCGGGACGCCGGCGGCGTCGGCCGCCTCCGCATAGCCGCGCAGTGCTGCCGCCGTGAGCTGGTGGCGCACGGCGTGCTGGCCGTCGCGCAGCGTGGGGTCGTGAATCACCACGGTCTTCACCGGCCCGCCCCCTTCCGGGAGGCCGAGTCGAGCCGGGCCGCATGCTGTTCGGCGACCAGGACCGCGGCCGAGTCGATGATGTCCAGGTTCCCCGCGTAGGCGGGCAGTACGTCGCTGTCGGCGGTTACTTCCAGGGAGACGGTGACCAGATCGCCGCGCACGTCGCAGGCGAGAACCCGGTAGCCGGGCGCGAACTCCCGCACCCGCCCGGCCGCCTCGCCGACGGCGGCCCGCACCGCCTGTGGGTCGGCCTCCGGCAGCACCGCGTGGACGGTGGTGCGGAAGTGCGCGGGCGGCACGGCCGGACTGATGTTGAGGATCGCCTTGTTGCGGCGTACGCCGGTGAAAGCGGTAAGGGCGTGCTGGGTCGTCGCGACGTATTCGTCGAGGTTGAGCCGGGTGGCCCGGCCGGCGATGCTGCTGGCCACGGTGGAGACGACTTCAAGGTACGTCACCTCGAACCGGTCGGCGAGGGCGTGCGCGACCGGGACCGACGCCTGTCCCCCGCAGCTGATCAGGCTCACGTTGCCCGCGGAGGGCGCCTGCACGCCCGTGACGGTGGGCACCACCATCTGCCCGGTCTTGCTGGGGGTCAGGTCGATCAGGAGTGTGCCGAGCGGTTGCAGCAGCCGCCAGTGTTCGGCGTGCGCCATCGCGTTGGTGGCGTCGAACACCACGTCGAACGGGCGGGGCGCGGCGAGGATCGCGTCGATGCCGTCCGCGGAGGTCCGGCAGTCGAGCAGAGCGGCGTGCCGCAGGCCCGCCGACTCCGGATTGCGCCCGGCCACCAGGGCGCAGTCCAGCAGGTCCGAACGGCTGATCTTGGAGACCAGGTCCTGGCCTATGGCACCGGTGCCGATGACGGCCACCGTGAGCGGCGGGATGGAGTGCGGCCGCACGGTGGTGAGGGCCTCCGTGACGGTCATCGCTCCGCCTCCGCTCCCGTCGGAACCGACGCGAATCGCGCGGCCCAGGCTTCCCCGAGGGCGACGGTCGTCCGGGCCATCCGGGCGAACGGCGGGCCGACCATGTTGCCGTCCAAAACCGCGATTCCGCCGTTCGCGGACCGGACGGCCGCGGTGACGCGCCGGGCCTGGCGCAGTTCGTCCGGGTCGGGCCGCAGGGCCAGGTTGATCGCGTCGAGTTCACTCGGGTGCACGGTCACCTTGCCGTGGAAGCCCAGTTCGCGTATTCGGCCGATCTCCTCGTCCAGGGCCTCGGGTTCGGTCAGCCGGAAGTTGGCGGTGTCCACGCAGGCCTTGCCGTGCCGGGCGCAGGCCAGGGCCATCGCCTGTCGCGCGGCGAGGAGTCCGGCCCAGGTGATCTCGACGCCCAGGGTGGCGGCGAGGTCCGCGGAGCCGAGGATCAGCCCGTCGGCGGCTGCCGCGATCGCGTCGACGGCGGCGACGGCGGCCGGGGTCTCCAAGGTCACGTAGATCTCGGGGTGGGCGCCGACCGAGGCGAGGGTGGCGCGCAGCAGCTCCACCTCGACCGCGGAGTCGACCATCGTCATCACCACGATGCCGGGCCTGACCGGGCTCTCGATGAGCAGCAGCAGGTCGCGCACCGCGTCGGCGGTACCGAGCTGGTTGAGGCGTACCCCGATGTTCGCGGGCTCCGGCGCCTTCTCCAGCGCCGCGCGGCACATCTGCCGGGCGGCCTGCTTCTCCGGCGGCGGGACGGCATCCTCCAGATCGATGACATGCACGTCCGCGTCGTACGACCAGGCCTTGACGACCCGGTCCATGGACAGCGCAGGCGTGTAGAGGATGCTGCGCGGGATGGCCCGGGCGTGGCCGCTCATCATGCGACCTCCCCGGGCTCGGGTGCCGTGCCTCGGGCGCCCACCTCGGCGAGGACCGCGCACAGTCGGCGGATCTGCTCCTCGGTCTGCCCGGTCCGCATCATCACGCGCAGTCCCGCCGTCCCGCGGGCGACGATCGGGAAGAACACCGGGGAGACGTAGAAGCCGGCCTCGAAGACCCGGCGGCCGGCCTCGATCACGGTGTCGTCGCTCATCGGGACCAGGCGGATGGGAAAGGTGCTGCCCGCCTGCTCGGTGCGGATCAGCGAGTCGAAGAGTGCGATGTTGGTCTGGAGCCGGTTCTGCAGTGCGGTCAGTTCGGGGGTGCGGTGGATCTCCGCGGAGGCGAGGCCGGCGCCGACGGCGGGCGTGTTCAGCAACTGCGAGTAGTTCAGCGCGCCGCCGAAGCGCTCGATGACCCGCAGGGTCTCCTTCTCGTAGCCGTCGAGGACGATGGCCGCGCCACTGGTGCCGAACGCCTTGTTCAGGGTCACCACCACGATGGTGCGCTCGTCCAGCACCGGGCTGTGCGAGCGGACGTAGCCGACGCCCCGTTCCCCGTACGCCGACAGGGAGTGGGAGTCGTCGTAGTAGACCAGCAGACCGTACTTGTCCTGCAGTTCCGCCAGTTCCTTCACCGGCGCGTAGCCGCCGAGGCTGTCGCTGCCGTCACAGACGTAGGCGACCCGCTCGTACCTGCGGCAGGCGTCCTCGATGTAGTCGAGGTCGTGGTGGCCGCTGGTGACGACCTCCGTCTCGTCGGCGCAGACCGGTTTGAGGTTCGCCATCGACACATGGGCGTTCTTGTCGAAGATCATCAACGGGCGGGTGCCGTTGCCCAGATGGCCGGAGGCGATGAGCGGCAGGAGCCCGAACGTCGCTGTGCTGGCGGCGATGGAGCACACCACGTGGGCGCCGAACAGCTCGCCGAGCGAGTCCTCCAGTTCCAGCATCGCGGGTATCTGCACCCTGCTGCGGGCGATGCAGTGGTCCAGGACGCCGTAGCGACGCAGCGCCTCGATGCCGCCCTCGACGACCTTGGGGTGGGAGTCGAGGTCGAGGTAGGAGCAGCAGCTGAAGTTGACGAACTCGTGTCCGGCGTCGATGAATTCGTGGCCGGGGGTGGTCCGCAGCACACCGGCGTCCAGGTCGGCCACGATGCCGGCCAGCCCGTTGCGCTCCGACATGTCCCAGAACTCGTTGCCGATGCCGATCAGCTTGTCGTTGTTGCGGTAGCGGTGGGTGGGGGTGATGGTGACGCGCTCGGTCATGACGCCGCCTGGGCAGGTTCGTAGTTGTAGACGCCTCTGAGCTTGCGGAAGACGGCTGTGTAGAGCGCCACACCCAGCACGTACGGCCTGCGCAGGATCTTCGGGTCGCGGAGCCAGAAGTTGATGTTGATGTTCATCTCGTCGAGCGATTCGGCCTGGTGCCACCAGCCGAGCGGCAGGTAGAGCATCTGGCCGGGTTCCAGGATCAGTTCCCGGCGCTGGGCCAGTTTGGCGGCGAGCCTCGGGTAGCGCGCGGCATCCACGTCGTCGAAGTCGAAGACCTGTGACTTGTCGCCGAATCCCCGCTTGAGCGAACGCGGGTAGTACTCCCTGGATCCCGGGGGCGCCAGGACGAACCGTTTGCGGCCCTCCAGAGCGATGTTGAAGTTCTCCAGCTCGTCGAAGTGGCTCTGGGTGAACACCCCGCGGTGGCTGATCCACAGGTTCGCGGCGTTGAGCGAGCGCCGGTAGTCGAACAGCTTCCCCGCGTCGAAGCCGAGGATCGCGTTGACGTCGGCCGGGCGGTTGCGGATGTTCGACACGACACGGTTCCAGGTGCTCGCATCGTTCTGATAGCGGTCGTCGGCGAAGAACTCTGCGAGCCGGATCTCCCGGGTCGTCCAGCGCTCCGGGTTCCGCTTGTCGCTCGGCTCGGTGAACAGGGTCACCGCGAGATGTCCGAGCCGCTCGGCCACCCCCTCCCTGCCCAGGCCGCGGGTGCCGCCCGGCAGGGTGACCACCACCGGAACGTCGGCCCTGATGAGAGCGTCACGGCCGAAGGCCATGAACTCGTCGAACGAGAGCCGGGGCACGGGCCGGCCTCCGAGGTCTGCCCGTGTCGGGACAGGATCCGCTGTTCCCACAACTCTTCCCTCTCTGCTCACTGTTCCTGTACCGCCAATTCCGAGGTGGCCTCCATGACCGGCCGCCGGGTTCTCAGCACCGGCTGTCCCACGAGGCTCAGTGCCAGGGCCACCAAGCCGCCGCCGGCCCCGGCCCACGCCCCCGCCGCGGAGCCGAACGCGTCGGTCAGCCGTCCGCCCACCGCTGTGCCGGTGGCGATGCTCATCGCGCCGGCGCTGGTCAGCCACGAAAAGCCCTCCGAGAGCGCGCCCTTGGGGCAGACCGACTCGAGCAGCGTGCTGCCCGCGATGAGTCCCGGGGAGATGGCCACGCCCGCCAGGACGGCGAGGAAGCACATCATCAGGGAGGATCCGGCGAAGGCCAGGGGGACGACGCCGAGCGTCAGCACACACGTGGTCACCGACAGCAGCCGGGCTTGCGACAGCCGCCAGTTCACGGCGCCGTAGACCGCCCCCGCGATCAGGCTGCCGACCGAGATGAGGGCCAGGAACACGCCGCTGAGGCCGGGCGACGACTGCTCCCGCGCGAACGCGATCATCGTGACGTCGACCGCCCCGAACTGGAAGCCCATACCGGCGTAACAGAGCATCAGCACCCACACCCCGGGCACCTTGATGGCGCGCTCGGGGCCGCGGCCGGCCGTTGGCTCCGGTGTCGGCTCGGACTGGCGGTGCAGCGCCACGGCGATGGATCCGGTCAGCGTCAGCAGCGCACAGGCGACCAAGCTGGCAGCCGGGTGCACGGTGGTGGACAACACCGTGACCAGCAAGGGTCCGAGCAGGAAGATCGTGTCGTCCAGCATGGACTCCAGGGCGTACGCGGTGCGCAGCATCCCTTGGTCGACCATTACCGCCCAGCGTGCGCGCATGAACGAGGTGAACGACACCGAGGTACAGCCGGTGGCCACCGCCGCGATGATCATCACCGGCAGAGGGGCCTCCAGCACGATGGAGACGAGCAGCATCGTCATCCCCAGGACGTGCGCCGCGCACGCGGTGAGCAGGACCCTCCGCTGGCTGTAACGGTCGGCCGTCCGCCCCAGCACCGGGCTGACGATGCCCTGGGCGAGCAGCATGGCCGCCGCCACCAGACCGGCATCGGTCAGTGATCCGGTCTCCGCCGAGACGAGCAACAGGCAGCTGATGGACCGCATGGCGATCGGGGCCCTGCCGATCACCCCCCACAGCGCCAGCGGGGCGGCGCCCGGCAGGCGCAGCAGCCGAAGATAGGCACCGAGTCCTGAACCCGCCCCCGAAGCACCCTCCGACACGGATTCCCCCATAACTGACATGACGTCATAAGTGTGATGGGCCCCGGAGTTTGGGACATCGGGGCATCGGCTAGCCACGCGGGAGCCGAGGACCCGCCGGCCGTCCCGTCGGACGTATCGGCGATCTTTGCCGTCCAGCACGACGGATGGCAACGTTCGGCGGTCGAAAAAAATCGGCCGCATGTAGGGTGCGGACAGCGTGGTCCCTTCCGCGTCCGAGCAGCAGGCGTGCGGTCAACTCCCCTGCGGCGTAAGGCGTGTGGTCCGTCCTGACGACACGGCCGCCCGTGTCCCGCCGCACCCGCACGTCCCACGACCTCGGTGCGGCGAGACCGCGCGCAAGAGCCGTCCACCCGTGAAACGGCGCCTGCCGCACGAGATCCGGGAGGGCCGTGCGGCGAACCCGAACGAGGAGGCACGAGTGAACGAGCCGACGTCCGAAACTCTGGAGCCCCAGACCCCGCGGAGCACTCAGGGCGAGGAGACCGAGGCGGTGAAGCCCCGCAAGAACGGCCTGGACCGCGGTCCGAGCGAGGAACTCGCCGAGAACATGCGGCAGGGCTGGGCCGACACCGAGCGGCACGACCTGGAGGCCGTTGCGCAGGCAGCGCACACCGCGCGCCGCCGTGCGGTGCTCTCCGCCCGCTTCCCCGGTGAGCGTCTGATCGTCCCCGCCGGCACGCTGAAGGTGCGCTCCAACGACACGTACCATCCTTTCCGCCCCGGCTCCGACTACGTCTATCTGACCGCCGACCAGAGCGAGAACGGGGTGCTGGTCCTGGAGCCGAAGGACGGCGGCGGCCACGAGGCCACCCTGTACCTGCTGCCCCGCTCCGACCGCGACAACGGGGAGTTCTGGCTCTCGGCCCGGGGAGAGTTGTGGGACGGGCGGCGCAACAGCCTCGCGGAGAACGAGCGGCTGCTGGGGCTGGCCACCGCGGACATCCGCCGGCTGACGGACCTTCTGGCGGACGCCACCGGCCCGGCCCGGGTACTGCGCGGCCTGGACGCCGGTGTGGAGGAAGCCCTGCGCGACAAGGTGACCGCCGAGGGCGATGAGGAGTTCCGGATCTTCCTCTCCGAAATGCGCCTGATCAAGGACGACTTCGAGGTCGCCGATCTGCGCTTCGCCTGTGCGGCGACCGCGCGCGGCTTCGAGGATGTGGTCCGGGTGCTCGACAAGGCGCAGGCCAGTTCGGAGCGCTACATCGAGGGCACCTTCTTCCTGCGCGCCCGGGTCGAGGGCAACACGGTGGGCTACGCCTCCATCTGCGCGGCCGGACCGCACGCCACGACCATCCACTGGGTGCGCAACGACGGCCCGGTCCGCCCGGGAGACCTGCTGCTGCTCGACGCCGGCGTGGAGACCCGCAACCTCTACACGGCCGACATCACCCGCACTCTGCCCGTCAGCGGTCGCTTCACGCCGTTGCAGCGCACGATCTACGACGCGGTGCTCGACGCCCAGCAGGCCGGCATCGAAGCGGTGAAGCCGGGGGCCTCCTACCGCGACTTCCACGAGGCGGCCCAGCGTGTGCTGACCGAGCGCCTCGTCTCCTGGGGGCTGTTCGGGGACCTGTCGGTGGAGAGGGTGTTCGAACTCGGTCTGCAGCGCCGCTGGACCATGCACGGCACCGGCCACATGCTCGGTCTCGACGTCCACGACTGCGCCGCCGCCCGCGCCGAGCGGTACGTGGGCGGCCCGCTGGAGCCGGGCATGGTCCTCACCGTCGAGCCCGGCCTGTACTTCCAGGCCGACGACCTGACGGTCCCCGAGGAGTACCGGGGCATCGGCGTCCGCATCGAGGACGACATCCTCGTCACCGAGGGCGGCCGGGAGATCCTGTCCTCCGCCCTGCCGCGAGGGGCCGACGACGTCGAGGCCTGGATGGCCTCTCTCCTGCCCTGATCCCCCGTCAACCCGGGTCCGCCCGGCCGCCTCCGAGGACCGCCGTACGGCGCTCGGCAGCGGCCGGGCGCTCTGTTTTCGGGGGCCTTCGGGGCAGGTGAGCGGTGCCGGAGGCCGCATTGACAATATGGTCAAGACTCGTTGACCATTGCGGCGTGTCAGAAAAACAGCCGCCCGACGGCCAGGACGAGACGCTGCAACTCACCAGCGAGCTGCAACTGCGCGCCGTCAGCAACTTCGTGCGCCACCGCATCCTCCGCGTCCTGCGCGACCAGCCCGCGACCATCACCCAGGTCGCCGCCCGGCTGGGCATCGCCAAGGGCAGCGCGAGCTACCACATGCGTCTGCTGGAGAAGGCGGGCATGGTGGCCGTGGTGCGCACCCGCAAGGTCCGCGGCGTGACCGAGCGCTACTACGAGCGGACGAGCAGCGGGATCAGGTTGCCCGAGCCCGAACAGGGCGCACCCAACGTGGTGATGCGGCATGCCCTGGCTGATCTGGAGGCCGCGCCGAGCGGGCCGCCGCGTCTTGTCCGGATGCACCAGGCGCGGCTGAGCAAGGACAGATTCGCGGAGTTCACCGCCCGCTTGCAGGCGCTGGTGGAGGAGATCGCCGCGGCATCCGACCCGGCGGAGCCCGCGGCCACGCTCGCCGTGGCCTTCTTCCGACCCGAGGAGGACGTCTGATGTCCCCGCTGATGTCCCTGCGTAGACTGCACGACGGTCTGCCGCCCGCCTTCAGCCGCCTGTGGTTCGCCTCGGCCGTGTCCTCCCTCGGGGACGGCGTCTACCTGGTCGCCCTGCCCCTGTTCGCCGTCTCTCTCACGCCCGATCCGTTCGCCCTCAGTCTGGTCACCGCCGCTTCCCTGCTCCCGTGGCTTCTGTTCGGGCTGCTGGGCGGCGCGCTGGTCGACCGCTGGGACCGGCGCCGGACCATGTGGATCAGCGACCTCGCGCGCACCGCACTGCTGTCGGCACTGGTCGCGGCGACCGCCCTCGGAGCGGTGGACCTCCAGCTCCTCATCGCCGTGGCCTTCCTGCTGGGCATAGGGCAGATCTTCTTCGACACCGCCTCCTCGGCCTATCTGCCCCAGCTGCTCGACCGGGATCTCACCAGCCTGCGGCGCGCCAACACCCTGAAACAGGGCGCGCAGACGGCGACGAACGAGTTCGCCGGACCGCCGCTGGGCGGTCTGCTCTTCGCCCTCGGCCGGGCCGTTCCCCTGGCCTTCGACGCCCTCTCCTTCCTGCTCAGCGGGCTGCTCATCCGTACCTTGCCCGCCCAGCCGGTCGCTCCTGCCAAAGAGCGGCGCTCGCTGTGGTCGGACGCGCGGGAAGGCGCCGCCTACGTCTTCGGCAACCGCGTCCTGCTCGGTCTCGCCCTGCGGTTCGCCGTCGGCAACCTCGCCTTCGCGGGTGGGGAGGCGGTCCTGGTTCTCTTCGCCCATCGCACCCTGCACATCGGGAACAGCGGCTACGGCCTCCTGCTCGCCACCCAGGCCGTCGGCGGCCTGGCCGGCACCGCGCTCGCCGGGCTGCTCGGCGCCCGGATGAAGACCGGTCACGCCCTGACGGTCACGGCCGCGGTGGAGGCGGCGGCGCAACTCGGCCTCGGTGTGTCCAGCGGGCCGCTCACCGCAGGCCTCGCCATGGCCGTCTGCAGTGCGGCGATGTCGGCGACCATGGTGCTCGTCCCGTCCGTGTCCCAGGCCATCGTCCCCGCCCACCTCACCGGCCGGGTCTCCGCCACCAACCGCATGCTGGGCGTCGGCGCGGCACCGGTGGGTGCCGTCCTGGGCGGCTGGCTGGCGACTGCGGCGGGGTTGCGTGCCCCCTTCGTCGCAGGAGCCTTCGTCCTCGCCGCGATGACCGTACTCGTCGCCGTGCTCACGAGTGCCGACCGCATCGAGGCCGCCCTCGAGAAGGCCCGGGACGAAACCGCCCCGGCCGACCTCCCGGCTGCCTGACGGACAACCCGACGGAGCGAGGAGCCACGACGTCGCCGACGTGCCCGGGCCGAGAGTGGGCCCAGGCCCCCGCACGCGGCGTTCGTCCAAGACCCCGGCGGCCAGCCGGCCGCCGGGGTCGTTTCACACCCTCACACCGGCGATGCCCGCGTGGTCATCCTGCCCGGCGGCACCTGCGCCGACAGGAACACCGACGCCCCAGCCCTGACCCGCGGGTTGCGGCGTCATCGCCTGATCCCTGCCGTCACTCGACCTCCAACCGGCTCCGAGGGACCGCGTCCTCGGAGCCGACGCGGATGTTCGACTGAGGAACTTCCTCGCTCGAACGGCGGCGGAACGAGCCCACCGTCTCCGGCAACCGACCGGTCGTGGCGGCGATGGACCGGCCGGAAGAGCCGGGCGCGTTCCTCGTCACTGATGGGCCCGGCGCCGGCGCAGGGCCGGACGAGCGGGGACGGCATCCTGCAGCCGCTCCGCCAGACCGGCCACGGTCGGGGACTCGAAGAGCGTCTGAATCGTCAGCTCCGTCCCCAGCAGGGAACGCACCTTGTTCACCAGGCGGGTGGCGAGCAGCGAGTGTCCGCCGAGCTCGAAGAAGCTGTCGTCGATCCCCACATCGGGCAGCCCGAGGATGTCGGCGAACGCCTTGCACAGTGTCGTCTCGCGCGCGTTGCGCGGGGCGGCTGCGGACAGCACACCGTCGTACGTGGGGGCGGGCAGCGCCCGACGGTCGAGCTTGCCGTTGATGGTCAGCGGCAGCACACCCAGGCTGACGAACGCCGCTGGAACCATGTAGTCGGGCAGCGCGGCGGACAGATGCCGGCGCAGCTCGGTGGCCGGAGGCAGGGAGCCCCCCGCAAGGGGCGCGGCGTAGGCGACCAGCCGCCGGTCACCGGGCCGGTCCTCGCGGACGATGACAGCCGCGGCGCCCACCTGGGGGTGGCGCGTCAGGACGGACTCGACCTCGCCGAGCTCGATCCGGAAGCCGCGCAGCTTCACCTGGTCGTCGGCACGGCCCAGGAAGTCCAGCGCGCCGTCCGGCAGCCAGCGCACGAGGTCACCGGACCGGTACATGCGCGCCCCCGCCGGACCGAACGGGTCGGCGACGAAGCGCTCGGCGGTCAGATCCGGCCGGTTCAGGTAGCCGCGGGCCAGACAGGTACCGGCCAGGTACAGCTCGCCGGAGACACCCGGCGGCACCGGATTGAGGTGGCGGTCCAAGACGTACGCCCTGGTGTTCCAGATCGGCGGCCCGATGGGCGCGGTCGCCGTGGCGGGCCAGTCGGGCACGCGGTCCGGGAGGGTGTACCCCGTCACTACGTGCGTCTCTGACGGCCCGTAGTGGTTGTGCAGCCTCACGTGGGAGTACCGGGTGTGGAACGCCCGTACGCCGTCGGTCAGCCGGAGCGCCTCGCCGGCTTGCATGACGTGGCGCAGGGAGCCGAGGGCGAGGCCCTGTTCCATCGCCGCCTCGCAGACCGCGCCGACCACCAGGTCCGGTGCGAAGAGTTCGTCCACGTCGTGCCGGTCCAGCCAGCGGGCGAGCGCGGACGGGTCGAGGCGGGTCTCATCGTCCGGGACACACACGGTCTTGCCGTTGAACAGGGCGGAGAGTATCTCGTGTTCCGAGGCGTCGAAGCTGATGGCACTGAACTGCGCCACCCGGGCCCCGGGGCGTACGGCGACGGCGGAGGCGTTCCACACCAGCAGGTTGCGCAGCGCGACGGCGGTCATCACCACGCCCTTGGGGCGGCCGGTCGAGCCCGAGGTGTAGATCACGTAGGAGCTGGTCTCCGGCAGCAGCGGGGCGGTGCGGTCGGAGTCGGCGGGGTCGGTGGCCGCCTCTCGGGACAGTTCCCGGACGGTGTCCGCGCCGTCCAGGAGCAGTACGTCGAGGGCGGCGGGCAGCGGGCCACCGGAGCCGTTGGTGACCACCAGCGCCGGCTGGGCGTCGGTCAGGATGTAACGGATGCGTTCGGCCGGGTAGGCGGGGTCGATGGGCAGATACGCCGCGCCGGTCTTCAGGACGGCCAGGAAGGTGACGATCAGGTCCGCCGACCGGGGCAGCCGCACCGCGACGTACCGCTCCGGGCCGATGCCCCGCCGGATCATGAGGTGGGCCAGCCGGTTGGCCCGGGTGTTCAGCTCGTCGTAGGACAGCCCGGTCTCGCCGGCCAGCACGGCGGCGGCGTCCGGGGTCCGCGCCACCTGCCGCTCGAAGGCCTCGGGCAGGTTGTCACCGGGCGGCTCCACCGCCGTGTCGTTCCACTCGGTGAGCACGCGCCGACGTTCCCCCGCGGTCAGCAGATCGGCCTCGGTGACGGGGCGGTGCGGCTGCGCCACGACGGTCCTGAGCAGGGACAGCAGCCGGTCGGCCAGGGCCTGGGCGGTCTCGGCGTCGAACACGTCGGTGGAGAACTCGACGACCCCGTCGATGCCGCCGGCCGCTCCCTGCGCATAGGACTCGGTGAAGCTGAACAGCAGGTCGAACTTGGAGGTGCCGGTCCGGCCCTCCTCGACCGTCAAGGACAGGCCAGGAAGGGTGAAGACGTCGTATTCGTCGGCGGCCTGCATGACCAGCATGACCTGGAACAGGGGGCTGCGGGACAGCGAGCGGGTCGGATTGACCGCTTCCACGACTTGCTCGAAAGGCACGGTCTGGTGCGCGAAGGCCGCGAGGTCGGTGGCGCGTACCCGGGTGAGCAGTTCCTCGAAGGTGGGGGCGCCGGAAAGGTCGGCGCGCAGCACCAACGTGTTGGCGAAGAAGCCCACCAGATCGTGCAGCGCCTCGTCCTGACGCCCGGCCACCGGGGTGCCCAGCGGAATGTCCGTACCGCCGCCGAGGCGGCTCATGAGCGCGGAGAGAGCTGCCTGGAGGACCATGAACACGGTGGTGCCGGTGCGGCGTGCGAGGCGGACGACGGCGGCGTGCGTGCCGGCGTCGACGGCCATCTTGACCGTGTCTCCGCGGTAGCTCGCCGCCGACGGCCGAGGCCGGTCGTACGGCAGGTCGAGTTCCTCCGGAAGGTCCGCCAGTTCACGGGTCCAGAAGGAAAGTTCCGCCGCCGTACCGTCCTGCGCAAAGGCGCTTCGCGCGCGCTGCCACAGGGCGAAGTCCGCGTACTGCAAAGGCAGTTCGGGCCACACTGGTGGGGCACCGGCGCACCGCGCCTCGTACGCCGCCGCCAGGTCCCCGGCCAGTGGCGCGGTGGACCAGCCGTCGGTGGCGATGTGGTGCATCACCAGCAGCAGTACGTGTTCCTCCGGCGCCACCCGCAGCAGCTCGGCGCGCAGGGGCAGGTCGCGGGCCAGGTCGAAGGGGCGCAGTGACGCGGCGCGCAGCGCCGTTTCGAGCTCCTGGCCGGCGGCCTCGGTGACGACGAACTCGGGGCGTGCCCGCTCGCCGTCCAGCACCAGCTGAAAGGGGGTGCCCTCCTCGTCGGGGAAGACCGTCCGCAGGCTCTCGTGCCGCGCCACCACATCGCCCAGTGACGCCTGCAACGCGTCCACGTCGAGCGGCCCGGAGAGCCGCAGCACCAGCGGGATGTTGTAGGTGGCCGAGGGGCCCTCCAGCCGCGACAGGAACCACAGCCGCTGCTGGGCGAACGACAGCGGGACATGTTCCGGGCGTTCCCGCGGCGCAAGTCCCGTCCGGCCCCGAGCATCCGTCCCGCCCGGCGCGGACCGTTCCAGCCACCGGGCCAGTCCGGCGGGAGTGGGCGACTCGAAGAGCACCCGGATGGGCAGGTCCACCCCGAGCCGCGCCCGCATCCGGTTGGCCAGTCGGGTCGCCAGCAGCGAGTGGCCGCCCAGGGCGAAGAAGTCGTCGTCCGCCCCGACCGCGGTGACGCCCAGGACGTCGGTGAACGCCTCGCACAGGATCGCCTCCTGGGCGGTGGCGGGTCCCCGCCCGGTGCCGGCGATGTACTCGGGAGCCGGCAGCGCGGTGCGATCCAGCTTGCCGTTCAGCGTCAGCGGCAGCTCGGGGACCACCACCACCGCTGCCGGCACCATGTATCCCGGCAGCCGTTCGGCGCCGAACCCGCGCACCTCGGCGGCCAGCACGCCCGCGGCGGGGGCCAGATCGGGATCTTCGGCGGGCACGACGTAGGCGACCAGCCGCTTGTCTCCCGGGTTGTCCTCCCGGACCACCACCGCCGCCTGGCGCAGCCCCGGGTGCGCGGCCAGTACCGCGGCCACTTCGCCCGGCTCGATCCTGAAACCCCGGATCTTCACCTGCTCGTCGGCCCGGCCGACGAATTCGAGGTTGCCGTCCGCCCGCCACCGGACCCGGTCCCCGGTCCGGTACATCCGCTCACCGGCAGCGCCGAACGGGCAGGCCACAAAGCGCTCCGCGGTCAGCCCGGGCCGCCCCAGGTACCCCCGCGCGAGCCCCGCACCGGCCACGTACAGCTCACCGACCACCCCTACCGGCACCGGGCTGAGGGAGTCGTCGAGCACGTAGGCGCGGGTGTTGGCGATCGGGGCGCCGATGGGCACCGTGCCCGACCGCAGTCCGGGGCGGCAGCGCCACGCGGTGGCGTCCACCGTCGTCTCCGTGGGGCCGTAGGTGTTGAACATCACCCGCCCCGCCGACCAGCGCTCCACCACCTCGGGAGGGCATGCCTCGCCACCCACCTCGAGGACGACTCCGGTCCCGATCGCCCCGTCCGGCATCGTCGCCAGGGCCGCGGGAGGCAAGGTTGCGTGTGTCACGCCCTGGTCGGCCATGAACTCGGCCAGTTCCACGCCGAGCCGCCGGTCCTGGTCCACGACCACCAGGGCCGCTCCCGACAGCAGGGCCAGCGACCACTCCGAGCAGAAGTTGTCGAAGCCCACCGACGCGAACTGCGCCACCCGGTGGCCCGGTTCCACACCGAACCTCGCGTGGCTGGCCGACAGGTTGGCGAACCCCGCGTGCGAGACGACCACGCCCTTGGGCCGGCCGGTGGAGCCGGAGGTGTAGATGACGTAGGCCGCGTTCTGCTTCCGCGGCGGCGCCGGCCGGTCCGCGTTCTGTGCGTCTCCCGCCTCCGGTGTCCCGGGCGCGTCCAGCACCAGCAACGGTACGTCGCAGCCTTGCGGCAGCACCCGTTCGCAGCGTGACGTGGTCAGTATGCAGTCGGGCCTGGCGTCATCGAGCGTGTAGACGACTCGCTCGACGGGATAGTCCGGGTCGATGGGCAGGTAGGCGCCGCCGGCTTTGAGCACCGCCAGGATCGCCACGATCAACTCGGCGGAGCGCTCCATGAGCACCGCCACCACCGACTCCGGGCCCACGCCGTACTCCGATGCCAGGCGACGGGCCAGCCGGTCCGCCCGCACGTCCAGCTCGCCGTACGTCAGTTCGGTGCCGTCGCACACGATCGCGACGGCGTCCGGGGTCCGGGCCGCCTGGGCCGCGAACAGCTCGGGCACCGTGGCCTCGGGCACCGTGAGTCCGGTGTCGTTCCACTCGTCCACCACTTGCCGTCGCTCGGCCGCGTCGAGCACGTCCAGATCGCCGATCCGGGACTGCGGAGTCTCCCCCATTCCCCGCAGCACCCTCACCAGCCCGCGCGCGATCCGCCCGGCGGTGGCCGGGTCGAACAGGTCTGCCGCCACCGTGAGTTCCCCGCGCAGACCGCCGGGCGCGCCCTGGCCGTCGGTCTCCTCGCTCAGGACCACCTCAAGGTCGTACGCGGTCATCGGTTCGCCCACCGTCGACGGGCTCACCCGGACGCCGGGAAGCTCCAGGAGCGCCGCGGCGGAGGCGGTGGTGTCCCGCAGCGTGAGCATGACCTGGAACAGGGGGTGGGCGAGGCCGAGTTCCTCCACCAGGCGTTCGGCCGACACATCCTGACGGGCCGTCGCGCCCGGCTCCGTCTCCCGTACCCGGTCCAGCACCTGCGCCGTGGTGGGATCGCCGGACAGGTCGATCCGCGTCACGCGCGTGTCCGCGTAGCACCCGACGAGGCATTCCAGCATCTCGTCGGTACGCCCGGCCACGGCCGACCCGACGAGGACGTCACGGTCGGCTCCCCACCGGGACAGCAGCACGGCCAACCCGGCCCGCAGCACCGCGCCCAGGGGCATCCCCCGCTCCTGGGCCAGCGCTGCCAGGTCCCGGTGGACTGCGGCGGGCACGGTGACGTCGAGGCGATGCCCGCGGTGCGAAGCCGTGGCCTGACGCGGCCGGTCCGCGGGCAGCCCCAGTTCGTCCGACACTCCGGCCAGCACCTCACGCCAGTACGGCAGTTGCCCGGACAGCTCGCTGTCCGGATCGTCCGCCGAGCGGAGCGGCTCGCAGCGGCCCGGTGCGTCGTCGGCGTCCGGGGCCGGGGGTTCACCCCAGAGCGGCTGCTGTCCCCGCCGACGCGCCGCGTACGCGACCGACAGGTCCCGTACCAGCGGTGCGGCCGACCAGTCGTCCCCCGCGATGCGGTGGACGACCAGCGCCAGCACCGCCTCGTCCGCCCCCGTGCCGGACAGCCACGCCCGCACCGGGATCTCCGACTCGAGGTCGAACGCGCGGGCCGCCGCCTCCACTTGGGGCGACTCGGCCATCTTCAGTTCGAAGCCTGTCCCATCGACGGGGAGGATCCGTTGATACGGCACCCCGTCGGCAGCGGGGAACACCGTGCGCAGCGCCTCGTGCCGCCCGATGACGTCGTGCAGTGCCGCCTCCAGCGCCTCCCGGTCCAGCTCTCCGGCCAGCGTCCAGGCCATCGTCAGACGGTTCACCGCGCTCGGTTCGTCCGACCGTTCCAGAAGCCAGAGCCGTCGCTGCCCAAGGGAAATCGGGATACGTTCCGGACCTAGCTGATCCGCCGTGTCTGGTCGCGCAAAGAACATATCTGCCCCCATGGGTAAAAAATTCATAGACTCATGGTCAGCCGCGAATTGCAGCGCAATGAACAGGATGAAAGTGAACGGATAAATGACCGGCCGGCAGGAACAGCGCACTCCATGTGCGAAGCCGAATGTCCGGAGAGCCCGCCAAGGGAATTTATTTGATTCCCATTCAGGCTCAGCTATGTCGATTCAGAAGGTATTACCGGCCCACTCGGCGCGTCAAGCTTCATTCATTGCACAGGGCGACTCCGAAGGGGTCGAGCACCTCGTCCGCGGCCGTCAGCAGGTCCTGCATCGTGGCCGTCGGCTCGATGGGGAGCGGCTCCGTGTGGACGCGGATCAGCGCGGCGGCACTGCGGGCCCGCCGCTCGGCCGTGGCGGCGTCCTCGGCGCGCGCGACCACGTATCCGCTGCGGTCCTCGGACCAGCGCAGGGGCTCCACCTGTCCGCCGGGGTCGACGCCCACCTCCGCCCGGACCACGCCCTCGGCCTGCCGGGCCGCCGCGAGGCCCTCCACCGCGCGTACCCGGCCGGGCGGTGGGGTGAGGAAACGTACCGCGGCCGCTCCCCGGGTGACCGGGTCGAGCGCCGGTACGCCGCCAGGCAGGGCGAGTTGGCAGGTCAGTCGCTCCATGTCGAAGCCGTGCACCAGCTCGACCAGCTCGGCGATCCGGCCGCCCGCGCACCGCGGGTGCGACTCGACCACACGTGGCCCGTCGGCGGTGAGAATCAGTTCCGTGTGGGCCGGCCCGTCGACCAGGCCCACCGCGTCGAGCATCCGGCGCACCATGTCCTCGACCTCGGCGGCGCACCCGGGCGGCAACGGCGCCGGGAGTACATGCCCGAGGGCCACGACGCCGCCGCCGTTGTCCTTCCGGGAGACGGCAAGCACGGTGTGGTGTCCGGCGACCGAGAAGCTCTCCACGCTGATCTCGGTACCGGTGAGCAGCTTCTCCACCATGAACTCACCCACGCCGAAGGCGTCCAGCCAGGCCCACGCCTCCGGCACCTGTTCCGGGGTGTGGACCTTGCGTACGCCCAGGCTGCCCGATCCCATGGTCGGCTTGACCACCAGGGCGCCGTGCCGTTCGGCGAAGGCGCGCAGCATGGACGGCGAGCCGCCCACACGGAAGGGCACCGGGCCGATCCCCCGCTCGTTCAGCAGGGCGCGCAGGGCCGCCTTGTCGTGCAGCAGCCGCGCCGTGGCCGCGCCGGTGCCGGTCAGGCCGAGGACGGTGGTGAGGTGGCCGGCCACCAGCGGACCGGCCTCGGTCTGGCTCACCACGCGCCGGAACGGCCGGTGCGCGTGCAGGGTACGGGCCAGCGCGGTGACCAGGCCGATGTCCTGGTAGTCCACCAGGTGGGTCTGGACGCAGTAAGCACGGGCGGCGGGTTCGAAGAGCGCCGGCTTGTCGATGTTCACGACGTCCAGGCCGCACTCGGCGGCCTTGCGGACCCCGGCCTCGGTACCGCCGAGCAGCAGGATGCGTGGCCTCACCGGACGTCCCCCGGTCCGGGCAGGAAGCCGACGGCCCGGAAGTAGGACAGGTAGCGGTCGAAGAGCGGGCCGTCCACCTCCGGACAGTCCACGCCGGTTCCGGCCAGCAGCCGCCGGGTGTCGGTGGCGTCGAAGCGGATGCTGCCCTCGGGGTCCTCGTCCGCGCCGTTCTCGCCGAACGCGCCGAGCAGCGGGAAGGCCGCGTTGCCGGGCGAGGCCGCCACTGCCCGCAGCCATGCGCCGACCGGCACCTCGCGTAGCGCGTACCCCCGCTCGCGCAGCCGGTGCACGGCGGTCCCGAACGGCAGCAGTCGCTCGCTCGCCAGATGGAAGGTCCGCCCGGCCGCCTGTGGACTGCCGGACAGCGCCACCACGGCCCGGCTGACGTAGTCCACCGGGACCAGGTCGAAGGCGACCTCCGGGAGTGCGGGTGCCAGTCCCAGCTGAACGCAGCCTTTGAGCAACAGCCACAGGAAGTCGGTCCGCTGACAGGCGCCGTCGCTCACCGCGCCGGAGACGCGGGTCGGCCGGTAGACGGAAACAGACAGGTCGCGCCGCCGGGCCTGCTCGACCAGCTGCTCGGCCACCCACTTGCTCTGGGTGTAGCCGTGCACCAGCCGCCCGGGCCGGGCCAGCGGCTCGCGCGGCCCGATCCTGCGTCCGGCCAGACCGGGACCGGCGAAGACCCCGGCCGTGGAGATGTGATGCACCGGCACACTCCGGACGGCGGCCAGGCGCAGCACCTCCACCGTGCCGGTCACGTTGGCGTCCCGCGCCTGTGCGTACGCCTGGGCCAGGTTGACCTGCGCCCCGCAGTGGTAGACGGCGTCGACCCTCCGGGCGAGCTGGTCGAACGCCGCCGCGCCCAGTCCCAGCCGGGGAGCGGCCAGGTCGCCCCGGTGCACGGTGATCCGGTGCTGGACGGCGGCGTCCCACAGGCCGAACTCCTCCAGCGCGGCGCGCAGCCGCTTCTCGGCGTGTTCCCGGTCGCCTCCCCGGACCAGGCAATGCACCCGTGCCGTGGTGTGAGCGAGCAGATCGCGCAGCAGAAAGGCACCCAGGAAGCCGGTGGCACCGGTGAGCACGACCTCCTCCGGGTGCCCGGAGCGGACACCCGCGTCGGGTGTGCCGGGCCGGACATCGGCCGGCAGCCGCAGATCGCCGGGCGGTACGGATCCCGGCGTGCCCGGTTCCAGATCGTCCACCAGGGCTCCCAGCGCCCTCACGGTGGGGGCGGTGAACACCGCGTTCATGGGGATCCGCGCGCCGAATTCGGCGCGCAGCGCGAGCACGAGCCGTACAGCCAGCAGGGAGTCACCGCCGTGCCGGAAGAAGTCCTCGTCGGCACCGATCCCCGGCAGGCTCAACAGCCCCGCCATGTGGTCGGCGATCCTGTGCTCGGTCGCGGTGCGCGGGGGCGCCACGGCGCCGGTCGGCCGACCGGCCGGGACGCCGGTCCAGGCCCGGGCGACGGCGGCCCGGTCCACCTTGCCGCTGTGGGTCAGCGGGAGGGCCGGCAGGTGCAGGAAGGCGCTGGGCACGAGCGCCTTCGGCAGCCGCTCGGCCAGGGCGGCGCGAAGCTCGTCGGCCGCGGCGGAACCGTCACCGACGTAGCCGGCCACGAGCCGGTGTCCGGCGCCCGGTCCGGGTTCGGCCGTCACCACCACGGCGTCCCGCACCTGTGGCAACGCCTTCACCGCCGCCTCGACCTCGCCGAGCTCGACGCGGTGTCCACGGATCTTGACCTGGTCGTCGCGTCGGCCGAGGTAGTCGATCCGGCCGTCGGGAAGCAGCCGGGCCAGGTCACCGGTGCGGTAGAGCCGTCCGGACGGTGCGCCGTCGACGGCTTCCGGTGCCGCGGCCCCGGCCGGCGGGGCGTATGGGTCGGGGAGGAACCGCTCGGCGGTCAGCCGCGGCCGCTCCAGGTAGCCCACGGCGAGCGGGGGCCCGGCGACGCACAGTTCGCCGACCGCCCCGACCGGGGCCGGGCGCAGCCTGTCGTCCAGCACATAGACGCGTGCGCCCGTGACGGGACGTCCTATCGGCGGGCGCTCGGGCCAGAGCGCGGGGGAACCGGTCAGACGTTCGGCGGTGACCACATGTGTCTCGGTGGGCCCGTACTGGTTCTCCAGTACGGCATCGGTGAGTTCGGCGAAGAAGCGCCGTACCTCCTCCGTGACGTAGAGCTGCTCCCCGGCCGTGATCACCTCGCGCAGCCGGGGCAGGCGGCGCCGCGTGGCGCACGCGTACTCGGCCAGCTGACGCAGCGCCACATACGGCAGGAACAGGCGGTCCACGCGCTGCTCGACGAGCAGGTCGCAGAGCCGCTCGGGGTCGGTACGGGCGGTGTCGTCGGCCAGCACCAGGCAGCCGCCGCCGGCCCAGCTGGCGAACATCTCCTGGAACGCCACGTCGAAGCTCAGCGGGGCGAACTGCAGGGTGCGCGAGCCCTCGCCGCAGCCCGACGCGGCGCGTTGCCAGGCCACGAGGCCGGCGGTGGAGCGGTGGGGCATCGCCACGCCCTTGGGGGTGCCGGTGGAGCCGGACGTGTAGAGGACGTAGCAGAGGTCGTCGGGGGTCGCCGTCGGCAGCGGTCCGAGCGCGGCGGGCAGCGCGTCCAGGCTGACGGCCGGCAAGGCGGTGGGGAGCGGACGGTCGGTGAGCACGGCGGCGGCCCCGCTGTCGCGGAGCATGAAGTCGATCCGCTCGGCCGGGTAGGCCGGGTCCACCGGGACGCAGGTGGCGCCCGCCCGCAGCACGGCGAGGACAGCCTGCGGCAGCGCGAGGGAGCGCCCCACGCAGACCGCGATCCGCCGGCCCGCGTAGCCCTCCTCGACCAGCCGGGCGGCCAGCACCTCGGTGGCCGTCTCCAGGTCGCCGTAGGTCAGCCGCTGTTCGCCAAGGGCGACGGCCGGCGCGTCGGGGGTGCGGCGGGCCTGTTCGGCGAAGAGTTCGTGCACCAGGGGCGGGTCGAGGGGTGGCCGCCCGGCCGTCCAGGCCGCGCGGATCGCCCGCTCCTCCGCTTCGGGCAGCAGCGCCAGGTCGGCGACCGGGTGTCCGGGGTGGGCGAGCCCGTCGGCCAGCAGTGTGCGGTAGCGCTCGACCAGCCGCACGGCGCTGTCGTGGTCGTAGAGGTCCGCCGCGTATTCCAGTACGCCCGACCAGCAACCCTGCTGCGGGGTGAGGTTGCAGAAGAGGTCGTACTTGGCGGTTCCGGTGGGCACATGCAGCCGCTCGGCTGTGATGCCGGGCAGGTCCGGACCGACGGCCTCGGTCGACTCGGCGTTCAGTACGATCTGGAAGAGCGGGAACCTGCCGAGCGTACGTTCGGTGCCGAGTTCGCCGAGCAGCCGGGTGAAGGGCAGGTTGCGATTCTCGACGGTGTCCAGCAGGGCGAGCTGGGCCTCGTCAACCAGGGCGGCGAAGGAATCGACGGGGTCGATCCGCTGACGTACCGGAAGCACCTCGGTCAGGCAGGCGATCAGCGGGTCCAGGTCCGGCTCGTCGCGCAGCGAGACCGGCACGCCCAGCACCAGGTCCCGCCCGCCGGTCAACCGGTGCGTGAGCGCGGTCAGCGCGGCCACCAGCACCGCCTGCGGGGAGCTGCGCCGTTGCCGGGCCAGGCGCGCGATGCGCCCGGTGAGTTCCTGGTCGAGGACGAAACGCACCTCCCCTCCGCGCGGTCCGAGCACGGACGGCCGGGGGCGGTCGCCGGGGAGCGCGGTCTCGGCCGGCGCGCCTTGCAGAGCGGCGCGCCAGTGGGCGGCGGCCGTGTCGGCGAGGCCGCTCTCGTCCCGGTGGCGGAGTTGGGCATGGGGGCCGATCTGGCGGGGCAGGGCGGGCAGCGGATCCGCCCTGCCGTCCAGCGCGGCCCGGTACAGGGCGCTGAACTCGGTGTCCAGCACCCGCAGGCTCGCCCCGTCCATGGCGGCGTGGTGCAGTACGACGGCCAGGACGTACTCGTCGTCGGTGTCCTCGATGTCCAGCAGGGTGGCCCGCAGCAGCGGCGGGGTGTCGAGCGGCAACGGCTCGGCCATCATCCGCGCCACTACCTCGGACAGCCGGTCCGCCGGCACGGTTCGTCGTGGCACCCGCACCGGAACGGGTGCCAGTACGGTCTGCACCGGGCCGGCGCCGGACAGTTCGAGCCGGCTGCGCAGCCCTTCGTGGCGGCGGACGATCCCGGTGAGCGCGGCCTCGACCGCCGACGGCTCCAACGGTCCCCGCAGCCGGTACGCCCAGGACTCCCGGTAACGCGAACCTCCTTGACCGACCCGGTCGTTGAGCCAGATGGAGGTCTGCTCGAAGGACATTGGATAGCTGGTCATGGCACTCCGATCGGGGTTCGGCCCGCACGGGCCAGGAGGAGCTGGACCTGCTCGACGTGGTCGTCGAACCGCGGATGAGCGAAGACCGTCCGCAGCCGGAGGACGACGCCCGCCTCCCGGTGGAGCGTGGCGGCCAGCCGCGCGGCGAGCAGTGAGTCCCCGCCCAGGGCGAAGAAGTCGCTGTTCCGTTCGATCTCGGCGGCGCCGAGGACCTCCCGCCATACGCGCCGGAGTAGCGGAACCAGGTCGTCGGGGCCCGGAGCCACCGCGTCCGCGGGGCGGGCGGCGGCCAGGTCCCGCAGGGCCGGCATGTCGACCTTGCCGCCCGGGGTCAGCGGGAACGTGGGCAGCACGAGCAGCTCGCCGGGAATCATCGTCGCGGGCAGGACCGTACGCAGGTCGCGCAGCAACCGGCCCGTGTCGACGGGCCCGTTCGTGGTCAGGCAGCCGACCAGCCGGTCGCCCGCCCGCAGCACCCGGACGTCGGTCACCGAGGCTGCCGCGGCCAGGGTGGCGGCGATCTCACCGGGGTCGATGCGCACCCCGTTGACCTTGAGCCGGTCGTCGGTCCGGCCGAGGAAGTACAGGAGCCCGCCCTGCTCGCAGACCCGGTCGCCGGTGCGGTACCAGCGCTCGGCGCCATCCCGGACGAACCGTGTGTCGCCGTCCGCGTCCAGGTAGCCCAGCGCGATGCCCGCACCACCGAGCAGCAGCTCGCCCGGGGTGCCGGGCGGTACGGGCAGGCCGTCGTCACCGACCACGGCCGTGGTGACGCCGGGCAGGGCGGTGCCGATCGGCACCCGCGCGCCCTCGACGAGTTGCGGGCGCACCGTGCACGCGACCGAGGTGATGGTGGCCTCCGACACTCCGTATGCGTTGAGCAGCCGAGGCCGGCCCGGCTCAGCGCACCACAGCTGGGCCGCGGCGACGGGCACTTCCTCGCTGCCGGTCACCACCAGGCGCAGCGTCCCGGTGCCGGCGCCGGTGCGGGACAGGTGGGCGGCCCAGCCGCTGAAGTACGAGGCGGGCAGGTTGACGACGGTGAGGCGTCGCTCGGTCACCAGCGCGGTGAACCGTTCGAAGCCGGTCCGGCCGAGGCCGTCCGGCAACAGGTCGACGCAGGCTCCGGCGCAGAGGGTGGGCCAGATCTCCTCGGCGGCCACGTCGAAGTCGATCGCGGCGGCCTGCAACACCCGGTCTCGCGGCTGGAGTTCGAACAGGTCGCGGACCGTCCTGGCGTGCCAGCCGAGCGAGGCACGGCCGACCAGGACGCCCTTGGGGCGGCCGGTGCTGCCGGAGGTGTGGATCACATAGGCAGGCCCATCCGGCGCAGCGGTGGCCCGGGACCGGTCGGGAGCAGGCGGGTGTGCGGCGGCCTCCCGGTGGTCCACCACCACGAGCGGGGTGTCCGCGCGTCTCGCCGAATCCTCTGGAAGGTCCGGGCGTGTGGCGTCGGCGAACACGTCTCGGTCCTCCGCGAGGACCACGCGCGGCGCGGTCTGCCGGATGACGCGGGCCAGCCGGGCGGCCGGCGGTTGCTCGGCCACCGCCAGGTAGGCGGCGTCGGTGAGCAGGACGCCGAGCAGCGCGGCCACCAGGTGTGGACGGCGCCGTCCCTGAACCACCACCACGTCGCCGGCGGCCGCACCGCGCTCGCGCAGCAGCCCTTCGACCCGGCGGGCCCGCTCCAGCAGGCGGGCGTAACTCCACGTTTCGGCGCCGTCGGTGACGGCCGGGCGGTCCGGGTGGCGGCGCGCCGAGGCGAGGATCAAGTCCACGACGTCCGTGGGCTGCGTTGTCGAACGGTCCATCCTTGGGGGACTCCGATTCACCAGATCAGCGGGAGACGGCAGCCGGTTGGCCGGGGCGGGTGCGCAGGGCCCAGGCCAGGGCGGGCGCGCAGAACGTCGTCACGCCGAGGAACCCCAGACCGAGCAGCAGCCAACCGGCGGCGCCGTAGTGGGAGACGAGTAGGGTGACCGCGGCCGGGCCGAGCACCAGGTTGACGGAGCTGCCCAGCGCGAACAGTCCACCCCAGGTGCCCTGCGCTCGGGCCGGCGCGAGGTCGAAGCGCAGTTTCCAACCGGCCGCGGAGCTCCACAGTTCGGCCAGTGACAGCAGCAGCACAGCCGCTACCAGGGCGGCTGTGCCGGGCAGCGCGCCGCCCGTGCCGCTCACGGCCACGGCCGCGCAGGAGCCGGCGGCCGCCGCACCGGAGAGGACCAGCAGGCGCCGGGCGCCTGTGAAGCTCTCCGCGCCCCGGCTCAACCGCACCTGGAGGCCCACCACCAGGACGGCGTTGAGGCCGTACAGCCAGGCTCCCAGTCCCTTGGGCAGGCCGGCATGCGCCACGACCCACAGGGGGATGCCGATCCGCAGCACGATGTCGCCGACCGCGAGCACGCCGTACAGCAGGGAGAGCGCGAGGTAGGGCAGGTCACGCAGGGCCTGCCGGAGCCCGACCGGGTCCTCCCGTAGGGCCGGTCCGCGCGACCGGTCCGGCAGGCCCAGGCAGCAGGCGGTGGCCGCCGCCTCGGCCAGCGCGCTGGCCAGGATCAGCCCCAGGTAGCCCGGAGCACTGTCCAGGGACAGCGCCAGGCCGCACCCCAGGGCGCCCGCGATGACACCGATGTTGAAGACGCTGCGCAGCCGGGCGGAGGCGTTGACCCGGGCGGCCGAGTCGACCAGGTCGGCGACGAGCGCCTCCCGGCAGATCCAGCCGCCCTGCACGCAGATGCCCAGCAGGGGCGCCAGCACCAGGAACGTCCACAGACTGTGCACCTCGGTGGCCGCCACCAGCAACAGCACCTGGGCGCAGCCCAGTCCGACGGTGGCCCGGCGGGCACCGATCCGGTCGCAGAGCCGTCCGATGGACAGCGACAGCGGCAGCCAGACCAGGCCGGCCAGGGTCAGACCGGCGCCGACCTGGGTGACCGGCAGGCCGACCTGGCGGGTGAAGTAGACGGCACTGCCCGACGCGTACAGTCCAAATCCGACGCTGCCCAGCAGATGGGCCGCCACGAGCCGGCGCGGTGTGCCGGGTCCGGTCACCCGACCTCCACCTGCGCCGGACCGGTCTCGCGCGAGGGCCGCAGCCCCGGCGCGGTGCGGGCCAGCGCGGCACCGGCGAGCTGGGAGGTCACCAGTGAGACGAGGACCAGCACCACGAAGAACGTCTCGTTGATGAGCTGCGCCCGGTAGGTCACCCCGGCCAGCACCACGCCCACCGTGCCGCGCGCGTTCAGCGCAACCGCCAGCGAACCCGCGACCACCCGGCTCTCGCCGGCCAGCAGCGCCGCGCCCCAGATGCTGAGGGCCTTGGCGCCGCAGGCGACCACCAGGAACCACAGGAAGAACCAGGGGTCGAAGCTGTGCGCCAGGTCGAGCCGGACCCCGACCAGAGCGAAGAAGACGGGCACGAAGAAGGCCATCGAGAACTGCCGGATGGCGCCCCACACCTGCGCACCGCGCGCGTCGGCCGCCGCCTCACCCGTCCTCAGGTCACCACGCACCACGCACATGCCCGCCGCCAACGCCCCGAACACCGCGTTGACGCCGAGCCCCATGCAGCACAGCACCATGAAGCACAGGAAGACCAACCGGAATGCGACCGGGCTCTGGCGGGCGACGGGGTTCCAGCGGTGCTCGGCCAGCCACCGGAACGCGCGCGGGCCCGCGAACAGGGCGAGGGCGAAGAACAGGGCGCTGACGACGGTGTAGTACGCCACTGACGGCACCACGGCTGAGCTGCCCACCGCCGGCCACAGGCCCGCGGAGTCCCCGGAGTGGGCGAGGCCCAGGGCGATGGCGAGGACGATGTAGAGGATGACGTCCTCGATCACCGCCACCGCTAGCACGATCCGGCCGAAGGGCGCGTCCAGGATGCCCAGGTCCATCATGATGCGGGAGATCACCGGGATGGCCGCCACCGCCATCGCCAGGCCCACCACCAGCACGGTGGTCACGGTGGTGCCGGCCTGGCCCGTGAAACGCGCGGGACGCAGCCCGGCGATCACCGCGCCGATCGCGAAGGGCACCAGCAGACCGGCCGCCCCGACGAGCACGCTGGTGCGCCGCTCCCGGCCACCGACCCGCATGCGCAGTTCGGCGCCGGCCAGGAACATCAGGAGCAGCTGGCCCAACTGGTAGATCGCGTCCAACGCGGACGACACCGGCCCGGACCGGGGGAACAGCCACTTCTCCGCACCGGGTGCGAACAGGCCCAGCAGGGAGGGGCCGAGCAGGATTCCGCCCACGATCTCACCGATCACGGGCGGCTGCTTCAGCCGGACGAAGAGGTGGCCACAGCTGTGCGCCGCTATGCATACGAGGGCCAGTGCCATGAGCAGGCGGGCCGTTTCGACAACGGTCATCGGATCAGTTCCATTCGTGTTTGGTTGCCTGCCAGCCGTCTTCGTCGGCCCCTCGGCGCCAGTACCCGGAGATCGACGTCCGGGCGCGGTCCAGGCCGCGTTCGCCCAGCAGGTGGCCGCGCAGTGACTTGACGAAGCTCGCCTCGCCGTGGACGAAGGCCTGTACGGTGCCCGGCCCGAACTCGGCGGCCGTCACCGCCGCGACGAGTCGCTCGCCCACCGGTGCGTCGCCCCGGTGCAGCCAGACGATGTCCGCCGCCGCCCGGGTCTTGATGTCCACTTCCTCGGCCGCGTCGGCCACTTCCACGAAGGCGGTGCCACGGGCCCCGGCGGGCATCGCCTCCAGGGCCGCGGCGATCGCCGGCAGCGCGCTCTCGTCACCGGCCAGCAGGTGCCAGTCCGCGTCGGACTCGGGGGCGTAGCCGCCGCCGGGACCGCTGAAGTGGAGCGGGTCCCCCGGGCGGGCGCCGGCCGCCCATGGGCCGGCCACGCCCTCGGCGCCGTGATGGACGAAGTCCACGCTCAGTTCACGAGCGGCCGCGTCCCACTCCCGAACCGTGTAGGTGCGGGTCACCGGCCACTGTTGACGTGGCAGCGTGGCGCGTGCCGCCGCCGGGTCGAACGGCTGCGGGTAGAGGACCCCGGGACGCGGGAAGTGCAGCTTGATGTAGTGGTCGGTGCATCCTCGTACCGAGAAGTCCGCCAGGCCTTCGCCGCCGAGGACCACGCGGATCATGTGCGGGCTGATCCACTCGGTACGCAGCACGCGTCCGCGGTGCAGGCCGCCCTGCCTGGAGTTCCTGGGTCGATCTGTCATGGTGAGGTTCGCTTTCGTTCCGCGCGGGCGAGATACCCGAACGCTTCGGGGTCGGGCAGTTCCAGACCGGGCAGGGCGCAGCACCAGCCGTGACGGCCGAGGGCCAGGGCCAGTTCCTGTGCCGAGCGCTCGTCGACGGTGAGCGTGACCGTGCCGGCCGTGCCCTGCGCGTCGTGCTCGATCTGCAGGTCCTCGACGTTCACTCCGGCCGCTCCGACCTCGGCCAGCAGCCGGCCCAGGGTGCCGGGTTCGTCGCCCACCACAACGTCGAGCCCGACGGTGACCACGGGAGCGGTGTGCGGCTTCGCTGGCACCTGCCGGTGTCCCGTCCTGCCCCGCTCCAGCAGCTCGTTCAGCTGGGCCAGGGAGTCACCGCGGCGGTCCTCGGAGCCGAGTGCGCGCAGGGCTCGCAGGGTGACGCTCAGGTCGACCAGGAGGCCTTCCAGCACCTCGGCCACGGCCGGTGCGTTGGCCGAGAGGATGTCCGACCACAGCAGTGCGTCGCCGCCGGCGATCCGCACCATGTCGCGCAGGCCCTGGCCCGCCAGGCCCGTCACGGACCCTTCGGCGGCGGGCAGTTGGGCCGCCATCAGGGACGACAGCAGGTGCGGGGCGTGCGAGACCAGGGCCACGGCCTCGTCGTGGGCCCTCGCCGTCATGGTCACCGGGACGGCACCGCACAGCGCGACCAGCTCGTGTGCCAGCGCGGACGTCTCTTCCGTCGTGCGGGCATCCGGGGTCAGCACCCAGGAGCAGCCTCGGAACAGGTCGGCGCGCGCGGCGCACGGCCCCGAGCGCTCCCGGCCGGCCATGGGGTGTCCGCCCACGTACCGGGCGGTGTCGCAGTCCAGCCGGAGCGCGTCGCCGAGCGGGAGACTCTTCACGCTGGCCACGTCGGTGTAGGCGCGGGCCACGCCGTCCGCCTGGGCCCGGGCCAGCACCGCGCCGACCTGGGCCGGGGGCACCGCGATCACGGCGAGGTCCACCGGGGTGCCGGGCCGGTCCAGGCTGCCGGCGCCCAGCGCGGACGCCGTCCGGGCCGCTCCGGGGTCGGAGTCACTGAGGTAGACCCGGACTCCGGCGTCCAGCAGGGCCAGTGCCACCGAGGTGCCGATCAGGCCGGTGCCGATCACCAGGGCCGTACGCAACAGCCCGCGGCCCGCGACGCCGCCCGCCGGATGGTTGTCGAGAGCGGTCGTCGCGGTCACCGTTCACCGCCCTCGGCCGTGTGCAGACGCACCGGCAGGCTGCTGTAGCCCTGGAGGAACGTCGAGTAGACCGGCTTGGGCGCACCGAGCGACTCGATCGAGTCGACACGGCGCAGCAGCGCCTCCAGGACCGCTGTCAACTCCGCCCGGCCCAGGTAGGAGCCCAGGCAGAAATGCGGGCCGAAGCCGAAGGTGAGGTGCCGGTTGGGGGTGCGGGCCAGGTCGAAGCGGTAGGGGTCGGTGAAGACGGATTCGTCGCGGTTGGCGGAGACGTTCCAGGCGGTGACGGTCTCCCCGGCCTTCACGGTCCGGCCGCCGATCCGTACATCGGTCACCGCCGTACGGCCCACATGCAGGGCGGGGCTGGTCCAGCGCAGGATCTCCTCGACCGCGGTGGCGAGTTCCACCCGGCCCTCCTTCAGCGCGGCCCACTGGTCGGGGTGCCGGAGGAGGTTCCACACCGTCCCGGTGGCGGCCAGCCGACTGGTCTCGTCGCCGGCCAGCACCAGGCCGTAGCAGTTGAGAACCAGTTCCTCCTCGGTGAGAGGTGCGCCGTCGACCTCGACGGTGGCGAGCGTGGTGATCAGGTCGTCCCGCGGGGACGAGCGGCGGTGTGCGGCGAGTTCGGCGAAGTAGAGCAGGATCTCGTTGCGGGCCAGCCAGGCGTCCTCGGCGGACTGCCCGGCCTCGTCGGAGCTGAGGGCCTGCTTGCTGAGCAGCAGCAGTTCGGCCTGGTCGCCGTCGGGCACGCCCAGCAGGTCGCAGATCGTGCCCATCGGCACGTGGTCGGACACCTCGACGGCGAAGTCGCAGTCGCCCTTGGCCACCGCGGCCGCCATCCGCTCGTCGGCGCGTGCCCGCACCTTCTCCACCACACCCCGCAGCACCCGGGGCGAGAAGGACTTCAGCAGGGTGGTGCGCAGCGCCGTGTGCCGGGGAGCGTCCATCACCGCGAGCAGCCGGCCACCCGCCGGGTCGCCGCCGCTGAGCAGCGAGGTGAGCATGTTGCCGTGCCGGGAGACGAACCGCTCCGCGTCCTTCATCACGGCCATGACGTCGTCGTAGCGGCTGAGCACCCAGAAGGCGGGGGCGGAGTCGGTGGCCCGGTGCCGGGCGACCGGCTGCTCGGCCCGCAGCCGCTGCCAGAACTCGTCGAGGTCCGGACCGACGAAGGTGGCCGGATCGGTCAGGTCGCGGCCGGTCTCGTCGTCGAGCCCGGTATCGACGATGGTTGCAGGTGTGGACATGCTGCTGACTCCTCAGACGGTCGGCGCGAGGTGGCGGGCGGCGATCGGCCCGATCCGCTCCAGGGCGGCGGGGGTCATCAGGCGCAGATGCTCGGCCTCGACCTGAATCCGGGTGATCGTCCCGCCGGTGTACGGGCGCCACACGTCGGCCAGTCCGCTCGAGCGCCCGGCCGCGTCCGTGGCCTCGAAGAAGAGCAGGTCTCCGTCGAAGTGCTCGGGCCGGCCCGCGTCACTGATCCTGATGTTGTTGGTGGTCGTGGCGGTGATCGCCTCGACCGTGCGGGCGCCGATCCCGGCCAACGGGCTGTCGGCCTCCCGCAGGATCTGCCGCACCCGTTCCGCGGGGATCGGCCCTGTGCCGGGCTCGGCGTCGAAGGCCGGCAGCCCGTCGAAGGCCAGCTTGAGCGTGTCGCGCTGGCTCGGCGATCGAGGTGCGCTGCGCGCGCCCCCGTGGCTCGAGTCCAGCACGGCCAGCAGCGACACCCGCTCGCCCGCCCGGCGCAGCCGGGCCGCCATCATGTGCGCGACGTTGCCGCCGAAGGACCAGCCCAGCAGCCGGTAGGGGCCTTCGGGCTGGATCCGGCGGATCTGCGCCAGATAGTCCTCGACCAGCTCGGCCATGTCGGCCGCGACCGGCTCACGGCCCGTCAGGCCGCGTGCCTGAAGCCCGTAGACCGGTATGTCCTTGGGCAGGTGGCGCAGCAGGCCCACGTAGCACCACGCCATGCCCCCGCCGGGGTGGATGCAGAAGAGCGGGGCGCCGCTGCCCTGGGCGCGCAGCTTCAGCAGGGGGCGCAGGCCCTCGGTGCCGGCGTCGGATTTCTCGTCGGTGCCCACGGCGGCGGACAGTCCGGCCACCGTGCGCCGGTCCAGCAAGTCACGCATGGACAGCCGGACGCCGAGTTCGGAACGGATCCGGCTGATCAGACGGGTCGCGGCCAGGGAACTGCCGCCAAGGTCGAAGAAGTCGTCGTGGATGCCCACCCGCTGCACGCCCAGGGCCGCGGCGAAGAGGCCCGCCAGCTGCTCCTCACGCGCGTCGCGCGGTGCGGGACCGCCCGCGCCACCGGTCTTCTCCGGTTCGGGCAGCGCCCGGTAGTCCACCTTGCCGTTGGGCGTCAGTGGCAGGGCGGGCAGGCGCACGAAGGAGGAAGGCACCATGTAGTCGGGCAGCATCTCGCCCAGGCGCCGGACGAGTTCGGCGTCGTCGGGAACGCCGCCGCGCGGCCCGGCGACCAGATAGGCCACCAGGTTCCGGTCGTTGGCGTCCTCACCGTGGCTGATCACCACCACCTGGGCGGCTCCGGACACCCGGGCCAGCACGGTCTCGATCTCGCCGAGTTCGACCCGGAAGCCCCTCACCTTGACCTGATTGCCGACCCGGCCGAGGAACTCCAGTTCACCGTGGGCGTTGCGGCGGCCCAGGTCACCGGTCCTGTACATGCGACTGCCGGGAGCGCCGAACGGGTCCGCCGCGAACCGCTGGGACGTCAGCGCGGCCTGGCCGAGGTAGCCACGCGCGACACCCGGCCCCGCGAGATAGATCTCGCCCGCCTCCCCGTTCTCCACCGGGGCCAGCTTCTCGTCGAGGACGTGGACGCTCACGCCGTCCAGGGGGCG
Source organism: Streptomyces sp. NPDC090798 (assembly GCF_044768965.1). Classification (NCBI taxonomy): domain Bacteria; kingdom Bacillati; phylum Actinomycetota; class Actinomycetes; order Kitasatosporales; family Streptomycetaceae; genus Streptomyces; species Streptomyces sp. NPDC090798. The sequence continues at coordinate 726,099 of NZ_JBIVXA010000002.1, forward strand.
GCCCAGCGGCACGTCGCCATGTGGCGGTTCGGACATGGGGTGGTGCGTGGCGAAGAGGGTGGTCTCGGTGGGCCCGTACATGGCGCGCACCACCGTGTCCGGGCAGGTGTCGAGCACTCGGGCCACCGCCGCCGGGGAGACCACGTCGCCGCCGGTCATCACCTCCCGCACGGTCGCGAAGCACTCCGGTGCCGCCTCGGCGACCACCCGGAACAGACCGGCGGTCAGGTGCAGTCCGGTGATCCGGTGCGTGGTGATCAGTGAGCGCAGGGTGTCGACGTCCACCTCCGGCGGTGCCAGCACGAGGTGCCCGCCGCGCAGCAGCGGGACCCAGAGTTCGTAGGTGGAGACGTCGAAGGCGTGCGGCGCGAGCATCAGCACCCGCTCGTGGCGTCCGCCCGTCCACAGGCCGTCGTCGACCAGATCCAGCACGTCCCGGTGGGTGACCGCGACGCCCTTGGGGCTGCCGGTCGAGCCGGAGGTGAAGATGACGTACGCGAGCCGGCCGTCGGTGCACGGGACCTGCGGCTCCACGGCCCGCGCGGCGTCCTCGGGTACGGCGGTCGCCTCGGCCGCGTCCAGGACGGCGAGGCCGCGGGCGTCGAGCTCGGGCACGGCCCGGTCGGCCAGCAGGATGCGGGCGCCGGCCTCGTCGAGCACCGTGCGGTGGCGCGCGGTGGGGTCGGCGCCGTGCAGGGGCAGATAGCAGGCGCCCGCCTTGAGCACGCCCAGGATCGACACCACCAGTTCGGCGGAGCGCTCCATCAGCAGGGCCACCGGCTCCTCCGGGCGGACCCGGAGGGCGAGGAGCCGTTGGGCCAGGCTGCTCGCCCGGCGCTCCACTTCGGCATAGGTCAGGCGTTGCCTGCCGCAAGTGAGGGCGATCGCGTCCGGGGTCCGGCGCGCCTGTTCGGCGAAGCGCTGGTGGACCGTCGCCTGTGGGTTGGGCACCTGAGCCATCGCTAACTTCACTCCTGCTGGTTGTCTTTGGGTATGGGTCAGGTCCCGGCGCCCACCGGGGCGGCGACCTCACGCAGGAAGGCGGCGAGTCGGCGCACCCCCTGATCGATCTGTTCGGGGTCGAGGTAGCTGCACGACAGGCGCAGCTCCCGCTCCCCGGCGTCGCTGAGGTAGAACTGCGCCATCGGCGTCCACAGCACCCCGAACCTGGCCGCCGAGCGCTCCAGCAACGCCTCGTCGACCGGGACCGGCAACTGCATCCGCACGAAGAACCCGCCCTGCGGACGGTTCCACCGCACGTCGGGCAAGGGCGGCACATGCCGGTCCAGCGCCTGAAGCAGCAGACCGAGATTGCGCCGGTACAGCGTGCCCCGGCGACGGCCGAGGGCGGCGAGCGAGCCGCCCTGCTCCAGCAGCATGCCTGCGATCACCGCCTGGCACAGAGGCGACGTGTTGACAGTGACCATGCTCTTCAGCGCCGCCAGGTCGTCGGAGAGCAACCGGAGGGCACCGTCGGCGCCGGTCACCTGCTGGTCGGCGATGGCATAGCCGACCCTCGCCCCCGGGAGGCAGAGCTTGGCGAACGTGCCGATCTGGACGACCCGTTCGCCGCCCGGCATCGCCTTCAGCGAGGGCAGTTCGGTACCCGGCGCCGCCGTGAAGCAGTACGCGTTGTCCTCGATGAGCATCAGCTCGGACCGGTCCGCCGCCGCGAGCAGCGCGCGACGCGCGGCCAGGTCCATCACGGTGCCCGACGGGTTGGCGTGGTCGGGAGCGACGTACATCGCCCGGATCCGCCGGCCCTGCGCGGCGAGCCGGGCCCGGGTCTCCTCCAGGGCGTCCAGGTCGGGCCCGTCGGCGCGTTCGGGGACGGCGACGACCTCGATGTCCAGCAGCCGTGCGGCACCGAGGATGCCGACGAAGCACGGCTCGACCACCGCGAGTACGTCGGAGCGGTCACGGAAGAGCGCGCGCAGGGTGAGCAGCATGGCCTCCTGCGCCCCGACCGTGATCACCACCGCGCGGTCGGGCACGTCGATACCGTGGTCGGCGCGTACCGCCTCGGCCACCAGGTCGTTGATCAGCCCGCGGGCCGGACCGTACTCGTAGAGCAGCCTGCGTACCCGGTGCGCGTCGAAGCCCCGGGTGGCACGCAGGTGTTCACCGAACAGCTCGATGTAGCGGGAGAGGTCGGTGTCCCTCAGATGGGCCAGGTGCGGGGCGCCCGGCGCGAAGGAGATCGCCTCGGGGAAGCGCGTCATCACTTCGTTGAGGAAGCCGATCGAGCAGAGGACGGGGTCGGTCAGCGAGGTGTGCAGTTGATCCTGGCCGAGGAGTGTCACGGGGCGTGCTCCCCGTCCGCCGACTGCCGGGCAGCGGGTGCGGAGAACCGGCCGACCTTGGCCATGACGTCCGCCGCGTACAGCCGGCGGGCCTGCACCAGAGCGAACTCGGCCAGGTAGCGGCGCAGTCCGTCCCGGGACTCGTCGGCCAGGTTGAGCATCATCCGGTTGGCGACCACCGCCGGGGCGGCCAGTTCCCGCGCGGCCTTCTCGACGGCGGCGTCCATCGCCTCGGGCGCGACCACCTCGTCGCAGACCAGCGCGGCCTCCGGGTCGGTGGCCCGGATCCGCCGCCCGCCGAGGATCACGCGGCGCGCCAGCCGGGCGCCGGTCATACGCGACAGCCGGAAGTTGCCGAGCCCGGGAACGATGCCCTCCTGCGCCGCGGGCAGCCTGAGGAAGGCGTCGTCCGCGGCGATCACGTGGTCGAAGACGAGGAGCAGCTGCATTCCGCCGCCGATGGCGAACGAGTCGACCGCGGCCAGCCAGGGCTTGTGCAGGGTGCGCTGGGGATAGGCGTCGGGCGCCGCGTCGACCAGCACACCGTGCATCAGCTTGTTGAGACAGCCGAGTTCGCGGCGCAGCAGGAAGTCCACGAAGGAGATCCGGCCGGCGTGCAGGTCCTTGAGGTTGATGCCGGCGCAGAAGACCCGGCGGCCCGCGTAGCGCGGGTGGGTCATCACTCCACCGCGCACCACGCCGACGCTGATCTGATCGTCGAGCAGCACGAGGTCGACGGCGGTCTCCAGGTCGTCGATCAGCCGGTTGTCCTCGGCGTTCAGGCAGTGCTGGTTGTTGACCGTCAGGTGCGCCACGTCCTCGCGCCGTTCGACCAGCACCGAGCCGAGGTCGACGCGCCCCGCGGCGCGGAAGTCGCTCAGCAGGTCGAGGGCTCGAGGGGTGGGCGCCAGCATGCTATCGAGGAGGTGCTCGCCGACCGAGGGATCGGTGAGCAGGGCGCGGAAGAAGATCCCCTGGTCGATCTCGCGCCCTTCCTTGTCCGCCTGCGCCCGGGTGGCTTCCTCGGTCATCTGGTCGTCGGTGGGCACCAGTCCGGGGAACCGCTCGGCCGCGGCCCGGGCCAGCCCCGCCAGCCGCAGGGGCTTGCGGCGCCGATCGGTGAGCGCGTCGTAGACCGCCGGGGCGTGCCGGTGCAGGAAGGCCGTACGCGCCCGGCGGCAGGAGTCGACGAGGGACGCGGCGAACTGTCGCAGGTCTTCGTCGCGCAGCCCGGGTCGGGGCAGCCCGGCCAGTTCCTCCTCGGCCCGGCCGACATGCTCGGCCAGGGCCAGGGCGTCGTCCTCCAGCAGGCCGCGCAGCGCCGGGCCTGGCGCGTTCACCGTGGTCACCGGCATCGTCAGTCCTCCCGGAAGGCCTGGCCGCGGCGACGTATCACCCGGTCGCAGGCGGCCAGGTGCGGGCCTATCGCCTCCTCGAAGGTGGTGGTCGTCGCCTCCAGCAGCAGGCGTCGGCGCACCGCGAACTCGGGCCCGCGCGCCGGGGCGAGTTCGGCCAGGGCGGCCCACGGCCGGTCCGGGTCGCTGGTGATCTCGTCGGCCAGGCCCGCGGTGTGGGCCTCGGTCGCGTCGACCGAGGCGGCCAGCAGCACCCGCCGGGCACGGGCGACGCCGAGCTGGTGGGCGAGGCGGTACAGGGTCATGCCCGGCCAGGGCAGCCCGTCACGGTCGCGCAGGACCAGCCGCAGGCGGGTGCCGGCGATGCGGTGGTCGGCGGCGAGGAAGACGTCCACCAGCGGACCGGTGAGGGTGCCGTCGGCGACCGTCATGGTCAGCGCGCCGAGCCGCTCGATCCGGCGTACCGCCCGCTCCCATCGGTTGACCTGATGGACCGCCAGGTCGGCGGGCCAGCCGTCGTCGGTGCCGGCGGTCAGCCGCAGGATGAGCGCGCCGTGCTCCGACCCGTCCTCGGCACGGTCGCAGGCCCCGGTGACCAGTTCGGTCAGCTCCGCGAGCGAGGCGCTCGCGTCCAGTTCGACCACCACGGTGCCCGGGGTGGGGTCCGGGGCCGTGTTCTCCAGGTTCTCCAGCGTCTGCGCGCTCATTGTCTTCCCTACCACTGCACTAGAGCCGTCTCGATGGTGGAACCGGGGCCCATGGTCATCAGGACCCCGTACTCGCCTGGCTGCGCCAGTTCCTCTTCGAGGAGTCGCTGGTAGGAGAACAGGAACGAACCGCTCGACAGGTTCCCGTAGTCCCGCAGCACACCGGTGGTGTGACGCACGTCGTGGGCGGTCAGCCCGAGGTTGACCCGCACGGAGTCGATGACCTTCTTGCCGCCGGAGTGGACCAGCCAGTGGCTGATGTCCGAGCGCCTGAGGCCGGTGCCGGCGAGCAGCCGGTCCACCACTTCCTCGGCGTTGGCTCCGACCACGTAGGGCACGTCCCGGTCCAGGTAGAAGCTGAACTTGCCGTGCTCGTCGTCCCAGTCGTAGCGCATCGCCTCGATGGCCTCGGGCATCATCGTGCTGGCGAACTTCAGCAGGGCCGGGCCCTGTGCGCCGCCCTCGCCCTCCTCGGCGATCACCCCGATGGCGGCGGCGCCGTCTCCGAAGAGGCTGTTGACCACGGAGGTACGCATGGTGCCGTCGAACACATAGGCCGCCGAGCAGGTCTCCACGCACACCATGACGGCCAGCTCGCCGGGATGCGCGTGTGCCCAACCGGACACCGCGGCCAGTGCGTTGAGGCCGGCGTTGCATCCCATGCCGACCACGTCCAGCCGAGAGGTGGAGGTCGGCAGACCCAGCTCCTTCAGCAGTCGGGCGGTCAGTCCCGGGGTGAGCAGGCCGGTCGAGGTCACCGCGCACAGGTAGCGGACGTCCGCCACCGTGGCGCCGAGCCGCTTGAGGCAGGTCTCGACCGCCCGGCCGCCCATCTCGATGCCGTTGGCTCGGTGCTTGCCAAGGAGTTCGCCCTGGGTTTCCAGCCGACGGGAGCCGTCCGGCTCCAGCGGGGGCAGCAGCAGATGGCGGCGCTCGATACTGCCGCTGAGGAACACCGACCTGATACGCGGGTCCTCGACGTGGAAGACGTCCAGAACCTCCTGTTGGGTGTACGAATCCGGTGGCACGTCCGTGCCGACGGAGACGACCCTCGGCAGCACTGCGGTCATTTTCTCTCCAGCAACTGGTTCGGTGGATCAGCACCCACCCAGCGGAACCCACCCAGCGGAGCAGGCGATGGGAAAAGGCGGACCGATGTTGTCGGACTCGCCGGAAGGAAGTCGACTGGCCCCGACGGGGCGGAATTCTCGGGCGGCGGTTCACAACCGCTCAGCGCAACGCCAACTCCAGACCACTATAACCGCGCAGGAAGGTCGAATACATCGGTTTCGGAGCACCGGTGATTTCAATCTCCGTCACGTTTTTGCACAGCGTGGACAGCACGGCCCCGATTTCCGCCCGCCCCAGGAATGCACCGAGACAGAAATGCGGTCCGTTGCCCAGTCCGACATGTTTGTTCGGAGACCGGTCCGGAATGAAGGTGTCAGGATCCGCGAAAACCCTCTCGTCGCGATTGGCCGAGATGTTCCAGGCCGTGACGATGTCCCCGCGCCGGATGTGCCGGCCGTGCAGTTCCACGTCCGCGGCGGCGGTTCGGCCCACGTGCTGCACCGGGGTCGTCCAGCGGATCACCTCCTCCACCACGGCACCGGGGTCCACCGCCCCGTCCTTTACCCGGGCCAAGTGGTCGGGCCTGCGGCCGAACTGCTCCATCGCCCCGATCATCGCCAGCCGGCTGGTGTGGTCACCTGCCAGCAGGAAGCCGTAGCAGTTGAGGATGATCTGCTGGTCGGTGAGCGGCTCGCCGTTGACCTCGGCGAACGCCATCCGGCTGAGCAGGTCGTCGCGTGGGTCGTCCCGCTTCTCCTCCAGCATCTGCGAGCAGTAGACCAGCAGTTCGTTGCGGATCACCCAGCGTTCCTCGGGTGTCTGGTCCGTCGAGTCCGCGCTCAGCGCGGACCGGCTGAGTTCCAGCAGCCGGGGACGGTCCTCCTCGGGAAATCCGAGGAGGTCACAGATGACCCAGATCGGGATCTCCTCGGCGACTTCGGAAGCGAAGTCGAAGGAACCGGTGCCGATCCGGTCGGTTATCAGCTTCTCCACACGGGTCGCGAGGCGCTCCACCACGAACTGGCGGATCGCCGGCGTGAACGACTTCATCAGGATGGCGCGCAGCGGCTGGTGGTCCGGGGCATCCGCCATGAAGAGGACCTCGCCGGCCGCGGGATCGCCCTGCGGCTTCTGCAGCGACTCCAGCATGTTGCCCGGGCCGGACAGGAAGGTCTGGCTGTCCTTGTACATCGCCATGACGTCGTCGTAGCGCGACAGAACCCAGAATCCGCGGCCCTGCGGGGTGTCCGGGTGGCGGTGGACCGGGTGCTCGTCGCGCAGGCGCCGCCACACGGCGTCCATGTCATGGCTCCAGAAGGTCCGCGGGTCCGACAGGTCGACCTCGGCGAGGTCGATGTCGGCGGCTATGGCGGCGGCCCCCGGCTCGGTGCGCGTCACGTCAACTCCTTCAGGGACTGGGCCACTACGGGGCCGATCACCTCGAGGGCCTGGGGGGTCAGCAGCTCCCGGTGGGTGAACGGCACTGTCCTGCCGTCGATCTCGCCCGTGATCCAGGCCGTCCAGAAGTCGCGGGGGCGCCTGCTCTCGGTGGCGTCGCCTTCCGGTTCGAAGAAGAGCAGATCACCGTGGAAGCGCTGCTGCACGGACTCGTCGCCGAGCTTGAGATTGTTCGCGGTGATCGTGATCAGGTGAGTGATCGTGTCCTCGTCCAGGCCGGCCAGCACACTTCCCTCTTCCGCGAGGATCTCCCGTACGCGAGACAGCGGCAGCTCCCCCTCCCCCGGTTCCCCGGCGAAGGCGTCGATCCCCTCGAAGACCTGGGCGAGCAGCTCGCGTTGGCCGGGTGAGCGGTTCACCGTGGTGTCCTCTCGGCCCGCGTCGAGCAGCGCGAGCAGAGCCACGTCGTGCCCGTCCTGCTGGAGCTGCACCGCGACGGCCTGCGCCACGAGCCCGCCGAAGGACCAGCCGACCAGCGCGTAGGGACCCGAAGGGTGCAGTTCCCGCACGCGCTTCGCGTAGGTCTGGGCCATCTCCTCCAGCGTGCGCGGCAGTTCCTCGGCGCCGTCGAGGCCCTGCGCCTGGACACCGAAGACGGGGTGGCCGCGCGGGATGTGCGTCAGCAGTGCCGAGTAGCACCAGGCCAGGCCGCCGCCCGGGTGGAAGCAGAAGACGGGCGCCTTGCGGCCGGCCCCGCGCAGGGTCAGTACCGGTCCTAGTCCGCTCTCGCTCTCCCCGTCGGCGTCCAGGAGTTCCACGATGCCGGCCACCGTCGGGGCCTCGAGCAGGTACCGGATCGGCAGGTCGAGTCCGAGCACGGTCCGCACCCGGCTGGCCAGCCGGGTGGCGAGCAGTGAATGCCCGCCCTTCTCGAAGAACGAGTCGTCGATGCTCACCGACTCCATCGACAGCACCTCGGCGAACAACTGGCACAGCACCTCTTCACGTGGGGTGCGCGGGCCTCGGCCGAGCGGGTCGGAGTGTGCCTCGGGCGGCGGCAGCGCCCGGTAGTCCACCTTGCCGTTGTCGGTCAGCGGCAGCGCCTCCAACAGGACGTAGGCGGCCGGGACCATGTACTCGGGCAGCCGGGCGGCCGCCTGCTCCTTGAGCGCCTGCATGTCCAGTTCGCCCTCGGCGACCACATAGGCCGCCAGGCTCTTCTCGTCGCCGGGTTGCGCGCCGGGCCGGGCCACCACGGAGACCTGTGCGAGGCCGCCGGCCTCGGCGAGCACATGCTCGACCTCGCGCGGCTCGATGCGGTAACCGCGAATCTTGACCTGGTCGTCGCTGCGCCCGATGAACTCCAGCAGTCCGTCTTCGTTCCAGCGCACCCGGTCGCCGGTGGCGTACATGCGCTCGCCGGGCCCGTCGAAGGGGTTGGCGAGGAACCGCTCGGCGGTCAGCTCCGACCGGCCGAGGTAGCCGCGGGCAAGACCCGCGCCGGCGATGTAGAGCGAGCCCTCCTCCCCGATGCCGACCGGGTTCAGCTTGTCGTCGAGGACATGCAGCCGGGTGTTGTCCAGACCGCGCCCCATCGGTACTCCGCCGGCGTCGAAGGAGACGTCGCGCGGCAGGGTGGCCTGGGTCGCGAACAGGGTGGTCTCGGTCGGGCCGTACGTGGCGCGCACCACGGTGTCCGGACAGGCCCGCTGAATGCGCTCGACGGCCGTCGGCGAGATGACGTCACCGCCCGTCATCACCTCCTGCACGCGGGCGAAGCACTCCGGGGCCTCCTCCGCGATCACCCGGAAGAGACCGGCGGTCAGCAGCACTCCGGTGATGCCCTCCTCGGCGATCACGCGGGCGTAGACCTGCACATCCACCTTGCCCGGCGGCGGCAGTACCACCTGCCCGCCGTGCAGCAGCGGCACCCACAGCTCGTAGGTCGAGCCGTCGAAGGCGTAGGGGGCGGCCATCAGCACGCTGGTGTGCCGGGCCGGATCGAACATCCGGTCGTATGCGAACTCGGTGATCTCCCCGTGCGCGATCGCCACACCCTTGGGCTCGCCGGTGGAGCCGGAGGTGAACATCACGTAGGCCAGCTGGGCCGGGTGAACGGGGATTTCGGGCTCGGTTGTCGCATGCCGGAGAATGCGCGGGCAGTCGTCCACGACGATGGAGGGCACGGCCCGCGGCAGGCCCTGCGCGGCCATGGCCCGGTCGGCCAGCAGAACGCGCGCTCCGGCCCGCGCCAGGATCGCCTCCGTACGCTGGCCCGGGTACCCGTGGTGCAGCGGCAGGTAGGCCGCCCCGGCCTTCAGCACGGCCAGGATGGAGACGATCAGGTCAGGCGTCTTCTCCTGGAGGACCGCCACCAGATCCTCCGGCCCCACGCCGTCCTCGATCAGGTGGTGGGCCAGGCGGTTGGCGTGCTCGTCGAGCTGCCGGTACGTCAGTGTCTCTCCGCCTACCGAACGGACCGCGACCGCGTGTGGGGTGAGCTGCGCCTGGGCGGCGAATTGGTAGTGCACCGCGCCTCGGACCCAGTCGGCGACCCGGGTGTCGTTCCAGGCGGCGGGTACCGGTTCCGGCGCCTTGCGGGCAACCATCAGCGATCTCCTAGAGGAAGTGGGAAGAAGGGATGCCCGTCACAGCGTGTTGTCAGTGACCGGCGTGAGCGGGACAGCGTTCCGCGAGACGAGGAACTCGGGCCGGACGGGGTTCCCGGGGGCGTTGCTGACGGCGTTGTAGGTCACCAGCAACATGGCGCGCCGGTCGTCGGAGCGGTTGTTCGAGGAGGAGTGGACGATGGTCGGGTGGAAGGCGCAGACCGAGCCCGACGGCCCCAGGGCGAGGGCGGTGCCGAACTTCTCGGTCAGCTCCTCGGCGACCTCGTCGGGAACGGTGTACTCCAGGTCGGCGGAGACGTGGTTGCGCCAGTCGTGGCTGCGCTCGCGGTCGTTCTCCTGCTCCTCTTCGCCGATCAGGCCGAGCTGGTGGCTGCCCAGCACGACCTTCAGCGGGCCGTTGAGCTCGTGGGTGTCGTCGAGGAAGACCGCTATGTTGACGGCCTTGTCGTCGGGCATGCCGTCCTCGTGGCTCCAGAACGCGTAGTCCTGGTGCCACGGCCAGGCGGCGCCCTCCCGCGGCTGCTTCATGTTGACCTTGAACTGGTAGACGTAGACGGGTTCGCCGATCAGTTCCTCGGCCAGGCCCAGCAGCGCGGGCAGCCGGACGAGGCGACCGCAGACCTCGTCGAACTCGTGGCAGCCGTGGAGCGCCCGGACGGTGGACCCGTCCTTCTCGTAGACGACCTCGGGCCGCTGCTGGCGGCTGATGGTCTCCACACTGGCGCGCAGCTTGGCGAGCGACGCGTCGTCGAGCCGGTGCGGCGACTGGTACCAGCCGTCCTGCTCGTAGACCGCCTTGACGTCGGCTGCGGAATCGGTGATCGCTGTCATGGAACTCTCCAGAGATGTCGGTCGGTTGGCTCGGGACACCGGTCAGGCCGGGGTGTCCCAGGCGGTGCTCAGGGCTGCGCGGTCGACTTTTCCGTTGGGTGTGCGGGGCAGCGCCGCGACCTGTTCCAGCCGGGTCGGCACCATGTAGGCGGGCAGCGTCCCGCGCAGTGCGGCGCGTACCGCACGGGTCGTCGTCTCCGTGCCCTCGGTGGGGCTGTAGGCGGCCGCGAGCACCAGGCCGTCGGCGGCCGTGAGGGTCAGCGCGCAGGCGGCGGCGACGCCGGGCACCGCGACGAGGGCCTGCTCCACCTCGCCCAGCTCGATACGGAACCCCCGCACCTTGACCTGGTCGTCGGTCCGGCCGACGTACCGCAGGAGCCCGTCCCCGCCGGCGGCCACCACGTCACCACTGCGGTAGTGCACCCGGCCGTCCACCTCGACGAACCTGGCCTCGTTCAGCTCGGGCCGGCGCAGATAGCCCTCCACCACCTGCGGACCGGCCAGCAGCAGCTCGCCCCGCTCGGCCGGACGCCCGGCCTCGTCCACCACCAGCGCCTCGAAGCCCGGCAGCGGAGCGCCCACCACCGACTCCGTCCCGGCCAGATCCCGCTCCGTCACCCGGTGGAACGTGGCATGCACGGTGACCTCGGTGATGCCGTACATGTTGATCAGAGCCACCCGCTCCAGCCCCACCCGCTCCGCCCACTTCCGCAGCGTCGCCGGAATCAGCCGCTCGCCCGCGAAGACCACGTAGCGGAGGCGGCGCCATCCCTCCAGACGCAGCAGTTCGGGGGAGACAGCGCTGAAGGCGGTGGGGGTCTGGTTGAGGACGGTGATGCCCTCGTCGACGATCAGCCTGGCCGCGGTGGGCGGGTCGATCACGGACCAGCGGTCGGGCACGCACAGCGCGGCGCCGTGCAGCAGCGCACCCCACATCTCCCACACGGAGACGTCGAACGTGACCGCGTGGAACAGCAGCCAGCGATCCTCTTCATCGAAGTCGTACAAGCCCTCGGTCGCGTCGAACAGCGCCCCCACGTTCCGGTGCGAGACCGGAACGCCCTTGGGCACCCCCGTCGTCCCCGACGTGTAGATGATGTAGGCCGTACGATCCACCGGATCCGCCGGCAGCTCGCTCCGCGAGCCCGCGTGCAGCAGCCGCACCCGCGCCGACGCCCCCACCGGCACGCCCTCACCACCGGCCTCGACGATCGCCATCGGCCGCGCGTCCTCCAGAATCAGCTCCGCACGCCGCACGGGACCCGAGGGATCCAACGGCACGTAGGCCGCACCCGTCCGCAACACCGCCAGCAGCACCACCAGCAGCTCCGGAGAGGGATCCAAGCGCAACGCCACCCGGGCGCCCGGCTCCACACCCACATCCACCAGCACACCGGCGGCCCGCTCCACCGCCGCGTCCAACTCCGCATACGTCAGACGCTCGGAGCCGCTCCACACCGCCGGCCGATCCGGAAACTCGGCCACGGCCTTCGCCAGACGCTCATTCAGATCAAGCATGGTCCACTCCCGTGGCGATCCGGTCCGTGATGAGGGCAGCCAGTCGGTCCAGCCCGAGATCGATCTGTTGCGCCGTCACCGCACTTACGGAGAGGCGCAGTTGGTGCTCGCCGCCGACGCCGTCGTAGAAGTGGCTCATCGGCGTCCACAGCACCCCGTAGCTGCGGGCGGAGAGCTCCAGCAGCGCGTCGTCGGCGGTGAAGGGGAGGGTGAGCACCACGAAGAACCCGCCCGTCGGGACGTTCCAGGTCACGCCCAGCTCCGCTGCGCCGGGCAGCCGCCGGTCGAGTCCGTCGAGGATCTGCCCGAGGTTGCGGCTGTAGGACTCGCGTTCGCGGACGTTCGCGGCGACGAGGCTCGCGTCGTGCCGGACGAGCTTGCCGCCCACGACGGCCTGGGCGATCGGCGAGGTGTTCACCGTGAGCATGCTCTTGATCTTCGAGAGCTGGTCGGCGAGGAGCCCGACCCGGCCCCGGCTGTCCGCGACCCGCTGATCGGCCACCAGGTAGCCCACCCGGGCCCCCGGCAACGCCGTCTTCGCGAAGGAGCCCAGGTAGATCACCCTGCGGTGCTCGTCCAGCGCCTTCAGCGTGGGCACCCGCTGCTGACCGGGCCCGTGGAAGATCCCGTACGGGTTGTCCTCCAGCAGCAGCAGGTCCTCCTCCCGCGCCAGCCGCAGCAACCGCAGCCGCGTCTCCCGGCTCAGGCTCAGCCCGGACGGGTTGGCGAAGTCGGGCATCACGTAGCAGGCGCGTGGCCGCAGACCGTCCCGGCGGGCCCGGTCCAGCACAGCGCGCAGGTCGTCCAGGTCCACGCCTTCGGCACCGCCGGCCACCGGAAGCACCGGCAGGTCGACCAGGCGGGCCGCTCCGGTGAGACCGACGTAGGTCGGCGCCACGGCCAGCAGCACGTCCCGGGGGCCGGCGCGCAGGGCGCGCAGCACCAGATACATGGCCTCCTGGCACCCCACCGTGACGACGATCGCCTCGGGGTCGCACTCGATCCCCTCGTCCACGGCCAGGTTGCGCGCCACCAGTTCGTGCACGATGCCCTTGGTGCGCCCGTACTGGAAGAGCGTGCGCCGGACCTCGGCCGGGCTCAGCCCGCGCTCCGTCGCCAGGTAGCGGGTGTACGCCCGCAGGTGGTCGTGTACGTCCTCGACGTCGAAGAACGACTCGCTGGGCCGTCCGGCGGCGAACGGGATCGCCTCGGGATACTGCTGGGCGATCTCGTTGAGGAGGTTCATCGAGGACAGCGCCGGGTCCTCCAGCGCGGTGTGCAGGTCGCCGGTGTACAGGTCCGCGGCGGGCCGGCCTGCCGTGTCCGGGTCCGTACCCGGCAGGGCGGCGGCACCGGTGATGGCTTCGGTGGTCACGGGTACCTCACTCCAGACGGCGGTATGGGCCGGGGACGTGGCAGGGCGCGCACCTGGGCGGCGGCACCGACCTCCGGGCAGCCGAGCAGGGTCAGGCCGTCGGCCAGTTCGGTCCGCAGCAGCGACAGCACCTGCTCCACACCGGTCGCGCCGTCCAGGGCGAGGCCCCACAGCACGGGCCGGCCCACCAGGACGCCGGACGCGCCGAGGGCCAGGGCCCGCAGGATGTCGGTACCGCTGCGGATTCCGCTGTCCAGCAGCACCTCGGCACGGTCACCGACCGCGTCCCGCACGTCCGGGAGCACCGTGACACTCGCCGGTGCGCCGTCGAACTGGCGCCCGCCGTGATTCGACACGACCACCGCGTCCGCGCCGCAGGACGCGGCCCGGGCCGCGTCCGCGCCGTCCAGCACGCCCTTGACGACGAGCGGGAGCCGGCTCTGCGCCCGCAGCCACTCCAGGTCCTGCCAACTCGCCGATGGATCGAAGGCGGCCCGGGTGTGCTCGGCCACCGCCGAGGCGCCGAGCGTGCGCGCGTGGGCCCGCGTCGGGGCGGGGTCCATGTTGACCGCGCGGACCCGCGAAGGCAGCGCGAAGGCGTTGCGGAGGTCGCGCAGCCGCCGGCCCATGATCGGCACGTCGACGGTGACCATCAGAGCCCGGCAGCCGGCCGTCTCGGCGCGCCGCACCAGGTCGAGCATCCGCCCGCGGTCGGTCAACCAGTACAGCTGGAACCAGGTGTTGGCCCCCGTCTCGGCGATCTCCTCCAGCGTGCGGCTGCTGAGCATGCCGACCGTGAACGGTACGTCGGCGGCGCGGGCAGCCCGCGCCGTGGCCGTCTCGCCCTCCGGGTGCACCAGTTCGTGGTACGCCATGGGAGCGATCGCGACCGGCATGGCCGCCGGAGTGGACACCAGGCTGGTCGCGGTGACGGCTCCGCCGCCCCGCAGTACCCGGGGCACCAGTGCGACGTCGTCCAGCGCGGCCCGGTTGGCGCGCAGGGTCAGCTCACTGCCGCTGCCACCCTGGACGAAGTCCCAGACGTCGGGCGGCACGCAGGTGGCCGCGAGCCGCTCCACGTCGTCCAGCCCGACCGGCGGCGCGGTCACGGGGGCCATGGTGTCGCTCACCGTCACGTGAGCGTCCCGGAGGCGGCGCGCTGCAACTCGACGGCCTCGTAGAGCGCCTTGATGTTGTTGGAGCCGAAGGTGCGGGCGCCGGAGCGCTCGATGACCTCCATGAAGAGGGTCCGGCGGGGGTGCACCGAGCGGGTGAAGATCTGGAAGAGCTGACCGTCGTGGTCCTCGTCCATCAGCACGTCGTGCTCGCGCAGCTCGTCGACGGAGTGCCGCCGCACCGCGACCCGCCGGGCGAGGAGCTGGTAGTAGGTGTCGGGGGTGTCCAGGAAGCCGACCCCCGCCTCCTTCATCAGCCCCACCGAACGGATGACGTCGTCGGTGTTGAAGGCGACGTGCTGCACGCCGGCCCCGCCGTGGTTCTTCAGGAAGGAGTCGATCTGTCCCGGCTCGCGGGTGGTGTCGGGCTCGATCAGGGTGAGCGTGACCGCCCCGGAGGCGCTCTGCACCACCTTGGAGATCATCGCCTGCGTGCCGACCACGATGTCCTCCGCGAAGATCATCGAGAAGCCGAGGACCCGCACGTAGTGGTCGACGGTCGCGTCCAGCGTCCCGGCCTCCAGGCAGCCCGCGAAGTGGTCCACCGCGGTCAGCCGCGCGTCGACCGCGGGCGTGCGCCCGGCCACCGGGCTCAGCCCCGAAAGACCGCCCGGCTCCTCGGCGTTCTCGTCGCGGCGCCGCACGAACGTGTGGTGCACATCGCCGAAGCCGACGATCGTGGCGGACACCGCGCCGTCGCGGCCTTGCGGCTCCGCCACCGGGCGGGCGCCGCGCCGCACCGCGGCGGCGAAGGCGGCGGCCACGTCGGACACACCCAGTGCGATGTTGCCGACCCCGTCGCCGTGCCGGGCGACGTACACCGAGGCCGGGTGGGTCTCGTCCAGCCCCTCGGTGAGCACGATGCGTATCCGGCCCTGGTCGAGCACCGTCGAGCGGGCGCCGGTCCTGGCTGCCTCACCCGCGTTGTCGGCCGTCACCGTGAACCCGTACTGGTCCACCAGCCAGTCGGTGCTTGCCGCCAGGCTGCTGACGTAGAGCTCGACGTGGTCGACGCTCATCGCGTCGAAGCTGCTGTCGTCGTCGGTGGTCATGTCGTCGAAGAAATCTTCCCGTGCCTCAGTCATCCCGGGTACCCCTCGCTGCTCGCGGCGACTGCCTTCGGGTCAGGCGGACTTGTCCATCTGGGCTGCGAGACTGCGCGGACGCAGGTCCGTCCAGTTGGTGGTCACGTAGTCCAGGCACTCCTGCCGGGACGCGGGACCGTGTGCGGTGCTCCACCCGGTGGGGACAGCCGCGAACAGCGGCCACAGCGAGTGCTGTCCCTCGTGGTTGACCAGCACCAGGTACTGGGCTTCCGGGTCCTCGAACGGGTTGCTCATGCTCACTCCATTGGTCGGCGTCGGCTCTGCGGCCGAGCGCTCCTCGATCCGTCCTCGCGTGGACGGTGGTTGGTTCAGCGGCATGCCTCGATGCCGACCTGTGCCACGCCCCGTACGTCGGCGAAGCAGTCGGCGAGCCGCCGCTCCCGCTCAACTCTGCACACGGGTATTCGCGTCTGATTCACGGCGAGCAGTAAATACAGAGCGAGAAATTCGAAGAAATCGGTGAAACCGATGCTATTTCCCCGAAAATAACACTGTCAACACTTCTCGATCGGCACCGAAAAAAATGTCTGACCGGCATTTACGGGCAGCCCGGTATTCCAGCCGTACCACCTGCACGACTGGAATACCGAACGTGTATTTCCGGTAATTTTCTGCTATTCGCTGCGGGACCGCAGCCATTTTTCGAGGACCGGACCGATGGCCCCCAGTGCGGCGCTGCCGGTCATCGCCCCGTGCGTACTGGCGACCGGGTGGACCACCAACTCGCCCGACACCCAGGGCTGCCAGGCCTCGGGACGGGTCGCGTCGGCCGACTTGTCCTCGGTGGCGGCGAAGAAGAGCACGTCCCCGTCGAAGGGGGCCGGATCCGCCTCACCCATCAAGGCGTAGTTGTCCACGAACACGTGCAGCACCGCCTCCTGCTGCGCCGGCGTCAGGTCCGCGAGCGGGCCCTCCGGTGCGCCCGGCTCCACCCCCAGTGACCTGGCCAGCTCCGCAGCCGCACGCGGGTCGTCGTAGTCGAACCGCTCGGTCCACGTGTGGGCGGGGTCCGGCGGATAGCTGTCCAGCAGGGTGAGCGAAGCCACCTCGGCGCCGACGCGTTCCAGCTCGGTCGCCATGGCCTGGGCGACCACACCGCCGAAGGACCAGCCCAGCAGGTGGTACGGGCCTTCGGGGCTGACCGTGCGGACCTGCCGGAGGTAGTCCGCCACCAGGTCGGACAGCGAGGCCGGCTTGCCGTCCGGGTCGGTGAGCCCGCGGGCCTGCAGGGCGTAGACCGGCCGCTCAGGGTCCAGGTGGCGCAGCAGGCCGGAGTAGACCCAGCCGATGCCCGCGACCGGGTGCACGCAGAACAGTGGTGTGCCGGGACCTCCGAACCGCAGAGGGAGCATCGGCGCGAGCGCGCCCGTCATCCCGTCGGAGTTGCCGCTGCCCGTGGCGATCGCCTGCGCCAGGCCTGCGACGGTGGGGGCTTCGAAGAGCTCGCGGATGCTGATCTCCGCTCCGGTCTCCTCGCGGACCCGGGCGATCAGCCGCGCGGCCAGCAGGGAGTGTCCGCCCAGGTCGAAGAAGTCCTCGTCCGGGCCGATCTCCTCGTCGTGCAGCAACTCCCGGAACAGCCCGAGCAGCACCTCGTGATACCGGCTTCCGGCGTCCCTGACCAGGGCGGACGGGGACTCGGCCACTGCGAGAACCGGGTCGGGCCGCGCAGCGAGCGCGTCGGCGGCGGGCAGTTCCAGCGCGCTGATCCGCGCCTGCGGATCGGCCGCCACCCGCTTGAGGAGACCGGTCAGCGCCTCCCCGATCGACTCCACCGTCGACCGGTCGAACAACGCGGTCGCGTACTCGACCTGGATGTCCATCCCCAGCGCTTCACCACGGTCGCCGCGCCGAGCGGTGAACGTGACGTGAGCATCGAACTTGGACTGCTTCAGCTCCACCCCGTCCAGCACGCCGGCCAACGGGGCAAACTCCACCGCGCCGTCGTCCGCGCCTTCCTCCAGGAAGCTGTACATCACCTGGAACACGGGATTACGCGCGAGATTGCGCCGCGGGTTGACGGCCTCGACGACCTGCTCGAACGGCACGTCCTGGTGCGAGAAGGCCGACAGATCGGTGGTCCGCACCCGGCCGAGCAGTTCCTCGAACGTGGGATCACCGGACACGTCCGTCCGCAGCACCACCGTGTTCACGAAGAACCCGACCAGCTCGTCCAGCGCCTCGTCCGAACGACCCGCCACCGGCGTGCCCAGCACGATGTCCGTACCACCGCCGATCCTGCTCAGCAGCGCCACCGTCACCGCCTGAGCGACCATGAACGGGGTGCTGCCCGAACGCCGGGCCAACTCCTCGAGCCCGAGCTGTATCCCGGCGTCCGCCGAGAACGACACCGAGTCACCGGCGAACGACGCCACCGCCGGCCGCGGCCGGTCATACGGCAACGCCAACTCCTCCGGCGCACCCGCCAACGCCTCACGCCAGAACGCCAGCTGACCCCCACCGACCTGCTCCAACAACTCCTGCTGCCACAGCGCGTAGTCCGCGTACTGCACCGGCAGCCGGGACCACTGCGGGACATCACCCGCGGTCCGGGCCCGATACGCGGTGCCGAGGTCCTTCAGCAGAGGGCCGGTCGACCATCCATCGGTGGCGATGTGATGCATCACCAGCAGCAGAACATCAGAGTCACCGTCCACCCGGAACAGCACCGCACGCACCGGAATCTCAGCAGCGAGGTCGAAGTTCCAGGCACCCGCCTCAGCGAGCTCCTCCTCCAGACGCGGGGCAGGAACCTCACGAACCTCCAGCGTCGGAGAAACTCCCTCCAGCACGACCTGGACCGGCTCGCCCCCCTGCTCGCGGAACACTGTCCGCAGACTCTCATGGCGATTCACGAGGTCCGCCAGCGCGCCCTCCAGCGCCACCTCGTCCAGCAGCCCCGAGAACCGCACCACCAACGGCACGTTGTACGTCCCCGACGCACCCTCCACACGCGACAGGAACCACAGCCCCCGCTGCGTGGACGACAGGGGAAGGCGCTCCGGCCGCTCACCCGCGGGCAGAGCCGGACGCGCGGGAAGGCTCTGCGCGCTCTCGATCCGGGCGGCCAGACCGGCCACGGTCGGGGCCTCGAACAACTCGCGCAGGGAAACCTCCAGCTCCAGGACGGAGCGGACCCGGCTGACAAGTTTGGTGGCAAGCAGGGAGTGGCCGCCGAGAGCGAAGAAGTCGTCGTCGATACTGACCGCGCCGGCACCCAGCAACTGGGAGAAGAGCCCGCACAGGATCTCCTCCAGCACCGTGCGCGGCGCACGGCCACCCGCGGACTCACCGAACACCGGCTCCGGCAGGGCACGGTGGTCGACCTTGCCGTTCCGGGTCAGCGGAAGCCGGTCCAGCTCCATGAACACCGCCGGCACCATGTACTCCGCCAGCGACTCCCGCGCGAACGC